>NZ_JBVHWN010000004.1:0-637110 GCF_055564335.1 Streptomyces sp. NPDC029139 | reverse complement strand
GGCTTTTCCCTTCGGTCTTGCGTTTCCGACTCTATCAGATCTTTCCGATCCGATTTCCTCGGTGCTTTCCGGCTTCTTCGGTTTCCCGTTTCGGCCTTCCTGCGTTTCCGACTCTATCAGATCCTTTCGGGCCTGATTCCCAGTCAGCGGGAGTTGTCTTCGCGGCTGTTGGGCCGTTCCGACGAGTGAGACTTTAGCGGATTCCCTGCCCCCGACGCTAATCGGGCGGCTCGCGCTCAAACCTTCGAACGCGGATTCCTCATTTCGCAAAAGTGCACGGAAAGCATGACGACACGACGCGACGAAGCATCGTTTTGATCTTCTCGTGGTTCTTGCGGAATGGCTGTCCGGGGCCGACCGGGGTCGGTGCTCACGTCGGACAACTCGGAGAACACTACGGACCGGGTAATCCCGTGTCAACCCCGGTCCTGCGGCCTCGGCCTCCTCGTATGACGGCGGGCGGCGGGGCCGTCAGCCGTTGCCGGAGGCCAGCTCGCGGCTGCGGTCGCGGGCGGCCTCGAGGGCGGCGATGAGCGCGGCCCGTACCCCGTGGTTCTCCAGCTCGCGGATGGCGCTGATGGTGGTGCCGGCGGGAGAGGTGACCGCCTCGCGGAGCTTGACCGGGTGTTCGCCGCTGTCGCGGAGCATCACGGCGGCGCCGATGGCGGCCTGGACGATCAGGTCGTGGGCCTGGGCGCGGGGCAGGCCGAGCAGGATGCCGGCGTCGGTCATGGCCTCGACGAGGAAGTAGAAGTAGGCCGGGCCCGAGCCGGAGAGGGCGGTGGCGGCGTCCTGCTGGGACTCGGGGACGCGGAGCGTCTTGCCGACGCCGCCGAAGATCTCCTCGGCGTGGACGAGGTGCTCGGCGGTGGCGTGGCTGCCGCCGGAGATGACGGACATGCCCTCGTCGACGAGGACGGGGGTGTTGGGCATGACGCGGACGACGGCGGTGCCGGCGGTGAGCCGGTCCTCGATGAAGGAGGTGGGGATGCCGGCCGCGGCGCTGATGACCAGGCGGTCGGAGGCGACGTGGGGGGCGAGCTCGTCGAGGAGGCGGCCCATGTCCTGCGGCTTCACGGCCAGGATGAGGGTGTCGGCGCGCTTGGCGGCCTCGGCGTTGGTGACGGGCTCGACGCCGTAGCGGGCGCGCAGTTCTTCCGCGCGCTCCGTGCGGCGGGCGGTGACCAGGAGGTTCGCGGGGCGCCAGCCGGCCCGGATCATGCCGCTGAGGAGCGCTTCACCGATCTTGCCGGTGCCGAGGACTGCGACGGTCTGCGTCATGGCTCTGTTCACCTCGCCGTGGATGCGTATGTGTCGCCATCCTCGCACCGTGCGCCGTCGCCCGGGGTCGGTGTCCGAGGGGCGGTCACGCCGTCCGGCGGCGGAGGGTGGCCGCGCCGAGGGCGAGGACCAGCAGGGCGCAGCCGGAGACGACGAGGGCGTCGCGGATGAAGGCGGCGGTGACGTCGGTGTGCCGCAGGACCTCGTTCATGCCGTCGACGGCGTACGACATGGGCATGGCGTCGGAGATCGCTTCGAGGACGGGGTGCATCCGGTCGCGTGCGATGAACAGGCCGCAGAGCAGCAGCTGGGGGAAGATCACGGCCGGCATGAACTGGACGGCCTGGAACTCCGAGGCGGCGAAGGCCGAGACGAAGAGGCCGAGCGCGGTGCCGAGGAGTGCGTCCAGGAGGGCGACGAGGAGGAGGAGCCAGGGCGAGCCGACGACGTCGAGGCCGAGGACGCCGACGGCGAGGCCGGTCGCGAGGGCGGACTGGAGGATGGCGAGGAGGCCGAAGGCGAGGGCGTAGCCGGCGATGAGGTCGCCCTTGGCGAGGGGCAGGGCGAGCAGGCGTTCCAGGGTGCCGGAGGTGCGCTCGCGCAGCGTGGCGATCGAGGTCACGAGGAACATCGTGATGAGCGGGAAGATGCCGAGCAGCGAGGCTCCGATGGTGTCGAAGGTCCGGGGGCTGCCGTCGAAGACGTACCTGAGCAGGAGGAGCATCAGGCACGGGACGAGGAGCATCAGGGCGATCGAGCGCGGGTCGTGGCGCAGTTGGCGCAGGACGCGGGCGGCGGTGGCGAGGGTGCGGGCGCTGTTCACCGGTGGGCCTCCTCGGGGTGTACGGCCGCGAGGGCGTCGGCGGCGTCGACGAGATGGAGGAACGCCTCCTCGACGGTGGCGGTGTCGTTGCGGCGGCGCAGGGCTTCGGGGGTGTCCTCGGCGAGGATCTCGCCCTCGCGCATGAGGAGCAGCCGGTGGCAGCGCTCGGCCTCGTCCATCACGTGGGAGGAGACGAGGATCGTGGTGCCGCGGTCTTCGGTGATGCGGTGGAAGAGACTCCACAGGTCGCGGCGGAGGACGGGGTCGAGGCCGACGGTGGGTTCGTCGAGGACGAGGACCTCCGGGGTGCCGAGGAGGGCGACGGCGAGGGAGACGCGGCTGCGCTGGCCGCCGGAGAGCCGGCCGGCGAGGGAGTCGGCGTGCGAGGCGAGGTCGACGTCGTCGACGGCTCGGGCGACGGCGGCGCGGCGGTCTTCGCGGTGGGCGCGGCCGGGGATGAGGACGGCGGCGAAGTAGTCGAGGTTCTGGCGGACGGTGAGGTCGTCGTAGACGGAGGGCGCCTGGGTGACGTAACCGATCCGGGAGCGCAGGGCGGGGTCGCCCGCGGGGTGGCCGAGGACCTGGAGGGTGCCGGTGACGTGGGCCTGGGTGCCGACGACCGCGCGCATGAGGGTGGACTTGCCGCAGCCCGAGGGTCCGAGGAGGCCGGTGATCCTGCCCGCCGGGACGGTGAAGTCGAGGCCGCGCAGGACGGTGCGGTCGCCTCGTACGGCGGTGAGGCCGTGCGCGACGATGGCCGGCCGCGCCGCGGCATCGTCGGTGTAATTCATCATGTGATGAATAATGCGCGTGGGGGTGCGGAGCGTCAAGACTCGGGGAGGGGAAGGCGCCCGCGCAGCCGCTCGCGGTGCGGTACGCGAGCGGGGGGGTACGCGAGCGGGGCGGGCGGGCCTACCCGGGGCGGTGGGGCTACTTGCGCTTGGGCTTGGGCTTCTTGCGGGCCGCGGGGTTGCCGGCGCGGGCGCCGCGGCGCTTCTCGTACTGGCCGCGGGCCGTCTCGTACTCCGCGCGGCGCAGCTTTTCGCCCGGGGCCTCGGTGAGACAGCGGACGGCGTAGGCGAGGAGAGAGCCGATGAAGCCGATCATCTTGAGGCTGCGCAGCGCGTCCTCGCGGGCCGGGTCGACGGGGCGGCGGACGAAACCCTCCCACGTCTTGCGGAAGGCGATGGCGCTGCAGACCGCGAACATCACGACGACGAGCAGGTTCAGGAAGCCGCCGACGGCCGCGATCTCCAGCCCCTCGTAGGCGAACCGCAGCACGAAACAGCCGGCCGCGGCCGCGAGGAGCGCGCCGGCGGCGAGGCCGGCGCGGCGCGGGCCGTAGCCACCGCTGTGGTCGACCCAGGTCGTCCCGAAGAAGCGGATCTCCTCGGGCCGCGGGCCGGCGGGGGTGCCGCCGGCCGCGTCCTTGGCGGTGCTGTCGGGCCGGGCGGTCTGGTCTTCGTCGCTCACGGGGTCGATTATCCCCGGGGCGAGAGAAGGGTCAGCCGCAGCGGCGGGCTACGTAGCCGTCGCGACCGGTGTTCACGTAGGCGTCGGAGACGTACTCACCGCTGGCGATGTTGTCCCAGATGTTGGTGGTGCCGTACGGGCCCGTGACCCACTCACCGGGCTTCTGGCAGTAGATCGGCACGCTCACACCGATGCTCAGGACCCGCACGATCGGGTACTGCGTCCCCGGTCCGGAGCGCACGTTGACGCGGTAGCCGGGCGCGATCGGGTAGCGCGCCACGCTCATCGTGGCGACCCCGTCCAGCTCCGCGACCGCGGTCGCGTCGTTCGATACCTCAACGCCCATGGCGTCCCTCCCCCGTTGGCGCGAAGCGCTCCGCCGCGCTTCACTCTCCGCGACGCGCAGGCTAGCAAGCCCCACCGACTTCGCGGGTGCCATGGACTAGGCTCCGTGCGTCGCGCACGCGCGCGGCCTCAACGGGGAACCACACGGGGGTTGGCTATGCCGCCGTTGCGCAGTACCGGCGCCGACCGGGATGCGGAAGAACCTGAGTACGCGGGCGACTACCGCCTCCAGGCCTGTCTCGGCGCGGGCGGCATGGGTGTGGTGCACCTGGCCACCTCCGCCTCGGGGCTGCGGCTCGCGGTCAAGGTGGTGCACGGACAGTACGCGGCGGACCCCGAGTTCAGGGCGCGTTTCCGCCAGGAGGTGGCCGCCGCGCGGCGCGTCAGCGGCGCGTTCACCGCGCCCGTCGTGGACGCGGACCCCGATGCCGTGCGTCCCTGGATGGCGACCCTCTACGTCCCCGGCCCCACCCTCGCCGACCAGGTGAAGCGGAACGGCCCGCTGTCCCCCGCCGAACTGCGTCGGCTGACGGCCGGGCTCGCGGAGGCGCTGCGCGACATCCACCGGGCCGGCGTCGTCCACCGCGACCTCAAGCCGAGCAACGTCCTGCTCACCGACACGGGACCGAAGGTCATCGACTTCGGCATCTCCCGGCCGGTGGACAGCGATCTGCGCACGGAGACGGGGAAGCTGATCGGGTCGCCGCCGTTCATGGCGCCCGAGCAGTTCCAGCGGCCCCGCGAGGTCGGGCCGGCCGCGGACGTCTTCGCGCTCGGCTCCGTGCTCGTCCACGCCGCGACCGGACACGGGCCCTTCGACTCCGACAGTCCGTACATCGTCGCGTACCAGGTGGTGCACGACGAGCCGGACCTCACGGGGGTTCCGGAGGACCTGGCGCCGCTCGTCGCCCGCTGCCTCGCCAAGGAACCGGCGGAGCGCCCGACTCCGGCCGAGATCATGGCGGCGCTGCTGCCGCCCTCGTACGAAGCGGCGGCCTTCATACCGGCCCAGCGCAGGCCCCTCACCCTGCCCGCTCCCCAGGCCGGGCCGTCGGGGTCCTGGGACGCGGACACTCCGGTCCGGGCTCCCGCGCCGCGCGCCCGCCGGCGGATCCGCCGGCCGGTCGCGGCCGCCGTGCTCCTCGCCCTGGCCGGCGGCGGCGCGGTCGCCGCGAGTCTGCTGGTTCCCGATGCCCCCGCCCCGGCGAGGCCGCACCACGCGGGTGCGGCGCGACCGTTCCCCGGATGGCAGACCGTGCTGCCGCACGACGGTGATGTCACCGCCCCCACCTGTGGTTTTGCCACCAATGCGCTCTTCTGCTCCGGGCGGGGGGTCGGCGTCGCGCGTATCGACGCCGCGACCGGCCGGGTGGTCTGGTCGCAGGCGTCCGGGCCCGAGGAGGAGATCCCGCCCGCGCCCTGGGCCCTGCCCGGCGGTCTGGTCGGCGTCGCCGGGGCGGGCGGCGGCCTTCGTACGTACGCGGCGGATCGGGGGACGCCGGGCTGGCACACGGACACGGCGGCTCAGGTCGGGCGGGGCCATCCCGCGGGGGACGCCCTGGTCTTCGCGGGCGGCGCCGGCACGCTCACGGTCGTCGACGGCGCCACCGGCGAGCAGCTCTGGCGGCATGCGCTGCGCGGCCACACCAGCCCGCGGGTGGGGCCGTACGACCCGACGTCCCGGCTGCTGACCGTGTTCGAGAGCACGACGGACGGCAAGCGGACCCGTGTGAGCGCGGTGCGGCCGCGCACCGGCGAGGTGGCCTGGCAGAAGCGCCTCGACGGAGAGCTCGTCCCGGTCGCCGTGACCGACGGCGGAGCGCTGCTCCTGGCCGCCACCGACCGGGACTCGCGCACCGTGGCCGTCGTCCTCCACGAGCCCGCGAGCGGGGCGGTACGGCGCCTCCCCCTGCCGTACCCCTCGGACAATCCCAAGATCACCGTGCGCGGGAGCACCGCCTACCTCCTCGATGCCACCGGCCGGCTCACCGCCCTCGACACCGCCGCCCCCCGCGGCCGCGTCCTGTGGGAGCTGGAGACCGCCGCCGGGAACGTGTCCGCGCCCGTCCTCGGGGAGGGAGACCGGCTCTATCTCTCCGCCTCCGACGGGCGGCTGCTCGCCGTCGACACCGCGCGCGGCGCGCTGATCGGGCAGACGAAGCCGCGGCTCGGGGACGGCCGGCTCGGATACGCGCCCACCGTGCCCGCGCCCGTCGTCGCCGGGGACCGGGTGTTCGGGACCGCGCCCGACGGGTCCGTGTTCGCCGTTGACGGGCGGGACCCGTCCGCCTGGTGAGAGGCCGCCGCCTCACCGTGACAGCGCGGGGAGTGAGCGTCGCCGCCCACTCCCCGCGTCATCGGAGCCTCGAGACCCGACGGGCTCAGCCCAGCTTGGTCACGTCACGGACCGCGCCCTTGTCGGCGCTCGTCGCCATCGCCGCGTACGCCCGCAGCGCCGCCGACACCTTGCGCTGACGGTTCTTCGGGGCGTAGACGCCGCCCAGCGCCTCGCGGCGGGTCTCCAGGACCTCGTCGGAGACCAGCAGCTCGATCGAACGGCTCGGGATGTCGATACGGATGCGGTCACCGTCCTCGACGAGCGCGATCGTGCCGCCCGAGGCCGCCTCCGGCGAGGCGTGGCCGATCGACAGACCCGACGTACCGCCCGAGAAGCGGCCGTCCGTCACCAGCGCGCAGGTCTTGCCCAGGCCACGGCCCTTGAGGAACGAGGTCGGGTAGAGCATCTCCTGCATGCCGGGGCCGCCGCGGGGGCCCTCGTAGCGGATGACGACCACGTCGCCGTCCTTGACCTGCTTGTTGAGGATCTTCTCGACGGCCTCGTCCTGCGACTCGCAGACGACCGCCGGGCCCTCGAAGGTCCAGATCGACTCGTCGACGCCGGCCGTCTTCACGACACAGCCGTCCACGGCCAGGTTGCCGCGCAGGACCGCGAGGCCGCCGTCCTCGGAGTACGCGTGGGCCGCGTCGCGGATGCAGCCGCCGGCCGCGTCCGTGTCGAGGGAGTCCCAGCGCTCGGACTGGGAGAACGCGGTCGCGGAGCGGACGCAGCCGGGCGCCGCGTGCCACAGCTCGACGGCCTCCTCCGAGGGAGATCCGCCACGCACGTCCCAGGTCTCCAGCCACTCCTTGATGGAGCGGGAGTGGACGGTGTGGACGTCCTCGTTCAGCAGCCCGGCACGGTACAGCTCGCCCAGGATGGCGGGGATGCCGCCGGCCCGGTGCACGTCCTCCATGTAGTACGTGCCGCCGGGCGCCACGTTCGGAGCGACCTTGGCCAGGCACGGCACCCGGCGCGAGACCGCGTCCATGTCGGACAGGCCGTACTCCAGCTCGGCCTCCTGCGCGGCGGCGAGCAGGTGCAGGATCGTGTTGGTGGAGCCGCCCATGGCGATGTCGAGGGCCATGGCGTTGTCGAAGGCGGCGCGGGTGGCGATGGAGCGCGGCAGGACGGACGCGTCGTCCTCGTCGTAGTAGCGCCGGGTGATGTCGACGACCGTGCGGGCGGCGTTCTCGTACAGCGCCTTGCGGGCGGTGTGCGTGGCGAGGACCGAGCCGTTGCCGGGCAGGGAGAGGCCGATCGCCTCGGTCAGGCAGTTCATCGAGTTGGCGGTGAACATGCCGGAACAGGATCCGCAGGTCGGACAGGCGTTCTCCTCGATCCGGAGCATGTCCGCGTCGGAGATCTTGTCGTTGACGGCCTCCGACATCGCGTCGACCAGGTCGAGCGTGCGGACCGTGCCGTCCACCAGCGTGGCCTTGCCGGACTCCATCGGGCCGCCGGAGACGAAGACCGTCGGGATGTTGAGGCGCAGGGCGGCCATCAGCATGCCGGGGGTGATCTTGTCGCAGTTGGAGATGCAGATCAGGGCGTCGGCGCAGTGGGCCTCGACCATGTACTCCACGCTGTCCGCGATCAGGTCGCGGGAGGGCAGGGAGTACAGCATGCCGCCGTGGCCCATCGCGATGCCGTCGTCGACGGCGATCGTGTTGAACTCGCGCGGGATGGCTCCGGCGGCCGTGATGGCCTCGGAGACGATCCGGCCGACCGGCTGCAGGTGGGTGTGGCCGGGGACGAACTCCGTGAAGGAGTTGGCGACCGCGATGATCGGCTTCCGGCCGATGTCCGCGCCCGGTACACCGGAGGCGCGCATAAGGGCGCGTGCGCCCGCCATGTTGCGACCGTGGGTGACAGTGCGGGACCTCAGCTCGGGCATCGTCGCTCGCTCCTCGTGATGGGTGTGCTTGCTCTCGAGCGTACGCCGACGGACCAAGATCTGGACAGCGTGTCCGTATGCCGGACCGGGTGTTCAGCTGTCGGTCATGCCTCGGTGAGATACCGCTGGAGCGTCGGCGCCACCATCGCCACGATCCGCTCCGGATCGGCGGTGGCGAGCGGTTCGACCTGGACGACGTACCGCAGGATCGCGATCCCGATCATGTGCGAGGCGGCGAGCTCCGCGCGGAACTTCGGGTCCGGTACGTCGAGGTCGGCCGCGATCCGCTCCAGGAGCCGCCGCAGCACGAAGCCGCGCAGCACTTTCGCGGCGGCTTCGTGGGTGAGCGCGGAGCGGATGATCGCGAGGAGCGGGGCGCGGGTGGCGGGGTTCTCCCAGACACCGATGAAGAAGCGCGCGAGCCGTTCGCCGATGGCGTCGCGCGGCCCTTCGACGATCGCCGGGACGACGGTCGCGGGCTCGAAGGAGACCTCGATCGCGGCGGCGAAGACCTCGTCCTTCGTACCGAAGTAGTGGTGCACGAGCGCCGGGTCGACCTCGGCCGCCTTGGCGATGCCGCGCACGGACGCCTTGTCGTAGCCGCGCTCGGCGAACTGGGTGCGGGCCGCCTCCAGGATGCGTTCGCGCGCGCCCGGGCCGGTCTCCTCCTCGGTACGCGACGGGCGGCCGCGCCGGCGTGGGGCCGGTCCGGTCACGGGCGCGGGGCCCGGGACGACGGCCGGGCCGCCGAGGCCAGGTGCAGCCGGGTGAAGGCCAGGGCCTCCGCGAGGTCGGCCTCGCGTTCGGCGGCTGACATCGCCCGGCGGGTGTTGACCTCGATGACGACATGGCCGTCGAAGCCGGTGAGCGCGAGACGCTCCAGGAGCTCGGCGCACGGCTGGGTCCCGCGCCCCGGCACGAGGTGCTCGTCCTTGGCCGAACCCCTGCCGTCGGCGAGGTGGACGTGGCCGAGACGGTCGCCCATGCGGTCGATCATGGCGAGGGCGTCCGTGCGGGCGGTCGCGGTGTGCGAGAGGTCGACCGTGAAGTGACGGTAGTCGTCCTTGGTGACGTCCCACTCGGGGGCGTACGCGAGCATCTCGCGGTCCTTGTACCGCCAGGGGTACATGTTCTCGACGGCGAACCGCACGTCCGTCTCGTCGGCCATCCGCCAGATGCCGCCGACGAAGTCACGGGCGTACTGGCGCTGCCAGCGGAACGGCGGGTGCACGACCACCGTGGAGGCGCCCAGCTTCTCGGCGGCCGCCCGGGCCCGCTGGAGCTTGACCCAGGGGTCGGTGGACCAGACGCGCTGGGTGATGAGCAGACAGGGCGCGTGGACGGCGAGGACCGGTACCTGGTGGTAGTCCGAGAGGCGGCGCAGGGCCTCGATGTCCTGGCTGACCGGATCGGTCCACACCATGACCTCGACGCCGTCGTAGCCGAGGCGCGCGGCGATCTCGAAGGCCGTCGCCGTCGACTCCGGATAGACCGAGGCCGTCGACAGGGCGACCTTCGCATCCGGGACGCGCACCACTGGTTCTGCCACGAAGGACAGGGTACGGGGCGGGGCGGGGCCCGGGGGAGGTGGTTCCGGTCACGCCGGGCCGTGGGCACGCGCGCGGAGGGGCGTACCCGCGGGCACGCGCGCCGGGGAGCCGGGGGAGCCGTTCCGCCAAGGCGGCGCGCGTCAGGCCACGCCTTCCGGCACGGGCGTGAGGGCCGTACCTTCCGGCACGGGCGTGAGGGCCGTACCTTCCGGCACGCGCGCGGAGCGCCGTCCCGGCGGGCACGCGCGCGTGGGGGCCGTCCCGGCGGGCACGCGCGCGTGGGGGCCGTCCCGGCGGGCACGCGCGCGTGCGGGCCTTCGGTGGCACGCGCATGTGCCTTCGGGCGGCCGGCGCCGCTCGCCCCGCCCCTCGTCGCCGTTCCTCAGAGTTCCGGCAGGTGGTCCAGGCGGCGCAGGATCACGCCCTCGCGCAGCGCCCAGGGGCAGATCTCCAGTTCGTCGATGCCGAAGAGGTCCATCGCCCCCTCGGCCACCAGCGCCCCCGCGAGCAGCTGGGCGGCGCGGCCCTCCGAGACGCCGGGGAGGCCGGCGCGCTGGCCGGCCGTCATGGCGGCGAGCTTGGGGACCCACTCCTCCAGGGACGTGCGGCTCAGGTCGCGCTGGACGTAGAGGCCCTCCCCGGAGCCGGGCGCCCCGGCGATCCGGGCGAGCTGCTTGAAGGTCTTGGACGTGGCCACGACGTGGTCGGGCTTGCCGAAGCGGCTGAACTCTCCGACCGTGCGGGCGATCTGGGCGCGCACGTGGCGGCGCAGCGCCCGAACGTCCGCCGGGTCGGGCGGGTCCCCGGGCAGCCAGCCGGAGGTCAGCCGGCCCGCGCCCAGCGGCAGCGAGACCGCCGTGTCCGGCTCCTCGTCGATGCCGTACGCGATCTCCAGGGAGCCGCCGCCGATGTCGAGGAGGAAGAGCTTGCCCGCGGACCAGCCGAACCAGCGGCGGGCCGCGAGGAAGGTGAGCCGGGCCTCCTCCTCGCCGGTGAGGACCTGCAGGTCGACGCCGGTCTCCCGCTTCACCCGCTCCAGGACGACGTCGGCGTTCGTCGCCTCGCGTACCGCCGAGGTCGCGAACGGCAGCAGCTCTTCGCAGCCCTTGTCCTCGGCGGCCTGCAGAGCCCCCTGGACGGTCGCGATGAGCCGCTCCACGCCGTCGGGAGCGATGGCACCCTCCTCGTCGAGGAGCTCCGCCAGCCGCAGCTCCGCCTTGTGGGAGTGGGCGGGCAGCGGGCGGGCGCCGGGGTGGGCGTCCACCACCAGCAGATGCACTGTGTTCGAACCGACGTCGAGGACTCCGAGTCTCATGGGCGGAACGCTACTGCTCCCACCCGCATACGCTGGGAGTGTGCCAAAGACGAAAAAGGCGAAGCCGGGCAAAGACAGCGCTGCCAAGGCTCACAAGACCTCCAAGACGCTGGGCCTGGCCTCCGGTGCGGGCGAACCGGACGAGAAGGGCCTGGACTTCCCCCGTGCGTGGGTCGAGTTCCCCGACCCGGCCGACGACGAGCAGGTCTTCCGCTGCGACCTGACCTGGCTCACCTCGCGCTGGACGTGCGTCTTCGGCAGCGGCTGCCAGGGCATCCAGGCGGGCCGCGCCGACGACGGCTGCTGCACGCTGGGCGCCCACTTCTCCGACGAGGACGACGAGAAGCGGGTCGCCTCCCATGTGGCACGGCTCACTCCGGAGCTGTGGCAGTTCCACGACGTCGGCACGGAGTCGGGCTGGGTCCAGCTCGACGAGGACGGCGACCGGCAGACCCGCCGCTGGGAGGGGTCCTGCATCTTCCAGAACCGTCCCGGGTTCGCGGGCGGCGCGGGCTGCTCGCTGCACATCCTGGCCCTCAGGGAGGGCAAGGAGCCGCTGGAGACCAAGCCGGACGTCTGCTGGCAGCTGCCGGTGCGGCGTACGTACGACTGGATCGAGCGGCCCGACGACACCAAGGTCCTCCAGGTGTCGATCGGTGAGTACGACCGGCGGGGCTGGGGCCCCGGCGGCCACGACCTGCACTGGTGGTGCACGTCCGCGACCTCGGCGCACGGGGCGGGAGAGCCGGTGTACGTGACGTACCGGCCGGAGCTGACCGAGCTGATGGGCAAGGCGGCGTACGACGTGCTGGTGGAGCTGTGCGAGGCCCGGCTGGCCTCGCAGCTGCCGCTGGTGGCTCCGCACCCGGCGGACCCGGCCCCACGGTAGACGGCAGCGGGGCTGCCGCGGTCTACGACGCCGACGGGGAGTCCGGTCCGCTCGGCGTCCCCGGGTCCGTGGACGGTGAGGGCTCGCCCGTGGGCGCGGGGTCCGTCGTC
The DNA here is from genome assembly GCF_055564335.1 of Streptomyces sp. NPDC029139. Taxonomy (NCBI): domain Bacteria; kingdom Bacillati; phylum Actinomycetota; class Actinomycetes; order Kitasatosporales; family Streptomycetaceae; genus Streptomyces; species Streptomyces sp. NPDC029139. The sequence continues at coordinate 625,089 of NZ_JBVHWN010000004.1, read as the reverse complement.
GGCGGAGGGGTGGTCGGCTCCGTGGTCGGGGGCGGTTCCTCGGTCGTGGGCGGGGGCGTCGTCGGCTCCGTGGTCGGCGGAGGGCTCGTCGGGCCGCCGGTCGTCGGAGGAGGCTCCTCGGAGGTGGGAGGCGGCGGGGTGCTCGCGCCACGGCCGTCGATCCGCACCACCGCGCCCGAGGGGTTCACCCCGACCCGTCCGGACCAGGAGCCGACGGGCTCGCGCGCGTGGTCGACGCTGATCCTGACCGTCACCGACTCGCCCGGCCGCAGGGTGCCGGACGCCTGGCTCACGTACAGCCAGGGAGCGTCCGTCCACAGTGCCCAGTCGACCGGCGAGCCGCCGGACGCCGTGAGGGTGAGCAGTGTCGTGTTCCCGTCGCCCCGCGCGGTGACCGTGATCCGTCCCGGGCCGGGCTGTCCGGGCAGGGTGGGCCCGGCCGGCCCGCCGGGGCTGACCACCTCGACCGAGACGTCCGGGGAGCGGCTGCCCTGGGTGAAGCGCGAGTCGGGGGTGGTGTGGGCGTTGCCCGCGTTCTCGTAGCGGTCGTACGGGGTGCCGTCGAGGCTCGTCGGGTCGTCCGCCTCGTGCGCGGTGACCGGGGCGCCCGCGCGGGCTTCGTCGCCCGACGGGCCGCCGCGGTACGAGGCCCACAGGGCGAGCACCGGGGCCGCGACGACGGCGGCCACGACGGTGGTCGTCACGGCGCGGGCCCGCATCCGGTCGCGGCGGGCCGCGTGGTCCTTGGGGTCCATCGGGAAACCGGTGGGCCCGAAGCGGGGGGCCCCGGCACGCGCGCGGGGGACGTGCAGCATCGCCATGTACGCGGCCGCCCGGGGTGCCTCGACCAGTGGGAGCCTGGCCGGGGAGGCGGCCGTCGCGCCGGGCCACGGGCCGCCCGCGCCCGCCCGCTCGGCGGCCCGGCGGCAGCGGGGGCAGTCGTCGACATGGCGGACGAGTTCGGCGCGCAGGGTCGCGGAGAGCAGCACCTGGTGGTCGCCGGTGAGCCGGGCGACGGTGGGGCAGTTCCCGGTCTCGACGACCGCGAGCGCGGCCCGGGTCCGCTCGACCTCGCAGGCGGCCGAGGAGAGCAGCTCCCGGGCGGCGAGGGGGTCGAGGGAGAGCACGGCGGCGACTCCGTGGTGGCCGAGGCCGTGCCGGACGGCGAGCTCCAGGGCCTCCCGCTGCTCGGGGGTGGTGCCGGCCGCCTCGGGCCAGGCGAGCCGGGCCAGTTCCGCGCGCCGGCGCTCGGCGACCTCCTCGGAGACCCGCGGCGGCTCGGGCTCGGCGGCGGCGGGGCGGCCGGTGTGCGCGCCCTGGCGCTTGCGGCGCTGCTCGCCGAGGCTGCGCAGACAGGCCCAGCGGGCCAGCGCGTAGAGCCAGGCCGTGCGCCCGTCCGCGTCGGACGGACAGCGGCCGTGGTGGCGTTCGGCGACGGCGAGGACGTCGCCGAGGACGGCGGTCGCGGCGTCGTGGTCGCACAGCACGGAGAGGCAGTAGGTGAACAGGCCGTCGAGGTGGGCCTCGTAGCGGGCGGGCGGATGCTGGCCGACGGTGCGGTCGGCGGTACGGGGGCCGTCGGCCACCCGTCGGTGCGCCCGGTGTGCGCCGGTGGTGTTCGTGGAGGATTCCAGCCTGCTGCTCGTCACTGGGCGACCCTAGGCAGGACTGGCCGAACTCTTCGTACCGGTTGAACACTTTTAATCCTTACGGGTGAAGGTATCCCTCAAAAGGGGACAGGAGGGCGGCATTCCACCGACGGCGGCCACTCCCCGGGGGCGGCGGTCCCCCGGCTCCGCATCCGTTGTCGGTGCCGCCCGCTACGGTTCGGTGCATGGCTGCCCGTACGAAATCCGCCAAGGACAGGCCGTCCTACCGCTGCACCGAATGCGGCTGGACGACCGCCAAATGGCTCGGCCGTTGCCCCGAGTGCCAGGCCTGGGGGACGGTCGAGGAGTACGGCGCGCCCGCCGTCCGCACGACGGCCGCCGGCCGGGTCTCCACCGCCGCGCTGCCCATCGGCCAGGTCGACGGCCGGACGGCCACCGCGCGCTCCACCGGAGTCGACGAGCTGGACCGGGTCCTGGGCGGGGGTCTGGTGCCCGGAGCCGTCGTGCTGCTCGCCGGTGAACCCGGTGTCGGCAAGTCGACGCTGCTGCTGGATGTCGCCGCGAAGGCGGCCAGCGACGAGCACCGCACGCTGTACGTCACGGGCGAGGAGTCCGCGAGCCAGGTCCGGCTGCGGGCCGACCGCATCAACGCGCTGAGCGACCATCTGTACCTGGCGGCCGAGACCGACCTGTCCGCCGTCCTCGGCCATCTCGACGCCGTCAAGCCCTCGCTGCTGATCATGGACTCGGTGCAGACGGTCGCCTCCCCGGAGATCGACGGCGCGCCGGGCGGCATGGCCCAGGTGCGCGAGGTCGCCGGCGCGCTGATCCGCGCCTCCAAGGAGCGGGGCATGGCGACGCTCCTGGTCGGCCATGTCACCAAGGACGGGGCCATCGCCGGCCCTCGTCTCCTGGAGCACCTGGTCGACGTCGTCCTGAGCTTCGAGGGTGACCGGCACGCGCGCCTGCGGCTGGTGCGCGGGGTCAAGAACCGGTACGGGGCGACGGACGAGGTCGGCTGCTTCGAGCTGCACGACGAGGGGATCACGGGCCTGGCGGACCCGTCCGGGCTGTTCCTGACGCGGCGCGACACCGCCGTGCCGGGCACCTGCCTGACGGTCACGCTGGAGGGACGCCGGCCGCTGGTGGCCGAGGTCCAGGCGCTGACCGTCGATTCCCAGATCCCCTCCCCGCGCCGGACCACGTCCGGTCTGGAGACCTCCCGGGTCTCGATGATGCTGGCCGTCCTGGAGCAGCGCGGCCGGATCACCGCGCTCGGCAAGCGGGACATCTACTCGGCGACGGTGGGCGGTGTGAAGCTCTCCGAGCCGGCCGCCGACCTGGCCATCGCGCTCGCGCTGGCCTCCGCCGCCAGTGACACCCCGCTGCCGAAGAACCTGGTCGCCATCGGTGAGGTGGGGCTCGCGGGCGAGGTCCGCCGGGTCACGGGCGTGCAGCGTCGGCTGGCCGAGGCGCACCGGCTCGGGTTCACCCACGCCCTGGTTCCGACGGACCCGGGGAAGGTGCCGGCGGGCATGAAGGTGACGGAGGTGGCGGACATGGGCGACGCGCTCAGGGTGCTGCCGAGGGGCCGCCGGCCGGCCGCTCCCAAGGGGGAGGACGGGTAGCGGACGGGGCGAGCACGGGGTGTGCTCCGGCGCGCGGCGGAGGGGCGCGGGGCGGTGTCGCTAGACTTTGCCCTGGTCTCGCCCATCCGTACGAGCCGGAGGAGTGCAGTGGCAGCCAAGGACGGGAACGAAGCGCTGATGCGCGCGGCCCTCAGCGCGGTCGCTCCCGGCACCGCACTGCGCGACGGTCTCGAGCGCGTGCTGCGGGGCAATACCGGTGGTCTCATCGTGCTCGGCATGGACAAGACGGTGGATTCGATGTGCACCGGCGGCTTCGTGCTGGACGTGGAGTTCACCGCGACACGGCTGCGGGAGCTGTGCAAGCTCGACGGCGGGCTCGTCCTCGACAAGGACATCTCCAAGATCCACCGGGCCGGTGTCCAGCTGGTGCCGGACGCCTCCATCCACACCGAGGAGACCGGTACCCGCCACCGCACCGCGGACCGGGTCTCCAAGCAGTGCAACTTCCCCGTGGTCTCCGTCTCGCAGTCGATGCGGCTCATCGCCATCTACGTGAACGGCGAGCGCCGTGTCCTGGAGGAGTCGGCCGCGATCCTCTCCCGGGCCAACCAGGCGCTGGCCACCCTGGAGCGGTACAAGCTCCGTCTCGACGAGGTCGCCGGCACGCTCTCCGCGCTGGAGATCGAGGACCTGGTGACCGTCCGGGACGTGACGGCGGTGGCCCAGCGCCTGGAGATGGTCCGCCGGATCGCCACCGAGATCGCCGAGTACGTCGTCGAGCTCGGTACCGACGGCCGGCTGCTCTCCCTCCAGCTCGACGAGCTGATCGCGGGCGTGGAGCCGGAGCGCGAGCTCGTCGTCCGCGACTACGTGCCCGAGCCCACGGCGAAGCGCTCCCGTACGGTCACCGAGGCGCTCACCGAGCTGAACGCGCTCACCCACGCGGAGCTGCTCGAACTGCCGATCGTCGCCCGCGCCCTGGGCTACAGCGGCTCCCCCGAGACCCTCGACTCCGCCGTGTCCCCGCGCGGCTACCGGCTCCTCGCCAAGGTTCCGCGGCTGCCCGGCGCGATCATCGAGCGGCTCGTGGAGCACTTCGGCGGGTTGCAGAAGCTGCTCGCGGCCAGTGTGGACGACCTGCAGACCGTCGACGGCGTCGGCGAGGCCCGGGCGCGCAGCGTCCGTGAGGGCCTGTCCCGCCTCGCGGAGTCCTCGATCCTGGAGCGGTACGTCTGACCGAATCCGTCAGGTCCGTCCGCGAGCGGTACGTCTGACCGGGTCCGTCCGCGCGCATGCGGGAAGGGGCCGTACGGAGTCTCCCGTACGGCCCCTTCCGCGTGCTCGTGCCGTCAGTCCTTGGCCAGCGTGAACGAGGCGGGCAGGACCTTCACGCCCGGCATCGCCGCCTCCACCAGGTACGTGCCCGGTGCCACCGGTCCCGCCGGGGCGGTGGCGCACTGCGGGGCGCTGCGGCCGCGGTCCCACTCCACGGTGTGCGTGATCGCGGAACGGGCGGGAATCCGGAAGAGGGCGGCGCCGGCCGGACGCGGGCAGTCCTGGGACGACCAGACCTCGTCGTCCTTGTTGTCACTGATCGTCAGGATGGCGTTCTTCGGGCCGAGGTCGGCCTTGCAGTCGACGGCCGAGGTGTTCTTGGCGACGAGGTGGAAGCGGGGCTTCTCGCCCGGCGCGTACGAGACCTTCGCGCTGCGAAGCGTCAACTGCAGTGCGGCGGGGGCGCAGTTGGGCAGCGGAGAACCGGCCGGGACCTGCTGGCCGGCGCTGGTGCCGGCACCGCCGTCGCCTCCCCCACCGTCGGTGTCGCCGTTCTTTCCGCCGTTCTCGGTGCCGGTGTCCGTACCGCCCGTACCGGTGTCGCCCGCGTCGCCGCCCTCGCCACCGGAGTTCTCGCCGGAGTCGCCCGACTCGTCGCGTCCGCCCGGCTGTTCACTGATCGCGGGGCCGGAGCCGGACGGACCGGGAGTGATCGAGGGCGCGGGGGAAGAGCCGTTGGCCGCGTCGTTGGCCTTCTTCCCGCCGCCGCCACCGGAGGCGACGGCCCAGAGCGCGAGCGCCGCGAGAAGGGCGATCAGGCACAGCGCGACCGCCCTCCGTCGCCAGTAGATGGAGGAGGGAAGCGGCCCGACCGGATTGCGCAGTGATCCCACGGCACGAACCTTACGAGAGATCGGCGCCAACCCCCGCCCCACCCGCCGCCCCAGGCACCAAACTTTGCCGATCATCACATCCACCCCACTTTCGTAGGGGGTCGTCGTGCACCTTCGGCACGGGTGGCGGGCTCCGGCCGCCGGTTAACGTCGCCGATCATGGACAACCTCTTCCGGCTCTCCGCCGACCTCTACCTCGACGTCACGGGCTTCGCCCACTCCACGCCGCACTGGTTCCAGCGCCTCGCCGAGGTGTGGACGGAGGCCGGGCTGCTGCTCTTCGGCGTGCTGTTCGTGGCCGGCTGGTGGCGGGCCAGGTCCGGGGCGAGCGGTGGGATGGCCCTGGCGCTGCTCGCCCCGCTCGCGACCGCCTTCGGATACGTGGTGAGCGAGGCGCTCAAGACCCTGGTGGACGAGGAGCGTCCGTGCCGGGCCGTCGCCGGCGCCCCCGCCGCGCTCGTGCCGTGCCCGCCGACCGGGGACTGGTCCTTCCCCAGCAACCACGCCGCCATCGCCGGCGCGGCGGCGGTCGCGCTCGCGCTGGCCTGGCGCGGGATGGTGTGGCTGACCGTGCCCATGGCGCTGCTCATGGCCTTCTCCCGGGTCTTCGTCGGCGTCCACTACCCGCACGACGTGACGGTCGGCCTGCTGCTCGGCGGAGCGCTCGCGTTCCTGGCCCTCACGGCGGCGACCCGGCCGGTCCGGGCCCTGGTGGACACCGCCCGGTCGACCCGCAACGGCGCCGTGGTGTGGTGCGCGGGGCGCGGACCGCGCCAGCACGCCTCCGCGCGCCCCGAGGGCGTGCGCCACGGCGCGCACTGAACGTGCCAGGATCGGAGGGCCATGACTTCCACCGATGCCTGCACCCCGATGCCCGACGCCCCCGCTCCGTCGCCGGCTCCGGCCCCCGCCGAGCTGCACGGGCCCGTCCTCGCCTGGTTCGACCGGCACGCCCGCGACCTGCCCTGGCGCCGCCCCGAGGCGGGTGCGTGGGGGGTGATGGTCAGCGAGTTCATGCTCCAGCAGACCCCGGTCGTCCGGGTCCTGCCGGTGTACGAGCAGTGGCTCGCGCGCTGGCCGAGGCCGGCCGATCTGGCGGCCGACGCGCCCGGCGACGCGGTGCGCGCCTGGGGCCGGCTCGGCTACCCGCGGCGCGCCCTGCGACTGCACGCGGCGGCCGTGGCCATAACGGAACGGCACGGCGGCGATGTGCCGAGGGACCACTCCGCGCTGCTGGCGCTGCCCGGGATCGGGGAGTACACGGCGGCGGCGGTGGCCTCGTTCGCCTACGGGCAGCGGCACCCGGTGCTCGACACCAACGTCCGCCGGGTGTTCGCGCGCGCGGCCACGGGCGTCCAGTACCCGCCGAACGCCACGACCGCCGCCGAGCGCCGGCTCGCGCGGGCGCTGCTGCCCGACGATGTCGCGACGGCGGCCCGCTGGGCGGCCGCCTCGATGGAGCTGGGCGCGCTGGTCTGCACGGCGAAGAACGAGGACTGCGGGCGCTGCCCGATCGCCCGGAGCTGTGCCTGGCGGCTGTCGGGGAAGCCGGCCCACGACGGCCCGCCGCGGCGGGGCCAGACGTACGCGGGCACGGACCGGCAGGTGCGCGGGCGGCTGCTCGCCGTGCTGCGTGAGGCGGTGGGGGCGGTGCCGCAGGCCGCTCTGGACGCGGCCTGGGACGAGCCGGTGCAGCGGGCCCGTGCCCTGGACGGCCTGGTCGCGGACGGTCTGGTGGAGCCGCTCGAGGACGGCATGTACCGCCTGCCGCAGTCCTGAGCCGCCCGGGGTGCTCGGTGGCTCGGTTGCCCGGTTGCTCGGTGGCTCGGTGACTTCCGGGCCGCCCGAGCCGCCCGATGCCCCGGGGTGCTCGGTGGCTCGGTTGCCCGGTGCCTTTGGGCCGCCCGAGCCGCCCGATGCCCCTGGGCCGCCTGAGGGCGATCTTGCCTCCTACCCACCCCGCGCCCCTGTTACACAACCGATGGACAGCCGTGCATCCGCCGACGGCTGCCCCGGACAGCCTCGTGACAACAGCTCCGTACCTTCGTCGACGTACCACAAACGGGCAGGTCACGGGGATCGGAGGCGGTTGAGGATGTCGCACGGCGAGGTGCTCGACTTCGAGGAGTACGTCCGCACTCGGCAGGACGCGTTGCTGCGCAGCGCGCGCCGCCTCGTCCCCGACCCGGTGGACGCGCAGGACCTGCTGCAGACGGCACTGGTACGGACGTACGGCCGCTGGGACGGCATAGCCGACAAGTCACTCGCCGACGCGTATCTGCGCCGGGTCATGATCAACACGCGCACCGAGTGGTGGCGGGCCCGCAAGCTCGACGAGGTCCCCACCGAGCAGCTGCCCGACGCGTCCGTCGACGACGCCACCGAGCAGCACGCCGACCGGGCCCTGCTGATGGACATCCTCAAGGTGCTCGCGCCGAAGCAGCGCAGCGTCGTCGTCCTGCGCCACTGGGAACAGATGAGCACGGAGGAGACCGCGGCCGCGCTCGGCATGTCGACGGGTACGGTGAAGTCCACGCTCCACCGCGCACTGGCCCGACTGCGTCAGGAACTGGAGAGCCGCGGCGTCGACGACGCCCGTGCTCTGGAGCGGTCGACCGTACGACGTGACGAACGGGGGCAGGACCGGTGCGCGGCCTAGGCGCCAGACACGACGGCGACGACGACGGGCCCAGCGGCCCGCGGCGGCGCACCCCGTCCCTCCAGGCGACGAGTACCACGGCACTGGCCGGGCTCGTCGCCGTCGGGCTGTCCCTGGCGGCCTGCTCCACCGGTGGTACGGGCTCCCGGGACGAGGGCGCCGCCCGCGCCGACGAGGCCGCCTCGGCCGCCCCGACCCCCTCCACCTCGGCCTCCTCCGGGCAGATGCCCGCCAAGCGGGTCGATCCGATCGCGCTGATCAAGGCGGACCCGAAGATCGGCGAGCGCCTCAAGTCCGATCTGAAGCCGTGTGTCGCGGACGCGTACCCGGTGGACACCTCCTACGGGAACCTCACGGGCTCGACCGCGCCCGACGTCGTGGTCAACGTGATGACCTGCGGGGACGCCGTCGGCATCGGCACGTACGTGTACCGCGAGGAGAACGGCGAGTACAAGAACGTCTTCATGGCCGAGGACGCCGCCGTCTACGCCACGATCGACCGGGGCGACCTGGTCGTGACCAAGCAGGTGTACGCGAAGGGCGACCCGGTGGCGTACCCCTCCGGCGAGGACGTGATCACGTACCGCTGGGCGGGCAGCAGGTTCAGCCAGCACGACTGGGTGCACAACGACTACAGCCGCGCGGTCGGCGACGGCGGCATCGACGGCCCGGCGCCGTCCGAGCCGCCGACCGGCAACTGACCTACGACCACCCAGCGACCGACCACACAGAAGCACCGCGGAACGGAAGGACGGGAAGGCGCACGATGGCCGAGACCCATGTGCTGTTCGTCGAGGACGACGACGTGATCCGTGAAGCCACCCAGCTCGCCCTGGAGCGGGACGGCTTCACGGTGACCGCCATGCCCGACGGGCTGTCCGGGCTCGAGGCGTTCCGGGCGGACCGGCCCGACATCGCGCTGCTCGACGTCATGCTGCCGGGCATGGACGGCGTCAGCCTCTGCCGCCGCATCCGTGACGAGTCGAGCGTGCCGGTGATCATGCTGTCCGCGCGCGCCGACTCCATCGACGTCGTCCTGGGCCTGGAGGCCGGGGCCGACGACTACGTGACCAAGCCCTTCGAGGGGTCCGTGCTCGTGGCCCGCATCCGGGCCGTGCTGCGCCGTTTCGGGCACGCCGGTGGACCGGCCGCGGGTGACGGGGGCCGTGCGGACGCGCCCGAGGGCGGGCTGCTGGTCTTCGGGGACCTGGAGGTCGACACCGAGGGCATGGAGGTGCGCAAGGGGGGTGCGCCTGTCGGGCTGACGCCGACGGAGATGCGCCTGCTGCTGGAGTTCTCGTCGGCGCCGGGCACGGTCCTGTCGCGGGACAAGCTCCTGGAGCGGGTCTGGGACTACGGCTGGGGTGGCGACACCCGCGTGGTGGACGTCCATGTCCAGCGGCTGCGCACCAAGATCGGCCAGGACCGGATCGAGACGGTCCGCGGCTTCGGCTACAAGCTCAAGGGCTAGGTCGTGGTCGTGAAGTCCCGCTCGGGCCGCGCCGCCCCGCCCGCACGCGCGGCACACCGGTGAAGCCGCTCGCCCTGCGTACGGGGGTCCGCTGGAAGATCGCCGTGGCCATCGCGGCCGTGGGCGCGCTCATCGCGGTGACCCTCAGCCTCGTGGTCCACAACTCGGCGCGGGTGTCGATGCTCGACAACGCGCGCGAGGTGCAGATGGAGCGGCTCCTCTTCGCGCAGCGGATGTACGAGGGCTCCAAGCCGAAGGAGCCCCGCTTCGGCACGAAGATCAACGATCCGATGCTGCCGCCGCAGCTGGACCAGCTCATGCGGGACAAGCGGCGCGGGACGTACGTGCAGGAGCACAGCGGCGGGGGTCCGCCCGACGTCTGGGCTGCCGTGCCGCTGGCCAACGGCGACGTGCTGTCGCTGCACATCCCGTTCGCCGACCGCAGCACGGCGATCATGAAGGACCTGGACCGGGCCCTGGTCATCGGCTCGGTGTCGGTGGTGTTCGGCGGCTGCGCGCTCGGTGTGCTCATCGGTGGCCAGCTGTCGCGCCGGCTGCGCAAGGCCGCGGCGGCGGCCGGCCGGGTCGCGCAGGGCAACACGGACGTACGGGTACGGGACGCGATCGGCGGAGTCGTACGCGACGAGACGGACGAGCTGGCCCGCGCGGTGGACGCCCTGACCGACGCCCTTCAGGAACGGATCGAGGCCGAGCGCCGGGTCACCGCCGACATCGCGCACGAGCTGCGCACCCCGGTGACCGGCCTGCTCACGGCGGCGGAGCTGCTGCCGCCCGGGCGCCCGACGGAGCTCGTACGGGACCGGGCGCAGGCCATGCGGACACTGGTCGAGGACGTCCTGGAGGTCGCCCGGCTCGACAGCGCCTCGGAGCGGGCCGAGCTCCAGGAGATCGCGCTCGGGGAGTTCGTGGAGCGCCGGGTGCGGGCGCTCGACCCGCGGGCGGTCGTGCACGTCGTCCACGAGTCGTGGGTCAACACCGACCCGCGCCGCCTGGAGCGCATCCTGGGCAACCTCCTCGCGAACGCGGCCAAGCACGGCAAGCCGACGGTCGAGGTCACGGTCGAGGGCCGGGTGGTACGGGTCCGGGACCACGGTCCCGGTTTCCCCGAGGCGCTGCTGCGCGAGGGCCCGAGCCGTTTCCGCACCGGCGCGAGCGACCGCGCGGGCCAGGGCCACGGGCTCGGGCTGACGATCGCGGCGGGACAGGCCCGGGTGCTCGGCGCCCGGCTGACCTTCCGCAACGCGGCGCCCGAGGGCACCCCGGAGGGGGCTGGCGGGGCAATCGCGGTGCTCTGGCTCCCGGACCACGCTCCGACGAACACGGGCAGCTTCCCGATGATCAAGTTCACGGACTGAGGCGCGGACTGCGGACGAGGCCGAGGGCGCGGACCGAGGGCGCGGACCGAGGGCGCGGACCGAGGGCGCGTACGGAACGCGCGAAGGCCCCCGGCGGACGGTCGCCGGGGGCCTTCTCACGTACGACGGACGGTCAGACCGTTTCGGCGACCTTCGGCTCATCCTCCGAGGCCCGCGGCTTCTGCGCCGGACCGGCGCCGCGCAGTGCCACCTCCTTGACCAGGAAGGCGAGGACGAAGCCGATGACCGCCACCGCCGAGCCGACCAGGAAGGCGGAGTGGATGCCGGCGGAGACCGCGTACTGGTACGCCTCGCGCAGCGCGGCCGGCAGCTTCGCCAGGGAGGCCGCGTCGAGCTGGGCGGACTGCTGGGTCAGGTCCGAGCCGCCGTGCGCCGCCATCTCGTCCTGGACGCGGCTCGTGAAGAGCGCGCCCATGATCGCGACACCGAAGGAGGAGCCGAGGGTGCGGAAGAGGGTGGTCGCGGAGGACGCGACGCCCATGTCCTTCATCTCGACGCTGTTCTGCGCGACGAGCATGGTGATCTGCATCAGGAAGCCCATGCCGGCGCCGAGCACCGCCATGTAGATCCCGGAGGTGAGGCGGGAGGTGCCGGTGTCCATCTGCGCGAGCAGGAACAGGCCGATCACCATCAGCGCCGTACCGATGATCGGGAACATCTTGTACTTGCCGCTGTTGGTGGTGATCCGGCCGGAGATCAGCGAGACGACCATCATCGCGAGCAGCATCGGCAGGAGCAGCAGGCCGGAGTTGGTGGCCGACGCGCCCTGCACGGACTGCTGGTAGAGCGGCAGGAAGAGGACTGCGCCGAACATCACGAAGCCGGTGAGGAAGCCGATCACCGACATGAGGGTGAAGTTGCGGCTGCGGAAGATGTGCAGCGGGACGACCGGGTCGGCGGCGCGGGTCTCGGCCCAGAGGAAGGCGGCGAGCGCGGCGGCGCCGGTGACCGAGAGGCCGACGATCGTCGAGGAGCCCCAGGCGTACTCCGTACCGCCCCAGGTGGTGACCAGGACGATCGCGGTGATGCCGACGGTCAGCAGCGCCGCGCCGAGGAAGTCGATGCGGATGGAGCGGTCGCGCTGCTTCTTGGGCAGGTGGAGCACGGCGGTGACCATCGCGAGGGCGACGGCGCCGAGGGGCAGGTTGATGTAGAAGGACCAGCGCCAGCCCCAGTGGTCGGTGATGGTGCCGCCGACCAGCGGTCCGCCGATCATGGCGAGGGCCATGACGCCGGCCATCATGCCCTGGTACTTGCCGCGCTCGCGGGGCGGGATCAGGTCGCCGATGATCGCCATGACCCCGACCATCAGGCCGCCGGCGCCGAGGCCCTGGATCGTGCGGAAGCCGATGAGCTGACCCATGTCCTGGGCCATACCGCTGAGCGCGGAGCCGATCACGAAGATCACGATCGCGGTCAGGAAGACGCCCTTGCGCCCGTACATGTCGCCGAGTTTGCCCCAGATGGGGGTCGAGGCGGCGGTGGCAAGCGTGTACGCGGTGACGACCCAGGAGAGGTGCTCCAGGCCGCCGAGTTCGCCGACGATCGTCGGCATGGCGGTGCCGATGATCATGTTGTCGAGCATCGCGAGCAGCATCGCGATCATCAGGGCGAGAAGGACGACGCGCACGCTGCGCGGCCGCGGCTCCCCTGCCCCCTCCTCGGACGTCTTCACTGGTTCGGTCGTCGCCATGTTCCGCTCCCCACCATTCCCGCCACACTCCCCGGGCACTTACTTGCCGCCCGGCTAGTTACTACACTGGGGGACGGTAGACCCGTAACTAGCCGGTCGTCAAGCAAGTAAGAGTGTGTGGGAGCGGACCATGGCCAGAGGCAACACCCGGCAGCGCATCCAGGACGTGGCCCTCGAACTCTTCGCGCAGCAGGGCTACGAGAAGACCTCGCTGCGTGAGATCGCCGAGCACCTCGATGTCACCAAGGCCGCGCTGTACTACCACTTCAAGACCAAGGAAGACATCATCATCGGCATCTTCCAGGACCTCACCCGGCCCGTGGACGAGCTGATCGCATGGGCGCGGGAGCAGCCGCGCACGCTGGAGGTCAGGGAGGAGATCCTGCGCCGCTACCAGGAGTCCCTGATCGGCGCGGCCCCGCTGTTCCGCTTCATGCAGGAGAACCAGGCGGCCGTCCGCGAGCTGAGCATCGGCCTGACCTTCAAGGAGCGGATGCTCGAACTGAGCAACCTGATCCAGGAGCCGGAGTTCGCCGTGATCGACCGGGTCCGCTGCGTGAGCGCGATCTTCACCCTGCACGCGGGGATGTTCTTCATGGACAACGTCGAGGGCGACCCCGAGGAGAAGCGTGAAGCCGTCCTCGAGATCGCCCTCGAACTGATCACCCAGGCGCACAGCGCGCGGTGAGGCGTTCCCCGGGTCAGATGGTGACGCCGACGGAACGCAGGAACGCGGCCGGGTTCAGCGAGGAGCCGTAGTTCGGGGTCGTACGGATCTCGAAGTGCAGGTGCGGGCCGGAGGAGTTGCCGGTATTGCCCGACGCGGCGATCTTCTGGCCGGCGGCGACCTTCTGGCCGAGGTGCACGTTGATCTTCGACAGGTGCGCGTACTGCGAGTACTTGCCGTTGGCGTGCTTGACGACGATGGCGTTGCCGTACGCGGGGCCGTCGCCGCCGCCGTTCGGGCCGGCCTTCACGACGGTGCCGGCACCGGCGGCCTTGACCGGGGTGCCGACCGGGACGGCGAAGTCCTGGCCGGAGTGCTTGCTGGCCCACATGGCGCCGCCCTGGTTGTAGCTGGCGGTCAGGGTGTAGGAGCCGACCGGCTTGACCCAGGCGGGGTTCTTCTTGGCGGCCACGGGGGCGGCCTTCTTGACGGCGGCCTTCTTGGCCGCGGCCTGCTTCGCGGCCGCCTGCTTGGCCGCTGCCGCCTTGACGGCCTTGGCGGCCTTGGCGGCCGCCTGGGCCTGGGCATCGGCCTGCGCGGCGACGGCAGCGGACGCACCGGTCGCGGCAGTGGTCGCGATGGTGGCCTTGCCCTCGGCGGCGAAGGCGGACCCTGCTCCGGCCACCAGCGACGCTCCCAGACCCGCGGTGGCGAGAGCGACGGCGGTGATACGGGCGGCGGGGTTCATGACGCGCTTCGACATACGGGGGAAAACCTCCGGGACAGAACGGGACCCGACGCGAGCGGCGCGCCGGGCTTGCTGTTGCTGTTCCTTGGTAACCCGGACCCCCAGTCGGGGTAAAACACCCCATCTACGACATCACGTCGTAGCGATCTCCTCGGATGTTCAGGTCTTGACGACCCCTGAAACCCCTCCCGGAAATCGGACAAAGCGGCACAAGAGAAGCGGTTTATCCGCACGTCGGACCTGTCCTGATACGGCGGAGGGCCCGCCTCTCGCACGGTTCGCGCCCCTTGAGGACCAAAGTCCCGACCACCCGGCCCGGAACGTCCCGAATCGACACCAAACGACAGCACTATTCCGGCTAGTACCGCCCAAAACGCCTGTGCGCCTTGTCACGGCGGGCTGCTCCCGAATGCGATCTGGGTCACGCGACCGGCACCCCTGGAAGGGCGTCCCCGACTACGGTGGGCGTTACACGATCTTGCTCAGCGGACGTTCGGGGGACGTACGTGGAACCAGCGCTCATCGGCACCCGCCTCGCGTCGGCGGCGATCGGCCCGCTCCTGCGGAAACTCCTGGTCACGGACGGCCCCGGCGCCGGTCTCACCGGCTCCCGCAAGCCCGTCCGGCTCTCCCGGCTCGTCTCCTTCCGCGGCGAGCAGCGGACCCTGACGGACAAGGACGTCCGCAAGCTCGCCGCCACCCTGGTCGAGCGCGCGCGCACGGGCCCGGGCGAGCCCCCGTTCCCCGCCGACGAGGCCGAGGCGCTCACCGACACCCTGGCCACCACGCTCCTCGCCCTCGGCGACCTCGACATGGACGACGTCCAGGCGGTCCGCCTCGGTCACCGCGAACTCGCCCGCCACCTGCGGGCCGCCGCCCCGGCGCCCGACGGCCTGTCGACGGACTCGGCCCACTTCCTCGACTCCCTCGTCGAGTGGGCCTGCCTGCACATCCTGGACTTCTTCACGCAGCGCTCCACGTTCGTGGCCCGCACGCTGGTCGAGCAGACCCGTGGCCAGGCGGAGCTGATCGCCAAGGTCGACGAGCTGATCCGCCGCTCGCCACGGCCGGACGGGCGGGACGCGGAGTTCGAGCGCCGCTACCGGGCGTACGTGACGAGGAAGCACGGCAGCCTCACGATCTACGGAGTGGACCTGCGGGACGCGCCGGAGAAGTGGCCGCTGGACGTGGCGTACCTGTCGCTGGAGGCGACGGAGACGGGGGCGGGGGCGGACGCGTGGTCCGGGGCGGGGAGCGGGCTCGGGAGCCGGATCGCCGGACCGAACGAGGAGGTGGACGGGCTCCACCGTTCCCTCCGCGAGGCGGTCTCGGCCGCCGCGGCCTCCCTGGACGAGGCCACGGGCACCGGCGCCGGCTCCGCCTCCCCGGCGGCGCGTCAGAAGCCGACGAAGACGCTGGAGACGCTGGAGCCGACGCCGACGGCCGAGCAGCGGGAGCTGATGAGGCAGCTGCTGACCATGTCGGCCGAGCAGCGCGACACCCTCCGCGCCGCCACCGGCCGCTTGCTGCGCGCCGTCGCGAGCGGACGCGCCGATCAGGTCCTCGCCCGGCAGGACAAGGCGTTGCTACGCGGTCCGGCCGGCTCCGGCAAGACGACCCTCGTACAGTGGCTGGCCGTCTCGGCCGCACGCGAGGACCTCGCGGACGACATGGCGTACCTCCGTGACCGGATCCCCTTCGTCCTCCCCCTCCGCGCCCTCACCCGCCACGGCGAGCGGCTCCCCGCCCCCGACCGCTTCCTCTCCGCCGTCGGCTGCCCGCTCTCCCCGCCGGAGGGCTGGGCCGACCGGGTCCTGGCCGCCGGGCGCGGGCTGATCCTCGTCGACGGCATCGACGAGATCCCCGAGGCCGAGCGCGACCGCGCCCGCCGCTGGCTGCGCGACCTCCTCGACTCCTACGACGGCAACCGCTGGCTCGTCACCTCCCGCCCCACCGCCGTGCGCGACGACTGGCTGACCTCCGACGGCTTCGCCGAGCTCGCCCTCTCCCCCATGTCCTCCGCCGAGGTCACCACCTTCGTCCGCCGTTGGCACCGGGCGGCCGGGCCGGAGGCGGCCCCGTACGAGCAGCCGCTCCTCGACGCCCTGCGCACGACGGCGGACGTCGCCCAGCTCGCGACCAACCCCCTGATGTGCGGCCTGATCTGCGCCCTGCACCGCGACAGGCGCGGCTTCCTGCCGCGCGGTCGCAAGGCGCTGTACGAGGCGGCCCTGTCGATGCTCCTCTCGCGCAGGGACCGCGAGCGGGACATGGGCACGCCGTACGGGATCGAACTCGGCGAAGCCGCCCAGATCCAGCTCGTCCAGCGTCTCGCGTACTGGCTGACGCTCAACGGGCGCACCCAGATGGACCGTTCGCACGCCGAGTCCGTCGTACGGTCGGCCGTGCCGGCGATCACGGAGGCGGCGGCGTACGACCCGGGGGCGGTCTTCACCCACCTGCTCCACCGCAGCGGCCTGCTGCGCGAACCGACCGCCGACACGGTCGACTTCGTCCACCGCACCTTCCAGGACTACCTCGCGGCGAAGGCTCTGGTGGACCAGTGGGACATCGGCGTCCTCGTCCGGCACGCGGCGGACGACCAGTGGGAGGACGTCATCCGCATGGCCGTCGGGCACGCCCGCCCACGCGAATGCGCCGAGATCTTCGACGAGTTGCTGCGCGCCGTCGACGCGGCGAAGGACCGCCGTACCCGGCTGCGGATCCTGGTGGTCGCCGCGACGGCGCTGGACCACGCCACGGAGGTGGCACCGGAGATCCGGGAGCGGATTCTGGCACGGACGGCGGCGGTGATCCCGCCGTCCGGACCGGAGGAGGCGCGGGAGTTGGCGTCGGTGGGGCGGGCGGTCCTGGACCTGCTGCCGGGCCCGGAGGGCCTGGACGGCGAAACCGCGCTGTCCGTGGTGATCACGGCGACCCACATCACGGACGACGCCACGCTGCCGTACCTCGCGCGGTTCGTGGACCATCCGGACCTCGGCGTCCGGTCCCAACTGATGTGGGGCTGGTCCAGGTTCGCGACGGCTCCCTACGCGGAGGAGATCATCGCCCGGCTCGACACGGAGTCCCTGGACTTCACGGTCGTCTCCGACGAGCAGGCCGCCGAGATCGTGCGCCTCGGACTGCGCCCCGAGGGCTTCGACCTGCGCCCGGGCGTCACCATCGGCGGCGTGGACCTGCTGCGCGAAGGGATCGGCAGGGCGCGGAGACTGCGGCTCCCGGGGTCTCTCGTCCAGGTCCTGGGATCCCTTCCCCCCGAGAACGAGCTGCGGACTCTCTCGCTCGTCGACCGCCCCGAGGGAGGGCTTGCCTTTCTCCGCCGCCTGACCCGTCTCGGTGGGCTCGCACTCCCCGACATCTCGTCGATGACGGAGGCGGACTGGTGTGCGGTGGCCGCCCTGGGAGGGCTCTCGTACCTCTCGCTGCCCGCCGAGGTCCTGGGAGATGTTCCGGACTCGGTGCGACTGCCCCGGGCGGAGACGCTGTACGTGCACTGCGGAGGCGCGCCGGCACCTCTGGACGTCATCGCCCGGGCCTTCCCGTCCCTGCGTCAGCTGCACATCGTGGGCGGCCCCGAAGGGCAGGTCCACGACCTCACGCCGCTGGCGTCTCTGGCCGGACTCGCCCTCGTCCTCGGCTTCGGCGGCCGGTTCCTCGGCACCGAGAACCTCTCCCCCACCGTCCAAGTCCACACATGAGCTGACCGCGCCCGGCCTCCCCCGGTACGTTCCCGATCATGACCGACATCGAACTCGCCGACGCCATCGAATCCGTACGCGACCAACTCGTCGAGGCCGCCACCCGCGCCACCGGGAAGGCCGTCGCCTTCGAAATGGGCGACATAGAGATGGAGTTCACCATCGAGCTCCGCAAGGAGGTGAAGGGCGGCACGAAGGTCAAAGCATGGGTCGTCGAGGCCGGCGCCGACGCCTCCCGTACCCGGGGCGAGACCCATCGCGTCTCCTTCACCCTCAAGCCGCGCAACCCCGCCACGAACGGGCCCTGGTTCGTCGGCAACGAGGACGCCGGTGACACCTCCGACTTCGGCGACGGGCCGACGCGTTGACGGCCCACGCCCCGAGCCCCTCCGTACGGCTCCCCGTCGTCGTCCACTCCGAGCAGCACGGACGGCAGGGCAGCGGTGTCCTGCTCACCGAGGACACCGTCCTCACCTGCGCCCATGTGCTGCTGACCGCCTACACGGCCTGGGTGTCCGTGCCCGGCCGCGCCGAGCGGACCCTCTGCCAGGTGATCTGGTCGGACCAACGGCTCGACGCCGCGCTGCTCCAGGCCCCGGAGAGCCTGGTCCCTCCTCGCGGCAACCCGTACCGGGCGAAGATCAGCCTGCTCGCCACCGACCGGCCGCTGCCCGGCTGCGAGATCCTCGGCTACCCCCGCGTCCAGCGGTACGACGAGGGCCGCAAGCTGGAGATCGACCAGTACCGGGGCACGCTGCTCCCCCTGGCCGGCCTCGTCCGCCGCACGATGGTCGTCGAGCTCGATGCGCCACCGGCCGTCGAACCCGCCGACGGGAGCTCGCCCCTCGCCGGGCTGTCGGGAGGGCCCGTCGTCGCCGACGACGGGCTGCTCGGCATCGTCAGGGAGGTCCCGCGGGGGCGCGGCCACCGGCGGGTGGAGTGCGTGCCCATGAGCGCCATCGCCGCGAACGGCGAGTTCCTCGTCGCCTTCACCCAGGCCACCGGCCGCGGCTTTTCCTCGCTCACCGCCCTCACCCGGCACAGCTCGACCGACTCGGCGTACGAGCAGGAGTACGGGGAGGCCGTCGGCGCCGCCTACCGGCGGACCAAGGTCTTCGGACTCGACGAACTCGGCCGGCGCGGCGCCTCCTGGGACCTGGACACCGCCTACCTCACCCTGGAGGCCACCTCCAGGGACTCGGAGGCCGCCGCCTCCGTCCCCCGGCGCATCGACGAACTGCTCGCCTCCCGGCCGCGCGTCCTCCTCCGGGGCGACGCCGGCGCCGGAAAGACCACCCTGGTCTGGTGGCTGGCGGCCCACGCGGCGGCCGGAACCCTCGGGCCGCAGCTCGCCGAGCTGAACGGCCTCGTGCCGTTCGTCGTCCCGCTGCGGACGCTCCGCGCCCGCGGCTCCGGCTTTCCCTCCCCCGCCGAGCTCCCCGGCGTGGCCGGTCTGATGGTCGATCCGGCGCCCGACGGCTGGGCGGGCCGCGTCCTGTCCGACGGCCGGGCGCTGATCCTCGTCGACGGTCTCGACGAAGTGCCCGCGCGGGACCGGGAGGCCGCCCACGCCTGGCTCTCGGGGCTCCTCGCCCGCTTCCCCCGTACGCGCTGTGTGGCGACCGTGCGGCCGCTGGCCGTGGAGCCGGAGTGGCTGACCGACGAGGGCTTCGAGGAACTGGCCCTGCTCCCCATGCGGGACCAGGACATCCAGTCCTTCGTCGCCGCCTGGCACGACGCCGCGCGGCTGGAGGGCGACGCGGAGCACCTGAGCGCACTGGAACGGGACCTCGCCCAGCAGTTCCGGCACAACCCCGCCCTGTCCGACCTCGCCCGCACCCCGCTGCTGTGCGCGGTCATCTGCGCGCTCCACCGGTTACGGGAGGGGTTCCTGCCCGAGACACGCTGGGCACTGTACGAGTCGGCCCTGCGACTGCTCCTCGGCACCCGCGACGACCGGCGCCGGATCGACGCCCCCGACGGCATCCGGATGTCCGTGGAGGAGCACCAGCAGCTGCTCCAGTGGCTGGCCGCCTGGCTGGTCCGGGGCGGTCAGACGGAGTTCACCCGGCAGCAGGCGCTGCATCAGCTGAACCGCGCGCTGTCGGGGATGCCGCGGGTCCAGGCCCAGGGGACGCCCCAGGAGATCCTCACCCACCTCCTCAACCGCAGCGGTTTGCTCCAGGAGCGGACGGACGACGTCTTCCAGTTCGCGCACCGCACGTTCCAGGATTTTCTGGCCGCGAAGGAGTTCGTCGAGGACGACCTCGTACCGGAGCTGTTGCGCCACGCGCGGGAGCAGCAGTGGCACGACGTGCTGCTGCTCGCGGCCGGCCACTGCTCACGGCGCGAGCTCCCCGTCCTGGTGGAGGGCCTGCTCGCGGCGGGCTCGGGGTGCCGGGACCGGGACCTGAAGACGACGCTGTACGTCCTGGCGGCCCTGTGCGCGCAGCACGCGGCCTGGTTGGCGGAACCGCTGCACCACCGGGTCACCAAGGCGGTGAAGTCCGTACTGCCTCCCCGCAGCCCCGGCCAGCTGACCCAGCTGGCGCGCCTCGGCGCCTCCGTGCTGCCCCACCTGCCGGGGCGGGACCCGAAGAACCTCCCGAACATGACGCTCCCCCTCATCTGCGAGATCGGCGGCGCCGCGGCCATCCCGTACGCCCGTGTCTACGCGGAGGAGGCTCACGCCCTCCAGCTGACCTTGAACTGGTCGCGTTTCCCCGCGGAGGAGTACGCACGCGAGATCCTGGCCCGTATCCCGCTGGACGGCATGGCGCTCTTCGTCAGGAACCGGGACCAGCTGGCCCAGTTGCCCCTGCTGCGGCACGCTCCCGATCTGATCCTGCAGGGCGACTACACCCCGGCCGAGATGGCGGCCCGGCTCGACGGGCACCCGCTGCGCGGGCTCACGATCGCCGACAACGGGCACGTGGTGGATCTCTCCGTGCTCACACCCTTCTCGGCCGTGCTCGATTCGCTGGCGCTGCAGCGGTGCGCGCGGCTGGCGGATCTGACACACCTCGGAGAGCTGAGCCGGGTGCGCACGCTGTTGATCGACACGGTGACGCTGGGCCCCGCCGACCTGGAGGTCATCGCCAAGCTGCCCCGCCTGCGGCGGCTGACGCTGCGCGCGCCCGTCCTCGAGGGGGCCGGCCTGGATGTGGCGCCGCTGCACGCGGTCACCGGCCTGGAGGTGAAGATCGAAGGTCTCGCCAAGCGGAACGTCCTCGGCCGCGCTCCCTTCGGCGACCGCCTCACCGTCGAACCGTGATCGTGGATCCGGGGCGGGGGCCCGGGGCGGGGGTCCATGCCGTGGTTCCGTGACGTGGTTCCGTGACGGAAAAGGGGCGGCCCCGGACTCTTCCGAGTCCGGGGCCGCCCCTGTCACGCGATCGGGCGCTTACGCGTCCTTCGAGAGGTTCGGGCCCGCTCCGCCCGTCGCCTGCTCGATCGGCGGGACGTCGGGCAGCGCCGACTTCTCCTCGCCGCGGAAGGTGAACTTCTTCTCCTCACCCTCGCCCTCGGTGTCCACGACCACGATGTGACCGGGGCGCAGCTCGCCGAAGAGGATCTTCTCGGAGAGCGAGTCCTCGATCTCGCGCTGGATCGTCCGGCGCAGCGGCCGGGCGCCCATCACGGGGTCGTAACCCTTCTTGGCGAGCAGCTCCTTCGCGGACTGGGAGAGCTCGATGCCCATGTCCCGGTCCTTGAGGCGCTCGTCCACCCGGCTGATCATCAGGTCGACGATCTGCAGGATGTCGTCCTGGGTGAGCTGCGGGAAGACGATGATGTCGTCCACACGGTTCAGGAACTCAGGGCGGAAGTGCTGCTTCAGCTCGTCGCTGACCTTCGCCTTCATCCGCTCGTAGTTGGACTTCGTGTCGCCCTGAGCGGCGAAGCCCAGGTTGAAGCCCTTCGAGATGTCCCGGGTCCCGAGGTTGGTCGTCATGATGATGACCGTGTTCTTGAAGTCCACGACCCGGCCCTGGGAGTCGGTCAGCCGACCGTCCTCCAGGATCTGGAGAAGGGAATTGAAGATATCGGGGTGGGCCTTCTCGACCTCGTCGAAGAGGACGACGGAGAACGGCTTGCGGCGCACCTTCTCGGTGAGCTGACCGCCCTCTTCGTAACCCACGTATCCGGGGGGAGAACCGAAGAGACGGGAAACCGTGTGCTTCTCGCTGAACTCCGACATGTCGAGGGAGATCATCGCGTCCTCGTCGCCGAAGAGGAATTCGGCGAGCGCCTTGGACAGCTCGGTCTTACCGACACCGGACGGACCGGCGAAGATGAACGAGCCACCGGGACGCTTCGGGTCCTTCAGACCGGCGCGCGTACGACGGATCGCCCGCGAGAGGCCGATGACCGCGTCCTTCTGGCCGATGACGCGCTTGTGGAGCTCGTCCTCCATGCGCAGCAGGCGGCTCGACTCCTCCTCGGTCAGCTTGAAGACCGGGATGCCGGTGGCGGTCGCGAGGACCTCGGCGATCAGCTCGCCGTCGACCTCGGCGACGACGTCCATGTCGCCGGCCTTCCACTCCTTCTCCCGCTTGGCCTTCGCCGCCAGCAGCTGCTTCTCCTTGTCGCGGAGAGACGCCGCCTTCTCGAAGTCCTGGGAGTCGATCGCGGACTCCTTGTCCCGGCGGACGCCGGCGATCTTCTCGTCGAACTCGCGGAGGTCCGGCGGCGCGGTCATCCGGCGGATGCGCATCCGGGAGCCGGCCTCGTCGATCAGGTCGATCGCCTTGTCCGGAAGGAAGCGGTCCGAGATGTACCGGTCGGCCAGGGTCGCGGCCTGGACGAGGGCCTCGTCCGTGATGGAGACCCGGTGGTGGGCCTCGTACCGGTCGCGCAGGCCCTTGAGGATCTCGATCGTGTGCGGCAGCGACGGCTCCGCGACCTGGATGGGCTGGAAGCGGCGCTCGAGGGCCGCGTCCTTCTCCAGGTACTTGCGGTACTCGTCCAGCGTGGTCGCACCGATGGTCTGGAGCTCACCACGGGCCAGCATCGGCTTGAGGATGCTGGCGGCGTCGATCGCGCCCTCGGCGGCGCCCGCACCCACGAGGGTGTGGAGCTCGTCGATGAACAGGATGATGTCGCCGCGGGTGCGGATCTCCTTGAGGACCTTCTTCAGGCGCTCCTCGAAGTCACCGCGGTAGCGGGAGCCGGCGACCAGCGCGCCGAGGTCCAGGGTGTAGAGGTGCTTGTCCTTGAGGGTCTCGGGCACCTCGCCCTTGACGATGGCCTGCGCCAGGCCCTCGACGACGGCGGTCTTGCCGACGCCGGGCTCGCCGATGAGAACCGGGTTGTTCTTCGTACGGCGGGACAGCACCTGCATGACCCGCTCGATCTCCTTCTCGCGCCCGATGACCGGGTCGAGCTTGGATTCGCGGGCCGCCTGGGTGAGGTTGCGGCCGAACTGGTCGAGGACCAGGGACGTCGAGGGAGTGCCCTCGGCAGGACCGCCGGCCGTGGCGGCTTCCTTGCCCTGGTAGCCGGAGAGCAGCTGGATGACCTGCTGCCGCACCCGGTTGAGATCGGCGCCCAGCTTCACGAGGACCTGGGCGGCGACGCCCTCGCCCTCGCGGATCAGGCCGAGCAGGATGTGCTCGGTGCCGATGTAGTTGTGGCCGAGCTGGAGGGCCTCGCGGAGCGACAGCTCCAGGACCTTCTTGGCACGCGGGGTGAAGGGGATGTGCCCGGACGGGGCCTGCTGCCCCTGCCCGATGATCTCCTCAACCTGCTGGCGGACCGCCTCGAGCGAAATCCCGAGGCTCTCCAGGGCCTTAGCGGCGACACCCTCACCCTCGTGGATAAGGCCCAGGAGGATGTGCTCGGTGCCGATGTAGTTGTGGTTGAGCATCCGGGCTTCTTCCTGAGCCAGGACGACAACCCGCCGCGCGCGGTCGGTGAACCTCTCGAACATCGTTAATCGCTCCTCAGAGCGGTCAGTCAGTTAGGGGTCGATCCCCTCCCTGTCCTTCCGCAGCTTAGTCCCGCAAGCGGGGACCGCTCATTCCAACTGCCGACATCCGTCCGGATCACCCCCGTATCTACGGGGAGACCTGCTGCCGAACAGCCGACAAATGCTCCAACCCGATGGTGCGAGACGATGTTCCCGCAGGCCAAGCAGTTACCCGCGCCATCTGTACGCCGATGGCGAACGTGAGACGCCAAAGCCCGCGGAGTCGCCCCTCCTCACTAGGAATGTCTTACCCGTAAGCACTGACACTCCATGCGGCACACCCCGGTTCCCTCCGCTACGGGCGAACATCCTTGCGCTCTCGAATGCACCCGTACGCCCCCATCATGGACACTCAGCGCATCGGATCGCGGACGCAGGGTCATCACGGGCGTAACCAACGCGCCGCCGCGGGAGTTCCCCGGACATGGCCCTCACCGTCCCGCTCCCCCGTTCGCCGATCGACGGCGACCTCGTGCGGTGGTACGAGCGCGAGCTCGGCTGGGCGGTCGTGGACGGCCCGCCGGCGCAGCTCGTCACGGGGATGCGCTTCGACGTCCTGGAGCTGCCCGCCCCCGCCGGGCGGGCGGTACTGCGCAGGGTGGGCGCCGCCACCGGGCCGGTGGCTCTCATGGGCCGCAGAATGCGCCTGCTGGTGGCCCCGGGAAGCGCGGAGGAGCTGCCGGGGCTGCTCGACTGGCTGGATTGGGGCGGGATCTCACTGGATCTCGTCGCGCTGGGCGCGGGCGGCCGGATGACCGCCCCCATTCCCCCAGGACGGAGCGGTTCCGGCGCGCCGGGCGCCGCGGTGTGGCTGCGTGCCCCCGAGCCCGGCCCGGCAGGGGAGGACTCGCTGCCCGCTCTGCGGGCCGCCGCGCGGGGCGATGCGGGCGCCCCCTGTCTCGTACGGCTCGTGGCCGCCGCCGCCGCGGAGTGCCACCGGGCGCGGCTGCTGAGTGCCCGCCCTCACGGATCGGCGCCTCAGCAGCGGACGCCTCAGCGGTTCGCGTCCTCGTAGGCCGCCTTGATCTCCGCGGGGACACGGCCGCGGTCGTTCACGTTGTAACCGTTCTCCTTGGCCCACGCGCGGATCTTCGCGGTGTCCGGGCTGCCACCGGCGGCGACGCGGCCCTTGCCACGCGTACCGGCGCTGCGGCCACCGGTGCGCCGACCGCTCTTGGTGTACGGCTCGAGCAGGCCACGGAGCTTGTCCGCGTTGGCGGTGGTGAGGTCGATCTCGTAGGTCTTGCCGTCCAGCGCGAACGTCACGGTCTCGTCCGCCTCGACACCGTCGAGGTCATCGACAAGAAGGACCTGAACCTTCTGTGCCACCGGATTTCCTTTCATCGAAAATGCAGTACGCGGAAAGGAAACCGCTTTTCCCGGAAAAACACAAACCCCTGGCAGAGGTTCAGAAGCCCGGCAACGCGGGAAACGTGCGCGATTCGGACATAGGGTTCCGGGGCGCTCGCCCCGATCACAGATGCAGAAGCATCCGGCTGTTGCCCAAGGTGTTCGGCTTCACTCGTTCGAGACCCAGGAACTCGGCGACACCCTCGTCATAGGAACGCAGGAGCTCACTGTAGACATCTCCGTCGACGGGAGTCTCACCGATCTCGACGAAGCCGTGCTTCGCGAAGAAGTCGACTTCGAAGGTCAGGCAGAATACCCGGCGCACCCCGAGCCATCGGGCGGTGTGCAACAACTTGTCGAGCACGTGATGTCCGACGCCCGCGCCCTTGAACTCCGGATCGACCGCGAGAGTACGCACTTCCGCGAGGTCTTCCCACATCACGTGGAGTGCGCCGCAGCCGACCACGACCGCGTCCTCGTCGCGTTCGGCGACCCAGAACTCCTGGATGTCCTCGTAAAGGGTGACCGTCGCTTTGTCGAGCAGGATGCCCCGGGTGACGTACGGGTCGACGAGCCGGCGCACGGCGGCGACGTCACTGGTGCGGGCACGGCGAACGGTCACGGCTTTTGAACCGGTGGAGGACGACGACATGAGGGGACGTTATCGCCCCGGACCCGCGGTCCCGCCGTCGCCCTCGCCGCTGGTCGTCCCGGCGCTCTCCGCGGGCGGGGCCGGGTCCTCGGGGATGTTGTGCCCGGCGATACGGAGGGCGTCGCTGAGGGCCTCGCGCTGCTCGCTCGACATCATGCCGAAGAAGGCGACGAGGGCGGCGGCGGGGTTGTCGCTCTGGGACCAGGCTTCGTTCATCAGTGCGGCCGAGTAGGCGGCGCGGGTGGAGACCGCCGTATATCGATAGGCGCGGCCGTCGACTTCCCTTCGCACCCAGCCCTTCTGGTGGAGATTGTCCATTACCGTCATGACGGTGGTGTAGGCGATGGACCGTTCCTGCTGGAGATCTTCCAGGACTTCCCGGACGGTCACGGGTCGGTTCCATTGCCAGACGCGTGTCATGACGGCGTCTTCGAGCTCTCCCAATTGACGGGGCACATGGCCCACCATAGTCCGCCAACCGGTAACGGATGGTTATTGACGGAGGAAACGCAACAAAAAGGACGTACGACATGAAAACTGTCGTACGTCCTCGGTGCGGGCCGGGGACTCGGCCCAGGGGTCGGGGTGGGACTAGGAGACGCCGCCGTCCGTCTGGCGGGTGGCCTCGGCGCGGGCGAGGGCGGCGTCCACGGCCGCATCCTCCTTGGCCTTGTTGGGGCCGCCCTGGCTCTTCACGATCGTGACGACGAGGCAGATGAAGAACGTGGCCATCACGACCGGGGGCAGGAGCGCGGATACGTAGTCCATGCCGACCAGAGTAGCTATCCGGCGACGCGTTCCTCGGGCGGGGGCGGTGGTACGGGGCGTCGGCGCGGCGGGAACACCTCGGAGGGCTTGGGCGCCGGCCGCTTGGACGGGACGGGTGGCTTCGGGGCGCCCGGCTTGGGTTCGTCGGCGGCGCAGCGGCCGCCGGGGAGGGCGAGCAGCCGGGTGCGGGGCGCGGGCGTGACGGCCCCGGTGGCGCGGGCGAGGCGGGCCCGCACGGAGCGTTCGGCGAGCACCTGGCAGCGTTCCAGGAGGGCGGCCGCCCGAGGGTTGGCGCGCAGGGCGCGCAGGGCGGCGAGATCGTCGGCCGCGGGGTCGTAGCCGGCGGCGAGGGCGTCCTGGAGGAACTCCAGATAGCCGGGGAGCGAACCCGGCAGCGCCTCGCGGTAGCGGGCCAGGTCGGCGAGGAGGAAGGCGCGCAGCCGGCCGGCCTCGCGGACGGCGTCGTCCACGGATTCGGCGAGGCGCAGGCAGTCCTGGACGTCCTCGTCCGGAAGGGGGGCAGGGTTGAGGGCGGTGGCAAGGGCGCGTCGGAGCACACGCAGCTCGTCCGCACTGAACGCCATGCCGCCGCGGGATCCGTATGGCGTGGGCATGAGGTGACAATACGCGCTAATCGGACAAATTTCGTTTACCGATCATCCGGCGCGTTGCCCTCGGGCGGGCGGCGCATCGGGCGGGGCGGTCGGCCCGGGACCCCGCGGGGGCCTGGGCGCGGTCCCCCGAAACGGCGGCCGGCGGCGCGGGGCCGAGCGGCTTCGCCCCGGGCGGCCCCGGCCCCCCGGGGCTACATGCGGGAGACGTTGCGTTCGTACACCAGGCGCAGGCCGATCAGTGTCAGCCAGGGCTCGTGTTCGTCGATCTCGGTGGATTCGCCGAGGACCATCGGGGCGAGGCCGCCCGTCGCGATCACCGTCACCGTGGAGGGGTCGCCGTCCCGGCCGACCAGTTCGCGCTTCATGCGCGCCACCACGCCGTCGACCTGGCCCGCGAAGCCGAAGACGATGCCCGACTGCATCGCCTCGACCGTGTTCTTGCCGATCACACTGCGCGGCCTCGCCAGCTCGATCTTGCGGAGCTGGGCGCCGCGGACGCCCAGCGCCTCGACCGAGATCTCGATGCCGGGCGCGATCGCCCCGCCCGCGTACTCTCCGCGCGCGCTGATCGCGTCGTACGTCGTCGCCGTACCGAAGTCGACCACGATCGCCGGGCCGCCGTAGAGGTCGACCGCCGCGACCGCGTTGATGATGCGGTCCGCGCCGACCTCCTTGGGGTTGTCGGTGAGGATCGGCACGCCCGTCTTGACGCCCGGCTCGACCAGGACCGCCGGGACGTCGCCGTAGTACCGCCGGGTCACCTCGCGCAGCTCGTGCAGGACCGAGGGCACGGTCGCGCAGATCGCGATCCCCTCGATGCCGTCGCTCAGCTCCACGCCCAGCAGCGGATGCATGCCCATCAGGCCCTGGAGCAGGACCGCCATCTCGTCGGCGGTACGACGCGGGTCGGTCGAGATGCGCCAGTGCTCGACGATCTCCTCGCCGTCGAAGAGACCGAGAACCGTGTGCGTGTTGCCGACGTCGATGGTGAGCAGCATCAGGCCCGCACCTCGCGCAGATCGAGGCCGATGTCGAGGATCGGGGAGGAGTGGGTGAGCCCGCCCACCGCCAGGTAGTCCACGCCGGTCGCCGCGTACGCCGCCGCGTTCTCCAGCGTGAGACGGCCGGAGGACTCCAGGACCGCGCGCCCGGCGACCAGGGCGACGGCCTCCTCGGTCTCCATGGGGGTGAAGTTGTCGAGCAGGATGAGGTCGGCGCCCGCGTCGAGCACCTCGCGGACCTGGCGCAGCGTGTCGACCTCGACCTCGATCGGGACGTCCGGGAACAGCTCCCGTACGGCCTTGAACGCCTGCGCGACCCCGCCGGCCGCCACCACGTGGTTGTCCTTGACCAGCGCCGCGTCCGACAGCGACATGCGGTGGTTGACGCCGCCGCCGCAGCGCACCGCGTACTTCTCCAGCGCCCGCAGGCCCGGCGTGGTCTTGCGGGTGTCCCGGACCCGGGCCTTGGTGCCCTCCAGCGCGTCGGCCCACGCGCGCGTGGCGGTGGCGATGCCGGAGAGGCGGCACAGGATGTTCAGCGCGCTGCGCTCGCCGGTGAGCAGGTCGCGGGTGCGGGTCGTGACGGAGAGCAGCTTCTGGCCGGCCTCGACGCGCTCGCCGTCCTCCGCGTGCCGCTCGACCTCGAAGGTCTCCGTGCAGACGATGGACAGGACCGCTTCGGCGACGCGCAGACCGGCGACGACCCCGGCCTCGCGGGCGGTGAAGTCGGCCGTGGCGACCGCGTCCTCGGGAACGGTCGCGACGGTCGTCACGTCCACGCCGCCGTCGAGGTCCTCCTCGATGGCCAGGTGGGCGATGTCCTCCACCTGGACCGGGTCCAGCCCGGCGTCGGCGAGCAGCTGGGCGAGCGCGGGGTCGAGGCCGCACTCGTACACCTCGTCGCCCTCGGCGCAGCCGCAGCCGTCACCGCAGCCGCCGGCGCTCTCGGCGGGCGTGCTGATCTGGATCAGGGGTACGTCCACGGGCTGGGGACGGCGTTCCTCTGGCGTGCTCACGGTTACGGCTCCCTGGGGGCTTCGGGGGTGACGGAGGGAAAGTCTGCGGTGGCGGTACGGCGGACCACGAGCCGCCCGTCCGGGGTGAGGCGCACGATCAGATGGCGCCGCCAGTCCTCGTCGCGCTCGGGGTGGTCCTCGCGCCAGTGGCAGCCGCGGGTCTCCTCGCGCTCCAGGGCAGCGGCGACCAGCACGCGCGCGACGCACAGGAGGTTCGTCGTCTCCCAGGACTCGACGCCCGGTTCCGCCGCCTTGCCGGAGCGCTCCTCCGGCGCCGTGAGGCTCAGCGTCTCCAGGGCGGCGGCGGCGTGCCCGAGGCTCTCGTCGGAGCGCAGCACCCCGGCGTCCGCGCTCATGATCCGCTGGACGCGGGCCCGGGCCTCGGGCGCGAGCAGCGGCAGCACCGACGCGGTGCCGGGGACGACCGGCAGGCCCTCGCGGTGCGGGCCGCGCGTGGCGATGTCCTCGGCGATCCGCTCGGCGAAGACCAGGCCCTCCAGGAGCGAGTTGGAGGCGAGCCGGTTGGCGCCGTGGACGCCCGTGCAGGCCACCTCACCGCACGCGTAGAGGCCCGGGACGGTGGTCCGGCCGGTCAGGTCGGTGCGGACGCCGCCGGAGGCGTAGTGGGCCGCGGGGGCGACCGGGATCGGCGCGGTGACCGGGTCGATGCCGTGGGCCCGGCAGGCGGCCAGGATCGTGGGGAACCGGGTCTCCCACATCTCGGCGCCGAAGTGCCGGGCGTCGAGGTACATGTGCTCCGCGCCCTGCTCCTGCATGCGGCGCATGATCGCCTTGGCGACGATGTCGCGGGGAGCGAGCTCGGCCAGCTCGTGCTGCCCGAGCATGAAGCGGACCCCGTCGGCGTCGACGAGATGGGCGCCCTCGCCCCGTACCGCCTCGGAGACCAGCGGCTGCTGGCCCTCGGAGTCGGCGCCGAGGAAGAGCACCGTGGGGTGGAACTGGACGAACTCCAGGTCGGAGACCTCGGCGCCGGCGCGCAGGGCGAGCGCGACGCCGTCGCCGGTGGAGACGGCCGGGTTGGTGGTGGCCGAGAAGACCTGGCCCATGCCGCCGGTGGCGAGGACCACGGCGGGGGCGCGGACGGCGCCGACGCCGTCGTGCTGGCCCTCGCCCATGACGTGCAGGGTCACCCCCGCCGTGCGGCCCTCGTCGTCGGTCAGGAGGTCCAGGACGAGGGCGTGCTCGACCGTGCGCACCCCCTGGTCCCGTATCGCCTCGACGAGGGCGCGGGAGATCTCGGCGCCGGTGGCGTCGCCGCCGGCGTGCGCGATCCGGCGGCGGTGGTGGCCGCCCTCGCGGGTCAGGGCGATCTCCCCGTCGGCGGTCTTGTCGAAGTCGGCGCCGGTGGCGATCAGCCGGCGGACGGCGTCGGGGCCCTCGGTGACGAGCAGCCGTACGGCCTCGGTGTCGCAGAGCCCGGCTCCGGCCACGAGGGTGTCGTCGAGGTGCTGCTCGGGGGTGTCGCCCTCGCCGAGCGCGGCGGCGATGCCGCCCTGTGCCCAGCGGGTGGAGCCGTCGTCCAGGCGGGCCTTGGTGACGACGACCGTGCGCAGCCCGGCGGCCGTGCAGCGCAGGGCCGCGGTCAGCCCCGCGACGCCGGAGCCGACCACGACGACATCGGCGTCGATGGCCCAGCCCGGCGCGGGCGCGTGCAGCCGTATTCCGGTCACTTCGTGGCTCCGAACGTCAGCGGGATGTTGTCGATCAGCCGCGTCGACCCCACGCGCGCGGCGACGGCGAGGATCGCCTCGCCGTCGTGGTCGTCGGCGACCTCGGTGAAGTCCGCGGGATCGACCAGGGCGAGATAGTCGAGGGTGAGCGGCGGCTCGGCGGCCGCCGCGTCGTCGAGAACGGCGCGCGCCGCAGCCCGTACGGCTCCGGCGCCACTGCCCTCGGACGCCTGCGCCACCGCGTGGGCGTCGGCCGCGGCCCGCGCCTCGCCGAGCCGGGAGAGCGCTTCCGCGCGCGTCTCGGCGCGGTTCTGCGCGCCGGGCAGCGAGTCGGCACGCGCCCGCAGCGCCTGCTGGGCCGCGAGCCGGTCGCCCGCGGCGAACAGGGCGCGGGAGAGGGCGAGGGCGGTGCGGCGCTCGCCGCCGGAGAGATAGCGGTTACGGCTCGACAGGGCGAGGCCGTCGGCCTCGCGGACGGTCGGCACACCGATGATCTCGACCGGGAAGTTCAGGTCGCGGACCATCCGGCGGATCAGCGCCAGCTGCTGGGCGTCCTTCTGGCCGAAGAGGGCCAGGTCGGGCCGGGTGAGGTGGAGCAGCTTGGCCACGACGGTCAGCATGCCGTCGAAGTGCCCCGGCCGGGAGGCGCCTTCGAGGCGCTCGCCCATGGGGCCCGCGGTGATCCGGACCTGGGGTTCCCCGCCGGGGTAGACCTCGTCGACGGACGGGGCGAACACCAGGTCCGCACCGGCCTCCGCGGCGATCGTCAGGTCCGCGTCCAGCGTGCGGGGATAGCGGTCGAGGTCCTCGCCCGCGCCGAACTGGAGCGGGTTGACGAAGACGGTGGCGACGACGACGCCCTCGCGGCCCACCCGCTCGCGGGCGGAGCGGATCAGCGTGGCGTGCCCCTCGTGGAGGGCTCCCATGGTCATGACGACGGCGACCGGGCCGCGCGGCGAGCGGTCCAGGCGGTCGTCGAGGTCGTCGCGCGTGTGGAGCAGCTCGGCGCCCCGGCTCATCGGTCGTCCCCCTCGGCGAGCACGCCCAGCAGGTCCTCTGCCAGCTCGGGCTTGAGCAGACCGTGCGCGAGCGCGCGGTCCGCGGTCGTACGGGCCATCGCCAGATAGCCGGCGACGGTGCCCGGCGCGTGCTTGCGCAGCTCGGCCACATGGGCGGCGACCGTGCCGGCGTCCCCGCGCGCCACGGGGCCGGTGAGGGCCGCGTCGCCGGAACGCAGGGCGTTGTCCAGGGCGGCGCCCAGGAGGGGGCCGAGCATCCGGTCGGGGGCGGCGACCCCTGCCGTACGCAGCAGCTCCATCGACTGGGCGACGAGCGTGACCAGGTGGTTCGCACCGAGGGCGAGGGCCGCGTGGTAGAGCGGGCGGGCCTCCTCCTCGACCCACTCGGGCTCCCCGCCCATCTCGATGACCAGGGCCTCGGCGGCGAGCCGCAGTTCCTGGGGCGCGGTCACGCCGAACGAGCAGCCGGCCAGCCGCTGGACGTCGACGGAGGTTCCGGTGAAGGTCATGGCGGGGTGCAGGGCGAGGGGCAGCGCGCCGGCGCGGCGCGCGGGCTCCAGGACCCGCACGCCGTACCGCCCGGAGGTGTGCACGAGCAGCTGCCCGGGCCGTACGGCCCCGGTCTCCGCGAGGCCCTCGACCAGGCCCGGCAGGGCGTCGTCGGGAACGGTCAGGAGCACCAGCTCGGCGCGGGCGAGCACCTGCGCGGGCGACATGATCGGCACGTCGGGGAGCAGGGCGGCGGCGCGGCGCACGGACGCGTCGGAGACCGCGGAGACGGCGACGGGCCGATGCCCGGCGAGCTGGAGGGCGGCGGCGAGGGCGGGTCCCACCCGGCCGGCTCCGACGACTCCGACGGTGAGTCGCGCGGGTCGGTCTTCCGCTCGGGGTTCTGCTGGTTGGTTCACGCGGCAACGGCCTTCCGTTCCAGTCCGCGGGGGGTACCGGACGATTTCTGGTCATGCTACGCCAGCGTTTCGCGCTCCTCCGTGGCTGTCCACAGGGTGTGGGCGGCGGTGTGGGCACTGGCGCGGACAGCGGTGTGATGATCGGCGGATGGACGAGTCGGAGCAGGACGCGAAACGGTACAGGGCCTCGGTGTGGTCGCGGGCGGGACGGGCGCTGTGGCGCTCGCCCGTGGAGGCGTCGGTCGGAGAGCGGCTGGGCGAGCTGGCGGAGCTGGCCCGGAGCGGCCGCACGCTCATGGATCCGCACGAGTTGACCGACGCCTACGGCGGTGGCGCGGTCGCCGAGGTGGAACGGCGGGTCGCCGAGGAGCTGGGCTTCC
The DNA here is from genome assembly GCF_055564335.1 of Streptomyces sp. NPDC029139. Taxonomy (NCBI): domain Bacteria; kingdom Bacillati; phylum Actinomycetota; class Actinomycetes; order Kitasatosporales; family Streptomycetaceae; genus Streptomyces; species Streptomyces sp. NPDC029139. The sequence continues at coordinate 592,001 of NZ_JBVHWN010000004.1, read as the reverse complement.
CCGCGGCGGTGTTCTTCCCGACCGGCACGATGGCCCAGCAGGTGGCGTTGCGCTGCTGGTCGGGGCGGACCGGCAGCCCGGTGGTCGGGCTGCACCCGCTCGCCCATCCGGAGGTGCACGAGAGCGACGCGCTGACCGCCGTGGCCGGATTGCGCACGGTGCACCTGACGGACGAGCCCCGGCTGCCGACGGCCCAGGAGGTACGGGACCACCCGGAGCCGTTCGGGACGCTGATGCTGGAGCTGCCGCTGCGGGAAGCGGGCTTCGTGCTGCCGGCCTGGAACGAGCTCGTGGCCGTGGTGGACGCGGCGCGCGAACGCGAGGCGGTGGTGCACATCGACGGCGCGCGGCTGTGGGAGAGCGCCCCTCACTTCGGGCGCGGACTGCGGGAGATCGCGGGGCTCGCGGACAGCGTGTACGTGTCCTTCTACAAGTCCCTGGGCGGGATCTCGGGGGCCGCGCTGGCCGGCCCGGAGGAGGTGATGGACGAGGCGCGGGTGTGGCTCCACCGCTACGGCGGGCTCGTCTTCCAGCAGTTCCCCGCCGCACTGTCCGCGCTGCGCGGCCTCGCCGTCGAGCTGCCGAGGCTGCCCTCGTACGTGGCGCACGCGCGCGTGGTGGCGGACGGCCTGCGGGCCGGCTTCGAGGAGGCGGGGGTGCCCTGGTTCCGGATCCACCCGGAGACCCCGCACACCCACCAGTTCCAGGTATGGCTCCCGTACGACCCCGAGGTCCTGACGGCGGCGTCCCTGGCCCTGACGGAGGCGACGGACACGGTGCTCTTCCGGCGGTGGTCCCCGCCGCCGGCGGGCGGCCCGCCGGGACTGGCGGTGACGGAGGTGACGGTGGCCGAACCGGGGCTCGCGTGGTCGGAGGGGGACGTACGGGAGGCGGTCGTGGCGTTCCTGTCCCGGATCGCCTGACCCCGCGGCCGCCCGGGGACGGGCCGTCGGGCCCCGGCGCGGCGGACGGTCAGACCGCCCCGCCGCCCGCCCGCACCAGGCCCGTCTCGTAGGCGAGCACCACCACCTGCACCCGGTCGCGCAGGCCCAGCTTCGTCAGGATGCGGCCGACGTGCGTCTTCACCGTCGCCTCCGACAGCACCAGCCGGGCGGCGATCTCGCCGTTCGACAGGCCCTGGGCCACCAGGAGCATCACCTCGCGCTCCCGGTCGGTGAGCCGCTCCAGCTCCTTGTGCTGCGGCTCCTTCCCCGACGAGGGCAGCATCGGGGAGAAGCGGTCGAGCAGCCGGCGCGTCGTCGACGGGGCCACGACCGCGTCGCCGCTGTGCACGGAGCGGATCGCGCCGAGCAGCTCGCCCGGCGGCACGTCCTTCAGCATGAAGCCGCTCGCGCCCGCCTTCAGGCCGGAGAAGGCGTATTCGTCCAGGTCGAAGGTGGTCAGGATCAGGACCTTGGGGGCGCCGGGATCCGAGCAGATCCGCCGGGTCGTCTCGACGCCGTCGAGCTTCGGCATCCGGACGTCCATCAGCACCACGTCCACCGTCGTGGAGCGCAGCACCTCCAGCGCCTCCACGCCGTCGCCCGCCTCGGCCACGACGTCCATGTCCGGCTGGGCGGCGAGCACCATGCGGAAGCCGGTGCGCAGCAGCACCTGATCGTCGACGAGCATCACGCGGATGGACATGAAGATCCTTAAAGGTCGTCAGTGGGCGGGCTTCAGGGGGAGCAGGGCGCTGACGCGGAAGCCGCCCCCCGGACGCGGGCCCGCGTCCAGGGTGCCGCCGACCATGCCGACCCGCTCCCGCATGCCGATCAGGCCGTGGCCCCGGCCGTCGGCGCCCCCGTCCTCGTACATCTCCTGGGTCGCTCCCCGCCCGTCGTCCTCGACGAGCAGGCCCAGGCCGTCGTCGAAGTACACCAGGCGGACGCTCGCCCCGGCGTCCGGGCCGCCGTGTTTGCGGGTGTTGGTGAGGGCTTCCTGCACGATCCGGTACGCCGTCAGCTCGACGCCGCTGGGCAGCGGCCGCGGCGTGCCCTCGATCCGGAAGTCGACGGTCAGACCGGCCCCGCGGACCTGCTCGACGAGGTCCTCGATCTGCTGGACGTCGGGCTGGGGCACGTACTCCCCCGCCTCCTTGTGCTCACCGGTGCGCAGGATGCCGAGCAGCCGCCGCATCTCGGCGAGCGCCTGGCGGCCGGTGGAGGAGATCGTCTCCAGGGCCTGCTTGGCCTGCTCGGGCGAGGCGTCCAGGACGTAGGCGGCACCGTCGGCCTGGACCACCATCACCGAGACGTTGTGCGCGACGACGTCGTGCAGCTCGCGGGCGATGCGGGCGCGCTCGGCGGCGACGGCGACCTTGGCCTGCGCCTCACGCTCCTGCTCCAGGCGGGAGGCGCGCTCCTCCAGCTGGGCGAAGTAGGCGCGGCGGGTGCGCAGCGAGTCGCCGAGCACCCAGGCCAGGGCGAACGGCACGGTCATGATCACCGTGAAGAAGACATGGGCGAGCACCGACCCCGGGCCCTCCGCCGGCCAGCGCAGCTGGGAGAGGGTGGCCGCGCTCAGGCCGCCGACGAGCGCGACGCGCGAGGCCCAGCGCGGGCCGTCGCCGACGGCCACGGTGTAGATGATCACCAGGAAGGCCAGGTTCGCGAAGAACGGCATCAGGTCGAAGGCGAGCTGGACGACGCCCAGCGCGACGGCGAGCAGCAGCATTCTCTCGGGCACGCGGCGGCGCAGGGCGACCACGAGCGAGAACAGCGCGGCGACGACGCCGTACGCGGCCGGGTGGTCGACCGCCGGGTCGAGCGAGCCCACCCACAGCAGGGAGAGCCCGAAGAGGACGACGGCCCAGAAGGTGTCGACGCCCGTCGGGTGTCTGCGGATGAAGTCGTAGAGGCGCTGCACGTAACCCAGCGTAGGCAAGGGAGATAGGTGCAGGGGTCAACCGTGGGGTCGATCCTTGACGGGAGGGCCGTACTCCGCAAGGTGGAGACTGGGGCCCGTGACGGATGAGACGTGTCAGTGGCAGGGGTGGCGCGAGGCCACGGAGCAGGCGCTGTACGGGCCCGGGGGCTTCTTTCTGCGCCCCGAGGGCCCCGCCGGCCACTTCCGCACCTCGGTGCACGCGTCCCCGCTCTTCGCGGGGGCCGTGGCCCGGCTGCTGGCGGGGGTGGCGGAGGAACTGGGGACGGACGAGCTCGCGTTCGTCGACGTGGGCGCGGGGCGGGGAGAGCTGGTGGCGGGCGTGCTGGCCGCCGCGCCGGCGGGGCTCTCGGTACGGGCGTACGGCGTGGAGCGGGCCGCGCGGCCCGAGGGCCTGGATCCGCGGGTGGAGTGGACGGACCGGGTGCCGGAGGGAGTCCGCGGACTGCTCTTCGCGAACGAGTGGCTCGACAACGTGCCGGTGGAGGTCGCGGCCGTCGACGCGGCGGGGTCCGTCCGGTACGTCGAGGTGCGGGTGGACGGGACCGAGCGGCTGGGGGGCGTCGTGGAGGGTCCGGACGCGCGGTGGCTGGAGCGGTGGTGGCCGCTGCGGGAGCCCGGCGAGCGGGCGGAGATCGGGCGCACGCGGGACGAGGCGTGGGCGGCGGCGGCCGGGGCGCTGGCGGCGGGGACGGCGGTGGCGGTGGACTACGGGCATGTACGGGAGTCCAGGCCGCCGTTCGGGACGCTGACGGGCTTCCGCGCGGGGCGGGAGGTGGAGCCGGTGCCGGACGGCTCGTGCGACCTGACGGCGCACGTGGCGATGGACGCGGTCGCCTCGGCCGGCGGGGAGCGGTCGGAGCTGGTCACCCAGCGGGAGGCGCTGCGGCGGCTGGGGGTGAGCGGGGAGCGGCCGCCGCTCTCGCTGGCGTCGAGCGACCCGGGGGCGTACGTACGGGGGCTCGCCGCGGCGGGCGAGGCGGCCGAGCTGACCGCACGAGGCGGGCTGGGGGACTTCCTGTGGCTCACGCGGAGGGTGCGGGGCGCGGGGGCGTGACGGGGCGCGGGGCTCCGGCACTCGGGGCGCGGGGGCGTGACGGGGCGCGGGGCTCCGGCGCTCGGGGCGCGGGGCCTGGCGGGGCGCCGCCCCCGGGGCCAGGGGCATGTCCGGGCGTCGCCCCCGGGGGTTGTGCCCACCCGTTCCGCCCCGCGGGACGATTGCCCACAACGGCAGGGGGCGGGGTCCGGCCTGCGAACGGGTTTCCACAACGGGCCGGGGAGCGGGTCCGGACCGCGGGACGGGTTCCCACTTCGGCCGGCCCGGCAGGGATACTGGCTCCCATGACGGAGACGACGGTCGGAATCGGCGGGGCGGCGGAGAGCACCGACATGGTGCTGAACATCGGGCCGCAGCATCCTTCGACCCATGGCGTGCTCCGTCTCCGCCTCGTTCTGGACGGCGAGGTGATCCGGCACGCCGAGCCGGTCATCGGGTACATGCACCGCGGCGCCGAGAAGCTCTTCGAGGCGCGCGACTACCGGCAGATCATCATGCTCGCCAACCGCCACGACTGGCTGTCGGCCTTCTCCAACGAGCTCGGTGTCGTCATGGCCGTCGAGCGGATGCTCGGCATGGAGGTCCCCGAGCGGGCCGTGTGGACCCGCACGCTGCTCGCCGAGCTGAACCGGGTGCTCAACCACCTCATGTTCCTCGGGTCGTACCCCCTCGAACTGGGCGGTATCACCCCGGTCTTCCACGCGTTCCGGGAGCGTGAGGAGCTCCAGGCCGTGATGGAGGAGGTCTCCGGCGGCCGGATGCACTACATGTTCAACCGGGTCGGCGGGCTCAAGGAGGACCTGCCGGCCGGGTGGCTCGGGCGGGCCCGCGCGGCCGTCGCCGACGTGCGGTCGCGGATGGACGTGTACGACAAGCTGGTCCTCGGCAACGAGATCTTCCGGGGCCGCACCCGGGACGTCGGCGTCCTCACCCCGCGGGCGGCACACGCGTACGGCGTCTCCGGGCCCATCGCCCGCGCCTCCGGCGTGGATTTCGACCTGCGCCGCGACGAGCCGTACCTGGCCTACGGGGAGCTCCAGGACACGCTGAAGGTCGTCACCCGCGAGGAGGGCGACTGCCTCGCCCGCTTCGAGTGCCTGCTGGAGCAGACGCACAACTCCCTGGACCTCGCCGACGCCTGCCTCGACCGGCTCGACGACCTCCCGCAGGGTCCGATCAACCAGCGGCTGCCGAAGGTGCTCAAGGCGCCCGAGGGCCACACGTACGCCTGGACCGAGAACCCGCTCGGCATCAACGGCTACTACCTGGTCTCCAAGGGCGAGAAGACGCCCTACCGGCTCAAGCTCCGCTCGGCGTCGTTCAACAACATCCAGGCGCTGACCGAGCTGCTGCCGGGCACGCTGGTCGCCGACATGGTGGCGATCCTGGGATCGCTCTTCTTCGTCGTCGGCGACATCGACAAGTAGCCCACCGGAGGCCCGCCGAAGCCGGTCGGACCGGCCGAAGCCCCACGGCCGGGGAAGGCGACGGAAGACGACGGAAGAAGGCCGGCGGTCAGGAGTTCACGGCCCCGCGCAGCTCCACCACGTCGATCTGCTCCGTCTCGTCGTGCGCGGTCAGGTCGATGACCTGGCCGATGGCCCGCGGCTCGGGGGCACGTCGGGCGACGGTCGCCAGGACCTCCTCGCCCACCACGTCGGCGAGATCGGCGTCCTGCACCGCCTCGATGGCGGCCGCCGCCTTCTGCGTACCGAAGAAGTCGAAGCCCCCCTCGGGACGGGGCACGGGGCGCCTGGCGGCGTACGGGACGATCGCGGCCGCGGCCGGGACGGCCCGGATCGCGGGTACGGCGGACGCCGGGGAAAGAGCGGGAACGACGGCGGTCGACGGGCGAGCGTGCTGCTCGGTGCCGGCGGCCGCCGCGTGCTTCCCCTGCGGCTCCTCCGTCTCCCGGGCGCGCTCGGCGAGATCGCGGCTGCGGGCGGCCTCCGCGGTGCGGCGGGCCTCCTGCGCGGCGGCGTTGCGCGCCAGGTCGCGCAGGGCCTCGGCGGCCCGGCGGTACGCGGCCGGGGTCGGCGCGGAACCGGCGGCGGCCAGCTCCTTCGCCGGGGCTGCCGACTCCAGGGCGAGCTGCCGGCGACCCTCCAGGGCGCTGGCGCGCTCGGTCTCCGCGGTGGCGTACCGGCGCAGCAGTGCCGCGTGCTCGCCCCGCAGTCCGGCGAGTTCGACCCGCTTGGCGCGCAGCTTCGCGTCGAGCTTGGCGCGCAGCTCGCGGGACTCCTCGAGGTCGGCCTCGAGTTCGGCTATCCGCTCCTCGGTCTTCCACTGGTCGGCGGTCCGGGCCCGGGTGAGCTCCGCGACCTGCCGGCCGGCGCTCCGGTCCCAACTGCGCATGATGACGCCGCCGGTGACCGCGGCGGCCGCCGCGGCCGCCACGAGCAGCCGCAGCACCACGGGATCGGCGAGCAACCAGGCACCCGCGGCACAGACGACCGACGCTCCGGCCACCGCCGAGGGCGGCAGGAGCTTGTGCAGAGGAGGGGAATGGCGGTGGCGTCCACGTGGCATGGCCTGAAATTTACCGTGCGTAGGCGCCGTATGGGGTGTCGGCCCGGCAATCTCTTGGCCACTTCTCGCCGCCGTTCTCAGCGCCGGGACCGTACCCCCGCCGGACCGGGCCGACTCCCCTTAGCCGGCCCCTACTTCTTGACCAGCCCCTTCGACTCCAGATAGGCCTTCGCGACGTCCGCGGGCTTCGCCCGCTCCGCGTCCACCTTCCGGTTCAGTTCGGCGAGATCGGCCGTCGTGAGCACCTTGGTGATCCTGTCGAGCGCGGCGGCTATCTCCGGCGATCCGGCGTCCTTCGCATTGACGACCGGCAGCACATTGTCGGCGTTCTGCAGCTTCTTGTCGTCGGCCAGGAAGACCAGCCCGAAGCTCTCGATCGTGGCGTCCGTCGTGGTGGTCAGCACCAGCTGGTCCACCCCGTCCTTCACCGCCTGCTTCGCCTGCGGCGTACCGACGCCCTTGGGGTCGACGCCGGTCACGTCGATCCCGTAGGTCTTCTTCAGACCCGGTGCGCAGAAGGGCCGGACCGCGCATTCGTCACCAGCCGCGATCTTCACCTTCAGCTTGGCGGCGCCCAGATCGGAAAGCGTCTTCAGCTTGTTCTTCTCGGCGAATTCCCTGGACACCGCGAAGGCGTTCTGGTCGACCGCCTCGCCGACCGCGAGGACCTTCAGTCCGCGCGGCTCCGCGAGCTTCTTCAGCGCCTCGACCGTGGCCGCCGCGTCCCCGGACGCGACCGGCTTCTCCTCGGGCGCCTTCGGGCCGTTCACCTTGGCATTGAGGAATTCCGCGATCGTCGCCGCGTATTCCGGTACGACGTCGATCTCGCCCTTCTCCAGCGACGGTTCGTACAGCTCGCGGTTCTTCACCGTGGTGACGGACGCGGAGTATCCGGCGTCGTTCAGCACCTGCGCGTACAGCTCCGCCAGCACCTTCGACTCGGTGAAGGCCGCGGCGCCCACGACGAGCGAGCCCTTGCCCGAGCCGCCGGCCGGCGCGTTGCTCTTCTCCAGGCTGTCGCCGCCGCACGCGGCGAGCCCGACGGCCAGCGCCGCCACGCCCAGAACCGCACCCGCGGTGCGCGAAGTCCTGCTCACGAGATCACCCATTCCGTTCGTCGTTCGTGGACCGTCATTCGAGGACGGTCGTTCGTGGACCGTCCTGCGTCCTGCGTCGTCGTCACCGGGCATTGCCGTCACCGGGTCCTGTCGTCACCGGGTCCCGCGGCCGAGCAGCCGGTCCGCCCCGACCAGCACCGCCTCCACCACGAGGGCGAGCAGCGCCACGAGCAGCGCGCCCGCGACCACCTGCGGCGTGTTGTACGTGTTGAAGCCCGCCGTGATGATCCGGCCCAGGCCCCCCTGGCCGGCCATCGCCGCGATGGTCGCCGTGGCGACGACCTGCACGGCGGCCGACCGCAGACCCGTCATGACCAGCGGCCGGGCGAGGGGCAGCTCGACCCTCCGGAAGACCTGCCCGCCCGACATGCCCATCCCCCGCGCGGCCTCGACCACCGCCCGGTCCACCTCCCGCACGCCCACGTACGCGTTGGTGAGCAGCGGCGGCACCGCGAAGAGCACCAGGGCGATCACCGTCGGGACGTACCCGGCGTTCCGCAGCGGCGACACCATGAACAGGGCGAGGACCGCGAAGACGGGGATCGCCCGCCCGACGTTGGAGACGTTGACGGCCACCGTGCCGCCCTTGCCGAGGTGTCCGAGCCCGAGCCCCACCGGCAGCGCGACGGCGCAGGCCACCAGGAGCGCGACCCCGCTCACGTACACATGCTCACCGAGCCGGTGCCAGACCCCGCCGTCACCCGCCCAGTGGGCACCCGTCGCCAGCCAGGTCCACGCCTCCGCCACGACTCCCATGTCACACGCCCCCCACCGCGGCGCGTATACGGGTCCACGGTGTGAGCAGCCGCTGGACGCCCAGCAGCAACAGGTCCGCGGCCACGGCGAGGAGCACGCACAGCACGGACGCGGCGAGCACCTGCGCCTTGAAGAAGGTCGGCAACGCGTCCTCGATGAGGTTCCCCAGCCCGCCGCGTCCGACGATCGAACCGACCGTCGTCAGCGCGATCGTGGAGACCGTCGCCATCCGTATGCCGGCCATCAGCGCCGGGAGCGCGAGGGGCAGTTCGACCTCCCACAGCAGCCGGCCCGGGCCGTACCCCATGCCGCGCGCGGCCTCCCTCGTCTCGGCCGGCACCGCCTCCAGGCCCGCCAGGAGGTTCCGCACGAGGATCGTCAGCGAGTACAGCACGAGCCCGGTCACCACCAGCGCCGCGGACAGCCCGAAGAACGGCAGCAGCAGCGAGAACATCGCCAGGGACGGGATCGTGTACAGCAGCGTCGTCAGGCCGACGACCGGGCCGGCGAGGCGCGGACGGGCCCGCACGAGCAGCGCCATCGGAAAGGCGACGGCGAGACCGATCAGTACGGACACGACCGTGATCCCCACGTGCTGGAGCGTCGCGTCGGTCAACTCCTGGCTGCGGGAGCGCAGATACTCCCCGCAGATCCAGTCGTTCGCCACCAGACAGCTCGACGCGCTCATAGGCCCTCCCCCCGGTCGCCCACCCTGCCGAACGTATGTCCAGCGACCCTAACCCCCGCCACCGACAATCGCCGAGGACCGCCACAATGCGGCAACAGGCCCTTCACACACCCCCGGCCGCCAACCCTCAGAATGGGGAACCATGATCCGGTTCGAGCAGGTGACCAAGCGGTACGAGGACGGCACGACGGCCGTCGACGGCCTCTCCTTCGAGGTGGCCGAGGGCGAACTGGTCACCCTCGTCGGCCCGTCGGGCTGCGGCAAGACCACCACCATGAAGATGGTGAACCGGCTCATCGAGCCGACCGAGGGGCGGATCCTCCTCGGCGGTGAGGACATCTCCGCGGTCGACCCTGTCCGGCTGCGCCGCCGGATCGGTTACGTCATCCAGCAGGTCGGCCTCTTCCCGCACCGCACCGTCCTCGACAACACCGCGACCGTCCCCCACCTCCTCGGCGCCCCGCGCGCCCGGGCCCGCGCCCGCGCCGCCGAACTCCTCGACCTGGTCGGCCTCGACCCGAAGAAGTACGGCGACCGCTACCCCGAACAGCTCTCCGGCGGGCAGCGCCAGCGCGTCGGCGTGGCCCGCGCCCTCGCCGCCGACCCGCCCGTGCTGCTGATGGACGAGCCTTTCGGCGCCGTCGACCCCGTCGTCCGCGAGCGCCTGCAGAGCGAGTTCCTCAAGCTCCAGGCGCAGGTCCGCAAGACCGTCCTGCTGGTCACCCACGACCTGGAGGAGGCCGTCCGCCTCGGCGACCGCATCGCCGTCTACGGGCAGGGCAGGATCGAGCAGTTCGACACCCCCGCGCGGGTGCTCGGCGCCCCCGCCACCCCGTACGTCGCCGCGTTCGTCGGCGCCGACCGCGGCCTCAAGCGGCTCTCCGTCACCCCGGTCGACACCGCCGCCCTGGAGGAGGTCCCCGTGCTGCGTACGGACGAGGCCGCACCGGCCCCCGGCGCCCCCTGGGCCCTCGTCCTGGACGGCGCCGGCCGGATCGCGGGCTGGGTGTCGGCCGACGACCCCGGCCGCACCCGCCCGGCCCCCGAGCCGGTCCCCCTCGGCTCCTCGCTGCGCGAGGCGCTCGCGGCGCTCCTGCGGCACGACACCGGCTGGCTTCCCGTCACCGACCCCGCGGACGGCGGCCGGTACCTCGGCGTCCTCACCCCCGCCGGCGTCCACCGCGCCCTGCGCGCCGCCTCCGCGGAGAGCGCGCTCAGTTCGCGCTGAGCCGCCCGCTCATCCACACCAGACCCGGCGGGATCTCCCGGTTCCAGGTGTTGAAGTTGTGCCCGCCGCTGTCGAGAGTGATCGAGGAGACCCGCGCCGGGGCCTTCACCTTCCTGATGAAATCGAGCGTCCCCCTGCGGTTCCCCTCGCCCTCCTTCGACGTCGTCACCAGGAACGACGACTTCCCCCGCGGCGCGTGGTCCAGGCTCCACAGCAGGTCGGCGCGCTTGCGCGCCGCGTCGTCGCCGTGGAAGAGGTCGCCCGTCGTCACGTCCTCGGCCGCCTTGTAGTACGCCGAGAACCCCGCGCCCGCCGCGAACCGGTCCGGATGGTGCAGCGCGATCTTCAGCGCGCAGTACCCGCCTGTCGAGTTCCCCATGAACCCCCAGTTCCGCGCCTTCGTCCCCACCCGGTACGTCTCCGAGACCGCCTTCGGCAGGTCCTCGGCGAAGAACGTCTCGGTCTGCGGGCCCCCAGGAATGTCCACGCACTCCGTGTCCCGGGGCGGCGCCACGGTCGGGCGCAGCATCACCAGGATCATCGGCCGCATCTTCTTCTCCTTGGCCTGCAGATACGCCGTCCTCGGATACCTCAGCCCCTTGAGGAGGTTCTCGGCCGTGCCCGGATAACCGGTCAGCACCACCGCGGCCGGGAACGTGCTCCTCGCGTACTCCTTCTGGAAGTACTCCGGCGGCAGATACACGTACGCCGGAGAGTCGATCTTCGACTTCTCCCCCGCGATGACCACCTTCTGGATCTGCCCCCCGACCGCCGGACGGCCCCCGCCGGGCACGTCCAGCGCCTGCGTCCTGACCACCTTGACGTCCTTGGAGCCGGCCGAGTGGTCGACGACCACCCCCATGTCCTGCTCCTGACCGAAGAGGTCCGCCCAGGACCCGTAGAAGAGAAAGGAGTTGTTCGCCGCGAGACCGACCGACGCGAACAGCGCGAGCTGGGTGGCCAGCAGCAGCCCGATCCGGCCGAGCACGGACCGGAACCCGCCGCGGGACAACCGCGGCCACAACCAGACCGTGGCCACGAACAGCACCACCGCCACCGTGACGGCCAGCGCCAGAACCTTGCTGCTGGTGAGACCCATGAGCGACCGAGCCCTCTTCCTCTTCCCGAGAATTTCCCGAACCTGAATGAACCCGCTCAGCCACGCGGCCGTCCTAGAAGGCGCACGACCTCCGGCACGGCCCGCCCCTGACCACCGCGCGGCCGCCGGTCCACCAAATCTTTCGCGGAACCACGGGAAGCACGGGAAGCGATGTCTGTCACGCTAGATGGGGACAAATCAGGATCGGTTCCGGTTCGGGTACGCCGGATTCTGCGCGGACCCCGCCCGGAAAAGGTCCCCTCCCTCGTCGGAACGGCCTGCACCCTCATCGGCCTGATCGACATCGCCGCGGGCGTCTTCCCCCGCTTCCGGGCCAGCCGCATGCACGCCGTCGCCGAAATCCTCCCCGGCACGCTCGGACCGCTCTCCGCGGCCCTCTCCCTCAGCGCCGGCGTCCTCCTCCTGCTGCTCGCCCACGGCCTCAAGCGCCACAAGCGCCGCGCCTGGCGAGCCGCCGTCGTCCTCCTGCCCCTCGGCGCCGCCGCCCAGTTCGTCTGGCGCCACTCCGTCCTCGGCGCCCTGCTCTCCCTCGCCCTGCTCGCCCTGCTGCTGCGCCACCGCGACCAGTTCGCCGCCCTCCCCGACCCCCGCAGCCGCTGGAAAGCACTCGCCAACTTCGTCCTCATGGGCGCCGGATCCATCCTCCTCGGCCTGATCATCGTCAGCGCCCACCCCCGCCGCGTCATCGGCAGCCCCAGCCTCACCGACCGCCTCGAACACGTCCTGTACGGACTCCTCGGCTTCGAAGGCCCCGTCGGCTACACCGCCGACGTCGACTGGACCGTCGGCTACTCCCTCGGCGCCCTCGGCATGCTCACCGCCCTCACCACCATCTACCTGGCCTTCCGCCCCGAACACCCCGCCGCCCGCCTCACCGAGGACGACGAGACCCGACTGCGCGCCCTCCTCGACAAGCACGGCGCCCGCGACTCACTCGGCCACTTCGCCCTCCGCCGCGACAAGGGCGTCGTCTTCTCCCCCAGCGGCAAAGCCGCCGTCTGCTACCGCGTCGTCTCCGGCGTCATGCTCGCCAGCGGCGACCCCATCGGCGACGTCGAGGCCTGGCCCGGCGCCATCGACCGCTTCATGGACGAGGCCGAAGCCCACTCCTGGACCCCCGCCGTCATGGGCTGCTCCGAGACCGGCGGCGAGGTCTGGACCCGCGAGACCGGCCTCGACGCCCTCGAACTCGGCGACGAGGCGGTGGTGGACGTCGCGGATTTCTCCCTCTCCGGGCGCGCCATGCGCAACGTGCGCCAGATGGTGAAGCGGATCGAGCGCAACGGCTACACCACCAAGGTCCGCCGCGTCCGTGACCTGTCCGACGGCGAACTCGCCCGCGTCCGCCGCGCCGCCGCCGACTGGCGCGGCACCGACACCGAACGCGGCTTCTCCATGGCACTCGGCCGGATCGGCGACCCCGGCGACGCGGACGCCGTCATAGCCACCGCCCACAAGGACGACCCCGACTCGCCCTACGGCGACCTCAAGGCGATCATCCACTTCGTCCCCTGGGGCCCGGACGGCATGTCCCTCGAACTCATGCGACGCGACCGCTCCGCCGACCCCGGCATGAACGAGCTGCTCATCGTCGCCGCCCTCCAGCACTCCCCCCGCCTCGGCATCGACCGCGTCTCCCTCAACTTCGCCATGTTCCGCTCCGCCCTCGCCCGCGGCGAGAAGATCGGCGCCGGACCCGTCCTCCGCGCCTGGCGCGGACTGCTCGTCTTCCTCTCCCGCTGGTTCCAGATCGAGTCCCTGTACAAGTTCAACGCCAAGTTCCAGCCCCGCTGGGAACCCCGCTTCGTCGTCTACCGCAAGAGCCGCGACCTCCCCCGCATCGGATTCGCCGCCATGCAGGCCGAAGGCTTCCTCACCCTCGAACTGCCCCGCCCCTTCGCCCGCCGCCGCGCCGACGCCCAGCCCCGCCCCTGCGCCCACATCGTCACCCCCCGGACCGACCCCGAGGTCCGGGCGGCCTGACCGGCACCCCCGGACCGGCGCCCCCCGACCGGCCAGCCCCTAGTCTGGACATATGAGTACGTTGATCGGCCGGGGCACGGCCCAGGGCCTGCCGGAGTGGGACCGCTGCGCGGTCATGGGCGTCGTGAACGTCACCCCGGACTCCTTCTCCGACGGCGGCCGCTGGTTCGACACCACGGCCGCCGTCAAACACGGGCTCCACCTCGTCGCCGAAGGCGCCGACCTCGTCGACGTCGGCGGCGAATCCACCCGCCCCGGCGCCACCCGCGTCGACGAGGACGAAGAACTGCGCCGCGTCGTCCCCGTCGTCCGCGGCCTCGCCGCGGAAGGCGTCACCGTCTCCGTCGACACCATGCGCGCCTCCGTCGCCCGCGCCGCCGTCGCCGCAGGCGCCGCACTCGTCAACGACGTCAGCGGCGGCCTCGCCGACCCCGGCATGGTCCCCGCCGTCGCCGCCGCCGAGGTCCCCTTCGTCGTCATGCACTGGCGCGGCTTCAGCCAGAACATGAACAGCCTCGCCGTCTACGACGACGTCGTCACCGAAGTCGTCACCGAACTGCGCCACCGCATGGAAGCCGTCGTCGAAGGCGGCATCGCCCCCGAGCGGATCGTCATCGACCCCGGCCTCGGCTTCGCCAAACTCGCCCCCCACGACCTCGCCCTCGTCGCCCACCTCCCCGCCCTGCGCGCCCTCGGCAGACCCCTCCTCGTCGCCGCCTCCCGAAAGCGCTTCCTCGGCCACGTCCTCGCCCACGAGGGCTCCGCCCCGCCTCCCGCCCGCGAACGCGACGCCGCCACCGCCGCCGTCTCCGCCATCGCCGCCCACGAGGGCGCCTGGGCCGTCCGCGTCCACGAGGTCCGGGCCACCGCCGACGCCGTCAGGGTCGCCCGAGCCGTCGAGGGAGCCGCGTGACCCACCAGACCGACACCGAAGCGGTCGAGGCCGCCAACACCGCCTTCTACGAGGCGATGGAGCGCGGCGACTTCGAGGAGATCTCCGACCTCTGGCTCGACGACGGCGCCACCCCCATCAGCTGCGTCCACCCCGGCTGGCCCGTCCTCTCCGGCCGCGGCGAGGTCCTCCGCTCGTACGCCCTGATCATGGCGAACACCGAGTACATCCAGTTCTTCCTCACCGACCTCCAGGTCTCCCTCGCCGGCGACGTGGCCGTCGTCACCTGCACCGAGAACATCCTCAGCGGCGGCCCCGCCGAGGACGGCGCCGAACTCGGACCCCTCGTCGGCCAGCTCGTCGTCGCCACCAATGTGTTCCGCCGCACATTCGAGGGCTGGCGCATCTGGTCCCACCACGGCTCCCCCGTCCTCACCGAAACGGACGACGAAGAGGACGAGGAACCCGGCGCCTGACCGGATCCCCGCCCCTTTCGGACCACATCCAGGATTGGATCCCGCACCCCTGGGTAGGGGCCGCTCCCAGCCCCTGTGGCCGTCGCCTCAGCCCCCCATGGGCAAGCGCTGTCGGTGCCCGCAGGTAGATTCGATGCTGGACACCCGGCCGTCCGCAACCGGCTGCGTGGCCACAAGAACTACGACAGCAGGAGTGATTCGCGTGGATCGTGTCGCGCTGCGCGGCCTCAAGGCCCGAGGACACCACGGCGTCTTCCCCAAGGAACGCGAAGAAGGCCAGACCTTCATCGTGGACCTCGTCCTCGGCCTCGACACCCGCCCCGCGGCCGCCGACGACGACCTGACGAAGACCGTGCACTACGGCGTCGTCGCCGAGGAAGTCGTCGACGTCGTCCAGGGCGAGCCGGTGGACCTGATCGAGACGCTCGCCGAGCGCATCGCCCAGCAGTGCCTCAAGCACGCCGGCGTCCAGGAGGTCGAGGTCGTCGTCCACAAGCCGGACGCGCCGATCACGGTCCCCTTCGACGACGTCACCATCACCATCACCCGGAGCCGAGTATGAAAAGCACGCACAGCGACCCCACCGTGCAGCCCGTACCCGCCTCCGTCGTCGAGACCGTCGACGCCGCCGACATCACCCTCTCCAACCCCAAATGGGCCGTCATCGCCCTGGGCGCCAACCTCGGCAACCGCCTGGAGACCCTCCAGGGCGCCGTCGACGCCCTGGAGGACACCCCCGGACTCCGGGTGAAGGCCGTCTCCCCCGTCTACGAGACGGAACCCTGGGGCGTCGAGCCCGGCTCCCAGCCCTCGTACCTCAACGCCGTCGCCCTCGTGAAGACGACCCTGCCCCCCAGCTCCCTCCTGGAGCGCGCCCACGCCGTCGAAGAAGCCTTCCACCGGGTCCGCGAGGAGCGCTGGGGCGCACGCACCATCGACGTCGACATCGTCGCGTACGCCGAAGTCGTCTCCGACGACCCCGTCCTCACGCTCCCCCACCCCCGCGCCCACCAGCGCGCCTTCGTCCTCGCCCCCTGGCACGACGTGGACCCCGCGGCCCAGCTCCCCGGACACGGCCCCGTCGCCGACCTGCTGGCGATGCTCGGCAACGCCGGCGTCGTGCCGCGCGCCGACCTGGAACTCCGTCTGCCCGAGTAGTCGTTACGCTCGTGGGACACAGCCCCCGCGACGACACGAAGGACACCCGGTGAAACAACTGCGGCTCAAGGTTCTCGCCGGACTGTTCATCGTGGCCGGAATCCTGTCCTGGGGCGGCGCACGCCTCTGGGACGCGGTGGGATCCCTGCCGAGCGTGCCGCTGGCCGCGCCGATCGTCCTCGCGGCGATCGCGGTCGTCCTCGCGGCCACGGCCCTCTCCCTCCGCTCCCGCCTGAAGGCCCAGCGCGAGCGCCGCCCCGGCGCCAAGGGCGTCGAACCCCTGATGGCGGCCCGAGCCGTGGTCTTCGGCCAGGCCAGCGCCCTGGTCGCCGCCCTCGTCGCCGGCATGTACGGCGGCGTCGGCGTCTTCCTCCTCGGCTCCCTGGACATCCCGGCCCGCCGCGACCAGGCGATCTACGCCGGCTTCTCGGTCCTGGCGGGCATCGGCGTGATCGCGGCGGCCCTCTTCCTGGAGCACGTCTGCAAACTCCCCGAGGACGACAACGACGCCAACGGCAAGGGCACGGCCCCGGTCGCCTGAGGCTCAGCGGCAGAGCGCGTCGATGTCATCGGAGAACGACGCGAACTCGGCCTGAGCCTCCGCGACGATCGCCTGCGCGGTCCGGCGCGGAGTGGTGGCGTACCGCGCCGCGAGCGCGCCCAGGGCGGGGTTCGGACGTCTCTCACCCTCCACGTACAGCGCGGCCTCCATCGGCCCGAAGCCGTCGGCCAGCACCCAGAGGAAGTCGGACAGGTTCCCGGCGACCACTCCGCGCTCACCCTCGGACCCGAGGAACACCACGGGCTGCTCGACGAGCGGCCGCCCCGGCCTCACACACCAGAGCGCGGCAAGCCCCCCGGTCCCGTCCTGCCCGAAGATCCGGTACGCCCCTCCGTCGAGCTCGTGGTTCCCCGTCCAGTGCCGCAGCCAGTCGGAGGTCTCCTCGGCGGTCTCGAAGGCGTCGTACGGCTCGAAGTCGACGCCCTCGCCCTCCTCGTACGCGAACTCCACACGGGCCACCTCGGCGAGCGCGGGCGGAAAACGGCGGTCGTCGCCGGTCGTCTCGATCATGACCGCAGGCTAACCAGCCGCACTGACAGCACCGGACTACCAGGGCTCACGCACGAGGTGCCCACTCCGGAGCGATCTCAGCCAGGAACGGAACATTGGCGCTCGCGATCATGCGCGCGTGCCAATGCTTGGCCCGGTGGCCATCGCCTTCGACGTATCCGTCGAGGAACCCGCTGAACGTATCGATGTCACGAAGCACCACCCGCGGGAAGCGCTGCCGCATGTGGTGGGCGTCCCCGCCGACGTAGTGCCTCACCGCGTCGGCGAGGTACGAAGAGACCACACGGACCCGGAAGCCGGCCAGGTCCCGCTTCAGGTACCCGGACGGCCGACTGACCGCCTCCAGTCGCGCCGGAAGCCCCGTGCAGGCCGTCAGGGCTGCCGCGTAGCGGGCGGCGAAGCCCTCCTCGTTCACGACCAGCGACACGTAGTTCTTGCCGACCGTGCCGTCGGCGCACGTGGCACCCACGAAGTAGCCGAATGCGTACCCCGGCCTGATGGTCAGCCGCTCCCGGCGCGGTTTCCGCGCCGGCGTCCAGGCGATCGTCTCCCCGGCCGCGTCCTCCGCGTGCGTCCAGCCGTCCGGCGCGGCCGGCAGCAGGTCGGGGCTCGCCACGAAGGCCGTACGGTCCGTGACCACCTCGACGGCATCGCGCCCCTTCACCGCCGTCACGCCCGCGACCATCGTCTGCACTGTCCGGTCGCCGTCCAGCGTCCAGAGGGCGCTGCCCCGAACCACGTTCTTCGCCTGAGCCCAGCCGCCCACCCGGTTCACCAGCATCTTGCTGGAAAGCCCGTACCCCATACCGATTCCCCTTGATCAGCGATCAGCTCCGCTGATCGGGGACGGTATGGAGCAAGGCGGACAGCTCGCTACTAACGGGCCAATATCAGGGACATGGCCTCGGCTCGTGTAGTAGCGTCACGCAGTTGGCCACGTACCGCCGAGGTCGTCGTCTTCGCGCCCGGCTTACGGATGCCACGCAACGACATGCACATGTGCTCGGCCTCGATCACGACGATCGCGCCACGGGCCTCAAGGATTTCCATGAGCGAGTCGGCGATCTGCGTCGTCAGACGCTCCTGCACCTGCGGACGGCGGGCGAAGACGTCGACGAGACGCGCCAGCTTGGACAGGCCCGTGATCTTGCCCGTTTCAGCCGGAATGTAACCAATGTGAGCTACGCCATGGAATGGCAGCAAATGATGTTCACAGGTCGCGGTCAATTCGATGTCCTTCACAAGGACCAGCTCGTCGTGCCCCAGGTCGAACGTCGTCGTCAGGACATCCTCGGGCTTCTGCCACAGCCCGGCGAACAGCTCCTTGTACGCCCGCGCAACGCGCGCCGGCGTCTCCCTGAGCCCCTCGCGGTCCGGGTCCTCGCCGACCGCGATGAGGAGCTCTCGTACGGCGTTCTCGGCGCGCTTCTCGTCGAATACGCCGATCGTGCCCTCGCCGTCCAGCGTCACCGGGTCGGTCATCTGTGCCTCGTTCCGTCTGACTCACATGGCGCGAAAAATGCCGCGCCCCCACAGGCTAGAACCTGTGGAGGCGCGGCATCCATTCCGGGTGCGGAGGTCAGGCCTCCGGGGCGTCCTCCGGAGCCACCTCGATGCCGGTGGCCGGCGTCTTGGTGGTGTCCACCGTCGCGCTGCCGTTCGCGCCGTTCGTCAGTGCGAGCTCCTTGGGGGAGAGCACCGGCGGGCGGGTCGAGGGCGTGCGGCGGGAGGAGCCGGTCCAGGCCGGGCGGGCCGGGCGCTTGACGATCGGGGCGAAGATCTCGGCGATCTCCTCCTTGCCCAGCGTCTCCTTCTCGAGGAGCTGCAGGACGAGGTTGTCGAGGACGTCGCGGTTCTCGACGAGGATCTCCCACGCCTCGTTGTGCGCGGTCTCGATGAGCTTCTTGACCTCTTCGTCGACCAGCGCGGCGACCTCTTCCGAGTAGTCGCGCTGGTGCGCCATCTCGCGGCCGAGGAACGGTTCGGTGTTGTCGCCACCGAACTTGATCGCGCCGAGCCGCTCGGTCATGCCGTACTGCGTGACCATGGCGCGTGCGGTGGCCGTGGCCTTCTCGATGTCGTTCGCGGCGCCCGTGGTCGGGTCGTGGAAGACCAGTTCCTCGGCCGCGCGTCCGCCCAGCATGTACGCGAGCTGGTCGAGCATCTCGTTGCGCGTGGTCGAGTACTTGTCCTCGTCCGGGAGCACCATCGTGTAGCCGAGGGCCCGGCCGCGGGACAGGATGGTGATCTTGTGGACCGGGTCGGAGTTCGGTGAGGCCGCCGCGACGAGGGCGTGTCCGCCTTCGTGGTACGCGGTGATCTTCTTCTCCTTGTCCGACATGATCCGGGTCCGCTTCTGCGGGCCCGCGACCACGCGGTCGATCGCCTCGTCCAGGGAGTGGTTGTCGATCAGCTTCTTGTCCGAGCGGGCGGTGAGGAGCGCCGCCTCGTTCAGGACGTTGGAGAGATCGGCACCGGTGAAGCCGGGGGTGCGACGGGCGACGGCGCCGAGGTCGACGTCCGGGGCGACCGGCTTGCCCTTCTGGTGGACCTTGAGGATCTCGAGGCGGCCCTGCATGTCCGGGCGGTCGACGGCGATCTGCCGGTCGAAGCGGCCGGGGCGCAGGAGCGCCGGGTCGAGGATGTCGGGCCGGTTGGTGGCGGCGATCAGGATGACGCCGCCCTTTACGTCGAAGCCGTCCATCTCGACGAGGAGCTGGTTGAGGGTCTGCTCGCGCTCGTCGTGGCCGCCGCCGAGGCCGGCGCCGCGGTGGCGTCCGACGGCGTCGATCTCGTCGACGAAGACGATCGCCGGGGCGTTCGCCTTGGCCTGCTCGAAGAGGTCGCGGACACGGGAGGCGCCGACACCGACGAACATCTCGACGAAGTCGGAGCCGGAGATCGAGTAGAAGGGCACGCCGGCCTCGCCCGCGACGGCGCGTGCGAGGAGGGTCTTGCCGGTTCCGGGCGGGCCGTAGAGCAGCACGCCCTTGGGGATCTTGGCGCCGACGGCCTGGAACTTCGCCGGTTCCTGGAGGAATTCCTTGATCTCGTGGAGTTCCTCGACGGCCTCGTCCGATCCGGCCACGTCGGCGAAGGTGGTCTTCGGGGTGTCCTTGGTGATCAGCTTGGCCTTGGACTTCCCGAAGTTCATGACTCGGGAGCCGCCGCCCTGCATCTGGTTCATCAGGAACAGGAAGACGACCACGATGAGGACGAAGGGCAGCAGCGAGAGCAGCACCGACAGGAAGGGGCTCTGCCGCTCGGGTGAGACGGTGTAGCCCTTGTCGAGGTCGCCGGAGGCGGACTGCTGCTGGAGCGTGGTGGTCAGGTTGGCGCCCTGGTCACCGATGTAGCTGGCCTGGATCTTGGTGCTGCCGCCGTACTTGTTCTTGTCGGCGTCCTTCTTGAGTTCGACCTTGATGACCTGCTCGTCGCCGGTCGTCAGCTTGACCTGGTTGGCCTGCTTGTCAGTGATCGCCTGGACGACCTTGCTGGTGTCCACCGTCTTGTAGCCCTCGGACGAGCCGACGACCTGCATCAGCACGACCACGGCGAGGACGGCCAGCACGATCCACATGACCGGCCCACGGAAGTATCGCTTCACGTCCATCCATACGGAGCGAGAACGCTCCGTCCCTCCTGCCCGTAGGTAAATGCTGCTGTGAGAGCTGCTATGAGAAAAAGCTGTTCTTCGGACGGTACCTCAGCCAGGTGACCCGTGACCGCCTTCCCTTGCTCCAACGGCGGGAGGGCGGTACGGGTTCCCGGGCGTCAGCCTCCGTAGACGTGCGGCGCGAGTGTGCCGACGAAGGGGAGGTTGCGGTACTTCTCGGCGTAGTCGAGGCCGTAGCCGACGACGAACTCGTTGGGGATGTCGAATCCGATCCACTTCACGTCGATCGCGACCTTGGCGGCGTCGGGCTTGCGCAGGAGGGTGCAGACCTCGAGGGAGGCCGGTTCGCGCGAGCCGAGGTTGGAGAGCAGCCAGGACAGCGTGAGGCCGGAGTCGATGATGTCCTCGACGATCAGGACGTGCTTGCCCTTGATGTCGGTGTCCAGGTCCTTGAGGATCCGGACGACGCCGGAGGACTGGGTGCCGGCGCCGTAGGAGGAGACGGCCATCCAGTCCATGGTGACGGGAGTGGACAGCGCGCGCGCCAGGTCCGCCATCACCATCACGGCACCCTTGAGGACGCCGACGATGAGCAGGTCCTTGCCCGCGTACTCCGCGTCGATCTTCGCGGCCAGCTCGGCCAGCTTGGCGTCGATCTCTTCCTTGGTGATGAGCACCGACTTGAGGTCGGTGCCCATGTCCTTCTCGTTCACCCGGGTCACTTTCGTTGCAGCGTGCGTCAGCCTTGCCGAATGACCAGTCTGCCACCCTGCCGTCGTGCCTCGACGCGGCCGGGCAGATTGATGGCTCCTTGGCCGCGCCAGCCGGTGATCAGCCGGTCGACCTCTTCGATGTGGCGGGCGAAGAGGGAGCCGGCGGGTGCGCCTTCGGCGATCATGGCGCGGCGCAGGACGCGGCGGCGGACGGCGGGCGGCAGTCCGAAGAGTTTGGCGCATTCGAGCCGGCCGGCCTCGTCCCGTACGAGCGCTTCGACGTCGGCGGCCCAGGAGTCGAGGGCGTCGGCGTCGTCGCGGGAGAGCTGGGCCGTCCGGGCGAGGGCTTCGACGACGCCTTTGCCGAGGGCCTTCTCGAGGGCGGGGAGGCCCTCGTGGCGGAGGCGGGAGCGGGTGTAGGCGGGGTCGGCGTTGTGGGGGTCGTCCCAGACGGCCAGTTCCTGGGCGACGCAGGCCTTGCGGACGGTCTGCCGGTCGAGCTCCAGGAAGGGGCGTCGGTAGCGTCCGGAGGTGCCGGAGACGGCGGCCATGCCGGAGAGGGAGCGGATGCCGGAGCCGCGGGCGAGGCCGAGGAGGACGGTTTCCGCTTGGTCGTCGCGGGTGTGGCCGAGGAGGACGGCGGTGGCGCCGTGGCGTTCGGCGGCGGCGTCGAGGGCGGCGTAGCGGGCGTCGCGGGCGGCGGCCTCGGGTCCTCCCTCGCGGCCGACGGTGACGGCCACGGCTTCGACGGGGTCGAGTCCGAGCGCGGCCATGCGGCCGGCGACCTCGGTGGCGCGCTGGTCGGAGCCGTGCTGGAGGCCGTGGTCGACGGTGATGCCGCCGGCGTGGACGGCGAGTTTGCGTGATTCGAAGGCGAGTGCGGAGGCGAGCGCCATGGAGTCGGCGCCGCCGGAGCAGGCGACGAGCACCAGGGGGTGCCGGTCGGGCGGGGTGGTGGAGTCGGTCTGGTGCTCGGTGAGGACGTCGTGGAGTACGCGGCGGACCGCCAGGCGTATCGCCGCGACCGCAGGATGGGGACCCATGTCCGGTGCCCTTCGTGATGGGGTGGGGTGCCTCGGTCGGAGTGTTAACGGTCGGAAGAGGGGGTTCGGTCACTCAGAGTGCGTCGATGGTGACAGAACCTGGCCGTTACCCGAGCATTGCACGCCCCACCCTTTGCCTAGGGTCCCTCGGATGGGTGATGGGAGGTGTGTTCTTCCGTCGTACGCCGCACCCGTCTCAGGAGTCTGCCTTACGGTGCACCCTCGCGATCCAGTCCGCCGGTTTGGCGATCTCGGCCTTGGTGGGGAGCGTGTTGGGGGAGGTCCAGACGCGGTTGAAGCCGTCCATGCCGGTCTCGTCGACGACGGCGCGGACGAAGCGTTCTCCGTCGCGGTACTGGCGCAGTTTGGCGTCGAGGCCGAGGAGTTTGCGCAGGGCGAGGTCGAGGCGGGAGGCGCCGCTGGCGCGGCGCTGCTGGAACTTCTCGCGGATCTCGGCGACGGAGGGCACGACCTGGGGGCCGACGCCGTCCATGACGTAGTCGGCGTGGCCTTCGAGGAGGGACATGACGGCGGTGAGGCGGCCGAGGATCTCGCGTTGTTCGGGGGTCTGCACGAGTTCGACGAGGGAGGGGGCGGGTTCGCCCTCCTCGCCTTCGGGGCGGCCGCCGACGAGGGCCTGGGCGGCTTCGCGCAGGCGTTCGACGACGGTGGAGGGGTCGACCTCGGTGGCGCCGAGGAATGCCTGGATCTCGCCCTGGAGGTGGTCGCGCAGCCAGGGGACGGCGGTGAACTGGGTGCGGTGGGTCTCTTCGTGGAGGCAGACCCAGAGCCGGAAGTCGTGGGGGTCGACGGCGAGTTCGCGTTCGACGTGGACGATGTTGGGGGCGACGAGGAGGAGACGTCCGCCGCCGTTGTCGCCGGCGGGGAGTTCGCGGGTGGCGGGGGCGAAGGTCTCGTACTGGCCGAGGATGCGGGAGGCGAGGAAGGACAGCAGCATGCCGAGTTCGACGCCGGTGACCTTGCCGCCGACGGCGCCGAGCATGGTGCCGCCGGGGGTGTTCGAGCGGCGTTCCTGCATCTTGTCGAGGAGGGGGGCGAGGAGTTCGCGGAAGCCGGCGACGTTGGCCCTGATCCAGCCGGCGCGGTCCACGACGAGGACGGGTGTGTCCCGTGGTTCGTGTCCCTCGGGGATCATCCGGGTGAAGGCCCGTACGTGTTCCTCGGAGGCCTTGGCGTGCCGGCGTAGCTCGGCGACGACCTCGCGGGCCTCCTCGCGGCTCACCTCAGGGCCCGGCCTCACCAGGCGGGTCGCGGTCGCGACCGCGAGATTCCAGTCGACCATCTCGGCACCACCGATGCTCGTCATGCGTCAACCGTACGTTCTCGGCGCTGGTTCGGTCAGGGTTCGGACCTGTTCAGCCCTGGCGGACGCCCCCTAAGGGGCGAGGGCGGCGGAGAGGCGGTCGAGGGCGGGCTGGGCCGTGTAGGGGGAGGGTGTGCGGCCGGCGAGGAAGGCGAAGGCGAGGAGCCGGCCGTCGGCGGTGACGACGGTTCCGGCGAGGGTGTTGACGCCCCTCAGGGTGCCTGTCTTGGCGCGGACGAGGCCCGCTCCTCCGAGGGCGGGGCCGGTGTCGAAGCGGCTCCTGAGGGTGCCGCTGAAGCCGCCGACGGGCAGCCCGGTGAGGACCGGGCGGAGGGTGGGGCGGGTGGGGTCGGCCGCTCGGGTGAGGAGGCCGGTGAGGAGGGCGGCGGTGACGCGGTTGTCGCGGGAGAGGCCGCTGCCGTCGGCGAAGCGGGTTCCGGCGGTGGGCAGGCCGAGGGCGGCGATCTCGGCCCGGACGGCGCGGCCTGCGCCGGCGAAGCTCGCGGGCTGCTCGCGGGCGAGGGCGGTCTGGCGGGCGAGGGCCTCGGCGAGGTCGTTGTCGCTGTGGGTGAGGGTGCGTTCGACGAGGGCGGAGAGCGGCGCCGAGTCGGTACGGGCCAGGGGTGTGGCGGTCTTCGCGCCGTCGGCGGGCTGGGGGGCGCGGCCGGGTGCGGGGTCGCCCTGGACCGTCGTGCCGGCCTCGGTGAGGAGTTCGGCGAAGGCGGTGGCGGTGTCCCCGGCGGGGTCGGTGGTGCGCGTGGCGGTGCCGCTGACGGAGTCGTCGAGCCGGCCGGCGTTGAGCATCAGGGCGCTGACGGGGGCGATGTTCTCGTCCACGCCGATGGGGTGGTGGGCGGGTCCTTGGTAGAGGTTCGTGTCGTAGGTGACCCGTACGGCGGTGACGCCGCGGCTCTTCAGGGCACGGGCGGTGGTGTCGGCCAGGGCCTTGAGGCGGGTGCGGTCGAGGGTGGGGTCGCCGCCGCCGACGAGGGTGACCGTGCGGCCGTCCGGTGAGGCGGTGACGGTGGTGGGGATGCGGTGGTCGGGGCCGAGGGCCGAGAGGGCGGCGGCCGTGGTGGCGATCTTGATGGTGGAGGCGGGGGTCATGGGGGTCGTGGCGCCCTCCCCGTACAGCTGCTCCCCCGTGGTCGCGTCGACGACCGAGGCGGTGCGGAGGGTGCCGAGCCCGGGGTCGGCGAGGAGGGGGACGAGGGTGGCGGCGAGGTCGCCGGGGCGGGTGCCGCCCGGTGCGCCGAGGGCGCGGAGCACTCCGGCGGCGCTGGGGGCGGGGACGGGGCGTGGCGGGCCGGCCGGGGGCTGGGCGCCCGCGTGATGTGCGCCACCTGTGGGAGCGGTGGCGGCCGACCGGGCCCGCTCGGCCTTACGCTGACCGGTGTCCCACGGGCCGGCGGCGGTCACCGCTCCGGCGGCCAGGGCCAGACCGAGTACGGCAGCACCCGCCGTGAGCTGCCAGGTCCTCGGCTCCGGCATTGCTGACCAGCCCCTTTCGCGATCACACACAAGCGTGAGGGACACTTAATCACTGCGCGTTGCCGCAGGCATTCACATGTGTTGATTCAGGAGGAGCCACCCGTGGAGTTCGACGTCACCATCGAGATCCCGAAGGGGTCGCGGAACAAGTACGAGGTCGACCACGAGACCGGTCGCATCCGCCTGGACCGCCGCCTCTTCACCTCGACCAGCTACCCGGCCGACTACGGCTTCGTCGAGAACACCCTCGGCGAGGACGGTGACCCGCTGGACGCGCTGGTCATCCTGGACGAGCCGACCTTCCCCGGTTGTCTGATCAAGTGCCGCGCGATCGGCATGTTCCGGATGACGGACGAGGCCGGCGGCGACGACAAGCTGCTGTGCGTCCCCGCCTCGGACCCGCGCGTCGAGCACCTGCGCGACATCCACCACGTGTCGGAGTTCGACCGCCTGGAGATCCAGCACTTCTTCGAGGTCTACAAGGACCTGGAGCCGGGCAAGTCGGTCGAGGGCGCCAACTGGGTCGGCCGCGCCGAGGCCGAGGCCGAGATCGAGGCCTCCTACAAGCGCCTCGAGGCGCAGGGCGGCGCCCACTGAGTGGGCCCACGTTCGACGTCGTGACGGGCGGTGCACCTCTGCGGAGGGGCGCCGCCCGTCTCGCGTGAGGCCGTGTGCCCGTGCCCATACTGGGCAGACACAGGCGAATGGGAGTGAGGACGGACAGAGTGGTCGCGGAGCCGGACGGCCCGGAGGACCGGAAGCCCCAGTCGGACGAGGCGCGCAGCGCCTTCGTTCCGCCGCCGGGGGTCGATCAGCCGGTGGTGCCGGAGGAGGAGCATCCGACCTCCGAGTTCGCCGTTCCGGAGGGGCTGGCGCCGGAGCCGCCTGCCGAGCCGGAGGGTTCGGCGTTCGCTCCGCCGTCCACGTACTCCGCGAAGCACGCGCCGCCGGCGTTCACTCCCGCGCACGGGATTCCGCTGGTGCGGCTGTCGAAGGACGCGCCCTGGCAGGACCGGATGCGGACCATGCTGCGGCTGCCGGTGGGGGACCGGCCGATGCCGGAGGCGCAGCGCAAGGAGGACGAGGCGGGGCCCTCGGTGGGCCGTGTGCTCGACCTGACCCTGCGTATCGGTGAGCTGCTGCTCGCGGGCGGCGAGGGCGCGGAGGACGTCGAGGCGGCGATGTTCGCGATCTGCCGCTCGTACGGTCTGGACCGGTGCGAGCCGACCGTGACGTTCACGCTGTTGTCGATCACGTACCAGCCGTCGCTGGTGGACGATCCGATCACGGCGAACCGGACGGTGCGGCGCCGGGGCACGGACTACACGCGGCTGGAGGCGGTCTACCAGCTGCTCGCGGACATCAACGACGAGGCGCACGAGGTCACGCCGGAGGAGGCGTACCGGCGGCTGGCGGAGATACGGCGCAACCGGCATCCGTACCCCGGATGGGTGCTGACGTCGGCGGCGGGTGTGCTGGCGGGCGCGGCCTCGGTGCTGCTGGGCGGCGGGGCGACGGTCTTCTTCGTGGCGGCGCTGGGCGCGGTGCTCGGGGACCGGCTGGCGTGGCTGTGCGCGGGGCGCGGGCTGCCGGAGTTCTACCAGTTCCTGGTGGCGGCGATGCCGCCGGCCGCGATGGGTGTGCTGCTGACGCTGCTGCACGCGGACCTGCTGCCGTCCGCGGTGATCACGGGTGGTCTGTTCGCGCTGATCCCGGGGCGGGCGCTGGTGGCGGCCGTGCAGGACGGTCTGACCGGTTTCTACATCACGGCCTCGGCCCGGCTCCTGGAGGTCGGGTACTTCTTCGTGGCGATCGTGGTGGGGGTGCTGTCGGTGCTGTACGTGGCCGTGCAGTTCGACGCGCAGCTCAGTCCGGACGGTGCGATCAGTACGGTCGAGCGGCCGGTGGTGCAGATCCTGGCGTCGATGGTGCTGTGCGCGACGTTCGCGATCCTGTTGCAGCAGTCGCGGGACACGGTGCTGTTCGCGACGTTGAACGGCGGGGTGGCGTGGGTGATCTACGCGTCGATCGCGGTGACGGCGGACGGCTCGACGGTGATGGCGACGGCGGTGGCGGCGGGCCTGGTGGGTCTGTTCGGGCAGCTGATCGCCCGGTACCACCACACGTCGTCCCTGCCCTATGTGACGGCGGCGATCGGGCCGCTGCTGCCGGGTTCGGCGACGTACTTCGGTGTGCTCGCGATCGCCCAGAACAACCTGGACCAGGGCTTCGCCTCCTTGGCGAAGGCGGCGGCCCTGGCCCTGGCGATCGCGATCGGCGTGAACCTGGGTGGCGAGCTGGCCCGGCTCTTCATGCAGGCCCCGGGCGCGGCGGCGGCCCGCCGCGCGGCGAAGCGGACCCGGGGCTTCTAGGGGGCGCCCCCTGGCGGGACTTTCCGGACACGGTCTAGCGCTTGGCGTGGCGGCCGCGCTCGGTGGGGGTGTCGGGGCTGTCGTGGTCGGCCTGGGCGCGGGCCTTCTTGGACTGGGAGCGGGCGCGGAGGTACTCGATCACGATCGGGACCACGGAGATCGCCACGATCAGGATGAGGATGGCCTCGATGTGCCGGTGCACGAAATCGATCTTGCCCAGGGAGGCGCCGAGCAGGGTCACGCCCGCGCCCCACAGCACGCCGCCGATGACGTTGAACGTGATGAACGAGCGGTAGTTCATCCGGCTCACGCCGGCGATGATCGGCGTGAACGTCCGGACGATCGGGACGAAGCGGGCCAGGATCAGCGACTTCGGGCCGTGCTTCTCGAAGAACTCGTGCGCCTTCTCCACGTTCTCCTGCTTGAACAGCTTGGAGTCGGGGCGCTTGAAGAGGGCCGGGCCGACCTTGCGGCCGAAGAGGTAGCCGACCTGGTCGCCGATGATCGCGGCGAGCACGATCAGGGTGCAGACGAGCCAGAGCGGGGTGTCCAGCTTGCCGGTGGTGACCAGCAGGCCGGTGGTGAAGAGCAGCGAGTCGCCGGGCAGGAAGAACCCGATGAGCAGGCCGGACTCGGCGAAGACGATGACGAGGACGCCGATCAGACCGAAGGTCTGGATCAGATAGTCCGGGTCGAGCCAGCTCGGTCCGAGGGCAAGCGTATTCACGGGTTCCGGGCTCCTGCGGTTGAGGGGGGCATGGGACGGCTGCCCCAAAGTATCAACGCTTTCTCGCGGCCCGGGGTTCCACCGGGGGCTCCCTCCGGACCCCTCCGGGATGCGGGCGGGGGCGGGCGGCCCGAGGCTGGGGGCCAGGAGGTGGATGCGTATGGGCATCGAAGAGTACGGAGGCGGTCAGGGACCGGAATCCGACGTGCTGGTCGTCACGACGAACGACATTCCCGGCTACGAGGTCCGGCAGGTGATCGGTGAGGTCTTCGGGCTGACGGTGCGCTCGCGGCATCTGGGCAGCCAGATCGGCGCGGGGCTGAAGTCGATGATCGGCGGGGAGCTGAAGGGTCTGACGAAGACCCTGGTGGAGACCCGCAACCAGGCGATGGAGCGGCTCGTGGAGCAGGCGCGGGCGCGGGGCGCGAACGCGGTCCTGATGTTCCGGTTCGACGTGACCGAGGCGGCGGACGTGGGGACGGAGGTCTGCGCGTACGGCACGGCGGCGGTGGTCGCTCGCCGGAGTTGAGCCCCCTCGGCGGCGGCGGGTGGTGCCGGATCCGGGTCCGTCCCGGGTGCGGGGGCGGTGGCCCGCCCCCCGGGGCCCGCATCCCCGCCCCGGGACCCGCATCCCCGTCGGCGGCGAGGCGCGCGTCGCCGGACCGTGGAGCGTTATGCGGCTTTTGTGCCCTTATGGTGAGGTCCGTGGCTCCTGATACGCCCTCAGCTCCGCCCGCCCCGCCCACATCCGTCCCGCCCACACCCGTCCACGTCCTGCTTCCCCAGGTCCTGCCCGCCCTCGCGATCGGCGTGGGGGCGAGCCTGCTCTACGTCGGGATCAGCAAGGCCGCCGACCAGCTCCGGGACGTGCTGTGGACGACCCTGCCGGACGCGCTCGGCGTCGGCCGGTACTCCTCGCTCTGGGTGATCCTGATGCTCACGGCGGCCGGCGTCGCCGTCGGGCTCGTGGTCTGGAAGGTGTACGGGCACGCCGGCCCGGATCCGGCCTCCATGGGGCTCGGCGGCTCCCCGCTCCCGCCCGGGGTGGTGCCCGGACTGCTGGTGGCGAGCATGCTCACGCTGGCCGGCGGGGTCAGCCTCGGCCCGGAGAACCCGATCATCGCCGCCAACATCGCGCTCGCCTACTGGCTCGGCCGCAAGGCCGCCCCCCAGGCGCCGGCGGCGGCCTGGGTGGCGCTCGCGTCCTCCGCCACCATCGGCGCCCTGTTCGGCACGCCCGTGGCCGCCGCCCTGGTCATCTCCGAGGCCCTGGTGCAGCGCCCGGGACAGGGCTCGCTGTGGGACCGGCTGTTCGCTCCGCTGACGGCCGCCGGGGCCGGGGCGCTGACCACCAGGCTGCTCGACCACCCGAGCTTCGACACGTCGCTGCCGCCGGTGACCCACCCGGGGTGGGGCGACCTCCTCGCCGCGCTGGTGATCGCCACCCTCGCCGCGCTCTTCGGCCTCCTCGGCTGCTACGCCTTCCCCCACGCCCACCGCGCCTTCGGCCGGCTGCGCCACCCGATGGTGATGCTCCCGCTGGGGGGCCTCGTCCTCGGTCTGCTCGGCGCCCTCGGGGGGCCGCTCACCCTCTTCAAGGGCCTGGAGGAGGTCAAGCAGCTCACCTCGAACGTCGGCGGCTGGTCCTCCGGCGACCTGGCGAAGATGGCCGCGGTCAAGCTGGTCGCGCTGGTTGTCGCCGCCTCGTGCGGTTTCCGGGGCGGCCGGATCTTCCCCGCCGTCTTCATCGGCGTCGCGTTCGGCCTGATGGCCCAGGCCCTGGTCCCCGAGATCCCCCCGGCGGTCGCCGTCTCGGCGGGCGTGCTCGGCATCCTGCTCGCGACCACCCGGCAGGGCTGGGTGAGCCTCTTCGTCGCCGCCGTCCTCGCCTCCTCGACGTCGATCATCGCCCTGCTCTGTCTCGCCTCCCTGCCCGCCTGGCTGGTCGTCACCGGCCGCCCCCAGCTCGAACTGGAGCCGTCCGGCGCCTCCCTGCGCTGAGACGACCCGCCCGGAAGGAGTCCCCATGCCGCTGCACAAGGGTCCCGACGACCCCGAGCCCGACCGGCGCCTCGCCCTCAACCCGTTCTACGGCGCGGCCGACCCCGTCGGCGGGATGGCGGAAGCACCGCCGCGCCACCGCCTGCCCGACGGACCGCTGCCGCCCATGAGCGCCTATCAGCTCGTCCACGACGAGCTGATGCTCGACGGAAACTCACGGCTGAACCTGGCCACGTTCGTCACCACGTGGATGGAGCCCCAGGCCCGCGTCCTGATGGCGGAGTGCCGCGACAAGAACATGATCGACAAGGACGAGTACCCGCGCACCGCCGAGCTGGAGCGGCGGTGCGTGGCGATGCTCGCCGACCTGTGGAACGCCCCGGACCCCTCGGCCGCCGTCGGGTGCTCCACCACCGGCTCCAGCGAGGCGTGCATGCTGGCCGGCATGGCCCTCAAGCGCCGCTGGGCCCGGCGGAACGCCGACCGGTACCCGGGCGGGGCGCGGCCGAACCTGGTGATGGGGGTCAACGTCCAGGTCTGCTGGGAGAAGTTCTGCAACTTCTGGGAGGTCGAGGCCCGGCTCGTGCCCATGGAGGGCGAGCGCTTCCACCTGGACCCGCAGGCGGCGGCCGACCTGTGCGACGAGAACACCATCGGCGTGGTCGCCGTCCTCGGCTCGACGTTCGACGGTTCCTACGAGCCCGTCGCCGAGGTCTGCGCCGCCCTCGACGCCCTGCAGGAGCGCACCGGCCTCGACATCCCGCTGCACGTGGACGGGGCCTCCGGCGCGATGGTCGCCCCCTTCGTGGACGAGGACCTGGTGTGGGACTTCCGGCTGCCCCGCGTCTCCTCGATCAACACCTCGGGCCACAAGTACGGGCTGGTCTACCCGGGGGTCGGCTGGGCCCTGTGGCGCTCACCCGCCGAGCTCCCCGAGGAGCTGGTCTTCCGGGTCAACTACCTGGGCGGCGACATGCCGACGTTCGCCCTCAACTTCTCCCGGCCCGGCGCCCAGGTCGTGGCGCAGTACTACACCTTCCTGCGGCTGGGCCGTGAGGGCTACCGGGCGGTCCAACAGACCGCCCGGGACGTCGCCCGCGGCATCGCCGAGCGGATCGAGGCGATGGGCGACTTCCGACTGATCACCCGCGGCGACCAGCTGCCCGTCTTCGCCTTCACCACCGCGCAGGACGTCACCCACTTCGACGTCTTCGACGTCTCGCGTCGGCTGCGCGAGCGGGGCTGGCTCGTCCCCGCCTACACCTTCCCCGCCAACCGGGAGGACCTCTCCGTGCTGCGGGTGGTCTGCCGCAACGGCTTCTCGGCCGATCTCGCGGACCTGCTGATCGAGGACCTGGGCCAGCTCCTTCCCGAACTGCGCCGCCAGTCCGCCCCGTCGACCCGTGACAAGGCGGCCGCCACCGCCTTCCACCACTGACCGGTGTGGGGCGCCCCGGCCGGGGCGCCCCACATCCTCAGGAGCTGAGGCGCCTGAACCTGCGCACCGCCAGGGGGAAGAAGACCGCGAGGAGCACCAGCGGCCACACCACCGCCGCCGTCACGTGACCCGGTTCGCCTCCCGGGTTGCCGAAGAGGTCCCGTACCGCCGTCGCCGTCGCCGACATCGGGTTCCACTCCACGACCGTGCCCAGCCACCCCGGCATGGAATCGGGCGAGGCGAACGCGTTGGAGAGGAAGCCGATCGGCCAGACCAGGATCTGTACGGCCTGCACCAGCTCCGCCCGGCCCGCGACGAGCGCCAGGAAGATGCCGATCCAGAGCATCGCGAAGCGCAGCAGGAGCAGCAGCCCCACGGCCCCGAGGAAGGCGCCGAAGCCGCCGTGCACCCGCCAGCCGATCGCGTACCCCACGCCGATCATCAGCAGCAGTCCGGCCGCGGACTGGAGCATGTCGGCGACCGAACGCCCCACGAGCACCGCGCCGTCGGCCATCGGCATCGAGCGGAAGCGGTCGATCACGCCCTTGTTGAGGTCCTGGGTGACGGCCGTCATGGTGCCTTCGAGGCCGAAGACCATCGTGAGCGTGAGCATGCCGGGTACGAGGAAGTCGACGTACGCGCCCTCGATGCCCCGGCCTCCGCCGACGAGGTAGCCGAACATCAGCAGCATCATGATCGGGAAGACGAGTCCGACGACCACCTGGACCGGCTGCCGTGCCCAGTGCGCCAGCTCCCGCCGGGTCATGGTCCAGCAGTCGCTCATCACGTACGCCGCGCTCATGCCGCCACCTCCTTCTCACGGTCGGTCAGGTGCAGGAACGCCTCGTCGAGGGTCGGGCGGCGCAGGGCGATGTCCTCCGCCTCGATCCCGGCCGCCTCCAGGGCCCGTACGGTCTCGGCGAGCG
Source organism: Streptomyces sp. NPDC029139 (assembly GCF_055564335.1). Lineage (NCBI taxonomy): Bacteria > Bacillati > Actinomycetota > Actinomycetes > Kitasatosporales > Streptomycetaceae > Streptomyces > Streptomyces sp. NPDC029139. The sequence goes on along the minus strand of NZ_JBVHWN010000004.1, from coordinate 559,387 downwards.
CCGCCATCCGGTCCGCCACGGGTGCGCTGATCCGCCGCCGGTCGCGGTCGACACTCACCTCGCTCCCGGGCAGCAGCTTCGTCGCCTCGTCCAGCCGCCGCCCGTCCCGCAGGACGACGTCGATGCGGTCCCCGCCGACCTTCGCCTTGAGTTCGTCGGCCGTGCCTTCGGCGACGACCCGGCCGCGGTCGACGACCGAGATCCGGTCGGCGAGCTGGTCGGCCTCCTCCAGGTACTGCGTGGTCAGCAGGACGGTCGTCCCGCCGCCGACCAGCGAGCGCACCGACTCCCACACCTCGCCCCGGCCACGCGGGTCGAGCCCGGTCGTGGGTTCGTCGAGGAACAGCACGTCCGGCTCGGTGACCAGCGAGGCCGCGAGGTCGAGCCGGCGTCGCATCCCGCCGCTGTACTGCTTGACGGGCTTGCGGCCGGTGTCCGCGAGCCCGAAGCGCTCCAGGAGTTCGTCCGCCCGCGCGCCGGCCCGCCGGGCGCCCAGGTGGTGGAGCCGGCCGAACATCTCCAGGTTCTGCCGGCCGCCGAGCTCCTCGTCGACGGCCGCGTGCTGACCGAGCAACCCGATCCTGCGCCGCACGTCGGCGGCCCGGGTGCGGACGTCGAAGCCCGCCACCCGCACCACGCCCTCGTCGTGCCGCAGCAGCGTGGCCAGGATCCGCACCGTCGTGGTCTTGCCCGCGCCGTTGGGGCCGAGCACCCCGTGCACCGTGCCGGCGGCGACGGCCAGGTCGAGACCGTCGAGCGCCGGTTTGTCCCCGTACCGCTTCCGCGCGCCTTCGACGACGATCGCGTCAGTCATCCCTCTCCTCCCGTCGGGCCCCGCAGGACGAAGCCCAGTAGTCAAATTTGACCACTGGGGAACGTATGCCCCTCGTCTCGATTAGTCAAACTTGATTAATCGCGGCCCTCGTCCGGCGTCCCCGTCGCGAAGGGGTTCTCCTCCCCCTCGGCGAGCACGCCCACGAAGGGCTCCCCGCCCTCACCCGCGAAGGAGTACGCCCCGGCCTCGATGCGCTCGACGAGACCGAGCGTCCACTCCTTGCCCGCGTCGGCCGAGTGCACCCAGAGATGCATGATCTCGCCGATGTGCCCGAGCTGCTGCGGGCCGCCCTCGGGGGTGTAGTACTCGGTGACGGACGTCCGCCACTCCTCCAGCGCCCGCACCCGTCGCCGCAGCAGCTCCACGACCTCCGCCCGCGGGAGGTCCACGATGAACCCGATCCCGGCCGACAGGACGTCCATCTTCTGGTCGTACGTGGTCAGCGCCTCGCGCAGCAGCGCGAAGTACTCCTCCGTACCCTTCCCGGTCAGTTCGTACTCGGTGCGCGGCGGGCCGCCGGCCGTGCTCGGCGCGATCTCGTACGCGCGCAGCAGACCTTGCTTGGCCATCTGCTTGAGCGCGTGGTAGATCGAGCCGGGCTTGGCGTTGGACCACTCGTGCGCGCCCCAGAACTCCAGGTCGTTGCGGACCTGGTAGCCGTGGGCGCGGCCGTGCTGCTTCACCGCGCCCAGGACGAGGAGCCGGATCGCCGACATCCCCACCACCTCCCTAATCAATTTTGACTAGGGTACGAGGCGCGCGGGGCACACGTGGCGCCCCGGGGTCAAGCCTGCTGCTCCTGGGCGATCAGCTCGAAGGAGGTCCGGCCGTCCAGGGACTCCCGGACGATGTCCGCGTGCCCGGCGTGCCGGCCCATCTCCTGGACGAGATGGAGCAGCATCCACCGCATCGAGACCCGGCCGTCCTTGGGGAACCAGGGCGCCGGCGGCAGCGGGAAGGTGTCGTCCAGGCTCGGCACCTCCCGTACGAACGCCTCGGTCTCCTTCTGGACGCTCTCCCAGAAGGACAGCACCTCCGGGATCGTCTCCTCCCCCGTCAGCCGGAACGCCTCGTCCCAGGTCTCCTGGGTGCGCTGCCGCTCGTTCGGCCGCTGCTGCGCCAGGCGCAGCCAGTTCAGTTCGACCTCGGCGACGTGCTTGATCAGACCGGACAGGCTGAGCTCGCTGGCGCTGGGGCGGCTCGCCGCCTGCTCCTCGGTCAGCCCGAGGGCCGCGCGCCGGAGCGCCGCCCGCTGGGCCTCGACGAAGTTGAGGAACGCTCCGCGCTCGTCACCCTGGGCCTCCGCGGGAACAAGAGCAACCATGGTCGTCCGCCTTTCATGCCTGAACGAGGGGATGGGTGCCGGAGGGTCCGCGCCCTTTCCGACACCCACCACGTTACGAACCCTTGAGGACAGGGACTGTCCTAAAAGGGGAAGCGGCTGCGGCCGTGCTGAATCGAGATCCACTTCTGGGTCGTGAAGGCGTCGATCATCGCGTCGCCGTTCAGCCGGCCGATGCCGGAGTGCTTCTCGCCGCCGAACGGCACGATCGGCTCGTCGGCCACCGTGCCGTCGTTGATGTGGATCATGCCGGTGTGGATGCGCTGGGCGACCCGTACACCGCGCTCGATGTCAGCGGTGTGGACGGCGCCGCTCAGGCCGTACGGCGTGTCGTTGGCGATCCGCACGGCCTCCTCCTCGCCGTCGAAGGGCACGATGAGCGCCACCGGGCCGAAGATCTCCTGGCTCAGCACGGGCGCGTCGGCCGCGAGGCCGGTCAGGACCGACGGGGAGACGACGTTGCCGTCCGCCGAGCCGTGCAGCAGGGCCGTCGCGCCCCCCGCCACCGCCTGCTCGACGACCGCCGACACCGACTCCGCCTGCTGGGAGTTGATGAGCGGACCGATGTGCGTGGCGGGGTCGGCCGGGTCGCCGACGCGCAGTGTCTTCACCTTGGCGACGAACTTCTCGGTGAACTCCGCCTCCAGCGTGCGGTCCACCAGGATCCTGTTGGCGGCCATGCACACCTGGCCCTGGTGCACGAAGCGGCTGAAGACGGCCGCGTCCACCGCGTAGTCGACGTCGGCGTCCTCGAGGACGATCAGCGCGCTGTTGCCGCCGAGTTCGAGGACGGCGTGCTTGAAGTTCTGCGCGCAGACCGTGGCCACGTGGCGGCCGACCTTGTCCGAGCCGGTGAAGGAGATCACCTTCGGGACCGGGTGGGTCAGCAGCGCGTCGCCGATCTCGGCGATGTCGGTGACGACGACGTTCAGGAGTCCGGCCGGCAGGCCGGCGTCCTCGAGCACCTTCGCGACGAGCGTGCCGCCGCAGATCGGAGTGTTCTGGTGCGGCTTGAGGACGACGGCGTTGCCCAGCGCGAGCGCCGGGGCGACCGACTTGATCGACAGGAGGAAGGGGAAGTTGAAGGGGGAGATGACGCCGACGACCCCGACCGGGAGGCGGTAGACCCGGTTCTCCTTGCCGTCGACCGGGGAGGGCAGGATCCGGCCCTCGGGGCGCAGCGCCAGCTGGATGGCCTCACGCAGGAACTCCTTGGCGAGGTGCAGCTCGAAGGCCGCCTTCAGGCGGGTGCCGCCGAGCTCCGCGACGATCGTGTCGCCGATCTCCTGCTCGCGCTCCTCGACGATCCGCAGCGCGCGCTCGAAGACGAGCCGGCGGGTGTACGGGTTGGTCTCGGCCCACGCGCGCTGGGCCCGCTCGGCGGACCGGTAGGCGCGGTCGACCTCGTCGGCGGTGGCGACCGTGATCGAGGCGAGCTTCTCCCCGGTGTAGGGGTTGAAGTCGATGATGTCCCACGAGCCGCTGCCGGGCTTCCACTCGCCGTCGATGTACTGGTGGGCCAGGTCGGTGAAGTAGGACATGTACGAGACCCCTTAACCCGCGGTGGCGGACTCTGTGGCGACGGTGACGAGGGTGACGCCTGGCGTTCCTGGCGCCTGATGCCACGTCATCGTACTGATGTCCTAGGAGAGTTGAAGGAGACCCCGGAGAAGATCGCGACTTTCGGCCGGATCGGGACTGTCCTCGCGCAGCCGCTCCATCACGCGTGCGTACTGGGCGACCTCCTCGCGCTTGTCGACGTAGAGAGCGCTGGTGAGCTGCTCCAGGTAGACGACGTCGGAGAGGTCGGACTCGGGGAAGCTCAGCATCGTGAAGGCGCCGCTCTCACCGGCGTGGCCGCCGAAGCTGAACGGCATGACCTGGAGCGTCACGTGGGGATGCTCGGAGATCTCGATCAGGTGGCGCAACTGCCCCCGCATCACGGCCCGGTCGCCGTACGGGCGGCGCAGGGCGGCCTCGTCCAGGACGGCGTGGAGCTGAGGGGAGCGCTCGGAGACGAGCACCTTCTGGCGCTCCAGGCGCAGCGCGACGCGGCGCTCGATCTCGGCGCGCGGGGCGTCGGGCATGCCGCGGGTGACGACGGCGTGCGCGTACGCCTCGGTCTGCAGCAGGCCGTGGACGAACTGGACCTCGTAGACGCGGATCAGGGAGGCGGCGCCCTCCAGGCCGATGTACGTCTGGAACCAGCCGGGCAGCACGTCGCCGAAACTGTGCCACCACCCGGCCACGTTGGCCTCGCGGGCGAGCCCGAGGAGCGAGCCGCGCTCGGTCTCGTCACTGACGCCGTAGAGCGTGAGCAGGTCCTCGACGTCCCTGGCCTTGAAGCTCACCCGTCCCAACTCCATGCGGCTGATCTTGGATTCGGAGGCGCGGATCGAGTAGCCGGCCGCCTCGCGGGTGATGCCGCGCGATTCGCGCAACCGCCTCAGCTGCGAACCCAGCAGGATGCGCCGCACCACGCTCCCGCTCGCTCCGCTCGATTCGACTGCGGTCACGGCTCCAGCCTCTCCTTCGCGGTCTCGGGCCCCCGGATTCTGCCACTAAACGCTTCAGCGCGTACACATTCGATTACGCAAAGGCGGCAAGTTCAGGGCGACTTGCTGATCAGAACGAAATCATTCGGCAGAAGATATGCACAGAATCGGCGCGGGGAGGGACAGGTCCGGCGCGTGCACGTGCATCTGCCCTTGCATCCCTTGGTCGCATTCGGAACCATGGACCCCGCGCAGCCGCGTACTCGTTCGTGTTGTCGCACCACAGTCGCGATTCCCGGGAGTGCCTCGCATGGGGACGAATGGATCGACCGTGCTCGAGCCGTTACGGCAGGGGCTTCCACCGATCGATCCCGCCGCCGTCTCCACCTCCGCCTCCTGCGCCCTGCCCCCGCGTCACGAAGCGGTGCGCGGCGCACGGAAGTTCACGCAGTCGACGCTCGCGCAGTGGGAGCTGAACGAACGCTTCGACGACGTGGCCCTGGTCGTCTCCGAACTCGTCACCAACGCTCTTCGGCACGCGCTGCCGTCGGGCGCCGCGCAGGAGGAGGACGGCCGGCACGCCTCCCCGGTCCGTCTGCACCTGATGCGCTGGACGGGCCGCCTGGTGTGCGCGGTGCGCGACCCGAGCCACCGGAGCCCGGAGGCGCGCGAGGGGAACGAGGACTTCGCCGCGGAGTCCGGTCGCGGGCTGTTCCTGGTCGACTCGTTCAGCGACGGCTGGGGATGGCACCCGCTGGCCGGGACGCTCCGGGGCAAGGTGGTCTGGGCGCTGTTCCGGCTCGGGCCGGAGTGAGACGGGGACGTACGAAGGGCCCCGGCGCCGATGCCGGGGCCCTTCGTGCGTCCCCGTCTCCCGGGTCCCGCCTCACACGAGGTGGTCGAACTCCCCGTCCTTGACCCCGAGCAGCAGCGCCTCTATCTCGGCGGGCGTGTAGACGAGAGCGGGGCCGTCGGGGTGGCGCGAGTTGCGCACGGCAACGTTGCCACCCGGCAGCTTGGCGAACTCGACGCAGGACCCCTGGGAGTTGCTGTGCCGACTCTTCTGCCACACGACACCGCGAAGCTCCGTGGCCGCCATGCCGTTGTACGCGTGATGCGCATGATGCACTGGTAGCTCCCCGAGATGCCTGGTGCAGGTGTCAACTTCCTCGGATCATAGCTGTGTTCATATGCCCATGCATGAGCAGATGCACGTGCACGCGGCGTGGCGTAGCGACTACGCGACTGCCTGCACTCAGCGCGCTACCGACGAGTAAGGCAAGAGTGCCATCTCCCGGGCGTTCTTGACGGCCCGGGCGATCTGGCGCTGCTGCCGCGCGCTCACCCGGGTCACCCTACGGCCGCGGATCTTCCCCCGGTCGGAGATGAACTTCCGCAGCAGATCGGTGTCCTTGTAGTCGATGTACGTGATGCCGTCGCGGTCCAGGGGGTTCGGGCGCGGCTTGGCGGGCTTGCGGGGGGACTTGGGGGGCACGGGTCAGACCTCCAGGAGGTTGTCGAAGGCGGGTGGGAGCCGTTTCCACGCCTCGCGCCCGGCGGCGTACTCGGCGTCGGTGAGCAGGCAGGAGTCGAGGACCTCGGCCAGGCCCTCGCGGTCCAGGCCGGGCGAGGTGAAGACAAGGTGCTGGCAGCGGTCGCCGTGCTCCGGGTGCCAGTCCAGGGCGGCGGCGGCCCGGCGGATCGGCGGGACCATGTCCCAGGCGGCGTCGGGCAGCGAGGCCAGCCACGGACCGGCGCTCTCGACGCAGAGCGCGCCGCCCGCCGCGTCCCAGTGGAGCAGGGTGTCGGGCTTGTCGGCGAGCCAGAACCGGCCGCGGCTGCGGGCCGCGGCGCAGGTCAGGTCTTCCAGGGCCGCGTAGAGCCGCTCGGGGTGGAAGGGGCGCGTGTGGTGCCAGACGTAGGTGGTGACCCCACTCTGGTCGGCCTCCTGGGGCAGCAGCGCGCAGGCGGGGTGCTGGGCGGCCGCGGCGGCCTCGACGTCGAAGCCGGCGAGCGCGGCGGAGGCCAGCTCCGTACCGGACCCGACGGGGACCTGGCGGGCGGTCGGGTGGAGCTGGGCGAGGAGCGCGCGGTCCTCGTCGTCGGCGTCGGGGCTGTCCACGACGGCCAGCACGGGCGCGTATTCGAGCTGGCGCGCCCAGGTGTCGGCGACGGTCCGCTGGTCGGTGGCCGCCGCGGCGAGCCCCGCGTCCGCGAGGTCGTCGCCGTTGCCCAGGTAGGGCAGGACGAGGGCCGGGTCGACGGCGGTCATCACGGCGGTGAGCCGGAGCCCGGCCGCGGCGACGACCTCGGCCATCGCCTTGGGTTCGACCGAGTCCCAGAGCTCGACGACGGCGAGCCGGGGCGGCCCTCCGGAGGCGCTGTCGGCGAGCCGTTCCAGCTCGGGGACGAGGTCCTCGCGCAGGGCGCAGCAGGCACAGTCGTTGACCAGCGGGGTCTCGTCGCGGGACAGGACACCGGTGGCGTCGCGGACGGTACGGGCGACCGTTCCGGTCGCCGGGGCCGTCGCGAGGTCGTGATGGAGCGCGACGCTGCCGGGGACGGTGGCGAGGAGCCGGTCCACGGCGGCGCGGCGGGCGTCGGAGTGGAGCCCTCCGACCAGGGCGACGGAGAGGCCTGCGGACATCAGCGAGCCTCGCGCCGTCCGTAACGCTTCTCGAAGCGCTCCACCCGGCCGGCGGTGTCGAGGACGCGCGCGGTGCCGGTGTAGAAGGGGTGGCTCGCGGAGGAGATCTCGACGTCGACGACGGGGTAGCTGTTGCCGTCCTCCCACTCGACCGTCTTCTCGCTGGTCAGCGTGGAGCGGGTGAGGAAGGCGAAGCCGCCGGCCTTGTCGCGGAAGACGATCGGGCCGTACGGGGGGTGGATGTCGTGCTGCATCGGGTGCTCAGCGCTCCTCTCGGAAGTCGACGTGACGGCCGGCGACCGGGTCGTACTTGCGCAGGGTGAGGCGGTCGGGGTCGTTCCGGCGGTTCTTGCGGGTGACGTAGGTGTAGCCGGTGCCGGCGGTGGACCTGAGTTTGATGATCGGGCGGAGTTCGTTGCGGGCCATGGTGTGTAGAGTAAATGAACATGGTTCCCATTACCAACAAGCGCTCGGAGAGGTAGATCACCCTTGTCCGCCCACTGCCAGCTGACCGGCACACAGCCCGGATTCGGCAACCGCGTCTCGCACTCGCACCGCCGAACGTCACGGCGCTTCGACCCGAACATCCAGAAGAAGCGCTACTGGCTGCCCGGCGAGGGCCGGTACGTCCGGCTGACGCTGAGCGCCCGCGCGATCAAGACCGTCGACACGATCGGGATCGAGGCCGCGGTGGCCCGGATCCGCGCGCGGGGGGTCAAGGTCTGATGGCGAAGAAGAGCAAGATCGCGCGCAACGAACGGCGGAAGAACGTCGTGGAGCGGTACGCCGAACGGCGGGCCGAGCTGAAGGAGATCATCCGCAGGCCCTCCACTCCGGACGCCGAACGCGAGGCGGCGATGCGGGAGTTGCGGCGTCAGCCGCGGGACGCGAGCGCCACGCGGGTACGCAACCGCGACGCGGTGGACGGCCGGCCGCGCGGGTACCTGCGCACGTTCGGCATCTCGCGCGTACGCCTGCGGGAGCAGGCGCACGCGGGGTTCCTGCCGGGGGTGCGCAAGGCGTCCTGGTAGCGGCCCCTCGCGTGAGGTTCAGCCCTTCCGCCGCGGGGGCTGGTCCACGGAGAGGGCCCGGGAGAAGGCGTCCAGGGCTTCCAGGAGGAGGGGCGCGCTGGTGCGCAGGAGAGGGTCCTGGGGCGGCTGCCAGGTGGCGAGCGTGGTCCGTACCTCGTCCCAGTCAGGCACCTTCCGCTCCCGTACCGCCTTCGCGCCCCGCTCCGTCGCCCGGCGCAGCGCCTCGGCGAGCGTCGCGGCGGCGGGCTCGCGCGGGGCGCCTCGCTCGGGGAGGTGCGCCTCCACGAGCATCGCGACCCTGCCGAACTGGGCGAGGGCGTGCCCGGCCTCGTCCGCCGCCTCCCGCGAGAGACCGCGGTGGCGCACCGGCTCGTGGGTCGCCCGGTCCAGCGCCTCCTGCCAGGCGATCCGTGCCTCGCGGGCCTCCAGGAGCGCCGCGCGGACATCGGGGCCGGCCGCGCCGGACGGGTTCGCGTGGCGCGCGACGGCGGAGGCGGCGTAGCGGCCGCCCGCCGCCAGCCAGTCGGCGAGCCGGCCTCGTAGCCGGGGCGTCTCCCAGGCCGGGTAGACGGCGTACGCGAGCATGGCGAGCATCCCGCCCAGGAGGGTCAGGACCACGCGCTCGAAGACGGTCTGCGTCCACTCCGAACCGCCCACGCCGAGCAGGAAGACGACGTACGCGGCGACGCAGACCTGGCTGACGGCGTATCCCGTGCGCATCAGCAGGTACATCCCGAAGGCGCACAGGACGGAGAGTGCCGCGGAGAAGTACATGTCCGGATGCGCGCCCTGGACGATGGCGGTGGCGAGGGCCACGCCGACGAGGGTGCCCCCGAAGCGGGCGACGGAACGCGCGTACGTCTGCGAGAAGTCCGGGCGCATGACCATCACGGAGGCCATCGGGGCCCAGTAGCCGTGGCCCAGGGGGAGCGCGGAGCCGAGGACGTACCCGGCGGTCGTGACCGTGGTGACGCGGACGGCGTGGCGCAGGATCGGCGAGTCGCGGCGCAGTGCGGCGCGCATGCGGGCCGCGACCTCGGGCGTGAGGCTGAGGAGGGTGGGGCGGGAGCGGGCGTCGGCGGCGGTCTCGGCGCGGGGCTCGGCGGTCTCCACGACGTCGCCGAGGAGCGCGGCGAGGCGGACGGCGGCGCGGCGGGGAGGACCGCTGAGGATCGCGCCGGTGTCGGGGGTGCGGAGGGCGGCGACGGCGGCGGGCGGCAGGTCGACGGGTTCACCGTGCCGGATGGCGTGGGCGGCGGCGTCGAGTACGGCTCCGGCGGCGGCGAGCAGCTCGCGGACCCGGTCGCGCTCGGGTCCCTCGGCGGAGGCGCCGACGGCCGGGTCGGCGAGGGAGGCCAGAACGGGACGGATCCGCTCGGCGAGACCGCGGGCGCCGTGCAGCTCGGCGGGGCGGCGGCGGGCCTGCCGGGCGGTGACGGCGGCGGCGCTGCGGGCGGTCATGAGCGGGACGGGGTCGAAGGCGGCGATCGGGTCCCGGCGCAGGCGCCGGGCGTAGTCCGCCTCGGCGGCGAGCGCGTCGGCGAGGGCGTCGCGCTGGGCACCCCAGCGGCGGACCGGGAGCAGGACGACGAGGGCGGCCTGGACGAGTCCGCCGACGGCGATCATGGCGGCGTGGCCGGCGGCTTCGGCGACGGAGGTGGGGAGGGTGACGGTGATCAGCATCATCGCGACGTTGGAGGACGCGATGATGCCGACGGTCGGGCCCGCGGCCCAGGCGAGGCCGGCGAGGAAGGTCCAGAGGGCGAGCAGACCGGTGAAGAGGGCGGGTTGGGCGCCGGCGTTCGTGACGTAGCCGAGGAAGGTGGAGACGGCGAGACTGGCGCCGGAGGCGAGGGCGAGGGTGGGACGGGGGCGCCAGGACCGCTGGAAGGTGGCGATGGCGGCCTGGAACGCGCCGAACGCGGAGGAGACGGCGACGCCGGGCCCGAAGAGTGCGAGGGCGGTGCCGACGACGAGGGCGAGGCCGAGGGCGGCGCGGGCGGCGACGAGGGGTTGGAGCCGCCGCCGCTCGACGGAGAGGCCCGCGCGGGCGGTGTCCTTCAGGGCGCGGAGCCAGCTCATGGCCCGAGCGTATCGACGGACTCGGACAAATCCACCGCAACCACACAGGCCGGCCCGGGGCGGCCGCGAGCAGGGGGGTGCGGTGGAGGGGCCGGGACGGAGGGGGCCGGGAGGGGGGTGGGGCCGGGGGCCGGGAGGGGGCGGGGGCCGGGAGGGGGCGGGGGCCGGGATGGAGCGGGCCGGGAGCGTTCGGGTGCCGCCCTCCGGCAACCGGGCACGTCTGCCCCTCTTTGCGGTGTGTTCAGCGAATTTGTCGCAGATCCTCCGGACATAGTGCGGGCATGAGACGCATCCTCTTCGCCACGCGCCCGCGCCCGCGCGGTCGTGCGGGCGCCCGCACGGCCCTCCTCTGCGCCGCCCTCCTCGCCGTCACGGCCCAGACCACCGCCTCCGCACCCGCTTTCGCCGGAGGCCCCGACGGCCCCGGCGGTCGTGGCGGACGCGACTGCGTGCGGACCGAGGGCCGCCTCGGCGACCAGGCCCGCCGGATCCTCGACATCACCCGCGAGGCCAAGGCCGACCTCCGTCTGAAGTCCGTGGAGCTGCGGGTCACCGTCGACGGGCAGGAGGTCGTCACCGACGCGCTCGGCGAGTCCATGACCAACGTCCCGGCCGAGCCGAACATGCACTTCCGCGCCGGCTCCGTGGCCTTCGCCCACATCGCCACCGCCCTCCTCCAGCTGGTCGAGGAGGGGAAGGTCCGCCTCGACGACACCGTCGAGCGCTGGCTGCCGCGCCTGCCCGACGCGGACAAGATCACCCTGCGGATGCTGGCCAACAACACCACCGGCCTCCACGACTACGTCACCGACCCCGCCTTCGGGGCGCAGCTGGAGGCGGACCCGTTCCGCCAGTGGACCCCGCGGGAGTTGGTCGCCTTCCCCCTGAGCCACCCCTTCTGGTACGCGCCGGGCACCAACTGGAGCTACTCGCACGCCAACTACGTGTTCCTGATCCAGGCGCTGGAGAAGATCACGGGCACGCGGATCGACGTCCTCCTGAAGCAGCGGGTCTGGGGTCCGCTGGGTCTCCACGACACCCGGAACAACTTCACTTCCGAGATCCCGCGTCCGGTCCTGCACGCCTTCACGTCCGAGCGCGGCCTGTACGAGGAGTCCACCTTCTGGAACCCGTCGTGGACCACCGCTCCCGGCGCGGTCATCACCACCCACATCTGTGACCTCGCCCGCTCGGCGCAGGCCATCGGCAGCGGTGAACTCCTCTCGCCCCGCTCCTACCGCACCCTGCTCGACCCGGGCACGGTCGGCCTCGGCGGCGCGACCGCCACCTGCCCCGCCTCGATCTGTCTGAAGCAGACCGAGGCCAAGCACTTCGGTCTCGGTGTCATCGTGATCAACGGGTGGGTGCTCCAGAACCCGTCGTTCTCGGGCTACGCGGCGATCCAGGCGTATCTCCCGTCCAAGCGCCTCGCGATCGCGGTCTCCGCCACCAAGACGGCGAACACACCCGAGGGCAACATGGCCCAGGAGGTCGCCGAGCGCATCGCGGCGAAGCTCGCACCGGAAGCCCCGCTGGCGATCGGCTGAACCTCACGACCGACCCGGGCGGCCGGCCCTTACGACCGACCAGACGTGACGGCCGGCCCTCGCGGCCCTGCCTCCCGCCGTTCGCGCCGCTCGGGAACGGGCGGGGGCGCGGGGGGCGCGGGCGGTCACCGCCTCGCGCCGCTCCGGGCGGGCGGGGGCGCGGGGGCCGCGTCGGCCGCCGCCCGGGTCGGCCGGTGCGGGCCGCCGCGTCACTGGCGGTCCTCCACCGCCCGGTGGGGGCCCGACAGGCCCGCCCGGTCGGCGGCTGTCGTGCCGTGGGTCCAGCCCGCCTCGTCCCACATCGCGCGGACGCGCGTGGTGCGCGTCCGAGGGAACAGTTCGTCCGTGCGCGACGTGACCGCGACCTCGCGCGAAGCCAGCGCCGGAAGCAGCGTCGGCGTCTCGGACGCCACCCGCCGGGAGGTCGAGGCCAGCCGGGCGCCCAGGCGGTTGGCGTAGGCCAGCAGGAACGACTGCCGGAAGGACTTCGTACGCTTCCGGCCGCCCGCCCGCTGTTCCGCCTCCGCCCGCGTCATCGCCGCCGTGCCCTGGACCAGGAGCGAGGTGTACAGCAGCTCCACCGGGTCCAGGTCCGCCTCGAAACCGACGACCGTCGAGAAGGCGTACGCCTCGTTCCACACGGCCCGGCAGTGGTTCGCCGCCGCCACCGCGTCCAGCAGGATCGCCTTGGCCTGCTCGTACGGCGGCTCCACCCCGATCCGGATCGCCCCCGGCGTGTCTCGCGTCTCCCCCCGTGCCGCGAGGGCCGCCTCGTCCAGGCTGTGGCGGGCCATCAGCTCCTGCGCCTTGGCCGTCAGCGCCTCCGCCTCCTCCGGATAACCCGTCGCCTCCGCCTTCGCCAGCAGGGCCCGCACCCGGGTCAGCATCCGGGGCTCCCCCGCCACCGCGGCGGGCAGCGCGTCGCCCGGGACCGCGCCCACGGGTTCCAGGGACGGCAGCCTGACCAGCAGGCGGTACAGCTCCAGGCAGGTCGTCGCCGAGGAGAAGCGGTCCGCGCGGACGGGGGTGGTGTCCAGGTCGGCGAGCTGCGCCGCCCAGCGCGACGGCAGGCGGGCGTAGCGCCGGGTCTCCGAGGTCATCAGAGCGCCCGCGAGCCTGACGTGCTCCTCCGCCAGATCCCGCCGCACCAGCCGTACGACATCGGCCGGCTGCCAGCCCCGCTCCCACGCCCGCCGCACGAACTCCTCGCCGCGGCGCGTCAGTTCCGCGTCCGCCGCCCGGTCCGAGGCGAGCAGGGACGCCGCCGTGTCCAGGGCCGTGTCGTCGTCCGTGTACAGGGCCTCGAAGGCCCTCTCGACCGTCGTGCTCACGACTGCCTCGCGTCCCATTCCTCACGCGCCCGACCGATCACCGCGCGGTGGTCGAGCGACCAGTCGATCAGCTGCTTGATCAGGTGGGTCATGCTGTGGCCGGTCGCCGTCAGCGCGTACTCCACCTGCGGCGGCGTCGTCGGGTGCACCGTCCGCGTCACCAGCCCGTCCCGCTCCAGGCGGCGCAGGGTGAGCGTCAGCATCCGCTGCGAGATGCCGGTGACGAGCCGCTGCAGCTCCCGGAAGCGACGCGGCCCCGCGGCCAGTTCGACCACCACATGGACCGTCCACTTGTCGCCGAGCCGGTCCTGCACGTCCCGTACTCCGCACTCCTCCGCGCAGCTCACCACCGGCTCGGTGGTTACCTCCGTGTGCCCCGCTGACATGAATGTGCCTCCTTACGGGATCCGCGCGCCCCGACCAGAATGATCCTCACCGCACACGATCACGAAATCAGGGGGAATCATGCTGCTCGTCACCGGTGTCTCGGGGGGTCTCGGCCGACTCGTCGCGGAACGCCTCACCGGCCGTGACGACGTCGTCCTCGGAACCCGTGCCGGGCTGCCCGGCACCCGCCTCGTCGACTTCGACGACCCGGCCACTCTGCCGGGGGCCTTCGCCGGGGTGGACACCCTGCTGCTGATCTCCGCCGGTTACGGGGAGGACGACACCGTCATCGCCCGTCACGAGGCCGCCATCTCCGCCGCCGAGCGGGCCGGGATCGGCCACATCGTCTACACCAGTCTCTCCGGCGACGGCGACCACCTCCCGTACGCCCTCGCCCACCGCTGGACCGAGCGGCGGCTCCAGCGGTCGTCCGTCGACTGGACCGTCCTGCGCAACGGCCTCTACGCCGAGTTCCTCACCTGGATCGCCACGCCCGACGCCGACAACCGCATCACCGGGCCCCTCGGCGAGGGCCGGCTCGCCGCCGTCGCCCGCGCGGATCTCGCCGCGACAGCGGTCACCGTCGCCACCGACCCGGCCCGGCACGTCGGCCGCACCTACGAACTCGTCGGCGAACGCCCCCTCGGCGGCCCCGACCTGGCGGCCGCGCTCGGAGCCGAGTACGCCCCGGGCACGCTTGCCGAGGCGCGCGCCGCGACGGCCGCCTCCGGGGCCGTGGCCTTCCAGGTGCCGATGCTGACGGGGACGTACTCGGCGATCGCGCACGGCTTCATGGACGGCACGGGGGTGAAGAGCGACCTGCGGGAACTGCTGGGACGCGAACCGCTGGACGCGCTCGAGGTGTTCGTGGCGGCCGTACGGCAGGGATAGCCGTACGGCGGGGGCGAGCGTACGGCGGGGGTGAGCGTACGACGGGGGCGGCCGGACTCCGGGCGGTGCCCTCCGAGGGGGCGGCCGTACGCCGGGGGTAGGGCCAGGCATACCGCCTGGACGCCCTCCAGTGGTCGTGAGACCCGGCCGCGGAAACGGTTCGCTTGAGCCATGACCTCAACCGCCGTACGCCTCACCGACCTTCGCCGTCACCATCGCGACGTCCGCGCCCTGGACGGCGTCGACCTCGACTTCCGTACCGGGACCTTCACCGCCGTCATGGGGCCCTCGGGTTCCGGCAAGTCCACGCTGCTGCGGTGCGCGGCGGGCCTCGACCGGCCGACCGGCGGGTCGGTCGAGGTGGGCGGGGTGGCCCTGGAGGGGCTGAGCGAGCGGCGGCTGACCCTGCTGCGGCGGGACCGGATCGGCTTCGTCTTCCAGTCGTTCAACCTGCTGCCCTCGCTCACCGCCGCGCAGAACGTGGCCCTGCCGTTGCGGCTCGCCGGGCGCCGCCCGTCGCGCGGCGAGGTGCGGGAGGCGCTGGAGCGGGTCGGGCTCGGCGGACGGGAGAAGCACCGCCCCGGGGAGCTGTCCGGCGGACAGCAGCAACGCGTGGCGATCGCCCGGGCGCTGATCACCCGGCCCGCGGTGCTCTTCGGGGACGAACCGACCGGTGCGCTGGACTCCACCACCAGCCGCGAGGTGCTGACGATGCTGCGGGAGCTGGTGGACCGGGACGGCCAGACGATCGTCATGGTGACGCACGATCCGGTGGCGGCGGCGCGGGCGGACCGGGTGGTCTTCCTGGTCGACGGACGGGTGGAGGGGGAGCTGTACGCGCCCACGGCGGAGGCGGTCGCGGCTCGGACGGCCGGACTGGAGACGTCCACGACCACGGTGGTGGCGGAAGGGACGGCGACGGCGGCGGCAGCGACGACGGCGGGAACGGCGGCATCGCCGGGGACGGGGGCCTTCGCGTGCTGACCGTCGTCCTCTCCGGGCTGCGCGCCCGCTGGGCCGCCTTCCTCGGCAGCTTCCTCGCCCTGGCCCTCGGCGTCGGGCTGCTCACCACCATGGGCCTCGGGCTCGCCTCGACCTTCGACGCCCCCGAGCGGGCTCCGCAGCGGTTCGCGTCCGTGCCGGTGGTCGTGAAGGGGAAGGACGCGGTCACCGTCGACGTCCGGCGGGGGCCGGACACCGCCTCCGTCTCCCGCCCGCTCGACCGTCCACAGCCTGTGGACACCGAACTCCTGGGTGAGCTGAGGGCCCGCTGGACCGTCACCGGCGCCGGCGGCCCCGACGCCGTCGGCGTCCACGGCCCCGCCGCCGAGATCCGTACCCTCGTCGGCGACCGCGCCCGGGTCCTCACCGGCGACGAACGACGGCTCGCCGACCCCGAACCCGAACGGGACGCCGAGGCGCTCGTCGCCCTCAACTCCCTCCTCGGCACCGCCGGGGGCGTCACCACCTTCGTCTCCGTCTTCGTCGTCGCCTCCACCTTCGCCTTCGCGGTCGCCCTCCGGAGAAGGGAGTTCGGCCTGCTGCGCACCGCCGGCGCCACCCCCGGGCAGGTGCGCCGGATGCTGCTCGCCGAGGCCGCGGGCGTCGGGGTCCTCGCCTCGGCCACCGGCTGCGCGCTCGGCGCGTGGGCTGCGCCTGGGCTGGCGCGGGTGCTCGTCGACGGCGCTCTCGCCCCCGACTGGTTCACGATCGGTGCCGCGACCTGGCCGCTGCACACCGCTTTCTGGACGGGGGTGGCCGTCGCCCTCGCCGGGGCCGCGGCCGCCTCCCGCCGGGCCGGGAAGGTCGGCCCGACGGCCGCGCTGCGCGAGGCGGACGTCGACACCGACGTCCTGCCGCTCGGCCGGGCCATGCTCGGCACGGGACTGCTCCTGACCGGCGCCGGTCTGCTCGTGTGGACGTGCGCCACCGAGCCCTCGGAACTGCTCAAGCGGAAGACGTACACGACCGTTCCGATGCTGCTGATCACCGGCGTCGCGCTGCTGGCCCCACTGCTGGTCCGGCCGGTGGCGCGCGCCCTGCGGCTGCCGGGAGCGACGGGGATGCTCGTACGGGAGAACAGCGCGGCGGCCGTGCGCCGTACCGCCGCCGTCGCCGCGCCCGTCCTCGTCACGGTCGCGCTGGCCGGTTCGCTGCTGGGCGCGGCGACGACGGTGACGAGCGCGAAGGCGGCGGAGGCGCGGGAACGGACGGCGGCCCGGTGGGTGGTGAGCGGTGCGGACCTGCGGCCGGTGCCCGGTGCGTCGGCGACGGGCGCCACGTCCGTCTTCGTACGCGACGGGGCCGAGGCGCTCGTGAAGTACGGGGCCCGGGCGGTCTCGGACCCGGCGGCGTTCGCCGACCTGGCCCGGCTGCCGGTGGTGGCGGGGGACGTACGGGACCTCGACGACCGCTCCATCGTGGTCGACGAGGAGTGGGAACGGCGGACGGTCGGCGAGCGGGTCGACGTCTGGCTCGCGGACGGCAGCGGGCCGGTACGGCTGCGGGTCGTGGCCGTCCTCGCGCGCGGGACGGGCGACAACGGGCCGTACGTGACCCGGGCGAACGCCCCGGGCGCTGCGGTGGACCGGATCGAGGCGGCCGACGCGGGGACCCTCGCGGCGGCGGGCGGCACGGTGCGCACGGTGGAGGAGTGGGCCGCCGCCACCCACCCCACGACCAGCCGCGAGACCCGTCTGGGGCTGCTCCTGGTCCTCGGCATCGCGCTCGTCTACACCGTGATCGCGCTCGCCAACACGCTGCTGATGGCGACGTCGGTACGGGGCGGGGAGCTGGCCTCGCTCCGGCTGGCCGGCGCCACGCGCGCGCAGATCCTGCGCGTCGTCACGGGCGAGGCGGCCCTGGCCGTGGCGATAGGGGCGGTCCTCGGCCTCGCGGTGACGGCGGTCGGTCTGGCGGTGCTGGGGGCGGGACTCGCGGCGCTGTCCGCGCCGGTGGCCCTGTCCGTGCCCTGGGCCGCGGTCGGGACCGCGGCGGGTACGTGCGCGGTGGTCGCCGTCGCGGCCTCGGCGCTCCCCGCGTGGCGCGCGACGCGCTGAGCGGGGAAGGTGGATGAACGGGGCGGTGACCGGGGTCGGAGCCGGGTCACCGCCCCGCCCCCGGCTCCGTGCTTCCGTGCCGGTCGGCTCTCGCCCCCCCACCTACGGCAGCAGGATCAGCTTGCCGCGCGCATGACCCGACTCGCTGAGTTCCTGGGCACGGGCCGCCTCCTTCAGAGGGAGGGTCTGCGCCAGGCGGATCGACAGGCGGCCCTCCGTCATGAGTCCGGCCTGCGCGGTCAGTCGCTCGCGGACCACGTCCGGGGCCGCGGAGAGCCCCGTGAAGACGATGCCGTGCTCCCCCGCGTCCATCGCCGCGATCGTGACGATGCGGTCCTTGCGCCCCGCCATCAGCTCGATCGAGACCGGCAGCGTGTCGTGGCCCGCCGCGTCGAAGACCGCGTCCACGCCCGCCGGCGCCGCCGCCCGGACCCGGTCCGCCAGGCCCTCGCCATACGTCACCGGTATCGCGCCCAGCTCGCGCAGGTAGGCGTGGTTGGCCTCCGACGCCGTGCCGATCACCGTGACGCCCGCCGCGACCGCCAGCTGGACGCCGACCGAGCCGACCACTCCCGCCGCCCCGTGCAGGAGCAGCGTCTCGCCCTCCTCGACCCCGAGCAGGTCCAGCACCCGCGCGGCGGTCTCGCCCGCCACCGGAAGGCTCGCCGCCTGCTCCCAGGACAGGCCGGCCGGCCTGGGCACGAACAGCTCCGCCAGGGCGTACTCGGCGTACGCGCCGGTCGTCGTCCAGCCGAGCACCTCGTCACCGACCTCGACACCGGTCACGTCCGGACCCAGCGCCTCCACCGTTCCCGCGAACTCCAGGCCGGGCACGGCCGGGAACGTCGTCGGGTAGAACTCCTCCACCCAGCCGTAACGGCGCTTGTGGTCCACGGGGTTGACGCCGGCCGCGGCCACCTTCACCCGGACCTGGCCGCGCCCCGGCTCGGGCACCGCGACGCCGGTCTCGTGGCGCAGCACGTCCGGGCCGCCGAACTCGTCGTGAACGATCGCTTCCATGACATCTCCTCAGGTCCTCGTCCGGCCTCCAGCTTCGGTCGACGACCCCCTCCTCCCGGCCCGCCGAACGGCCAGTCCCACCTGTCCGAAAGACCGGCCGCGGGCAGGGGCGGGATCACTACGCTGATCCGCATGGACGCGACGACGCTGACCACCGCGTACGAGATCATCCGGCAGCCGCTCGGCGGGATCCTGCCCCGGCTGTCGGCCGCGCTCGCGCCGCTGATCCCGCACCGGACGGCCGCCGAACTCTCCACGCACTGCGCGCACTCGCCCTTCAAGACGGTCGGCGAGACCGGGCTGCTCACCGCCGCCGAGCTCTCCCCGCTGCTGGCCTCCGGCGTCCCCGGCGAGCCCTGGCAGGGCCGGGCGACGATCGGCGGCGCGGAGCGCGAGGTCGTCGCCGTCACCAGTGACGCGACCGCGCGCCGCTCGGTCCTCGTGCTCGTACGGGAGGACGGCGCCGGACCGGTCACGGACGAGACCCTGGCCGTCGCACAGGCTCTCTGGGACCTGGTGACCAGCCACTTCGACCGGTTCGCGGTGGAAGCCCTGCCGGGCGCCCTGGCCCGTTCGCGGGCGGCGGCCGACACCCGGGCGCGGGTGATCGCGGAGCTGACGACGGAGCACGCGGCCGCCGTCTCCGGGATCCTCGGGGTGCTCCGCAGCAGAGCTCTGGAGGACGGAGCGGCCAGGGCGACCGCCACCGACCTCGCCGTCAGCGCGCTCATCGAGATGCGGGCGGAGTCGAAGCGGGACCGCGCGGTCGCAGAGGAGCCGGCCCGGGAGGCCTTCGACCGGCTCGCGGACGGGCTGCGGACGATGCTGCGGCACAGCACCGTACGGCTGGAACTCGGGCCGCCGGACAGCCCGCGCTCGCTGGCGGCGGACGTGGCGCACGGCGCGCGGGCGATCGTCCGCGCGCTGCTTCTCGTGGTCCTCGAGCAGGACTCGGTGAGCCGCGTCCGCGTCGGCTGGCAGATCACGGAGCAGGAGCTGCGGGCCACGCTGCGGGACGACGGCGCGGGCGCCCTGGACGCCTGCCCGCTCGGCGCGGGGAGCGTCACCGACCGGCTGGAGGTGCTGGGCGGCCGGCTGGAGATGGACGCCGTTCCCGGCTGGGGCACGACGATCACGGCGACCCTCCCGCTGGCCACCCCGGACGCCCCGGTGACGGCGGTGGACCCGCTCACCGGCCTCGGCGGGCGCGAGCTGGAGGTCCTGACGCGGCTCGCGCTCGGCCACCGCAACCGTCAGATCGCGCAGGAGCTGCACATCAGCGAGTCCACGGTGAAGTTCCACGTCGCCAACATCCTGACGAAGCTCGGCGTGGGCTCCAGGGGCGAGGCCGCGGCGCTGTTCCACAAGGCCGCGTGACCGGGCGGCCGGGCCGCCGATGCCGGGACCGGCCGAGGGTAGGACCGGCCGAGGGTGGGACCGGCCTTCGGCGCGACCGGCCCACGGTGGGACCAGCCCACGGCAGGACCGGCCCACGGTGGGACCAGCCGACGGTGGGACCGGCCCACGGTGGGACCAGCCGACGGTGGGACCGGCCGACCGGGCGGCCGGTGGCCGGCCGGGTGAGCGGCCGCCCGGGTGAGCGGCCGCCCGGCGGCGGGGCCGGACGGGCCTGTCCGCGAGGGCGTGGCGTCGGTGCGGTGACCGGGCGCTGTCAGTGGCAGGTGCCAGACTCGCGCCCATGAGCGAGAGGTGGGCGCTGGCCTGCGAGGCGGAGGGGGACGGAGCGCTGCTCGTCCCGCTCGGCCCCGACGGGCTGCCCGCCGGGCCCGTGGTCCGCGAGCCGGACCTCGTCGAGGCCGTCCGCTCCCGGCCCGGCGTCGCCCGCTGGGTATGGCGCTCGACCGCCGAGGTCCTTCCGCGGCTCCTCGCCGCCGGCGTGCGGGTCGAGCGGTGCTACGACATCGAGGTGGCCGAGCAGCTGCTCCTCGGCCACGAGGGGCGTCTCGGGGAGCCCCGGTCCGCGGCCGCCGCCCTCGCGCGCCTGCGGAACGCGCCCGTACCGCCCGATCCACCGCAGAGGGCCGCCGAGCCCGGC
The DNA here is from genome assembly GCF_055564335.1 of Streptomyces sp. NPDC029139. Classification (NCBI taxonomy): domain Bacteria; kingdom Bacillati; phylum Actinomycetota; class Actinomycetes; order Kitasatosporales; family Streptomycetaceae; genus Streptomyces; species Streptomyces sp. NPDC029139. Next base: position 538,664 of record NZ_JBVHWN010000004.1, on the reverse strand, counting down.
TCGCAGGACTCGCTCTTCGAGCCGGTGCCGTCGTCCGGCATCTCCTTCGCGGGCTTGTTGGAGGTGTACGCCGAGCAGCAGCGGCGGCACGAGCACGCCGAGCACCCGGGACGCATGCGACTGCTCACGGCGGCCGAATCGGCGGGAATGCTCGTGGCCGCCGAGATGCACCGGGCCGGGCTCCCCTGGCGGGCCGACGTGCACCGGGACCTGCTGCACGAGCTGCTGGGCGAGCGGTACGCGGGCGGCGGCGAGCCGCGCCGGCTGGCCGAGCTCGCCGACGAGGTCTCGGCCGCCTTCGGCCGCCGTGTCCGGCCCGATCTGCCCGCCGACGTGGTCAGGGCTTTCGCCCAGGCCGGTATCCGCGTGCGGTCCACCCGCCGCTGGGAGCTGGAGGGGCTCGACCACCCGGCGGTGAAGCCGCTCCTCGCCTACAAGAAGCTGTACCGGATCTGGACGGCCCACGGCTGGTCCTGGCTCCAGGACTGGGTGCGCGACGGGCGCTTCCGCCCCGAATACCTCCCCGGCGGAACGGTCAGCGGCCGCTGGACCACCAACGGCGGCGGGGCCCTGCAGATCCCCAAGGTCATCCGGCGGGCCGTCGTCGCCGACGAGGGCTGGCGGCTGGTCGTCGCCGACGCCGACCAGATGGAGCCGCGGGTGCTGGCGGCGATCTCGCGCGACCCCGGGCTGATGGAGGTCGCCGGGCACCCCGACGACCTGTACACCCGGCTCTCGGACCGCGCGTTCTCCGGCGACCGCGAGCACGCCAAGCTCGCACTGCTCGGCGCCGTCTACGGCCAGACCAGCGGCGACGGCCTGAAGAACCTGGCCGCGCTGCGCCGCCGCTTCCCCCGGGCCGTGGCCTATGTCGACGACGCGGCGAAGGCCGGCGAGGAGGGCCGGCTCGTACGGACCTGGCTCGGCCGGACCAGTCCGCGCGCGGTCGGCGCGGGTGAGGACGAGGAGGCGGGCATCCCGCAGGAGGGCGGCGACCCACCGGCGCCGGACGCCGAGTTCACCCCCGGCCACTCCTCCAGCAACGCGCGGGCGCGCGGCCGGTTCACCCGTAACTTCGTGGTGCAGGGCAGTGCCGCGGACTGGGCGCTCCTGATGCTCGCCGCGCTGCGCCGCGCCACCGCGGGGATGCGGGCCGAGCTGGTCTTCTTCCAGCACGACGAGGTGATCGTGCACTGCCCGGCCGAGGAGGCGGAGGCGGTCACGGAGGCGATCCGCGCGGCCGGGGACGAGGCCGGGCGGATCGCGTTCGGACAGACGCCGGTGCGTTTCCCGTTCACGGTGGCGACGGTGGAGCGGTACGCGGACGCGAAGTGACGCGCGAGGACGGAGAGTGACGGAGGTGAACGGCCACTCCTCCGGGGATGGCCCGCGCGACGATGTTTCACACGACTGCAGCAAGCAAAATGTCCCATACCCACCCAGAGTGGGTACCCGTAGGACATGAACGCTTTCCTCATCGATTCCGCAGGGGTCACCACGGCAGCCGGAATCTGGCAGTCGGGGCTGGCCCAGGTCCTCGGCGGCCTGGTCGTGGTCGCCGTACTGATCGGCGCGTTCGTGCTCGGCATGCGGGTCAGGGACAAGGAGTCCCCGACACCCAAACCCGAGGAGCATCCGCACCGGCCCGAGGGCGGGCTGCCCGGCGAGACGTCCGAATACCGCAGGCCCGCCGAGATGCCGCAGACCGACGGTGAGCACCGGCTCATGCCGTACCAGCTGAAGGACGGCGGCACGGCGGGCACCGAGACCTCGCCGGAGCCTCCGAGCGAGGAGAAGCGCAAGTGGGGTGGTATCTCCAGCGGCGGCTTCGGCAGCGGTGGAACAGGGCACGGCGACTGACCGCCGCCCCAGGGTGGTCGATCACACGGTGAACCGCTTCGACGAGCCCGGGCCCGAGCCGCGGGCGGTCGCGTACCGGATGCTCGGCTCGTTCGCCGAGGCGGACGAGGCCGTCCGCGAGGCGCGGCTACGGCTGAGCCGCTCCGGCTCCCTGGACCTCGGCGTCGGTCCGGCGGACCCGGCGATCACGGCGGTCGCCGAGGTCTGTCTGGACATGCTCCGCTCGGGCGAGGCACGGCCCGAGGACGAGCCCGGGCGGCCGCACCGGCCCGAGCACGTCACCGATGCCGGGGAGCGGGCGCTGCTCGCCGACCCCGCCGGAGCGGCGCCGCTCGCGGCCCTGGACACGCTGACGCCGGCCGAGCGGCTGGCCTACGTGCTCCACGACCTGTTCGCGATCCCCTTCGAGGAGATCGCGCCGCTCGTGGAGCGCACGCCCGCCGGCGCCCGGCAGCTGGCGACCCGGGCGAGGCGGCGCGTGGAGGGCACGGAGGAGATGCCGGAACCGGACCTGCCGCGCCAGCGCGAGGTCGTCGCCGCCTTCCTCGCCGCCGCGCGGAGCGGCGACATCGGCGCACTGCTCCCGCTCCTCGACACCGATGTGGTGCTGCGGGCGGACACGCAGACGGTACGGAACGGGTCGCGCACCGCGCACGGCGCACCGGCGGTGGCGGAGCACTTCGCCGGCCGGGCCGGCACGGCGCGGATGGCACTGGTGGACGGAGCGGCCGGCCTGGTGTGGGCGCCGGCGGGCACGCCCGGGTCGGTGGTCGCCTTCACGGTTCTCGACGGCCGCGTCACGTCTCTCGACCTCCTGACGGACCCGGCCCGCCTCGACCGCTTGGACGTCCGGATCCTGCCGGAGTGAGGCCGCCCCGCCCACCACGGGCGGCCCAGGTGGCCGAGGGCCGGTCAGGTGGCCGAGGGCCGGTCAGGAAGAGGCCGCGCCCGCGACCTTCACCTTCTCGTCCACCGGCGGCCGAGCGGCCGAGCCGCCGAGGAGACCGGGCCCGTCTTCACCGACGCTGAAGCAACACGACAACGACAGCCTCCGAATCACCGCGTCTCCGCGTCAGCGACCTCCAGCGCCTCGTCCAGGATCGCCAGCCCCTCCTTCGCCTCCGCCTCCGTCAGGTTGCAGGGCGGGGCGACATGGATGCGGTTCATGTGGACGAAGGGCCACAGGCCGCGCGCCTTGCACGCCGCGGCGACCCGGGCCATCGGCGCGGCCGCCTCGCCGGTGGCCGCGTAGGGGACGAGCGGCTCGCGCGTGGTGCGGTCGGCGACCAGCTCCAGGGCCCAGAAGGCGCCCAGCCCCCGGACCTCGCCCACGCTGCGGTGCCGGGCGGCGAGTTCGCGCAGCCCGGGGCCGAGAACCCGCGCCCCGAGGTCGGCGGCGTGCTCGACGACCCGCTCGGCGCGCATCGTCTCGATGGTGGCCACCGCCGCAGCGCAGGCCAGCGGATGCCCGGAGTAGGTGAGGCCGCCGGGGTACGGACGGTCGGCGAAGGTCGCGGCGATCTTCTCGCCGATCGCGACCCCACCCAGCGGTACGTAGCCGGAGTTGACCCCCTTGGCGAAGGTGAGGAGGTCCGGGACCACGCCCCAGTGGTCGGCCGCGAACCAGCGCCCCGTACGCCCGAAGCCGGCCATCACCTCGTCCAGGACGAAGACGATGCCGTACCGGTCGCACAGCTCCCTCACCCCGGCGAGATAGCCGTCGGGCGGCACGAGCACCCCCGCCGTACCGACCACCGACTCGAGCAGGACCGCCGCGATCGTGCCGGGCCCCTCGCCGACGATCGTCTCCTCCAGGTGGCGCAGGGCCCGCTCGCACTCCTGCCGCTCGTCCGCGGCGTGGAAGGAGGACCGGTAGGCGTACGGGCCCCAGAAGTGGACCACCCCGGCGGCCCCCGTGTCCGAGGGCCAGCGGCGCGGGTCACCGGTCAGATGCATCGCGGTGGAGGTGGCGCCGTGGTACGAGCGGTACGCGGAGAGGACCTTGGGGCGGCCGGTGTGCAGCCGGGCCATCCGTACCGCGTGCTCGATGGCCTCCGCGCCGCCCGTGGTGAAGAAGATCCGGTCCAGATCACCGGGCGTGTGCTCGGCGATCAGCCGGGCCGCCTCCGAGCGGACGTCGACGGCGAAGCTCGGGGCGACGGTGCACAACCGCCCCGCCTGCTCCTGGATCGCGGCGACGACGCGTGGGTGCTGGTGGCCGATGTTGGTGTAGACGAGCTGGGAGGAGAAGTCGAGGTAGCGGTTGCCCTCGTGGTCCCAGAAGTACGCGCCGGAGGCCCCGGCCACGGGCAGCGGATCGATCTGCGCCTGCGCGGACCACGAGTGGAAGACATGGGCACGGTCGGCGGCCCGGGCGGAGGCGTTGGTGCGCGCGCCGGCGCCGGCGCCCCCGGTCCCGCCGGTGCTCGCCGCGGCGTCGGTGGTACGCGTCATGCCCGCACCTGTTCCCCGGTCAGGACGCGGCCCGCGCGCGAGGTGATGTGCGCGGGCGGCTCGATCCCGGCCGGCAGAACGGGGTCGGCGACCGGCTCCCCGAACGTCGTGACGACCGGCAGCACCCCGGCCCACAGCCCCAGTTCCGCGTCCGGCCCGTCACCGTCGTCCGGCGGACCGACGGCGATCTTCACCGATGCCTCGACGAGGTCGAGCGCCACCACCGCGGTCGCCGCGAGCTCCTTGCGGCTGGGCTGCCGGGCGTACTCCCACTGCCCCGGCGCGCACTGCTCCGTGAGCGCCCGCAGCCCCCGCAGCTTCTCCTCCGGGTCGGTCACCGCACGCGGCACGCCGTAGATCATCGCGCACCGGTAGTTGACGCCGTGCTCGAAGACGGAGCGGGCGAGCACCAGGCCGTCGACGTGCGTGACCGTGACGCAGACGGTCGCGTCGGGAGCCTGGACCAGGCTGCGGCTGGCGACCGAGCCGTGCAGATAGAGCTGGTCGCCGTCGGTGCCGTACGCGGTGGGCACCACCATCGTGGTGCCGTCGACGGTGACACCGAGGTGGCAGAGGAAGCCGGCGGCGAGCACCGCCTCCAGATCGGCGCGCCGGTGGCTGCCCTTGTGGCGCATCCGGCGCAGCCGGGTGCGCTCGGTGGGGGCCAGTTCGTCCGGTGCGGGTACCTGTTCGGCGGCGGTGCTCATGGTGTCCTCTTCTGGGGGTCGTACGTACCGACGTGCTGCCGTGCTGCCGTGCTGCCGTGCTGCCGTGGGCTGCCGTGCTTCTGGGGTTCTACGGGCTTCAGCCGCGCGCCGCCACCGGTGCCCGCCTGTCGGAACGGCGACGGGCCGCCAGCGAGTCGCAGATCTCGCCCGCCCGCACGGCGGCCATCGACAGCAGGTTCGCCGTGATGCCGTGGCTGTGCTCGGTGCCGCCCATCAGGTAGACGGCGGCCTCCACTTCCGGTGCGGTGTGCACCCGGTAGTCGCGGTGCACCCGCAGCCGGCCGTCCTCGTCGCGCTCGCAGGCCGCGTCGAGTTCGCCGAGCAGGCGGGCCGGGTCGGGTTCGGTGTAACCGGTCGCGTAGACGACCGCGTCGGCGGTGAGCGCCTCGGTCTCACCGGTCGCCAGGTTGCGTACCCGCACCCGGACCTCGTCGGCGTCCGCCTCGACCGACGTGAGCTGCGAGGCGCCCATGATGCGCAGCCGCCGCTCGCCGCGGACCTTCTCCTGGTAGGAGCGGCGGTAGAGCTCCTCGATCAGGTCCATGTCCACCACGCCGTAGTTGGTGTTGCGGTGGTAGGCCATCAGCTTGCGGCGGACCTCCGGGTCGGCGCCGTGGTAGAGGTCGACGGCCTCCGGGTCGAAGATGCGGTTCGCGTACGGGCTGTCGTCGGCCGGGCTGTAGCCGTAGCGCGTGTGGATGGCGACGACCTCGGCGTTCTCGTACGTACGGTGCAGATGGTCGGCGATCTCGGCGGCGCTCTGGCCGGCGCCGGCGACGACGAAGCGGCGCGGGGTCCGCGTGGGCAGCGCGGCGAGCCGGTGCAGGAACTCGCTGCTGTGCCAGAGGCGTTCGGAGGACTCGACGCCCTCGGGCAGCCGGGGGACGAGGCCGGTGCCGAGGACGAGGTTACGGGCCCGGTAGGTGACCGCCTCGGCGTCCCCGAGCGCGGTGACGTCGACCTCGACGACCGGGCCGGCCTGGGCGGTGGAGCGGATGGCGGTGACCTCGAGGCCGTACCGGACCATGTGGTCCACGCCGTTGGCGGCCCACTGCAGATAGTCGTGGAACTCCTCGCGGGTCGGGAACAGCACCTTGTGGTTGATGAAGTCGACCAGTCGGCCGCGGTCGTGGAGGTACGGCACGAAGCCGAAGCGACTGCGCGGATTGCGCATCGTGGCCAGGTCCTTGAGGAACGAGACCTGCATGGTGGCGTCAGGGATCAGCATGCCGCGGTGCCAGCCGAAGGACGGCTGCTTCTCCAGGAAGACGGCGGTGAGCTTCTCGTCGGGCGCGGCCTGCTCGTTGTACTCCTCGATGGCGATGGCGAGGGCGAGGTTGGCGGGGCCGAAACCGACGCCGACGACGTCGTAGACGGGAGTGGTCTCGTTCATGGCAGAACCTTTCGGTCGGCGGGTCTGGTGGAGCGGGTCGGGCGGTACGTCAGACGGGGCGGGAGGCGGAACGGGTGGCGGTGACGGCGGCGCAGCCGGCGGCGAGGAGCAGGGCGAACAGCAGGCCGGTACCGGCGAAGGAGAGGAAGACGGCGGCGATCACCAGGGTCACGACGGCGGTGGTGCGCAGGGCGCGCCCGGTGCCGCGGGCCCGGAGGGCGGCGGCGGCAGCCGCCACGTACAGCAGCAGGAACGCGCTGCTGGTGACGATGAGGACGAGCTCCTCACCGGTGCCGGTGAGGGTCAGGCCGCCGAGGACGGCCGTGTAGGCGAGCGTCAGGACGACGGTGGCGGGCACCGGGCGGTCGGCCAGCGCGTGCGGCAGGATGCGGTCGCGGGCGGCGGCCCGGACGACGCGGGTGGCGCCGAGGACCCAGGCGTTCGTGGCGACGACCGCGAGGCCGAGGGCGAGCAGATCGCCGACGACGGCGCCGGTCTCGCCGAGGGAGGCGCCCAGCAGCGCGGTGATGACCACGGGTTCGTCGCCGGGCACGGCCAGGTAGGCGGCGGTGACGGCGGCGTAGAGCAGCCCCACGATGGGGACGGCCCAGCGGATGGCGCGACGGTAGCTGCGGGCCGGGTCGTCGACCTGCTCGGCGAGGGTGGAGACGTTCTCCCAGCCGAGGAAGGAGAAGAACGCGGTGACGACGGCGATGCCGACGCCGCCCCAGCCCTGGGTGAGGAAGGGGGTGTACTCCCCCGCGTCGAACCGCGGCGCGGCGAGCGCCACGGCCCCGCCGAGCCCGAGCAGCAGCACGACCAGGGAGGCTGCCTGGACCCGGGCGCCGGCGGTGAGGCCGAGCAGGGTGAACGCGGCGGAGAGGGCCATGAAGCCCATGGCGATCGGGTAGACGGGTCCGTCGGGCTGCCCGATCAGTCCGAGCAGGCAGCGGGCGGAGACGATGCCCATGACGGGGTTGCCGATGACGTACGTGGCGACGAGCAGCAGCGCGGCGGCCCGTCCGGGTCGCCGCCCGAGCCCGGCGGTCACCATCGCGGCGAGACCGGCGGCGTCGGGCCGCCAGGCGGACATCTCCGCGAAGAACCGGGCGAACGGGTAGGAGCAGACGGCGAGCGCCAGCCACGCCAGCACGGAGGCCGGACCGGCCTGCCGCTCGGTCAGCCCGGGCACCAGCAGGATGCCGGTCCCGACGAGACTGCTGACGTAGAACACGACCAGCGCCCGGACTCCGAGTCGTACGGGCACCTTCGCGTCGTCGGACGCGGGGCGGGACATGAGATCCGTCATGGGTGTCACCTCCGGTGGGGGTTGAGGGGGGCGGGTGGGGGCGGGGGGCGGGAGGGCTGGCGAGGGGCGGTGGCCCGACGAGCCGGCGGGGCCGGCGAGGGACCGGCGGGCCAAGCTGCCGACCCACAGGCCCAGCCGCCCAACAGGCCCAGCCCGCCCGGGCGAGAAGCGCCCGGGCGAGAGGCCGCCCGCCGCCCCCCGATGTCAGGCGCCCGTCAGGACGTCCAGGGCTTCCGCCGCCGCCAGTTCGGCGGCCGCCGGGGCCGTCTTGAAGCCGGCGCCCGACCAGCCGGTGGCGAGCACGATGCGGCTGCCGGACCGCTCCCTCCCGAGGTGGGGCAGGGAGTGCGGGGTGTACAGGTCCACTCCCTGCCGGCCGCCCAGAAAGCGGGTCGCCGGGTCAGCGAGCCAGGGCCAGCGCTCGGCCGCGCCTTGGCGGATGTACGCCACGTGCTCGTCGGTGAGCGTGTCGTCGCCGCCGGCGGGTACGTCCCACTCGTCGACCGGTCGCCCCGCCATGTAGCCGCCGGCCGCCTCCCCGGTGACCTGGGGCCGCCCCCAGACGCCGGTCACCATGTCGACGACGGTCGGCAGCCCGGCCGTGTCGGGATGGTGGAAGAAGCCGTACCGAATGCTCTTCGTCCGCCCGGCGTCCGCGCCGCTCAAGCGGTGTCCGGCGATCGCCCCGCTGCCACTGCCGGCCGCCAGGACGACGGCCAGGGCCTCCACGGGCCCGCCGGGCTCCAGCAGGACGCGCACCCGGTCCGCCCCGGGCGGCGCGACCAGCTCCCGCACCCGGGCGGGCAGCAGCCGGGCGCCGTGGGCCAGCGCCCGGTCACGGTAGACGCGGGCCGTGCGCGGCGGATCGGCGTAGCCGCCCTCCGGCTCCCACACGGCCGCGGTCACCCCGTCGACCGACAGCCCGGGGAACCGCTCCCGGATCACCCCCGGCGCCAGCAACTCCGCCGGCACCCCCGAGCCGTTGAGCTCGGCGACTCCCTTCTCGGCCTGCTCCAGGTCCGCGTCGCCGCACAGCACGAGCGACCCGGTCGGCACGAAGCCGTACGGTCCGGGCACATGGGCGGCGGGACCCCAGGCCAGTTGGTGGCTGCGGAGGGCGAGCCCCCGCAGATACGGGTCGGCCTCGAAGGCCCGTACGAGCCCACCGGACCAGGCGGTCGCGTGGTCCCGGCGTCCGTCCATCGGCGCGACGAGCGCCACCCGCGCGCCCTGCCGGGCGAGTACGGCGGCGGTCGCGGCCCCGACGACTCCGGCCCCGACGACGATCACGTCGTAGGCCCGCCCGCGGTGACCGCCGCCCGTCGACGGCGCGGCCGACGGAACCGGGGCGGCCGCAGGCGTCGGGACGGGCTCCGGTACGGGCTCCGGGACGGGCTCCGGGACGGGGACGAAGTCCCAGCCCACGCTGCCCTTCTCCGGCTCGCCGACCGCGGTGAACCCCCGGTCGGCATGGGCGCGTACGGCGGCGAGCAGGATCCGCCCCGTCCGCTCCGGGTCCTCCGTGAGGGCCTGGGTGGCCGCGGCGAAGGCGGCCGTGACGTGGGCCTCCGGCCCTCCGCGCATCCGGGCCACCCGGGCGGCGCCCCGGTGCGCGTCCCCGAGGAGCTCGGAGAACTCGTCCACCGCGCAGTCGTCGGTGAAGTACAACTCCCCGTCGAAGCCGGCCTTCCGCCATTCCCGCGCGGCCCGCGCCGCCCCGCCGTGCGTTCCGCACACGACGAGCGCGGTCAGGGACGCCAGGGCTGCGGCGTCGCTTCCCGGACCGGAGAGGATGTCCGGGCCGCTGCCCGCCGCCGAGGCTCTCTCGGGACCGCCCCCGGAGCGCAGGCCGGCCGACGGGCCCACGCCCGGCAGGGCGCCCGTCGCCGGACCGCTGCCGTCCGAGACCACCGGCCCGGCCGGCAACCGACCGCCGTGGGAAGCGGCAGGCGGACCGGCGGCGGGCCCCGGCTGACGCGCCACGGGCCAGGCGTCCCGTACGAGGCGGGCCAGGCCCTCCCCGTACACCGTCCCGTCGTGCGTGACGGCGATCCGGGTGTGGCCCGCCGCGCCGACGGCGGCGAGCAGGTCAGCCGCCTGGGCCCGGTCGTCCGGGCACCAGCGCAGCACCGTGCCCGCGCTGTCGGCGAGCAGGTCCGGTGTCGTGGCCAGCGGAAGCAGGACGGGGAGACCGCCCGCCCGGTAGACGGGGAGCGCGGCTCGCGCGCCGGCGCTGTTGAAGTGGCCGATCGCCAGCGTGTGCCGGCCCTCGGCGACGACGGCCTCGGCGATCTGCCGGGCCGTCTCCGCCTCCCCCCGGTCGTCGTACAGCTCCCAGTTGACGGCCCCGTGCAGGGCAGCGGCCCGTTCCAGGTGCTCGCCCCAGGCGGCCCGGGGCCCGGAGAAGGGCCCCACGACGGCACCACGCGGCAACTCGGCAACCTCGGCGTCCACGGACCCGACACGCACCGACTCGGGACTCACGGACCCGACATGCTCGGACTCGGCATCCACGGACCCGACACGCGCGGTCTCGGCAGGAACGGCCCTGGCGCCCGCGGTCTCGGCGCCCCTGTGCCTCTCGGCCGACGCGCCCACCGTGGTCCCGGCCGCCCCACCCCCCGTGGACTCAGCCACTGAAGACCGTCCCCGGCCAGGCGGCCATCGGCGCCCCCGGGACCAGCGGCGTCAGGGCCACCGCGTCCACCGGCCGTACCGGCGGAAGGCCGAGGAGTTCGGCCAGCCGGGCCGAGCCGTACGGCAGAACCGGCGCGGCCCATGCCGACAGCGCGGCGGCCACCGCGAGCTGCGCGGCGAGCGCGGCGCGGTACGCCGGGGCGCCGCCCGGGCGCTCCGCCTCGAAGCCGTGGACGTATCCGAAGTCCTCGGCGAGCGAGACGACTTCGTCGAGCAGCACGACCGCGCGCCGGGCGTCGTACCCCTCGACCCCGTACGCCTCCCGCAGCTGGCCGACGGTCTCCGTCAGCCGGGCGCGCAGCCGCTCCCAGGCCGCTCCCCGCGGCGCCTCCTCCGGGACCACGCCCCCGCCCTCGGCGACGGCGGTGAACAGCCGGCCGAGCCAGCCGTCCCACCGGTCGGCGAGGCGGGCGCGGGTGATCTCCAGGGCGGCCGGACTGAAGCTGGTCTGGCGGCCGTTGGGCCGGTCGGCCAGCACGTGGTAGCGCAGGACGTCCGCGCTCGTCCGGGCCAGTTCCTCGTGCGCCCAGATGGCGTGGCGCCGGCTGGTGGAGAACTTCAGCCCTTCGAGCCGGTAGAACTCGTTGACCACGAAGGCCCTCGGCAGCGCGATGCCGGCGTCGTACGCGCGGAACGCGGCGGGGAACAGCAGGGCGTGGAAGTAGCCGTTGTCGAAGCCGAAGAACTGCACGGGCGCGGGCGCGGGGCCGGTCTCCCCGGCGCCGGTCCACTCCAGCAGATAGCCGGGGGCCATCTCGAACCACACGTAGATCCGCTGGTCGGTGAAGCCCGCCACCGGTACCGGCACGCCCCACTCGGAGGGGTGGCTGACGGCGATCTCCGGCAGTCCCTCGGCCCGCATCCGCTCACAGAGCGCCCGCAGGTGCGGCGGCATGTCGACCTCCGCCCAGAAGGCGGTGAGCTGGTCCTCGAAGGGGGCGAGAGGGAAGTAGAGCCGTTCGCAGTCGCGGAGTTCGGGGGTGGCGCCGCAGGCGGTGCAGACCGGGTCGGTCAGGTCGGCGCAGTCGTTGGGGCGGCCGCATGGCTCGCAGGCGTTGCCGTTGGAGCCGGAGCCGCAGTGCGGGCAGTCGCCCTTGAGGTACGCCTCGTACAGCCAGCGCTCGCACCCGGTGCAGTACGGCAGCGGCCGCGTACGGGCGACGATGTGCCCGGCGTCGTACAGCCGCTGGAAGAACTCCTGCACGGCCACCGTGTATCCGACGTCACGGCGCGGGCGGACGATCGCGTCGAAGTCGGCGCCGGCCTGCCGCCAGACGGATTCGATGGAGGCGCCGTAGCCGTCGGCGACCTCCTCGCCCTTGCGCCCGCCGTCGTTGAGGCCGCGGACGGGGACGTAGCTCTGGTGGTCGTCGAGACCGGTGGTGTAGCGGACGGTGCCGGTCCCTTCGGCCACCAGGTAGCGCCGCAGGACGTCACCGGCGAGGTAGGGGCCGGCCAGGTGACCGATGTGCAGGTCGCCGTTGGGCGTGGGCGGGGTGGCGGTGATCCAGTGCGTCGCGCTCACGCGGCGACCTCCTCGTTCTCGGTTGCGGTACGGACGGCGGGCTCGCGCAGCGGCCAGTAGAGGGAGACCCAGCTGAGCTCCTCGTCGCCCGTGTTGTGGACGACGTGCTCCTGGTTGAGGGGCAGGACGACGATGTCGCCCGCCCGGAAGGGCGGTTCGAGCGTGCCGTCGAGGGTCACGCTGCCGGTCCCGGCGAGGATGATCATGACCTCGTCCTGGTTGTGGCAGTCGGGGTCGGAGTCACCGCCCGGCTTCAGGAAGCAGGCCATGGCGCCGACCGGCGGCTCCTTGTCCCCGCCGGGCCACGGGATCAGCCGCTGGCAGGCGAGACCGAACTCCTCCTCGGCGGAACTCCGGTCGATACGGAAGCGGTTCGGGCTGCGGTCTGCCATGGCCTCTCCTTGGCGGTGGACCCGCCGTGCCGGCGGGGTGGTGGGGGCGGCACTGCCGTACGGGGTGACGGCGGCGGCCGGCTCTCCCGGGGGCAGGATGGGTGCGGTGAAGGGCATACGGGGCTCCTGAGGCGGTCGGCGACGGCGGAGGGCGCACGGGACGAAGCGCGCGACGAAGCGCGCCACGGACGGACCACGTGACGGACTGCGGACAGGCCACGGACGGACCACGTGACGGACTGCGTGACGGACTGCGGACGGGCCTCGGACGGGCGGCGGAACGCCCGCCCGCGGGAAGGCCGAGGGAAGGACCGGGCGGGTACGGAAGCGCTCGGCAGGAGGGGCGCCGGACGGGAGCCGGCCGCTCGGGCGGCGGCCCCCTCTCCTCAGCCCGTGCCGAGCCCTCGTACCGCCGCCACCGGGATCCGGGCCAGGCCGGCCATGACCTGGCGCGGCCCGGCGTCCCAGCCGTACCGCCGCTTGAGGGGGGCGAAGTGGGTGGCGATCAGTTCGAGGAGCGGTCCGAGATCGCTGGGTGCGGCCCCGAGCAGGGCGAGCAGTTGCTCGGTGCGGGTGACTCCCGCTCCCGGACCGATCCCGTGCACGGCGGCGTCCTGCCAGGTGGCACCGGCGCTGCGGGCCACCACGGTGTTGTGCAGGGCGAAGCCCTGGTTGTCGTGGGCGTGGATGCCGACGGGCGCGGGCACGGCGGCACGAATGGACTGGACGAGTTCGATGACCCGCTCCGGGCGGAGCGAGCCGAGCGAGTCGACGAGGAAGACGGCGTCGAGCGGGCCGAGCGCCGCCGTCTCGGCGAGACAGCGGTCGAGCTCCGGGTAGGAGGCGAGGTCGATGTCGGTGAGGAGGAGACAGACGCCGAACCCGGCTTCCCGCAACCGGCCCAGCGGAGCGGCCGTGCGGGCCACCTCGTCGTAGCGGACGGCGACGCGCACCAGGCCGACGGGGACGGGGACGGCGGCGATCCGGTCGGTGATCCGGTCGACCGCCGCAGCGGCGGGACCGTCCCCCAGGGGCAGTTCCGCGGCGTCCAGCAGGACGGCGAACCGCGGCCCGTACCTCTGGGTGGGAGCGACGAGAAGGAGATCGGGAAAGTGATCGGGAGCGAGGCCGGGGGGGAGGGCTTCGAGCAGCGGACCTTCTGCCGGACCACCCGCCGGACCACCCGTCAGGCCACCCGCCGGACCACCTGCCGGGCGGCCCGTCGGACTCCCTGACCGGCGGGCCGGATCGTGCACGGACCCCAGCTCGACCACGTCGATGCCGATCCGCGCGCAGACCGCGAGGTAGTCGGCGACCAGCTGCGGGGACGGCGTACCGCCGGTGAGCTGCCCGCTGGTGCGCAGGGTGCAGTCGAGCAGCGTCATACGGTCATCCCCAGCCGGTGTCGTTGGTGCCCGGGCCGGGGGCCGGAGCGCCCCAGCCGGTGTCGTAGGTTCCGCTGACGACCGACGCACCCCACCCCGTGTCGTCGGTGCCGGCGCCGCTGCCGGCGAGCTGCGTTCCGGTGACGGTGGCCAGGCCCGCGAGGGCGGTGATCAGGGTGGCGTGGACGGTGGTGCGGATCCGCCGCTTCATGGCGTCTGCTCTCTCTTCCGATGAGTAAGTCCGGTGATTTTCAAGGGATGTGCGTGGCTCGCGTGCTTCACGAGCTCTGTGAGCTTTGACCTTGTGGGCGGTGAGATGAACGTATCCGGGATTGCATGACTATCGGGCGGACCGCATGGCTCATTAGGCTGCATGGCAGCAACAGGAAGCTGTCACAAGCGGGGGTAAAGGTGGCGATAGCAGACAGAAGCGAGCGGCCCGAGGGGCTCACGGGCGGCCCTGGAGGTGGCTTCGCGGTCGGACTCGGCGGTGCGTCCCCAGGGGAGGGTCTGCCGGACGGGCGCGCGCCGGACGATCCGACGACCCGGGTGTACGCGACGGTCCTGGGGCGCGATCCGGACGTCCCGGCACACCCCGCGGACCTGGCCGAGGAGCTGGAACTCCCGCTGGCCCGGGTGGAGTCCGCCGTGTCGGCCCTGCTCGACATGGGCCTGCTGCGCCGCACACCGGAGCGCGGCGTCCTGCCGGTGCCGCCGGACGAGGCGGTGCAGCGCACTCTGGGCCCGCTGGAGCGGGAGATGCGGGCCCGGCGCCTGCACATGGAGCGCACCCGCGAACAGTTGATGGCGTTCATGCCGCTGTACGAGACGCACCTGGCGCGGCTGACCCATCTGCGGCAGGCGGAGTACGTCGAGGTCCTCACCGACCTCCGGGCGGTCCGGGAGGCCATCACCGAACTGGGCCGCACGTGCGAGAGCGAGGTCATGACGGCCCAGCCGGGCGGCGGCCGGCGGGCCGAGGTCCTGGAGGAGGCGGTCGCCCGCGACGAGGAGCTCCTGCGCCGCGGCGTCCGGATGCGGATCCTCTACCAGCACACCGCCCGCTTCTCCTCGGGCACCTGCGCCTACGTCGAACGGGTCGGCAAGCTCGGCGCCCAGGTGCGCACCCTGGACGACGAGTTCATGCGGATGCTGGTCTTCGACCGCGCGACGGCGGTCATCCCCGTCCCGGACGACCCGAACGCGGCGGTCCTGATCCGCGAACCCCACGTGGTCTCGTTCATGGTCGGCGCGTACGAACGACTCTGGCTGGAGGCGCTCCCGTTCGAGACGGAATGGGACCGCCAGACGATCATGGACATCTCCGACGAACTGAAGCAGACGATCGTCCGCCTCCTCACGGAGGGCCTGACCGACGCCGCGATCGCACGCCGCCTCGGCCTCTCGGTCCGCAGCTGCCGCCGTCATGTCGCGGACGTGATGGCGGCCCTGGGCGCCGAAAGCCGCTTCCAGGCGGGCTACCTCCTGGCCCAGCAGGAACGCGACCAGCCGGCCACCTGACGCCGCGCCCGCGAACCGGCAGATGACGCCCTGGCAGCGGCGACCGCCCGCCGCCAGGGCACCCCGCCCACGGAGGCGTTGAGACCGAGGTCACACCGCACGGATGGGCACGCAAGGGGCACGCAAGGGGCACGCGGAACGGCGCGAAGATCGTCGCGCTCCGCCCGCGCCGCGTCCGGGCATGAAAAAGCCCCAGGTCACGGCGAGTGAGTCCTGGGGCTGATCCGAGCCGCCTTCGGGATTCGAACCCGAGACCTACGCATTACGAGTGCGTTGCTCTGGCCAACTGAGCTAAGGCGGCATGCCGTGCGTTCCCATGGTGGGTGCAGCGGCCTCGCCAAGTCTACACAGTTTCCGGGGGTGCTCCCGACCACCCTCCGCGTGGCCCGCGCCACCCCTCACGTGCAGCGCTTGCCGTCCTTCGGGACCGTGCCCTCCAGGAGGTACGCGTTGATCGCGGTGTCGACGCAGTCGCTGCCGCGGCCGTACGCCGTGTGGCCGTCGCCCTCGTAGGTCAGCAGGTTTCCGGAGGACAGCTGGTCCGCGAGGGACTCGGCCCACTTGTAGGGGGTCGCCGGGTCGCGGGTGGTGCCGACCACGACGATCGGGGCGGCGCCCTCGGCGGTGATGCGGTGCGGGCGGCCGGTCGCCGGGGTCGGCCAGTAGGTGCAGTTCAGGGCCGCCCACGCCAGGCCCTCGCCGAAGACGGGGGACGCCTTCTCGAAGGACGGCACCGCCTTCTCGGCGTCCGCCGGGCCGCCGAAGGCGGCCGGGAGGTCCAGGCAGTTCACGGCCGCGTTGGCGAACATCAGGTTCGCGTAGGAGCCGTCCGGCTCCCGCTCGTAGTAGCTGTCCGCCAGGGCGAGCAGGCCCGAGCCCTCGCCGCCGATCGCCCGGGTAAGCGCCTCGCGCAGCTGCGGCCAGGCCCCCTCGTCGTACATCGCGGCGATCACGCCGGTCGTCGCCAGGGACTCCCCCAGCGCACGGCTCTCGCCCGTCGGGACGGGCCGGGCGTCGACGTCACGGAAGAAGCGCTTCAGGTTGTCCCCGGCCGCGGCGACGGACTCGGTGCCGAGCGGGCAGTCCGGCTTCTCGACGCAGTCGGCGGCGAACGCCCGGAAGGCGGTCTCGAAGCCGGCGGTCTGGTCGCGGTTGAGGTCGATCGCGGGCAGCGACGGGTCCATCGCCCCGTCCAGGACCAGCCGGCCGACGCGGGAGGGGAACAGCTCGGCGTAGGTGGCGCCGAGGAAGGTGCCGTACGAGGCGCCGACGTAGTGCAGCTTCTCGTCGCCGAGCACCGCCCGCAGGATGTCCATGTCCCGGGCCGTCTCGACCGTGGAGACGTGCGGCAGGACCTTGCCGGAGCGCTGCTCGCACCCCGTCGCGAACCCCTTGAAGGACGCTTCCAGGCCGCGGATCTCGGTGGCGTCGTCGGGGGTCTGGTCGACCTGCGTGTGCGCGTCCATCTGCGGGCCCGTCAGGCACTGCACGGACTCGCTGCGGGCCACCCCGCGCGGGTCGACGGCGATCATGTCGTAGCGGGCGCGGACGGGTGCGGGGTAGCCGATGCCCGCGTACCCCTGGAGGTAGCCGACGGCGGAGCCGCCGGGGCCGCCCGGGTTGACCAGCAGCGAGCCGATGCGCCTGCCGGGGCCGGTGGCCGCGACCCGGGAGACGGCCAGTGAGATGTCCCCGGCCGCCGGGCGCGCGTAGTCGAGCGGTACGCGGAGGGTGGCGCACTGGAACTTCGGCACGCCGCAGTCGCGCCAGGCGAGCTTCTGCCCGTAGTGGCTTCGCAGGGCGGGATCGGGCGTCGCGGGCGAGTGCGCGGAGGACGGCCCGGCGGGGGCGGCGGCGTCGCTTCCGCCCGTGCAGCCGGAGAGGATCAGTCCGGCGGCCGCGAGGGCCGTGGCGGACATGCGGAGCAAACGCCTGGAATCCATTCCCGGAGCGTATCCGTACGAGTACGGACGGTGTCCAATCGGCCGTTCCTCTCGCACCCGCCGACCCGCCTCAGTCGCGCAGCGCCATCGTCATGGCCTCGACCGCCAGCAGCGGCGCCACGTTGCGGTCCAGCGCCTCCCGGCAGGCGAGCACCGCCTCTATCCGGCGCAGCGTCCGCTCCGGCGCGGTGTCGCGGGCGATCCGCTCCACGGCGTCCCGCACGTCCTCGTTGGCGATCGGCGTGCGCGCGCCGAGCTGGAGGGTCAGCACATCGCGGTAGAAGCCGGTGAGGTCGGTGAGTGCGAGGTCCAGGCTGTCGCGCTGCGTACGGGTCTTCCGGCGCTTCTGCCGCTCCTCCAGCTCCTTCATCGCCCCCGCCGTGCCGCGCGGCATCCGCCCGCCCTGGCCGCCGCCGAGCGCGGTCTTCAGCTCCTCGGTCTCCTTGGTGTCGACCTCCTCGGCGACCTGCTTGGCGTCCTCGCCGGCCGCGTCGACCAGCTCCTGGGCCGCCTTGAGGCAGCCGCCGATGTCCGCGACCCGCAGCGGGAGCTTCATGACGACGGCCCGGCGGGCCCTGGCCCGCTCGTCGGTCGCCAGCCGTCGGGCGTGGTCGATGTGTCCCTGGGTGGCCCGGGCGGCCGCCGCGGCCACCTGGGGCTCGATGCCGTCGCGGCGCACGAGCACGTCGGCGACCGCGTCCACCGAGGGCGTCCGCAGGGTGAGGTGGCGGCAGCGGGAGCGGATGGTGGGCAGCACGTCCTCCAGGGACGGCGCGCAGAGCAGCCACACCGTGCGCGGCGCGGGCTCCTCGACGGCCTTCAGGATCACGTTCCCCGCGCCCTCGGTGAGCCGGTCGGCGTCCTCCAGGACGATCACCTGCCAGCGTCCGCCGGCGGGCGAGAGCTGGGCCCGCCGGACGAGCTCGCGGGTCTCCTTCACACCGATGGAGAGCAGGTCCGTGCGGACGACCTCCACGTCGGCGTGCGTCCCGACCAGCGCCGTGTGGCAACCGTCGCAGAAGCCGCATCCCGGCGCCCCGCCCAGCGCCCGGTCCGGGCTCACGCACTGCAGCGCCGCCGCGAAGGCGCGCGCCGCGGTCGCCCGGCCGGATCCCGGGGGGCCGGTGAACAGCCAGGCGTGGGTCATCTTGGACGTGTCGGGGTCGGGCCCGCCGGCCGCGTGGGAGGTCACGAGCGCGTCGGCGTCCCGCGCCGCGGCGGCGAGCTGCTCCTCGACCCGCGCCTGTCCGACGAGGTCGTCCCATACGGCCATGTCTGCCCCTCCTCAGGTACGCCCTCCATTGTGGGGGGCACCTCCGACAACCGACGACAACGGGCCGCGGGCAGAGGCCCGCGACCCGTTGTCGTGGTGGTGAGGGATCAGCGCCGGCGGCGCCGGCCGTCGTCCTCGTCGTCGTGTGGGCCGAGCAGTTCGTCCGCCAGCGTCGGCAGGTCGTCGAGCGGGGTCTCCTCGGCCCAGTCGGATCGTCGCTTGGGACGGCCCTGCTCGTCGAGCTGGGGCAGCTCACGCGTGCGGTCGTTGGAGTTCGCGGCCTCGGCCCCGGTGCTGGGCCGCTCGTCCCGGAAGATGCCCGGCGGCACCCGGTCGGCCGGGCTGGCGTCCCGTACGGGCGGCAGCACCGCGGTCTCGTCGCCGGCCTGCACGCGGCGCAGCACCGTGGTCTCCTCGGCGTCGCGCACCGGGGGAAGGACCGAGGTCTCCTCCTCGGGACGGGCTCCCGGCCGCTCGTCCGGCTGATCGCCGGGCCGGACGATGGGGGTGGGGACCGTGACCTCGTTCGGCGACACGATCGGAACGACCTGCGTCACCTCGTCGGACGCCGCACCGGACTCCGAGCGAGACTCCGCGCCGGCGGCCGAACCGGACGTCGGCCCGGACGCCGAACCGGCCTGCGACCCGGACGTCGGCCCCGACGCCGGACCAGCCTGCGCACCCGACGCCGGACCAGCCTGCGCACCGGACGCCGAACCGGCCTCCGGCGCGGGCCTGACGATCGGCGTCGGGACGGTGATCTCGTTCGCCGCCATCTCCGTCGTGGCCGTCCTCGCGGCCCGGGCAGCCGCCTCGGCCTTCTCCGCCTCGGCGGCCCGCCTGGCCTCGGCGGCCTTCGCCGCGGCCGCGGCCTGCGCGGCGGCCTTCGCCTCCGCGGCCTCCCTGGCCGTCTTCTCCGCGGCTTCCGCCGCGGCCTTGCGCGCCGATTCCTCGGCGGCCCTCGCCGCGGCGGCCTCGGCCAGACGCCGGGCCTCCTCCGCCCGCAGCAGGGCCTCCTCGGCCTTGCGCTGCTTCTCGCGGCGGCGCTCTTCCGCCTCCGCGCGCAGCCGGGCCTCTTCCTCGGCCTGCTTGCGGAGCCGTTCCTGCTCCGCGCGGCGGGCCTTCTCCTCGGCCTCGCGCCGCTTGCGCTCCTCCTCGGCGGCCAGCCGGGCCTCCTCGGCCCGCCGGCGCGCCTCCTCCGCCTGCCGTTCGGCCTCGCGGCGCCGCGCCTCTTCCTCCTCCTGGCGCTTGCGCTCCTCCTCCTCGGCACGGAGCTTGGCGAGCTGCTCCTGGCGCTCGCGCTCCAGCCGCTCCTCCTCCGCCTTGCGGGCGGCCTCCTCCTCGGCCCGGCGCCTGGCCTCCTCCTCGGCCTTGCGGCGCGCCTCCTCCTGGGCCTTCACCTCGGCCTCGGACAGCGGCAGCATCCGGTCGAGCCGGTGGCGTACGACGGTGGTGACGGCCTCCGGCTCCTGGCCGGCGTCGACGACGAGGTAGCGGCCGGGGTCACCGGCGGCCAGGGCCAGGAAACCGGCCCGCACGCGCGCGTGGAACTCCGGCGGCTCCGACTCCAGCCGGTCCGGCGCCTCGGTGAAGCGTTCCCGCGCGGTCTCCGGCGCGACGTCGAGCAGCACGGTCAGATGCGGGACGAGCCCGCCCGTGGCCCAGCGGTTGATCCGGGCGATCTCGGTCGGCGAGAGGTCGCGTCCGGCGCCCTGGTAGGCCACGGACGAGTCGATGTACCGGTCGGAGATCACCACCGCGCCCCGCTCCAGAGCGGGCTTGACCAGCGAGTCCACGTGCTCGGCGCGGTCGGCGGCGTACAGCAGCGCCTCGGCGCGGTTCGACAGCCCGGCAGAGGAGACGTCGAGCAGGATCGAGCGCAGCCGCTTGCCGATCGGTGTCGCGCCCGGCTCGCGGGTGACGACGACCTCGTGGCCCTTGGCGCGGATCCACTCCGCGAGGGCTTCGGCCTGGGTGGACTTGCCGGCGCCGTCGCCGCCCTCCAGGGCGATGAAGAAGCCGGTCGGCGCGGGCGCCTGGGCGGGATCGGCGCCGCGCAGCGCGTCGCGCAGATCGCGGCGCAGCGGTACGCCGGCCCGGTCGTCGGTCTTGGCGAGGACGAGCGCGGCGACGGGCAGCAGCAGCGCGCCGACCAGCATGAGCGTGAAGGCGGCGCCGCCGTGCGCGAAGACGAAGCGGCCGGAGGCGAGGTGGTGCTCCCCGATGGCCGCGGCGAGCAGCGGGGCGCCGAGCGCGCCGACGGCCATCGCGACCCGGGCGACGGCCTGGAGGTGGGCGGTGACGCGGGGGCGCCGCGCCTCCTCGGTCTCCTGGTCGATGAGGGTGTGGCCGGTGTTGGCGGCGACACCTGCCGCGTACCCGGCGAGTACGGCGAGGAGGAGGACGGTGGCCGTGTCCGGCACGAGGCCCATCGCGAGCAGCGCGATACCGGTGACGGTGATCGCGAGGGCGAGGAGCCGGCGGCGGGAGAAGGCGGGAAGGACGGACCCGGCCGTCCGGATGCCGACCCCGGTGGCCCCGCTCAGGGCGAGGACCAGCAGCGCGAAGGCGACCGGGCCGCCGCCGAGGTCGTACGCGTGCAGGACGGCGACCGCCGCGGCGGCGGCGATGGCTCCGGCGACGGTGGCGCAGGCGAGGACGAGCAGCGGGACGGCGCCCGTGCGGCCCTTCTCCGCGGCCGGCCTGCGCAGGCCCTCCAGCGGCGAGCGGGGCCTGGGCGTCTGCCCGCCCGGCAGCTCGACGGCGTACAGCACGGAGAGCGAGGCGGCGAACAGTCCGGCGGCGACGTACGCGCCGAGGGCCGCCTGGTGCGCGGTGAACCAGTCGACGCCCGTGCCGAGCAGGTTGCCGACGAGGGTGGCGACGAGAAGCGCGGCGGCGGCGGCCGGGACCGCGAGGAATCCCGTCCGCAGCGACAGCCTGCGCAGCGCGTCGAGGTGGTCCGGCAGGGGCCGCACGGAGGCGCCCTCCGGCGGCGGGGCGGGCAGCAGCGCGGGGGCCGCGCCGTCCTTGGCGACGGTCCACAGCCGCTCGGCGGCGCCGGTGAGGAAGACGGTGCCGAGCAGGAATCCCAGGGCCTTGTTCGGCACCCAGTCGATCCACAGGGGCGCGATCACGAGGAGCGTGATCCGCAGCCCGTCGGCGCCGATCATGGTCCAGCGCCGGTCGAGCGCGCCGCCCGGCCCGGTCAGCGTGGTGAGGGGGCCGAGGAGGACGGCGCCGAAGAGCACCGAGGCGAGGAGCCGGACGCCGATCACGGCGGCGACGGCGAACGCGGCCCCCCGGTATCCGCCCCCGAGCGCTCCCTCGGAGACGGCCGCCTGCAGTCCGAGGAGCACGAGGACGAGCAGGGCGAGAGCGTCTCCCGTGCCGCCGACGACCTGCGCGCTCCACAGTCGTCGCAACGGTTGGTGGCGCAAAAGCGCCCGTACGGCACGCTCCTTGGAGTCTGCGACAAGCGCGACGTCGGAGTCTGGCTGCTCTGCTCGCGTCATCCGTCCACCCTATCCGGACCCTTTCACTCCCTGTGGCCTCGCCCGAACAAACGTCGGGGGCGGAGGCCATCGGCCTCCGCCCCGTCTGCCCTGGCTGCCAGGGACTACTCCCGCTACTCCGGCTTCGCCGCGGCGGCCTTCTTCGTGGCGGTCTTCTTCGCCGTGGCGGTCTTGGCCGTCGTCGTCTTCTTGGCGGCGGTCTTCTTGGCCGCCGTCTTCTTCGCCGGCGTCGCCTTCTTGGCGGCCGCCTTCTTCGCGGGCGCCTTCTTGGCCGTCTTCTTCGCCGGCGCCTTGGCCCGCTTCTCGGCGAGCAGCTCGAAGCCGCGCTCCGGCGTGATGTCCTCGACGCTGTCGCCGGTCCGCAGGGTCGCGTTCGTCTCGCCGTCGGTCACGTACGGGCCGAAGCGGCCGTCCTTGACGACCACCGGCTTCTCGCTGACCGGGTCGACGCCGAGCTCCTTCAGCGGCGGCTTGGCCGCCGCCCGGCCACGCTGCTTGGGCTGCGCGTAGATCGCGAGCGCCTCCTCCAGCGTGATCGTGAAGAGCTGCTCCTCGTCCGTCAGCGAGCGCGAGTCCGTGCCCTTCTTCAGGTACGGACCGTAGCGGCCGTTCTGCGCCGTGATCTCGACGCCCTCGGCGTCGGTGCCCACCACGCGCGGCAGGGACATCAGCTTGAGCGCGTCCTCCAGCGTCACCGTGTCCAGCGCCATGGACTTGAAGAGCGAGGCGGTCCGCGGCTTCACCGCGTTCTTGCCGGTCTTCGGGGTGTCCTCGGGCAGGATCTCGGTGACGTACGGGCCGTACCGGCCGTCCTTGGCGACGATCTGGTTGCCGCTGACCGGGTCGACGCCCAGCTCGAAGTCGCCGCTGGGCTTGGCCAGCAGCTCCTCGGCGTACGCGACGGTCAGCTCGTCCGGGGCGAGGTCCTCGGGGACGTCGGCGCGCTGGTGCCCCTCGGCGTCCTTCTCACCGCGCTCGACGTACGGGCCGTAGCGGCCGACGCGCAGCATGATGCCGTCGCCGACCGGGAAGGAGGAGATCTCCCGGGCGTCGATCGCGCCGAGGTCGGTCACCAGCTCCTTCAGACCGCCGAGGTGGTCGCCGTCGCCGTTCCCGGCGTCGGCGGCGCCGCCGGAGGTGCCCTCCGCGCCGCCCTCGCCGAAGTAGAACCGCTTCAGCCACGGCACGGCCTGGGCCTCGCCCCGCGCGATGCGGTCGAGGTCGTCCTCCATCTTGGCGGTGAAGGAGTAGTCGACGAGCCGGCCGAAGTGCTTCTCGAGCAGGTTGACCACGGCGAAGCTGAGGAACGACGGTACGAGCGCCGTCCCCTTCTTGAAGACGTAGCCGCGGTCCAGGATCGTGCCGATGATCGACGCGTACGTCGAGGGGCGGCCGATCTCGCGCTCTTCCAGCTCCTTGACGAGGCTGGCCTCGGTGTAGCGGGCCGGCGGCTTGGTGGCGTGGCCGTCGACCGTGATCTCCTCGGCGGACAGCGCGTCGCCCTCGGCGACCTGCGGCAGTCGGCGCTCACGGTCGTCCAGCTCGGCGTTCGGGTCGTCGGCCCCCTCCACGTACGCCTTCATGAAGCCGTGGAAGGTGATCGTCTTGCCGGAGGCGCTGAACTCGGCGTCCCGTCCGTCGGCCGCCCGGCCGCCGATCTTCACCGTGACCGAGTTCCCGGTCGCGTCCTTCATCTGGGAGGCGACGGTCCGCTTCCAGATCAGTTCGTAGAGCCGGAACTGGTCGCCGGTCAGACCGGTTTCCGCGGGGGTGCGGAAACGATCACCCGAGGGGCGAATCGCCTCGTGCGCCTCCTGCGCGTTCTTGACCTTGCCCGCGTAGACCCGCGGCTTCTCCGGCAGGTAGTCGGCGCCGTAGAGCTGCGTGACCTGGGCGCGGGCCGCCGAGACGGCGGTGTCGGAGAGGACCGTGGAGTCCGTACGCATGTAGGTGATGAAGCCGTTCTCGTACAGCTTCTGCGCGACCTGCATGGTCGCCTTCGCCCCGAAGCCGAGCTTGCGCGAGGCCTCCTGCTGGAGCGTGGTCGTACGGAACGGGGCGTACGGGGAACGGCGGTACGGCTTCGACTCGACCGACCGGACGCTGAACGAGGTGTCGGTGAGCGAGGCGGCCAGCGCCCGCGCCTTCTCCTCGTCGAGGTGGAGGATGTTCGCGGTCTTCAGCTGCCCGTCGGAGCCGAAGTCACGGCCCTGGGCGACGCGCTTGCCGTCGACCGTGTTCAGGCGGGCGACCAGCGCCGACGGGTCGGAGGGGTCCCCGGCCCGGCCGGTCGAGAAGGTGCCGGTCAGGTCCCAGTACTCGGCGGAGCGGAAGGCGATGCGCTCGCGCTCGCGCTCCACGACGAGGCGGGTGGCGACGGACTGGACGCGGCCCGCGGACAGGCCGCGCATGACCTTCTTCCACAGGACCGGCGAGACCTCGTAGCCGTACAGCCGGTCGAGGATGCGGCGCGTCTCCTGGGCGTCCACCATGCGCTTGTTCAGCTCGCGCGGGTTGCGCACGGCCTCCTGGATGGCGTCCTTGGTGATCTCGTGGAAGACCATCCGGTGGACCGGGACCTTGGGCTTCAGGACTTCGAGGAGGTGCCACGCGATGGCCTCGCCCTCGCGGTCCTCATCGGTGGCGAGGAAGAGTTCGTCGACTCCGGCCAGCTGCTCCTTGAGCTTCCTGACCTGCGCCTTCTTGTCGGCATTGACGACATAGATGGGCTGGAAGTCGTGCTCGACGTCGACGCCGAGGCGGCGCACCTCGCCGGTGTACTTCTCCGGCACCTCCGCGGCGCCGCTGGGAAGGTCGCGGATGTGTCCGACGCTCGCTTCGACGACGTAGCCGGGGCCGAGGTAGCCCTTGATCGTCTTCGCCTTGGCAGGCGACTCGACGATGACGAGTCGGCGGCCGCCCTGTGCGGTCTCGCTGGTCGGGGACAACTTCGCTCTTCTCTCCGGTCGACGCTCGGTGGCACGTACGGCGCTGGTACTCCATGGGTACGTACGGCGGCGGCACGTGCGGTGACGCTGCCGTCGCTGCGGAGTGTGACGGTACAACCCGCCCCCGTGTCAAACGGCAAAAGCCCGCAACGGCCACTCGAACGGTAACCCGAGTCCTGGCATTCCTGCCGCCCGGACTCCCGGTCCGGTGCGGCGGGGCCGCACGGATCGACCTCGTCACACTCGTCCGAAGCACCACACCCCGAGGAGCAGGAAGACGCATCCGAAGATCGTCGTCAGCGTGGCGGCCACCGGCGTGGCGACCCCCTGCGCGACCGGCTCGCCGTGCGCCACGCGCGTCCCCGTCCACAGCAGCAGCGCGGCTCCGAACAGCGCGAACGCCGTCCCCGCGAAGATCGCCGGCCCGCTCTCCATGTCCGTACCCCGTTCCGTCCCCAGAGGCCCCCGTGGTCCCCTGGAGGCCGAGGCTGGCACCTCCCGGCGTCCTCGGCGCGAATTCCGGGTGAACGACGCGGACGCTCCCGCACGGGTTCACGAATATGGCCGGTAGTGCCCCACTCCTCTCTTCCGGTTCGTCACCTCGCCTCGAGTGTGGCCCGTCGTCTGCCGCCCCGTTCGAAGAGCCCCGTTCGAAGAGGGCGAGCAACGTCACGGCCGGGACCGCGTGCCCGGCTCCCACCGCGAGGCTCGTCGCCGAGCGGCGCGGTGGTGGGGACCGGTGGCTCGTGCCGCCGTCCGCGCGGGAGGCGGAAGCCGGGGGACGGTGACACGAGCCTGGGGAAGCGGTCGCCGGCGCCCTCGGGTCCTTCGTCCGGGAGGACGGGGAGGAAGAGCTGGATCAGCGGTCCGACCAGCGGTGTTCCGAGGGGCATGGGCAGGGCCGTCCCCTCGAACAGGGCGCGGTGTACGAGGGATGGGCCGACGGCGACGAGCCGCGCCAGGCGGGGAAGCGGAACAGCGCACCGACGCCCTCGGGTCGTGCCCGACCTGGGAAGGGCCGCGGGAAGTCGTCGACCTCACACGACGGTTACCTCACACGGCTGAGGGGCCTGCGGCCGCCTCAAGCGCCGGGCCCGTCCATGCGATCCGCACTCAACCGCGCCGGTCCTCCGGGGCCGGGACGAGGAAACCCTCCTCGACCAGGAGCCGGATCGCCTGCGGGGTGCGGTCCCGCAGCAGTACCGGGTCCTCGCCCATGAGCTGTCCGATCGCGTCGAGGATCCGGCCGGCGCTGAGCGAGCCGTCGCACACGCCCGCGAAGCCGGCGCCGACGTGGTCCACCTTCGTGGCGCGCCGCATCCCGCGGTTCTGGCGCAGCACGACGTGTTCGGGGTCCTCGGCGCCCGGCAGCCCGACTTGCTCCTGCACGACCTCGGGGGCGAGGACGAAGTGTTCGGCGAGGAGGGCCGCGTCGTCGTGCGTGCGCAGATAGTCCTGGCGCTCGAAGTGGGCCCGCACGGTGTCGCCCAGCGGCTGCTCGACCGGATGCGGCCACTCCTCGATCACGATCGAGGGCTCGACGGCGCCGGAGGCCACGGCGGCGTTCTTGCGCAGGGTGATCCAGCCGAAGCCGACGGCCTTGGTCTTGCGGGCCTCGAACTCGTCCAGCCAGGCCGCGTACCGTCGCTCGTACTCCGCCGGGTCCTCGCGGTGGTCGCCGCTGTCGCGCAGCCACAGTTCGGCGTACTGGGTGATGTCCTGGATCTCGCGCTGCACGATCCAGGCGTCACAGCCGCGCGGCACCCAGGAGCGCAGCCGGTCCTGCCAGTCCTCGCCCTCGACGTGCTGCCAGTTGGCGAGGAACTGGGCGTAGCCGCCGTCGTTGAGCCGCTCGCCGGCCTCCCGTACGAGCGTGCGGCACAGGTCGTCGCCGCCCATTCCGCCGTCGCGGTAGGTGAGCCGGGCGCCGGGGGAGATGACGAACGGCGGGTTGGAGACGATCAGGTCGTACGTGTCGCCGTCGACGGGCTCGAAGAGGGAGCCCTGCAGCAACTCGGCCTCGCGCGCCCCGGAGAGCGCGAGGGTGAGCCGGGTGAAGTCCAGGGCGCGCGGGTTCAGGTCGGTGGCGGTGACGAGCGTGGCGTGCTGGGCGGCGTGCAGGGCCTGGATGCCGGAGCCGGTGCCGAGGTCGAGCGCGGAGGCCACGGGCGTACGGACGGTGATGCCGGCGAGCGTGGTGGAGGCGCCGCCTACGCCGAGGACGACGCCTTCGTCCTTCTTGCCGATACCGCCGGCCCCGCCGACGGCGCAGCCCAGGTCGGAGATGATGAACCAGTCCTGGCCCTCGAGGCCGCTGTAGGGCCGGATGTCGACGGCGGCGCGGATCTCGTCGCCGGCGCGCTCCACCCAGCCGTCCGTGAGGCACTCCTCCAGCGGGAGGGCGGCCTCGGCCCGCTCGGCGGGGACGGCGCCCTGGAGCAGGAAGAGCCGGACGAGGGTCTCCAGCGGGGAGTTGCCCCGGGTGGCCCGCAGCGCGGGCACGGTCTCACTGCGGGCGAGCGCGGCATAGGCGGGGGCGCCGAGCAGTTCGAGCAGGCCGTCGGCGGTGAAGTCGGCGGCGAGCAGCGCTTCGCGCAGCCGGGCGGCGTGCGCGGGCACGGGGAGGCGGGAGGTCAGGCTGGTCGTACTCACGCCACCATTGTGACGGCCACCACCGCCCTCGCGGCAGCTGCCCCGCCCGGGCGCCGGGATCCGGGCCGTGCGGACGGCCGCCGGGAGCGAGGGAACGCCGGTATCGGCGTCCGGGCGGCCTGCGGGGCAGCGGCGCCGGGCCCTGCGAGGGCCGCTCGTCGGGAGGGGGCTCGTACCTGGGGGGAGGGCGAGGTCGCTTCGGTCGCACGAGGGCACGAGCCGTCAAGTAGCGCGGCCGGTCGAGCTCGTCGCGGGCCGTCCGGCCAGGGCCGCCTGGCCGCCCGGGCCGGTCGCGCGGGCCGCGCCGGGAAGGGGCCGGCGGCGAGGCGTGGCGTCACCGGGCCCCTCCCGGGCGGGGGTCGTGTCTCCGCCCCCGCTACTCCGCCTTCTTGCTCGGCGCGCTCGACGGCGTGGCCGACGCGCTGCCCGAAGCCGTGGAGCCCGCCTTCGGCGAGGGTGTCGCCTTCTGGCAGCCCGGCTGCTTCGCCATCGCCGTGCCCAGCTCACCGGACTGCAGCTTCGCCAGCGCGTCCTGGTCCATCTTCTCGATCTTCTTCAGACCGTCGGCGACGTCCTGCAGACCGTCCGCGAACTTCTGCTGGTTGCTCGGGTCGAGCCCGTCGACCTGCTTCTTCAGCCCCTCGTACGCGACCGCCGTGGCGTTGAGCTCCTTGACCGCGTCCTGCTGGAGCTTCTCCCCGTTGTCCACCGGCGGCGCCCCGGCGCCCTCGATGGCCTTGGCGAGCGCCCGGTCGGCGTCGGCGATGTCCTGGAACGCCTTCGAGTCCGCCGCCTGGATGTCGGCCGGCTTTCCGTCCGCCGCCGTCGAGATGATGAGCTGCTGGGCGTCGGCCCGCTTCTGGATCTGGGGCTTCGCCTGGTCGCAGACCGTCTTGGCCCAGTCGTTGACCTTGTCGCCGTCGTCGCCGCAACCGGACAGTGCGAGCACCAGTACCGCGCCGCCGGACAACACGGCCGCAAGTTTCTTGTTCACCGGATCGGTCCCTTCCAAGGCTCTCGGCCCCGGAACATACACGCCGAGCGGGCACCATCCACCTTTCGTACGACCGATTCATCCCATATTGCAGCCGTTCGCACCAAGAGAGACACGCCTCACGTCCGCGGACGCGACGGGCGGACGGCACGTCAGCACGCGCCGCCCGCCCACTCTCTGACCTGGTGTTACGAAATCACCGGCGCGTCCGGCGCCTCCGGCGAGACCGCCACCGGCCGCGCGGCGTTGCCTTTGTCACCCGATCCACCGCCCGACGCACCTCCCGATCCGCCTCCCGACTCGTCGCCGACGGCCACCGAACGCCGCTTGGAGACATAGACGGCGCCGATGATGACGACGATCGCGAGGGTCGCGATCAGTGCCCGCAGTCCGCCGCTCGCGTCGGCTCCGAAGCTGAACTGCACGACCGCGGGCGCGATCAGCAGCGCGACCAGGTTCATCACCTTCAGCAGCGGGTTGATGGCCGGACCGGCGGTGTCCTTGAACGGGTCGCCGACGGTGTCGCCGATGACGGTCGCGGCATGGGCGTCGCTGCCCTTGCCGCCGTGATGGCCGTCCTCGACGAGTTTCTTGGCGTTGTCCCAGGCGCCGCCGGAGTTGGCGAGGAAGACCGCCATCAGAGCGCCCGTCCCGATCGCCCCGGCGAGGTACGAACCGAGCGCGCCCACGCCGAGCGCGAAGCCCACCGCGATCGGCGCCATCACGGCGAGCAGCCCGGGCGTGGCGAGTTCACGCAGCGCGTCCTTGGTGCAGATGTCGACCACGCGCCCGTACTCGGGCTTCTCGGTGTAGTCCATGATCCCGGGGTGCTCGCGGAACTGCCGCCGCACCTCGTAGACCACCGCGCCCGCCGAGCGGGAGACCGCGTTGATCGCGAGACCCGAGAACAGGAAGACCACGGCGGAGCCGAGGACCATGCCGAAGAGGTTGTTGGGCTGCGAGATGTCCAGCGAGAGGTTCATCTCGGTGGCCTTGGCCCCCACCTCGGCGACCGACGTGGCGATCGCGTCGCGGTACGAACCGAACAGTGCCGCCGCCGCCAGGACGGCGGTCGCGATGGCGATGCCCTTGGTGATGGCCTTGGTGGTGTTGCCGACGGCGTCGAGGTCGGTGAGGACCTGCGCGCCCGCGCCCTGGACGTCGCCGGACATCTCGGCGATGCCCTGGGCGTTGTCGGAGACGGGCCCGAAGGTGTCCATGGCGACGATCACGCCGACGGTGGTGAGCAGACCGGTGCCGGCGAGGGCGACCGCGAACAGCGCCAGCATGATCGACGTACCGCCGAGCAGGAACGCGCCGTACACCCCCAGGCCGATGAGCAGCGCCGTGTAGACGGCGGACTCCAGCCCGATGGAGATGCCGGCGAGGACGACGGTGGCGGCGCCGGTGAGCGAGGACTTGCCGATGTCCCTGACCGGACGCCGGCTCGTCTCGGTGAAGTAGCCGGTGAGCTGCTGGATCAGCGCCGCCAGGACGATGCCGATGGCGACGGCGACCAGGGCGAGGATCCGCGGGTCTCCGGGGTGGCCCTGGATGCCGGGCTCGGTGACGCCCTTGAGGTCGGCGTAGGAGGGCGGGAGGTAGACGAAGACGGCGACGGCGACCAGGGCGAGCGAGATCACGGCGGAGATGAAGAAGCCGCGGTTGATGGCGGTCATTCCGCTGCGGTCGGCGCGCCGCGGGGCGACCGCGAAGATGCCGATCATCGCGGTGACCACGCCGATCGCCGGGACGATCAGCGGAAAGGCGAGGCCGAGGTCGCCGAAGGCCGCCTTGCCCAGGATGAGCGCGGCGACGAGCGTGACGGCGTACGACTCGAAGAGGTCGGCGGCCATGCCCGCGCAGTCACCGACGTTGTCGCCCACGTTGTCGGCGATGGTGGCGGCGTTGCGCGGGTCGTCCTCGGGGATGCCCTGCTCGACCTTGCCGACCAGGTCGGCGCCGACGTCCGCGGCCTTGGTGAAGATGCCGCCGCCGACACGCATGAACATCGCGATGAGCGCGGCACCCAGGCCGAAGCCCTCCAGGACCTTGGGCGCGTCGGCCGCGTAGACGAGGACGACGCAGGCCGCCCCGAGCAGGCCGAGGCCGACGGTGGTCATGCCGACCACTCCGCCCGTACGGAAAGCGATCTTCATCGCCTTGTGCGCGACGGACGTCAGATCCTTTTCCGGTTCGCCCGGGGCGGGAGTGGCTTCGCGCGCAGCCGCGGCCACTCGCACATTCGCCCGAACGGCGAGCCTCATGCCGATGTATCCGGTGGCCGCCGAGAAAAGCGCACCCACCAGGAAGAACAGGGAACGCCCGGCGCGCTGCGACCAGTTGTCGGCGGGAAGGAGCAGGAGCAGGAAGAACACGACGACGGCGAAGATCGAGAGGGTCCTCAACTGCCGCGCCAGATAGGCGTTCGCGCCCTCCTGCACGGCGGCGGCGATCTCCTTCATCGATTCGGTGCCCTCACCGGCCGCGAGCACCTGACGCGTCAGCAGCTGGGCGACGACGAGCGCGGCCAGTGCGACGACCGCGATGACGATCACGATGGTTCGGTTCTCGTCGGTGAGTACCGCCGCGGCGAGAGAAGTGGGGTGTCCGGTCAGTTCTGGGTTGAAGAGCCCCGCCATTCGTCCTCCTTGACGTTGCGAGCTCAAGATGTGGACGGATTGTAGGGAGCGGAACCTGATCAAAACAGGGCGCCGCTGACGGAATTCCCCATTGCCTCGATCTTCCCACCGAAAGCGGTAATGGGGCAAAAGCATTTACACATGATCCATGATCTAGTCAAATGAAAAGAGGCCCTGCTCAGCAGGGCCTCTTTTCCTGATCTCGATGGATCGGCGTGCGCCATTCGGGGGAATGGTGTTTCAGAAGCGAATCGAGAAGCTGTCCGACGAACGCTCCGAAGAAGCGATCTCCGCGCACGGCCGTCCGGGCGGTCCCGGTGGTCCGATCCCGACGCTCGGCCGTCCGGGCGGTCCCGGCGCTCCGGTCCCGACACTCGGCCGTCCGGGCGGTCCCGGCGCTCCGGTCCCGACGCCACGCCCTGGGGAGGGCGTAACCGTGGGGAGGCTCAGGGAAGGGCGATCGCCGGCGTGGTCGGCCAGGTCATCCTGATGATCCCGCCCTCCTCGCCCGCCCGTACCTCGACGTCGTCGACGAGCCCGCGGATCACCGCGAGACCCATCTCGTCCTCGGGGTCGGCGTCGCCCGGCCCCTCGGCCGGAGCCTCGCCCCGCGCGCCGGGCACACCGGCGGCCTCGGCCGCCGCCCCGATGCCTGGGGCCCCGTCGCCGACCTCAATGGAGAACGTCTTCTCCTCCTCGGTCAGGACGACCTGGATGGGCGTGGTGACACCGCTGCTGCGGTGCAGCCCGACGGCACGGGAACACGCCTCGCCGACGGCGAGTCTGACCTCGTCGAGAACCGCCTCGTCGACTCCGGCCCGGCGCGCCACCGCGGCCGCCACGAGGCGAGCCGTGCGGACGTGCTCGGGCTGGGCGCTGAAGCGGAGTTCAACGGTGGCCATGCGGTCCCCCTAGGAACGTATGGGCGGGCAACTCGGAGGACCGGGCCTGTCGGCCCGGCTCTCCCTTCCTTCTTCCGACGCCCCGACGGCCGTCAGTCAGTGGCGTTGACGGCCTCGTCGACCGTGGTGTGAATGGGGAACACCTTGGTCAGGCTGGTGATCCGGAAAATCTTCAGAATGCGCTCCTGGTTGCAGACGAGGCGCAGCGAGCCCTCGTGCGCGCGCACGCGCTTCAGGCCACCCACCAGCACGCCGAGGCCGGTCGAGTCGAGGAAGTCCACGCCCTCCATGTCGACAACCAGGTGGTAGCTGCCGTCGTTCACCAACTCGACCAACTGCTCGCGCAGCTTGGGCGCGGTATACACATCAATCTCGCCACCGACCTCGACGACCGTACGGTCGCCACTCGGGCCGGACACATTGCGAGTCGACAGGGACAGGTCCACGGATCCTCCAGCACCTTGCTATCGAGCGGTCGCCCCTCGGGTCTCCCCGTCGGAGTCGGGGGACGGATCGCCAGCCGCGATGGCATTCAATCACTTACCAGCAGCCATGCACGACGCCTTGGGAGCATTGTCCGTCATGCCAGTGACACACTCGGTGCCGAT
The DNA here is from genome assembly GCF_055564335.1 of Streptomyces sp. NPDC029139. Classification (NCBI taxonomy): domain Bacteria; kingdom Bacillati; phylum Actinomycetota; class Actinomycetes; order Kitasatosporales; family Streptomycetaceae; genus Streptomyces; species Streptomyces sp. NPDC029139. The sequence continues at coordinate 505,923 of NZ_JBVHWN010000004.1, read as the reverse complement.
GGCCAAGAATCAGCGCCCCAGTCGACCTGCCGGGGACATGGGCAGCCGCCCCTCTCCCGGCATGGTCCTCGACCGGCTCTCCTCGGGCGGGAGCCGGGCCGCGCGCATCACTCATACGGAGCACTTGCCCGCCCGGGAGGGTCGTCATGCGGTCTGGCCGCATCGCATCCGGCCGGAAGTGATCGGCGCGATCCAGGCGGCGGGAATCGAGCACCCCTGGGCCCATCAGGCGGAGGCCGCGGAGCACGCTCTGGACGGCGCGTCCGTGGTGATCGCGACCGGCACCGCCTCGGGCAAGTCGCTGGCCTATCTCGCCCCGGTCCTGTCCACCCTCCTGGACGGCTCGGAGGCCGCCAACGGCCGGGGCGCCACCGCCCTGTACCTTGCCCCCACCAAGGCCCTGGCCGCCGACCAGCGGCGCGCCGTGCGTGAGCTGGCCGCCCCGCTCGGCAACCGGGTCCGGCCGGCCGTCTACGACGGCGACACGCCGGTCGAGGAGCGCGAGTGGGTCCGCCAGTACGCGAACTACGTGCTCACCAACCCCGACATGCTCCACCGGGGCATACTGCCCGCCCACCCCAGGTGGTCCTCCTTCCTGCGCTCGCTGCGCTTCGTCGTGATCGACGAGTGCCACACCTACCGTGGCGTCTTCGGTTCCCACGTCGCCCAGGTGCTGCGTCGCCTGCGCCGCGTCTGCGCCCGGTACGGCGCGGATCCCGTCTTCCTGCTGGCCTCCGCCACCTCGGCCGAGCCCGCCCTCGCCGCCGGCCGGCTGACCGGCCTGCCGATCACGGAGGTCTCCGACGACGCCTCCCCGCGCGGCGAGCTGGTCTTCGCCCTCTGGGAGCCGCCGCTGACCGAGCTCCACGGCGAGCAGGGCGCCCCGGTGCGCCGCACGGCCACCGCCGAGACCGCCGATCTGCTGACCGACCTGACCGTCCAGGGCGTCCGCTCGGTCGCCTTCGTACGCTCCCGGCGCGGCGCCGAGCTGATCTCGGTCATCGCCCAGGAACGCCTCGCCGAGGTCGACCGCTCCCTCGCCCGGCGGGTCGCCGCCTACCGCGGCGGCTACCTTCCCGAGGAGCGCCGGGCCCTGGAGCGTGCCCTGCACTCGGGCGAGCTGCTCGGCCTGGCCGCCACGACCGCCCTGGAGCTGGGCGTGGACGTCTCGGGCCTGGACGCCGTGCTGATCGCCGGCTACCCGGGCACGCGGGCCTCCCTGTGGCAGCAGGCGGGCCGCGCGGGCCGCTCCGGCGAGGGCGCCCTGGCGATCCTGATCGCCCGCGACGACCCCCTGGACACCTTCCTCGTCCATCACCCCGAGGCGCTGTTCCAGCAGCCGGTCGAGTCGACCGTGCTGGATCCCGACAACCCGTACGTCCTCGCCCCCCACCTGTGCGCCGCCGCCGCGGAGCTTCCGCTCACCGAACCGGACCTGGCCCTCTTCGGCCCGGCCGTCCCCGAGCTGCTGCCCCAGCTGGAGGCCGCCGGCCTTCTGCGCAAGCGGTCCACCGGCTGGTACTGGACCCGCCGCGAGCGGGCCGCCGACCTGACCGACATCCGTGGCGGGGGCGGCAGCCCCGTCCAGATCGTGGAGGCCGCCACCGGCCGCCTCCTCGGCACGGTCGACGAGGCCGCCTCCCACACCGCCGTCCACGAGGGCGCCGTCCACCTGCACCAGGGCCGCACCTACCTGGTGAAGACCCTCGACCTGAAGGACTCCGTGGCCCTGGTCGAGGAGGCCGCCCCGCCGTACTCCACCACCGCCCGGGACACCACCTCCATCTCCGTCCTCGAGACCGACACCGAGATCCCCTGGGGAGCCGGCCGCCTCTGCTACGGCTCCGTCGAGGTCACCAACCAGGTCGTCTCCTTCCTGCGCCGCCGTCTGATCACCGGCGAGGTCCTCGGCGAGACCAAGCTCGACCTGCCGCCCCGCACCCTGCGCACCCGGGCCGTGTGGTGGACGGTCACCGAGGACCAGCTGGACGCCGCCCGGATCAACCCGGAGATCCTCGGAGGCGCCCTGCACGCCGCCGAACACGCCTCGATCGGCATGCTCCCGCTCTTCGCCACCTGCGACCGCTGGGACATCGGCGGGGTGTCGATCCCGCTCCACCCGGACACCCTGCTGCCCACCGTCTTCGTCTACGACGGCCACCCGGGCGGCGCGGGCTTCGCCGAGCGCGCCTTCCACACCGCCCGCGCGTGGCTGACGGCCACCCGCGAGGCGATCGCCTCGTGCGAGTGCGAGGCGGGCTGCCCCTCCTGCATCCAGTCGCCCAAGTGCGGCAACGGCAACGACCCGCTCCACAAGCGCGGCGCCGTGCGCCTCCTCACGGAACTGCTGCGGGAAGCCCCGGAAGAGCCTCAGCAGGCCCGGCCCGCGCCCTGACAGCGGGCGTGTAGGGCCCCTGCCGCACCGCCGCGGTCACGTCCGCGACGTCACCGCGCACCGAGCACCGCAGCACGGACGCCCCCTGCGCGCCCGCCACCCGGGTCGCCGCCGCGCAGGCGACCTCCTCACCCCACAGGGCCCGGTCGGCGGCGGCGAGCGCCGCCAGGTCCGCGGCGCCGCCCGCACGGTGCCGGGCCGCCACCGCCTGCCCCAGCGCGAGCACCGCCCCGAACACCACGCACAGGACACAGGCCGCGAACGCCGTCCACACCGTCGCCGCCCCGCGGTCTCCGCGCAGCCGGGCCACCACGGCCCTCTCGGCCGTCCCGTCCCTGGTCACGGTGCCGTCACCCCCACCGTGTCCTCGGCGAGCGCCGCCGCCCCGGCGCGCAGCGTGAGACCCATCCCGCCCGGCCCCGGCGCCGCCACCTCCACCGTCACCCGCCACAGCTCGCCCGACCGGGTGACGCCGACCCGAGCACCCTCGGGCGCGGCCGCCCGGGCGGCCGCCTCCGCCCCTGCCGCCGGCTCCGAACGGGCCACCGCCCGCGCCCCGGCGCGTGCCGCGTCCACGCACTGGATCTGCGCCGCCGCGGCGGCGAGCGCCCAGACCATGGCCATGGTGAACACCACCAGGGCCGGCAGGGCCATCGCGGCCTCCACGGTCACGGCGCCCCGGTCCTCAGAACGGCGCATCGAGCGCCTTCCCGACCAGGGATTCCAACGCTCCTGAGACCGAACCACCGGTCACGATCTTGTACAGCACGGTCGCGAAGGCCGCGGCCGCGATCGTTCCCATCGCGTACTCCGACGTGGTCATCCCGGCATCGCTCCGGGCCGCCCACCGGGCCCGCCACCACGCGTTCATCCGCTTCATGCCAACCCCCATGTGATGCCGTCCGCCTTGCGGCGTCGGCGTGTTCGTCCTCGGTGTTCCGTGTTCTGTGTTCTGTGTTCTGTGTTCTGTGTTCTGTGTTCTGTCTGCCGCGTCGCGCGTTCCGCCCGCCGCCGCGTGCCCCGCGCCCGTCAGTGCCGCAGCAGGCCGCTCGCGAGGCCGATCACCACCGGAGCGACCCCCACCGCCAGAAAAGCGGGCAGGAAGCAGAGCCCCACGGGCGCGGTGATCAGCACCTGCGCCCGCTGCGCCCGGGCCGCCGTCTTCCGCGCGTGGTCCGCCCGCAGGTCGGCCGCGTGCTTCGACACGGCCTCCGCGGCGGGCGCCCCGGAGGAGCCGGCCCGTTCCAGGCAGCGGGCCAAGCCCTCGGCGCCGGGTATCGCGCCGAACCTCCGCCAGACATCGGCCGGTTCACCGCCCAGGCGGAGCTCCGCCGCCGTCCGGGACAGCCGCTCGCCGACCGGGCCTCCCAGCGATCGGCCCACCGCCTCCGCCGCCTCTCCGGGCCCCGCCCCCGCCGACACACAGGCCGCCAGCAGATCGGCGGCGAGCGGGAGTTGCCGTACGGCCGCACCGTCGTCACCCGTCGCCGGGGCCCGGCGTTCACGGAAGCGGCGTGCGCCCCAACCCGCCGCGGCACCTGCCAGGAGGCCGGTCGCGCCACCGATCAGCGCCCACCCGGCGGCGGCTCCCGCGAGCGGCTCCGCCCAACTCCGCAGCCAGGACGGAAACTCCGGCCCGCGCCTCCCCCGGCGCTCGAACCCGGCACCCAGCAAGGCCGCCAGGCGCGTGCGCGTCCGCCGCTCACGCCGCCGGTCCACCAGGGTCCAACCGGCCCAGGCGAGCGCCCCGGCCGGCGCGAGCACCACCCCCAGCCGAGGGGTGAACTCGCCCAGGAGCCACATCGATCCGCTCACGCCCGCTCACCTCCCCGGACGATCCGCGCGGCCCACCACAGGCCGGCCGCTTCCAGGGCGCCGCCGACGGCGAGGCACCCCCACCCCACCGGCGTGTGCAACAGCACGTGCAACGGTCGTGCGCCCAACGCCGAACCGAGCACGAGCCCCACGGCCGGGAGCACAGCGAGCACGGTCACCGTCGCCCAGGCCCCGGCCAGTTGGGCCCTCAACCGCTCCCTCTGGTCCCGGTGCTCCCTGAGGGCGGCCTCCAACCGGTCGATCCCCGCGGCGAGCCCCGCGCCCCCGTCCACCGCGACCTGCCAGCAGGCCGCCAGGCCGGCCAGGCCGTCGGCACCGTCCTGCCGGGCAGCCCGCCGCAGCGCTCCCGGCACGTCCCCACCGAACCGGGCCGCCGCGAGCACCTCCGCCTCCTCCCGCGGGCCCAGCGCACCGGTCGCCCCGACCGCGAAGAGCAGCGCCTGTGCGGGCTGCCGGCCGGCTCTCAGCTCGCCCGCGACCGTGCCGCACAGGGCCACGACCGCGTCGGACCGCGCCTCCCGCTCCTTGCGGAGCGCCGCCGCGCGCAGCCTGCGCCCGGCCAGCGGTACCGCGAGGGCCCCCGCCGCCAGCGGGAGCGGCGACTCCCCGAGGAGGGCGAGCACTCCCGCCACCGGCAGGCACCACCAGGCGCGCCGTCCCCGCACCACACCCCACCACCGTTCGCCGGCCGCCCGCAGCGTCGGGCGGCCTCGTCCTGGGCCATTCGGGGCTCCCACGGCCCCCACCCCGGCCAGCACCACCCGCGCCCTGCGCAGTCCCCGCTCCCGCTCGGCCAGCCGCCAGATCGCCGCCCCGGCGCACACCACCGCCGCGCTCTGGGCCGGCGCCCACTGCTCCACCCTCACCACTCACCCCCGATCAGCGACCGCAGCCGCTCCCATCCCCGGTCCCGCACGAACCCGGCCGCTCCCCAGCGCAGCGCGGGCACGGTCACCACCAGCCCCTCACGGTCCCTTTCTAGGACGTGGATCTCGGCGATCCGCCGGCACCCCGCCCGGTCCCGTACGAGATGCAGCACCACCGAGAGTCCGGCCCCCAACTGGCTGTGCAGCGCCGCCCGGTCGAGACCGGCGGCCGTGCCGAGCGCTTCGAGCCGGGCCGGTACGTCCGCCGCCGTGTTGGCATGGACCGTTCCGGAGCCGCCCTCGTGGCCCGTATTGAGAGCGGCCAGCAGATCGACGGCCTCGCCGCCCCGGACCTCGCCGACCACCAGACGGTCGGGCCGCATCCGCAGTGCCTGCCGGACCAGGTCCCGCAGGGTCACCAGACCGGCACCCTCCTGGTTCGCCGGGCGCGCCTCCAGGCGCACCACGTGCGGATGGTCGGGCCGCAGTTCGGACGAGTCCTCGGCCAGGACGATCCGCTCCCGCTCGCCGACCAGACCGAGCAGGGTGGACAGCAGGGTCGTCTTTCCCGATCCCGTACCACCGGAGATCAGATAGGAGACCCGGGCGTCGATCAGTGCCCGCAGGATCCGCTCCCCGCCCGGCGGGACCGTACCCGCCGCGGTCAGCTCCCCCACGGAGAAGGCCCGCGGCCGCACCACCCGCAGCGACAGGCAGGTCGAGCCGACCGCCACGGGCGGCAGCACGGCGTGCATACGGGTCCCGTCCGGCAGCCGGGCGTCCACCCAGGGACGGGCGTCGTCCAGACGGCGGCCGGCCGCCGCCGCGAGCCGCTGCGCCAGCCGGCGTACGGCGGGCGCGTCCGCGAAGCGGACGTCGGTGAGTTCGAGACCGGCTCCCCGGTCGACCCAGACCCGATCGGGCGCGGAGACCAGTACGTCGGTGACGGCGGGATCGGCGAGGAGTGGTTCCAGCGGGCCCGTGCCGACCAGCTCGCACCGCAACGCCTCCGCCGCGCCCAGGACTTCCGTGTCCCCGAGCAGCCGTCCCTGCGCCCGCAGCGCCGCCGCGACCCGTGCCGGTGTGGGGTCGGCGCCGCTCTCCGCGAGCCGCTGCCGCACGGCCTCCAGCAGTCCCGCGCCTCCCCCGCCGTCACCGCCACCGACGCCGCCACCGACGCTGGTGAGGGTCACCGGGCTGCTCACGACGCCCCTTCCGGGGTCAGCGCGCGCTCCCAGAACTCCGCGCAGAACCGGCCGAGCGGTCCCCGCGCCTCACCACCCGGGGGCGCGCCGCTGTCGAGGGCGTCCAGGAGGCCGGGGTCGTGCGGCAGTTCTCCGGCGAGTGGCAGCCGCAGCGCGTTCGCCACCCACTGATCGTCGAGTCCCGGTGCGTACGGCCCGCGTACCACCGCACGCAGATCGCTCAGCACCAGGCCCACGAGGGAGGCGACACGGTGGGCCGCCGCGACGGCCCGCAGCTCCCCGGGGACGACGAGGAGTCCGAGGTCCAGCTGCGCCAGCGCCTCGGTCACCGCCGCGTCGATCCGGCGGGGCAGGTCCACGACGACGATCCCGCCCCGCCTGCGCGCCGCGGCGAGCACCGAGCGCATGGCCTGGGGCGGCACGAGAACCGAGTCGCCACGGTCCCAGCTGAGCACTCGCAGCCCGCGCAGCGAGGGCAGCGACTCCTCCAGGGCGCCGCCGGCGACCCTTCCCTTCGAGGCGGCGAAGTCCGGCCACCGTCTGCCTTCGGTCCGTTCCCCGCCGAGGAGGACGTCGAGTCCGCCGCCGAGCGGGTCGCCGTCCACCAGCAGGGTTCGCCGCCCCGTCCTCGCTCCGGCCAGCGCGAGGGCGCAGGCCAGCGTGGAGGCGCCGGCACCGCCGCGTCCGCCGATGACGCCGACCGTCAGCGCCTGCTTTCCGGCGCCCTCGACGGCGTCGGCGATCCGGTCGACGAGCCAGCTCTCGGCGTCGGGCAGCCGCAGTACGCAGTCGGCGCCGATCTCGACGGCCCGCCGCCACACGTCGGGGTCCTCCCGGCCCTCGGCGCCCCGGCCGACGAGGATCACCCCGGGCCGGCGTGCGGCCCCCCGGCACCGCGTCGCGGCGTCCTCGCCGACCAGGACGAGCGGGGCATCGGCCCAGCTCGCACGGTGTTCCGGCACCGTGTGGTGCACCTCCGGATCGGCTCCCGCGGCGGCGCACAGCCTCAGCAGGTCGTCGAGCAGGGCCAGGTCCTCGGTCAGGATCAGCGGCCCGGTCCGGCGTCCCCCGCCGGCCGTCTCCCCCTCGGGTGCTCCCGCGGAGCCGGCCGACCGCGAGGCCGCGCGGCCTCGCGACGCTCTGAATGTCATGGTTCCCGCCACAGCACACGCCCCCTGTCGGTGCGATCCCGCCGGCGCCCGTCGCGCCGCCGAGATCGGTGATTCCTTGCGTCCGCGGAGTTCGCGGCGGGAATCACCGTGCCGCCCTACAGAAAATCGTGGGGATCTTGCTCAAAAACTGTGGATAACTCGCCCCTTGTGAATATCTCCGTGCCCCATACCGGGGATGCCCGGAGAGCATCACTTCCGCTACGCTGAGTGACGAATCGAGGGCGGGGCGCCGCCTCGGCCACACAGCCGCGGGAAGGGGGAGCGATGGGGTTCAAGAGGACGAAAACGCGTCCGGACATGCGACGACCCCCGCCGGGGGGGAGAGCGGGGGTCGTCTCTCCGGCCGACTCGGGGGGGGAGGAGCCGGACCGGGTTAGCACGGTCGCGAACGATCCGTGACTTCCATGGTGTACCCGAGAGCCCTCTCAGGCAAACCCACACGCCCGAGCGTACGCCGAATGGCGGGCACCTATGCTCGGCTCGTGGAAAACCACTCGTTGCCGCGCACAGCCGCCTTCTTTGACCTGGACAAGACGGTCATTGCGAAGTCGTCGACGCTGACCTTCAGCAAGTCCTTCTACCAAGGCGGGCTGATCAACCGCCGCGCCGTCCTGCGGACGGCCTACATCCAGTTCGTCTACCTCGTGGGCGGCGCCGACCACGATCAGATGGAGCGGATGCGCGAATATCTTTCCGCGCTCTGCAAAGGCTGGAACGTCTCGCAGGTCAAGGAGCTCGTCGCCGAGACCCTGCACGATCTGATCGACCCGCTCATCTACGACGAGGCGGCCTCCCTCATCGAGGAGCACCACGCCGCCGGCCGCGACGTGGTGATCGTCTCGACCTCCGGCGCCGAGGTGGTGGAGCCGATCGGCGAGATGCTGGGCGCCGACCGGGTCGTCGCCACGCGGATGGTCGTCGGGGACGACGGCTGCTTCACCGGGGAGGTGGAGTACTACGCCTACGGGCCCACGAAGGCCGAGGCGATCCGCGAGCTCGCGGAGTCGGAGGGCTACGACCTCGCGCGCTGCTACGCGTACAGCGACTCGGCGACCGACGTGCCGATGCTGGAGGCCGTGGGCCACCCGTACGCCGTCAACCCCGACCGGACGCTCCGCCGCGAGGCGCTCGCCCGGGACTGGCCGATCCTGGCTTTCGAGCGGCCGGTCCGGCTCAAGCAGCGTCTGCCGGCCTTCCGCATGCCTCCGCGTCCCGCCCTCGTGGCCGTGGCCGCCGTGGGCGCCGCCGCCGCGACCGCCGGACTGGTCTGGTACGCCAACCGCCGGCGACAGAGCGCTCTTGCCGATCACTTTGCCCGGATTTGAGCTGAAAGCAAAGAAGTGTGGTCAGGACTTTCGCATCCCACTCGACAGGAGTAGAAAGGAATCAGGCCCGCGAGACCTAGGACATCCGAGAGGATCACCTGTTGAGCAAGAAGGCCCCACGGACCACGCACAGAAGCTGAGCACCCACGCGACGTCGACCCGTCGATTACGGGCCAGCCGCACCAGGCGACGGGCAAAGTTCCCCGCCTGATGGGCACATATCGAGGACGCTTGGTAACTCGGCAGACGTGCCAGCGGCGGTACCAGCACTGGTACCGCCGCAACCCTTTTCGGGCGACTCCCGCCGCGGCCCCCTGCGGCCCTCCGCGATGTTTTAGGCGGCGCCGCGCTGGAGCGCCTCGCAGACCGCCGTCGACTCCCGGACACCCAGCTCCACGGCCCGCCCGCAGTGGGCGATCCAGGCGGCCATGCCCTCCGGCGTCCCCGACAGGTACCCGTCGAACGCCGCGACGTACGCGGCACGCCCCTGCTCGGCGTGCCCGACCTCGGCCGGGCAGATCGACTTCGGGTCGAGCCCGCTGCCGATCAGCACGATCCGCTCGGCGGCCCGGGCGATCAACCCGTTGTACGAGGTGAACGGCCGCAGCGCGAGCAGTTCACCGTGCACCACGGCCGCGGTCACCAGCGCCGGAGCCGTACCGCCCGCGATGATCAGCTCCGAGAGCCCGTCGAGCCGACCCGCGACCTCGGCCGGGTCCGGCAGCGGCGCCTCGATCAGCGGCTCGTCGACCGCCTCACCGGCCTGCCGGGGCCTGCCGACGGAGTCCGCGAGGTCGCCGCTGTCGCCCACCGCGACCAGGTGCAGGCGGGCCAGCACGCGCAGCGGCGACTGGCGCCAGATGGAGAGCAGCTGACCGGCCTCGGCACCGAGCCGCAGGGCCGCGCCCACCGTGCGCGCCTCGGCGTCCCCGCCGAAGTCGGTCCGCCGGCGGACCTCCTCCAGCGCCCAGTCGGCGCCGGAGAGCGCGGCCGAACCGCGCGCCCCGCGCAGGGCCGCCTCGGAGGTGATCTCGTTGCTGCGGCGCCGCATCACGCGGTGTCCGTAGACCCGGTCGACGGCCTTGCGTACGGAGTCCACCGATTCGGCGACGCCCGGCAGGGAGCCGAGGGCGGCCAGGGGGTCAGAGGCGTGCGTACTCATAAGTAGGGAGGCTACGCGCCCCGGGGCCACCGCCCCACGTCGGAGTGGCGTTCTTCACGCACTTCGACCACGCCCAGCAGTCATGCCGCTACCCTAGGTGAACATGAAGATCGCTTTCGTAGGGAAGGGCGGCAGCGGGAAGACCACGCTGTCCTCGCTCTTCATCCGCCACCTCGCCGCCAACGAAGCCCACGTCGTCGCGGTGGACGCCGACATCAACCAGCATCTCGGGACCGCGCTGGGTCTCGACGAGACCGAGGCGGCGGCGCTGCCCGCGATGGGGGCGCACCTGCCACTGATCAAGGAGTATCTGCGGGGCTCGAACCCGCGGATCGCCTCCGCCGACACGATGATCAAGACGACCCCGCCCGGTGAGGGTTCACGGCTGCTGCGGGTCCGCGAGGACAACCCGGTGTACGAGGCGTGCGCGCGGACCGTGCGCCTCGACGACGGGGACATCCGGCTGATGGCGACGGGGCCGTTCACCGAGTCGGATCTCGGGGTGGCCTGCTACCACTCCAAGGTCGGCGCGGTGGAGCTGTGCCTGAACCACCTGGTCGACGGGGAGGACGAGTACGTCGTCGTCGACATGACGGCGGGCTCGGACTCGTTCGCGTCCGGGATGTTCACCCGCTTCGACATGACGTTCCTGGTCGCCGAGCCGACCCGCAAGGGCGTCTCGGTCTACCGCCAGTACAAGGAGTACGCGCGGGACTTCGGTGTCGCGCTCAAGGTCGTCGGCAACAAGGTGCAGGGCCAGGACGACATCGACTTCCTGCGCGCCGAGGTGGGCGACGACCTGCTGGTGACGGTCGGCCACTCGGACTGGGTGCGGTCGATGGAGAAGGGCCGACCGGCCCGCTTCGAACTTCTGGAGGCGGACAACCGCATGGCGCTCCAGGCCCTCCAGAACGCGGCGGACGACTCGTACGCGCACCGCGACTGGGAGCGGTACACGCGCCAGATGGTGCACTTCCATCTGAAGAACGCGGAGAGCTGGGGGAACGCGAAGACCGGGGCCGACCTGGCCGCGCAGGTCGACCCCGACTTCGTGCTCGACGAGGCGCGTGCGGTGCCCCAGCCCAGCTGACGTCGCCCGCGACCGGCGCGGGCCGCACACCGGATCCGAGGCCGGGGGTCGCCCCTGGCCGTACACCGCATGCGAGACCAGAGGTCGCCCCTGGCCGCACACCGGATCCGAGACCAGGGGCCGACCCGATCGCTCGGGCCGGCCCCGGCTTCGTGCCGAGCGAGGGCTCAGCGGCGCTCGTCCCGCGCTCCGGCGGGCTGCGCGCCGGCCTGCGCGGGCTGGGCGGGGGCCTGCGGGGCCAGGAAGGCCGCCCAGCCGCCCTTCGGAGCCTCGCCCACCTTGAGGGTCCGCATCTTCTCGATCACCGCGGGGTCCTGGGCGTCCAGCCAGTCCGCGAGCTGCCGGAAGGACACGCACTTCACGTCCTTCTGGACGCAGACCGTGGCGATGGTCTCCTCGATGGCGCGCATGTACGTGCCGCCGTTCCAGGACTCGAAGTGGTTGCCGATGATCAGCGGCGCGCGGTTGCCGTGGTACGACCGGTTGAAGGCCTGCACCAGGCCGTCGCGCATCTGGTTGCCCCAGAAGGTGTGCATGGCCGGGTCGCCCTTGGTCGTACCGGACTGGTTGACCAGGAAGTTGTAGTCCATGGCGAGGGTCTGGAAGGCGCGGCCCGGGACCGGGACGAGTTGCATCGACAGGTCCCAGAGACCGTGGTCCTTCTTGGGCCAGATCTGGTCGTTGACGCCACTGGTGTCGTAGCGGAAGCCCATCTGGGACGCCGCCTGGACGAAGTTCTTGCGCCCCTCGAGGCACGGGGTGCGGGCGCCGACGAGCTCCTTGTCGTAGTCGAACGGGAGGGGCTGCTCGGCGGTGAGACCGGAGTTCGTCTTCCAGTTCTTCACGAAGGACTTGGCCTGGAGGATCTCGCTCTTCCAGTCCTCGACCGACCAGTTGCCGACGCCGCTCTCCTTGCCGCAGAAGTGGCCGTTGAAGTGCGTGCCGACCTCGTTGCCCTCCTGCCAGGCCCCGCGGAGCTCGCGGACGGTGGCGCGGATGCCCTCGGTGTCGTTGAAGCCGATGTCCGAGCGGCCGGGCGCGTGCTGGGGCGGGTTGTAGAGCTTCCGCTTCTCCTCGGGGAGCAGATACACACCGCTGAGGAAGTACGTCATGGTCGCGTCGTACTTCTTGCCCACCTTGCGGAAGTGGGAGAAGAGCTTTTGGCTGTCCTCGCCCGCGCCGTCCCAGGAGAAGACCACGAACTGCGGCGGCTGTTCGCCCGGCTTCAGCTTCTGCCAGACCGGCTGGTGGGGCTGGGCGCCGGTGAAGGCGGTGGAGCCGTCGCCGATCAGCCGTACCGGGCTCTCCGGGGCCGCGGCCGGGTCCTTCTTCGTGCCCGGCGCGCCCTGGTCGCCACCCGGTCCGCCGGAGCCCGAGCAGCCGGCGAGGCCGGTGATCAGGGCGACGGCGAGAGCGCCGACGGCGAGCATCCTGGTGCGGGCAGTGGTCCTTCTCCCGGCGGTTGTCATCCGCCCACCTCTCCTCGGTTCCGTGCGAGCGGCGTCAACGTCGCACCACGGCGGCCGAAGAGATGAAACGACAAGCGGAACTCTGCACACCATTCACCGGAACCGGTGAATCATTGCCCTGTTTGCCCCGAAAATAATGCCGCAGACTTTACTCTGCATTACGATCCATTTACTGAGCGTTGATACTCGCGATGAGGATCCACGCTCGGAATCCCGCCGCTGCACGCCGTGACCCACGGCCGCGACCCCCACGTTCGTCCCGCACGAGCCGCGACCGCGCTGCCCCGGAGGAGACGGGAACCAATGACTGTCTGCATGCCCATCCGCCGTACCCCGACCCAGCGGCCCCACAGCCCGCCCGGCCGCCGCCCACGCCTCCGTATCGCGGGCGCCGACGTGTCCGCGTCGATCGCCGTCTTCCTGATCGCGCTGCCGCTCTCCCTCGGCATCGCACTCGCCACCGGAGCCCCGCTCCAGGCCGGCCTCGTGGCCGCCGCCGTCGGCGGCATCGTGGTCGGCCGGCTCGGCGGGGCGCCGCTCCAGGTCAGCGGCCCCGCCGCGGGACTCACGGTGGTCACCGCCGAGCTGATCCAGCGGTACGGCTGGCGCACCACCTGCGCCATCACCGTCCTCGCCGGACTCGCCCAACTCGGCCTGGCCGCCCTCCGGGTGGCCCGTTCCGCCCTCGCCGTCTCCCCCGCGATCGTGCACGGCATGGTCGCCGGAATCGGCGTGACCATCGCGTTCGCCCAGCTCCACATCGTCCTCGGCGGCACACCGCAGAGCTCCGTGGTCGCCAATGTCATCGCGCTTCCGGCCCAGTTGGGCGACCCGCACCTCACCGGACTGGCCGTCAGCGTGCTCACGATCGCCGTCCTGCTCCTGTGGCCGCGCCTGCCCGGCCGCGCTGGCCGGTTCGTACGGAAGGCACCGGCCGCCCTCGCCTCCGTGGCCCTGGCCACCCTCGTGGCCGTCGTCGCGGGGCTGCGCGTACCGCGCGTCGACCTCCCCTCCTGGAGCAGCCACGCCCTCGTCGGGCTGCCCGAGGGTCCGGCACTCGGCATCGCGGCGGGCGTGCTCACGATCACCCTCGTCACCAGCGTGCAGTCGCTGCTCTCCGCCGTCGCCGTCGACAAGCTGGTGTCCGCCCGGCCCGACCGCGGCGTCGGGGTCCCCCGCTCCCGGCTCGACCGCGAGCTGGCGGGCCAGGGCGCGGCGAACATGGTGTCCGGCGCGCTCGGCGGCCTGCCCGTCGCCGGTGTCGCGGTCCGCAGCGTCGCCAACGTCTCCGCGGGCGCCGTCAGCCGCAACTCCACGATGCTGCACGGCCTGTGGGTGATCCTGGCCGCGTTCCTGCTGGTGCCGGTCCTGGACCTGATCCCGCTGCCGGCCCTCGCCGCGCTCGTGATGGTCGTCGGCATCCAGATGGTGAGCATCACCCACATCCGTACGGTCACCCGGCACCGCGAAGCCCTCGTCTACGCGGCCACGGTCACCGGTGTGGTCCTGTTCGGGATCCTGGAGGGCGTCGCCCTCGGGATCGCGGTCGCCACCGCCGTCGCCCTGCACCGGCTCGCCCGCACCCGCATCACCCACGAGGAGAAGGACGGCCGCTGGCGGGTCCGGATCCGCGGCCAGCTGACCTTCCTCGCCGTGCCACGGCTGAGCCGGATCCTGCACACGATTCCCGACGCCTCCGAGGTCGTGATCGAGCTGGACGGGTCGTTCATGGACCACGCGGCGTACGAGGCGCTGCACGACTGGCAGGCGGCGCACGGGGCCACGGTCGAGATGACCGGCCCCACCGGCGCCCGGATCACCGAGCCGAACTCGGAGTCGGACGTCTGCTGCCGCCCCTGGACGCCCTGGCGCAACCACTGCGGCGAGCACCACCCGGCCGGCCGGGCGCGCCGCGCGACCGGGCACCAACTGGCCAGCGGCATCGGTACCTTCCAGCGCAATACGGCCCCGCTGGTGCGTGACGAGCTCGCCCGCCTCGCGCGCGAGGGCCAGAACCCGTCGCAGCTGTTCCTCACCTGCGCCGACTCCCGCCTCGTCACGAGCATGATCACCGCCAGCGGGCCCGGTGACCTCTTCACCGTACGGAACGTGGGCAATCTGGTCCCGCTGCCCGGCGAGGAGGCCGGGGACGACTCGGTGGCGGCGGCGATCGAGTACGCGGTGGAGGTGCTGGGCGTGCAGTCGATCACCGTCTGCGGACACTCGGGCTGCGGGGCGATGCAGGCCCTGCTCGGCAGCACGGCGGACGATCCGCCGACGCCGCTGCGGCGCTGGCTGCGGCACGGTCTGCCCAGCCTGGAGCGTATGAAGAGCCGCAGACACGCCTGGGCCCGGATCTCCGGGAGGCTGCCGGCCGACGCGGTCGAGCAGCTCTGCCTGACCAACGTGGTCCAGCAGCTCGACCACCTGCGGGCGTACGACGCGGTGGCCCGGCGGCTCGCCGACGGGACGCTCACGCTGCACGGGATGTACTTCCACGTCGGCGAGGCCCAGGCGTATCTGCTCGCGGAGTCCGACGAGCCGCACGGGTACGACGACGTCTTCGATCTGGTCCCGCCTTCGGCCCGACAGGAAGCCCGCGCGTCCTGAACCTTCGCGTCCGAGCGCCCGTGAGACTGTATGGCCCCTTCTTCCCACCGCTCGGGAGGGAGGGGCCACCGCACGCCCGCCACCCCATAGGTCTAAACCAATTTCCTGGAGACTCTTGTCACCCGGGCATCTGACTGATGAGCTATGACGCGGGACACATAGGCACATAGGACGCCCTGGGAAAGGGAGATGTCGTGAGCAACGAAAGCCTGGCCAACCTGCTCAAGGAAGAGCGGCGGTTCGCGCCGCCGGCCGAGCTGGCCGCGGGCGCCAACGTGACGGCGGAGGCGTACGAGCAGGCCGAGGCGGACAGGCTGGGCTTCTGGGCCGAGCAGGCCAAGCGGCTCGCCTGGGCCACCGAGCCCACCGAGACCCTCGACTGGTCGAACCCGCCCTTCGCCAAGTGGTTCGCCGACGGCGAACTCAACGTGGCGTACAACTGCGTCGACCGGCACGTCGAGGCCGGCAACGGCGAGCGCGTCGCCATCCACTTCGAGGGCGAGCCCGGCGACAGCCGCTCCCTCACCTACGCCGAGCTCAAGGACGAGGTCTCCCGGGCCGCCAACGCCCTGACCGAGCTGGGCGTCACCAAGGGCGACCGGGTGGCGATCTACCTCCCGATGATCCCCGAGGCCGTCGTCTCGATGCTGGCCTGCGCCCGCGTCGGCGCCGCGCACTCCGTGGTCTTCGGCGGCTTCTCCGCCGACGCCATCGCCACGCGCATCGAGGACGCCGACGCCAAGCTCGTCATCACGGCGGACGGCGGCTACCGCCGCGGCAAGCCGAGCGCCCTCAAGCCCGCCGTCGACGAGGCCCTCGGCCGGGTCGACAACATCCAGCACGTGCTCGTCGTGCGCCGCACCGGCCAGGACGTCGCGTGGACCGAGGGCCGGGACGTGTGGTGGCACGACATCGTCGCCCGCCAGTCCGCCGAGCACACCCCCGAGGCGTTCGAGGCCGAGCACCCGCTCTTCATCCTCTACACCTCCGGCACGACGGGTAAGCCGAAG
Source organism: Streptomyces sp. NPDC029139 (assembly GCF_055564335.1). NCBI lineage: Bacteria > Bacillati > Actinomycetota > Actinomycetes > Kitasatosporales > Streptomycetaceae > Streptomyces > Streptomyces sp. NPDC029139. The sequence continues at coordinate 489,783 of NZ_JBVHWN010000004.1, read as the reverse complement.
GGCATCCTGCACACCTCCGGCGGGTACCTCACCCAGGCCGCGTACACCCACCACGCCGTCTTCGACCTCAAGCCGGAGACCGACGTCTACTGGTGCACCGCCGACATCGGCTGGGTGACCGGCCACTCGTACATCACGTACGGGCCGCTGGCCAACGGCGCGACGCAGGTCATGTACGAGGGCACTCCGGACACCCCGCACCAGGGCCGGTTCTGGGAGATCGTCCAGAAGTACGGGGTCACGATCCTCTACACCGCGCCGACCGCGATCCGTACGTTCATGAAGTGGGGCGACGACATCCCCGCGAAGTTCGACCTGTCGAGCCTGCGCGTTCTCGGCTCGGTCGGCGAGCCGATCAACCCCGAGGCGTGGATCTGGTACCGCGAGCACATCGGCGCCGGCAAGACCCCGATCGTGGACACCTGGTGGCAGACCGAGACCGGCGCGATGATGATCTCGCCGCTGCCGGGCGTCACCGAGACCAAGCCGGGCTCGGCCCAGCGCCCGCTCCCCGGCATCTCCGCCACCGTCGTCGACGACGAGGCCCACGAGGTGCCGAACGGAGGCGGCGGCTACCTGGTCCTCACCGAGCCGTGGCCGTCGATGCTCCGCACGATCTGGGGCGACGACCAGCGGTTCATCGACACCTACTGGTCGCGCTTCGAGGGCAAGTACTTCGCCGGCGACGGCGCGAAGAAGGACGAGGACGGCGACATCTGGCTGCTCGGCCGGGTCGACGACGTCATGCTCGTCTCCGGGCACAACATCTCCACCACCGAGGTCGAGTCCGCGCTCGTCTCGCACCCGTCCGTCGCCGAGGCGGCGGTGGTCGGCGCGGCCGACGAGACCACCGGGCAGGCGATCGTCGCCTTCGTCATCCTGCGCGGCACGGCGAGCGTGAACGACGGCCTCGTCGCTGAGCTGCGTAACCACGTGGGTGCGACCCTCGGCCCGATCGCGAAGCCGAAGCGGGTGCTGCCGGTGGCGGAGCTGCCGAAGACGCGCTCCGGGAAGATCATGCGGCGGCTGCTGCGGGACGTCGCCGAGAACCGGGAGCTGGGGGACGTCACGACCCTCACCGACTCCTCGGTCATGGCCCTCATCCAGACGCAGCTGCCGAGCGCGTCCTCGGAGGACTGACCGGCCCGAACGTCTCATGTGCGCCCGCCCCGGGACCCCCGGGGCGGGCGCCCTCGTTTCCCGAGCCCTCGTTTCCCCGAACCCGCGTCCCCCGCGCCGTCATGTCCGGACGCCTTCGTCTCCCGGACACTCCTTTCCGGACGCCCCGTTTCCGGGCGGCCGGCCGGGGCAGAACGGGCCGGAAGGCGGTTCTGTCCCTAAAGTGACGCTCACCGGACACATCCCCGGCTCGTTGGGTAACGTAATGATCGCGTCAGGGACGCGACAGAAACACCTAAGTGCGCCGGGAAGTCTGGTCGGCATGTGCTTCGCCTTGCCCAAACCGACCGGAGGTCGCCCACCGTGCCCGCGCCCACCCCCACCGATCGCACCTTCCTCGGCCGTCTGCCGTTGCCGGAACGGCGGTTCCTGGCCGACGCGCTGCGCGCCGAGACCGTCGGTGGCGTACTCCTCCTCGCGGCCGCCATCGCCGCACTCGTCTGGGCGAACACCCTCGGTGCCAGTTACGAGTCCGTACGGAGCTTCCACCTGGGCCCCGCGGCCCTCGGGCTCGACCTCTCCCTCCAGCACTGGGCGGCCGACGGCCTCCTCGCGATCTTCTTCTTCGTCGCCGGCATCGAGCTCAAGCGCGAGCTCGTCGCGGGCGAGCTGCGCGACCCGCGGGCCGCCGCGCTCCCCGTCGTCGCCGCCCTCTGCGGCATGATCGCACCCGCGCTCGTCTACGTCCTGACCAATGCCGTCGGCGGCGGCTCGATGGACGGCTGGGCCGTGCCCACCGCCACCGACATCGCCTTCGCGCTCGCCGTGCTCGCCGTCATCGGCACCTCTCTGCCGTCCGCGCTGCGCGCCTTCCTGCTGACCCTCGCCGTCGTCGACGACCTCTTCGCGATCCTGATCATCGCGGTCTTCTTCACCAGCGACCTGAACTTCGCCGCCCTCGGCGGCGCCATCGCCGCGCTCGGCGTCTTCTGGCTGCTGCTGCGCAAGGGCGTCCGCGGCTGGTACGTGTACGTCCCGCTCGCCCTGGTCGTCTGGGGCCTGATGTACAACAGCGGCGTCCACGCCACCATCGCAGGTGTCGCCATGGGCCTGATGCTGCGCTGCACGCGGCACGAGACGGAGGCGCACTCCCCCGGCGAGCACATCGAGCACCTGGTCCGCCCCCTTTCGGCCGGGCTCGCCGTCCCGCTCTTCGCGCTGCTCTCGGCCGGCGTCGCGGTCAACGGAAAGTCGCTGGCCGACGTCTTCACCCAGCCCGTCACCCTCGGTGTCGTCCTCGGCCTGGTGGTCGGCAAGACGGTCGGCATCTTCGGCGGCACCTGGCTGGCCGCGCGCTTCACCAGTGCGACGCTCAACCGGGATCTGGCCTGGGGCGACGTCTTCGCCGTGGCCTCCCTCGCCGGCATCGGCTTCACCGTCTCGCTGCTCATCGGCGAGCTGGCCTTCGAGGGCGACACGGCCCTGACCGAGGAGGTCAAGGCGGCCGTCCTGATCGGCTCGCTGATCGCGGCCGTGCTCGCCACGGTCCTGCTCAAGCTGCGGGTACGGAGGTACCAGGCGCTGTGCGCCGAGGAGGACCGCGACGACGACCAGGACGGCATCCCCGACATGTACGAGCAGGACGACCCGGCGTACCACCTGCGGATGGCCGAGATCTACGAGAAGAAGGCCGCCGAGCACCGCGAGCGCGCCCAACTGGCGGGGGCATCGCGCGATGACGGCGACAGTCCGGCATGATCTGAGGTCGGACCGTAGAGGAAAAGAGGGAGCAGCGATGAGCGACCCGATCAACGGAACCGAGCGCAGCCTCGGTCAGCTGGTCGCCTCGGCGACCGCCGAGATGTCCGCGCTGGTGCACGACGAGATCGCCCTGGCGAAGGCCGAGATCCGACAGGACGTCAAGCGCGGGGCCATCGGCGGCGCCGCCGGCGGAGCGGCCGCCACCGTGCTCCTGTTCTCGCTGCCGATGCTGAGCTTCGCCCTCGCGTACGGCATCAACGCCTGGACCGGCGGGCACAACGGCGAGGGCGGCTGGAACCTCGCCTGGTGCTTCCTGCTCTCCTTCGCGGCCAACGTCCTGCTCGCGGGGCTGCTCGGGCTGATCTCCTACGCCAAGTTCAAGAAGGTCAAGCCGCCGGAGAAGTCCATCAACTCGGCCAAGCAGACCGCCGCGATCCTGCAGAACGCCAAGCCGCACCCGCGCCCCGAGCGGGTGGCGCTGCCCGGCACGGTCCAGGACAAGGCCGTTGTTGTGGGACGCTCGTCTGCATGACCGTCCCCGAGAGCAGCAACGGCAGCGGCAGCCCCGTACGGATCGAAGGCCCCTGGACCCACCGTGACGTGGCCGCCAACGGTGCGCGCTTCCACATCGCCGAGATGGGCGATGGGCCGCTCGTGCTGCTGTTGCACGGCTTCCCGCAGTTCTGGTGGACCTGGCGCCACCAGCTGCCGGCTCTCGCCGACGCGGGCTTCCGGGCCGTGGCGATGGACCTGCGGGGCGTGGGCGGCAGCGACCGTACGCCCCGGGGCTACGACCCCGCCAACCTGGCGCTCGACATCACCGGCGTCGTCCGCTCCCTCGGCGAGCCGGACGCGGCGCTGGTCGGACACGACCTCGGCGGCTATCTGGCCTGGACCGCTGCCGTCATGCGGCCGAAGCTCGTCCGCCGGCTCGCGGTCTCCTCGATGCCGCACCCCCGCCGCTGGCGTTCGGCGATGCTCTCCGACTTCTCGCAGTCGCGTGCCGGTTCGTACGTATGGGGCTTCCAGCGCCCCTGGCTGCCGGAGCGTCAGCTCGTCGCGGACGAGGCGGCCCTGGTGGGGAAGCTGATCGAGGACTGGTCGGGACCTGGGCTGCCGGACGAGGAGGCGCTCGCGGTGTACCGGCGGGCGATGTGCATCCCGTCGACCGCGCACTGCTCGATCGAGCCGTACCGGTGGATGGTGCGGTCCCTGGCACGGCCGGACGGAATCCAGTTCAACCGGCGTATGAAGCGCCCTGTGCGGGTACCCACCCTGCACCTGCACGGCTCGATGGACCCGGCGATGCGCACGCGCAGCGCGGCCGGCTCGGGCGAGTACGTGGAGGCGCCGTACCGCTGGCGACTCTTCGACGGGCTGGGGCACTTCCCCCACGAGGAGGACCCGGTGGCGTTCTCCACGGAGCTCATCAACTGGCTCAAGGACCCCGAGCCCGACCGCTGACCGGACTCCCGTTCGACGAACGGCCATGTGCCCGGCGCATACTCCAATTGGCGGGCCCCGGGGCGGTTACGGACCATGGGCCCCGGGCAGACGTCGGGGTATGGGCTGGACGCACGACTACGGTGACACAGCACGCAACCGCCGCTCGACCGCTGGGCCGAGCTCCCACGAGAGAGGTGGTCCGCAGGAGCAGGGCCGCTCTCATCCCGCGGAGGGAATCGGCATTCCGCGCATTCTGCGCCGCCGGGCCCGCTGGGTCTCCGCGCGGCTCAGGCACACCCGTGACTGACCTCCGGGACTGACCGTACGCGTCCGTTCGGCCAAGCCGCACCCTCACTTACAACGCGCATCCCTGGCTGTCGACCTGCTGGTCGGCCGCACGGCCCAGGGCGATGTCCTCGCGGATCTCGTCGGCCGTGAGCGCGTAACCGGTGTTCGGGTCGTCGAGGGAGCGGGCGAAGATCACGCCGTAGACCTTGCCGTCGGCGGTGAGCAGCGGGCCGCCGGAGTTCCCCTGACGGACCGTCGTGAACAGGGAGTAGACGTCCCTGCGCACCTCGCCGCGGTGGTAGATGTCCGGACCGGGGGCGTTGATACGGCCCCGGACGCGCGCCGAGCGGACGTCGTACGCGCCGTTCTCGGGGAAGCCCGCGACGATCGCGTCGTCGCCGCTGCGGGCGTCCTCGTCGGTGAACTGCAGGGGCTCGGCGTCCAGGTTCGGCACGTCCAGGACGGCGATGTCGCGCCGCCAGTCGTAGAGGACGACCTTGGCGTCGTACAGCTTGCCCTCGCCGCCGATCTGGACGGTCGGCTCGTCGACGCCTCCAACGACATGGGCGTTGGTCATGACGCGGCGGTTCGAGAAGACGAAGCCGGTGCCTTCGAGGACCTTGCCGCAGCTCGGCGCCGTACCGACGACCTTGACGATGGAGCGCTGCGCCCGGGCGGCGACCGGGCTGCCGGCGAGCGCCGGGTCGGGGGGCCGGACCGCGGTGATGGGCTCGTTGGCGAACGGGCTGAAGACCTGCGGGAAGCCGTTCTGCGCGAGCGTCGAGGTGAAGTTCGAGAACCAGGCGGACGCCTGATCGGGCATCACCTGCTCGACACCGAGGAGCACCTTGGAGTTGCGGACCTCCTTGCCCAGGGTGGGCATGGAGGTGCGGGCGAGGGCGGAGCCGAGCAGCCAGGCGACCAGCAGCATCGCGACGACGTTGACCAGCGCGCCGCCGGTGGCGTCCAGGGCGCGCGCGGGTGACCAGGTGATGTGCCGGCGCAGCTTGTTCCCGAGGTGGGTGGTGAACGCCTGGCCGACCGAGGCGCAGACGATGACCACGATCACGAAGACGACCGTCGCCGTGGTGGAGACCTGCGAGTTGTTCGTCAGCCAGTCCCAGACGACCGGGAGCAGCAGGACGGCGACGAGGCCGCCGCCGAGGAAGCCGACGACCGACAGGATGCCGACCACGAAACCCTGGCGATACCCGATGATCGCGAACCACACGGCGGCGAGCAGCAACAAGATGTCCAGCACGTTCACCGTCAATAGCCTCGCAGATTCGTCTTCGGTCGCCCCGGCCTCGCAGGTCAGCCTGTCATGACCGCCAGTCCAGCGGGACCTGCCTGGCCCGGTCCCAGGGCTTCTCCCAGCCCGCGAAGTGGAGCAGTCGGTCGATCACGCCGGCCGTAAAACCCCAGACCAGAGCGGATGCGACGAGGAATGCCGGGCCCTTGTGACCGCTGGGGTGGACGGCGGTCGCTCGGTTCGCGGGGTCCGTGAGATCCGCCACGGGGACGGTGAAGACACGGGCGGTCTCGGCGGGGTCGACGACCCCGACCGGGGTGGGGGTGCGCCACCAGCCGAGGACGGGGGTGACGACGAACCCGCTGACCGGGATGTAGAGCTGGGGCAGCACGCCGAAGAGCTGGACGCCGGAGGGATCGAGGCCGGTCTCCTCCTCGGCCTCGCGCAGCGCGGCCCGCAGCAGGCCGCCGTCGGCCGGGGCGCCGTCCTCGGGGTCGAGGGCGCCGCCGGGGAACGAGGGCTGTCCGGCGTGCGAGCGCAGGGAGCCAGCGCGCTCCATGAGCAGCAGCTCGGGTCCGCGCTCGCCCTCGCCGAAGAGGATGAGGACGGCGGACTGGCGGCCGGCGCCGCTCGCGGGCGGCAGGAAGCGGCTGAGCTGCTCGGGCGCGACGACGCGGGCGGCACGGTCGACCGGGACGAGCCACTCGGGCAGGCCGTTCCGGCTCAGCAGGCCGCCGGTGCCGACGCCGTTCGTCGCGGCCCGGGTGTCCGTCTCGGTCTCTTCGGTCTCTTCAGTGCGCGTCATAGGCACCCCCGTGATGCACAACGCCGTCGGTGGCCGGGTTCGTTCCCTCTCGGAAGGCTCCCCGGCTCACGGGGCGGCCTCCCCGGCTCCGGGCGCCACACCGGGCGCGGGCGGGGCCGGACGGCCGGGATAGTCCGGGGGCGGGTTCAGGCGCTGGCCGGGGAAGCCGCCCTTCTCGTACTTCAGGAGCTTCTTCGCCTTCTCCGGGTCGGTCTCGCCCTCCCCGTACGCGGGGCAGAGCGGGGCGATCGGGCAGGCGCCGCAGGCGGGCTTGCGGGCATGGCAGATCCGGCGGCCGTGGAAGATCACCCGGTGCGAGAGCATCGTCCACTCCGCCTTCGGGAAGATCTCGGCGATCTCCGCCTCGATCTTGACCGGGTCGTCGCTCGCGGTCCACTTCCAGCGGCGGGCGAGGCGCATGAAGTGGGTGTCGACGGTGATGCCCGGCACGCCGAAGGCGTTGCCGAGGACGACGAACGCGGTCTTGCGGCCCACTCCGGGCAGTTTCACCAGATCGTCGAGGCGGCCGGGGACCTCGCCCCCGAATTCGTCCCGGAGGGCCGTCGCGAGCCCCATGATCGACTTGGTCTTGGCGCGGAAGAAGCCGGTGGGCCGGATCAGCTCCTCGACCTCCTCGGGGACGGCGGCGGCCAGGTCCTCGGGGGTCGGATACTTCGCGAAGAGCGCGGGGGTGGTCTGGTTGACCCGCAGGTCGGTGGTCTGGGCGGAGAGGACCGTGGCGACGAGCAGCTCGAAGGGGTTCCGGAAGTCCAGCTCGGGGTGGGCGTACGGATAGACCTCGGCCAGCTCGCGGTTGATCTTCCGGGCCCGGCGGACCATTCCGAGCCGGGATTCCGGCTTCCCGGACGCCGGAGCGGGCTTCGCGGTTTTGGCGGCCGGTTTCGCTGCTTTGGCGGCCGGTTTCGCGGTTCCGGCGGCAGGCGTCGCGGCTTTCGTGGCAGGCTTCGCGCTCTTCGCCTTCTTCACTGCGGGCTGCGAAGTCTTCGGCGCCTTCGGGGCCTCCGACGCCTCGGGCGCCGCCCCGGACGGAGCCTTCGAGGCAGCCTTCACCGGGCGTTTTGCGGCATTCGCCCGTTTCGGCGCACCCTGTTCGCCCACAGCGGAATAACCCTTGGCCGACACTCTTCCAGCCCCCTTGGCCTGCGCTCTCACCGGCGAGTTGGACACCCGGCCAGCCTAAGGGCCACCACCGACATCCGCCCCGGGCACGGCCGATCACGACCCAATCGGGCCCCTGACGTACGGAGGAGTGGTTCGGTACGTCAAACTTGTTGTGATTGATCGCACTGTTTTGTGCGTCCGGCATCATGGGATCAAGGTCCCCTGAGCAGGTCGACATAGGAGAGAACTCGTGGACGACGTTCTGCGGCGCGCCCCGCTCTTCGCGGCGCTCGATGACGAGCAGGCCGCGGAGCTGCGCGCCTCGATGAGTGAAGCGACGCTCGCCCGTGGCGACGCGCTCTTCCACGAGGGCGACCCCGGAGACCGCCTGTACGTGGTGACCGAGGGCAAGGTGAAGCTGCACCGCACCTCGCCCGACGGCCGGGAGAACATGCTGGCCGTCCTCGGCCCCGGTGAGCTCATCGGTGAGCTGTCGCTCTTCGACCCGGGCCCGCGCACCGCCACCGCGACCGCGCTGACCGAGGTCAAGCTGCTGGGCCTGGGCCACGGCGACCTCCAGCCCTGGCTGAACGCCCGCCCCGAGGTGGCCACCGCCCTGCTGCGCGCGGTCGCCCGCCGGCTGCGCAAGACCAACGACCAGATGTCCGACCTGGTCTTCTCGGACGTTCCGGGCCGTGTCGCCCGCGCGCTCCTCGACCTGTCGCGCCGCTTCGGCGTGCAGTCCGAGGAGGGCATCCACGTCGTCCACGACCTCACCCAGGAGGAGCTCGCCCAGCTGGTCGGCGCCTCCCGCGAGACGGTCAACAAGGCCCTGGCGGACTTCGCCCAGCGCGGCTGGCTGCGTCTGGAGGCCCGCGCCGTGATCCTGCTGGACGTGGAGCGCCTCGCGAAGCGCTCGCGGTAGCACGTAGGCGCCACAGGCACGCTCGTACGAGAAGGGCCGCCCCGGTCGAACCGGGGCGGCCCTTCTCGTACGTTCCGGCCGGACTAGCGCTTCGTGCCGTCCACGATCAGCGGGTTACCGCTGCCGCTGCCGCAGGGCACCGCGTACACCGGGTTCTTCGCCGCGGCCTCCTTGTACGCGTCGATGCACTGGTTCATCAGGACCTTGTCGGTCAGCGACTCGTTGAGGATCTTGTTGGCGCGGGCGATCCCCTCGGCCTCGATGCGGCGCCGGTCGGCCTCGGCCTTGGCCGTGCGGGACGCCTCGGTGGCACGCTCGGTCGCCTGCTGCTGCTGGATCTTGCGGTCGATCTGGTCCTGCAGGGCCGCCGAGGGCTTCACGTTGCGCAGGTTGACGGCGGTGACGTCGATCCCGCGCGGGGCCAGCCGCTCCTTGATGAGCGTGCCGATCTCGGCGTTGATCTTCTCGCGGTCCGTGGCGTAGCCCTGCTCGCTCGTGTAGCGCGCGAAGACGTTGCGGACGATCTCCCGGCTGTCCGGGTAGACCAGGCGCTGCTGGATGGCCTCCTCGCTGCCCGCGAGCCGGTACAGCTCGACCGACTTGGCCGGCGTGACCGCCCACTTCACGGTCACCTCGACCTCCATCACACCGCCCTGCGAGGAGCGGACCTCGACCACGTCCTTGTCGGAGAGGTTGAGGTCGACCGGGCGGGTGGAGAACGTCGTGACGTTCGTGAACGGCGACTTGACGTGCATGCCCGAGGTCATGGGCGAGCCGACCTTGCCGAAGGCGACCGGGACACCGACCTCGTACGCGCTGACCACGTAGAGGGTGGAGCCGAGCATCGCGAAGGCGCCGGCGATGAGCGCGCCGAGGGCACCGAGCTTCAGCCCGCGGGTGTCCTGGGCGCGACCGACGAAGAAGAGCACCGCCGCGGCGATGAGCAACAGGATGGATATGACGAACACAGGCGTTCCCCCCGAGAACTACGGCCAGAAGTAAACGGAGCGTAAAGCACAGAGGAGGCCCGAGGGGAGGCAGGGTCGGAGGCCGGCGGAAGGCGAGTCGGAGACGGGCCGGAGACGGGCCGGAGACGGGCCAAAGGCGAAGGGGAGACGGGCGGGGACGTCAGATCAGGCCGCGCTCCCGCAGGTACTCCAACTGCGCCCGCACCGACAGCTCGGCGGCCGGCCAGAGCGAGCGGTCCACGTCCGCGTACACGTGCGCGACGACCTCCGGGGCGGTCCGACGGCCGCTCTCGACGGCCGTCTCCACCTGGGCGAGCCGGTTCGCGCGATGGGCCAGGTAGAACTCCACGGCGCCCTGCGCGTCCTCCAGGACCGGGCCGTGACCCGGGAGCACCGTGTGGACCCCGTCGTCGACCGTGAGCGAGCGCAACCGCCGCAGCGAGTCCAGGTAGTCACCGAGCCGCCCGTCGGGGTGGGCGACGATCGTCGTCCCCCGCCCCAGGATCGTGTCGCCCGTCAGGACGGCCCGGTCGGCGGGGAGATGGAAGGAGAGCGAGTCCGAGGTGTGGCCGGGGGTCGGCACCACGCGCAGCTCCAGGCCGCCGACCGTGATGACGTCCCCGTCGGCGAGTCCCTCGTCCCCGAGCCGCAGGGCCGGGTCCAGGGCCCGTACGCGCGTCCCCGTCAGCGCGGCGAACCGGCCCGCGCCCTCGGCGTGGTCGGGATGTCCGTGCGTCAGCAGGGTGAGCGCGACCCGCTTGCCCAGCTCGGCCGCGGTCTCGACGACCCGCCTGAGATGGCCGTCGTCGAGGGGGCCCGGGTCGATGACGACGGCGAGGTCGGAGTCCGGCTCGGAGACGATCCAGGTGTTGGTGCCGTCGAGGGTCATCGCGGACGGGTTCGGCGCGAGGACGTTGACGGCGCGGTCGGTCGCGGGCCCCGAGAGCACCCCGCCCCGGGGCTGCCCGGGCAGCGCGGCGGCGTCGCTCATCGCGCCCCTCCGGCCGGCCCCGCCGGGATGTGCTTGGTGAACTCGTCGTGCCCCGGCCAGCTCAGGATGACCGCGTCACCGTCCAGCCGCGCCTGCGCGAGTACGGGAGTCAGGTCCTGCTCCCCCGCCGCGGCCAGCGCCTCGGCGGCCGTGCCGAAGCGTTCGATGCCCCGCAGCGTGGAGATCGTCGGCGGCATCATCAGCAGCTCGCCCCGGTCGTAGCCGGCCGCCGCCTCCGCCGGGCGGATCCAGACCGTGCGGTCCGCCTCGGTCGAGGCGTTACGGGTGCGCTGTCCGGCCGGAAGGACGGCCACGAAGAACCAGGTGTCGTACCGCCGGGGCTCGAACTCCGGCGTGATCCACCGCGCCCACGCGCCCAGCAGGTCCGAACGCAGCACCAGGCCGCGCCGGTCGAGGAAGTCCGCGAAGGACAGCTCGCGGGCGACCAGCGCCTCCCGGTCCTTCTCCCACGCGTCACCCGTCGTGTCACCGACCACGGAATCGGCGGTCTCCCCCGCGAGGAGGACGCCCGCCTCCTCGTACGTCTCCCGCACGGCCGCGCAGACGATCGCCTGTGCCTCCCGCGTGTCCGTGACGCCGAGGCGCTCGGCCCAGGTCTCCAGGGACGGGCCGGACCAGCGCACGAGGTGCTCGTCCCGCGGGTCGACCCCGCCGCCGGGATAGGCGTACGCACCGCCCGCGAAGGCCATGGAGGCGCGCCGGCGCAGCATGTGGACGCTCGGCCCCTCGGCGCCGTCCCGCAGCAGCAGGACGGTGGCCGCGCGCCTGGGTGTCGCGGCGGTGAGCTCGCCCGCGGCCAGAGCGCGGATGCGGTCGGGCCATTCCGGTGGGTACCACTGACCATTCGGCATGGCCGGATGGTATGCGCAACGACCCGCACGCACGAGAGCCGATTCCCCCTGGACGGGAGAACCGGCTCTGCGGACACGGAGTCGAACGATGTCGGAAGACGGGTACGGGACCTCAGTCCTGGACGAGCTCCACCTGGACCTCGACCTCGACCGGGGCGTCCAGCGGGAGCACCGTGACACCCACCGCGCTGCGCGCGTGCACGCCCTTGTCACCGAGGACGGCGCCGAGCAGCTCACTGGCGCCGTTGACGACGCCCGGCTGCCCGGTGAAGTCGGGGGCCGAGGCGACGAAGCCGACGACCTTCACCACCCGCTTGATCCGGTCCAGGTCACCGGCGACGGACTTCACGGCCGCGAGGGCGTTGAGCGCGCAGGTGGCCGCGAGCTCCTTGGCCTCCTCGGCGGTGACCTCGCCACCGACCTTGCCGGTCAGCTGCAGCTTGCCCGCCACCATCGGGAGCTGGCCCGAGGTGTAGACGTACGCGCCGGACCGCACGGCCGGCTGGTAGGCGGCCAGCGGGGGCACGACCTCCGGCAGGGTCAGGCCCAGCTCGGCCAGCTTGGCCTCGACGGCGCCGCTCATGGCTTCTCCCGCTTCAGGTAGGCCACGAGCTGCTCGGGGTTGTTCGGCCCGGGAACGACCTGGACGAGCTCCCACCCGTCCTCGCCCCAGGTGTCCAGAATCTGCTTCGTCGCGTGCACGAGAAGGGGCACGGTCGCGTATTCCCACTTGGTCATGGAGCCGACTGTATCCGCTACCACAGGCAGCCTCCTGCTTAGCCTTCGCCGCCAGTGGTTAGGCTCGAAGGCGTGAGCAGGCTCCAGGTCGTCAGCGGCAAGGGCGGTACCGGTAAGACGACGGTCGCCGCCGCCCTCGCGCTCGCCCTCGCGACGGAGGGCAAGCGGACCCTCCTCGTCGAGGTCGAAGGCAGACAGGGCATCGCACAACTCTTCGAGACGGAGACCCTTCCGTACGAGGAGCGCAAGATCGCCGTCGCGCCGGGCGGCGGGGAGGTGTTCGCGCTGGCCATCGACGCCGAGCGCGCGCTCCTCGACTACCTCCAGATGTTCTACAAGCTGGGGGGCGCCGGCCGGGCCCTGAAGAAGCTCGGCGCGATCGACTTCGCGACGACGATAGCGCCGGGCGTACGGGACGTGTTGCTGACCGGCAAGGCGTGCGAGGCGGTCCGCCGGCGCGAGAAGCACGGCGGCTACACCTACGACCACGTGGTCATGGACGCGCCCCCGACCGGCCGGATCACCCGCTTCCTCAACGTCAACGACGAGGTGGCGGGGCTCGCCCGGATCGGCCCGATACACAATCAGGCGCAGGCCGTGATGCGGGTGCTGAAGTCCCCGGAGACGGCGGTCCACCTGGTGACCCTCCTGGAGGAGATGCCGGTCCAGGAGACCGCGGACGGCATCGCGGAGCTGCGTGCGGCCGAACTCCCGGTGGGCGAGGTCATCGTGAACATGGTGCGGCCGCACGTCCTCGACGAGGCGGCGGTCCGCGCCGTCTCCGGCGACCACCGCGAGGCGGTCGCGAGGACGCTGGCCGCCGCGGGGATCACGGGCGGCGCGAAGCTGGTCGAGCCGCTCCTGGAGCAGGCGGGCGAGCACGCGCAGCGGGTGGAGCTGGAGCGCGAGCAGCGGGCGGTGCTCGGCGGACTCGGCGTACCGACGTACGAACTCCCGTTCCTCGGGGACGGGGCGGACATCGCGGGCCTGTACCGGCTGGCGAAGGACCTGCGGAAGCAAGGGGTGGGCGCGTGACGGAGAAGGATGCCGCGGTGGACGGTCTCGGCTCCGCACCGGCCGCGCACGGGCCGGACTCCCCGCTCGGCCCGGACGGCCCGGACGGCCACGACACCCCGGTCACCGCGAACGGGCTCGATTCCGCGCCCGTCCTGCACCTGGATCCGCTCATCGACGACCTGGGCACACGGATCGTCGTCTGCTGCGGCGCGGGCGGCGTCGGCAAGACGACGACCGCGGCGGCGCTCGGCGTACGGGCGGCCGAGCGCGGCCGCAGGGTCGTCGTGCTGACGATCGATCCGGCGCGCCGGCTGGCCCAGTCGATGGGGATCGACTCCCTCGACAACATCCCCCGGAAGGTGGAGGGCATCAAGGGGTCGGGCGGCGGTGAACTGCACGCCATGATGCTCGACATGAAGCGGACCTTCGACGAGATCGTCGAGGCGCACGCGGACCCCGAGCGGGCCCGGGCGATCCTGGAGAACCCCTTCTACCAGTCCCTGTCGGCCGGTTTCGCCGGTACGCAGGAGTACATGGCGATGGAGAAGCTCGGCCAGCTGCGGGCCCGCGAGGAGTGGGACCTGATCGTGGTCGACACTCCCCCGTCCCGTTCGGCGCTCGACTTCCTGGACGCGCCGAAGCGGCTCGGTTCCTTCCTGGACGGGAAGTTCATCAAGCTGCTGATGGCCCCGGCGAAGATGGGCGGCCGCGCGGGCATGAAGTTCCTCAACGTCGGCATGTCGATGATGACGGGGACGCTGGGAAAGCTGCTGGGGGGTCAGTTCCTCAAGGACGTGCAGACCTTCGTGGCCGCGATGGACACGATGTTCGGCGGCTTCAGGACCCGGGCGGACGCGACGTACAAGCTGCTCCAGGCGCCGGGCACGGCGTTCCTCGTGGTGGCCACCCCGGAGCGGGACGCGCTGCGGGAGGCCGCGTACTTCGTGGAGCGGCTGGCCGCCGAGGAGATGCCGCTGGCCGGTCTCGTCCTCAATCGCGTCCACGGCAGTGGCGCCGCAGGGCTGTCGGCCGAGCGGGCGCGGGCCGCCGCGGAAAATCTTGACGAGGGCCGCATTGTGGATCAGGCGGACGGGAAGACTGGTGTTCGTGGCCCTCGAGCCACACCCGCCGAGCCGTCAGACATCGCCACCGCCGCCGCACGTTCTTCGCACGACGAGGCTGCCCCCACAGCCGACGACGCACCGTACGACCCGTACGACATTCAGCAGGTGACCGCGGGACTGCTCCGTCTCCATGCCGAGCGGATGCAGGTGCTCGCGCGCGAACGGCACACGCGTGACCGCTTCACAGCACTCCAACCGGAGGTGGCGGTGGCCGAAGTGGCCGCCCTGCCCGGAGACGTACACGATCTCGCGGGGCTGCGGGCCATCGGCGATCGACTCACGGCCGGACGGATGCCGTCGGCCTGAGCAGCCGTGCGAACGCCGGCGGGGGCGTCACCCACCGCCGCGCAGGCCGGCCGCTCGCGCGTCGTACGCAGCCCGCGCCGCGTCCGACCCGCCTGTCGTACGGAGGTGGGTCAGCCCACCGCCGCGTACGCCTCGTACGTCGCGTCGTCCTCCATCGCCACGGGCAGCAGGCCCGCTCCCCGCTCGTACTCCGTGCGCGCGGTCTCGAGCAGTCGCCGCCACGAGGTGACGGTCGGCCGCCTGCGCAGCAGGGCACGGCGCTCGCGCTCCGTCATGCCGCCCCACACGCCGAACTCCACGCGGTTGTCGAGGGCGTCGGCCAGGCACTCGGTCCGCACCGGGCATCCGGTGCACACCGCCTTCGCCCTGTTCTGCGCCGCTCCCTGCACGAAAAGTTCATCCGGATCGGTAGTGCGGCAGGCCGCCTGCGCACTCCAGTCAGCTACCCAGCCCATACCGGCGCCGTCCTCTCCCGAATCGAGGCTCCCCCACGGCGGTAGCGGCATATTCACCGCTGCCAGTTGGTGACGTTACGGAAGGTGGGCACAGCGCAACACCCCCTTCGGGCCCAATCTTGAATGGCCCGAACGGACTATGCGTACGCGGCAGATCACCCAGGGGAGTGACCGGAGGACATGCGTGTCGAAACCGGCGAACCGGTACAGTTCGCCCGACTGTGACGCAGTCACTTGGGGCGTCGAGTGACGCATGGGGCGGAATCGGGCAGGGCTTCCCAGGCTTCGGGGACAAGGGAATTCATGCCGGTGTCACGCCCGGGCCGTGATGCGGAACCACACTGCCGTGACAGCTGGGAGCAGCTTAGGCCAAGGCATATCCGTGTGTCCGGCGATTGAGGACGTAGCCGCACCGCGTCGCGCGATGTCACGGTCTGGTACGCGAACGCTCCGAGAGGCCCCCGCTCCTACGGAACGCTCATCACTACGGATTAGGCTGCCCCCATGGCAAAGAAGCGCTCGGGCGGAGGTCTGACCGGGACCCAGCAGGCCGCCAAGTTCCTCGGTGTCAGTGTGCTCTCCGGAGCCGTGCTGGCGGGCATCGCCCTGCCCGCGGCCGGAGCACTGGGGCTGGCCGCCAAGGGAACGGTCGAGGGATTCGACGAAATCCCGTCCAATCTGAAGACACCGCCGTTGAGTCAGCGCACCACCATCCTCGACTCCGAGGGCGGCCACCTCGCCACCGTGTACTCGCGCGACCGGAAGGTCGTGCCGATCGAGAAGATCTCTCCGTACATGCAGAAGGCGATCGTCGCGATCGAGGACTCGCGCTTCTACGAGCACGGAGCGATCGACCTCAAGGGCGTGCTGCGCGCGATCAACCGCAACGCCCAGTCGGGCGGTGTCGCCCAGGGCGCCTCCACGCTCACCCAGCAGTACGTGAAGAACGTCTTCGTCGAGGAGGCCGGCGACGACCCCGAGAAGGTCGCCCAGGCCACCCAGCAGACCATCGGCCGCAAGGTGCGCGAACTGAAGTACGCGATCCAGGTCGAGGAGGAGCTGGGGAAGAAGAAGATCCTCGAGAACTACCTGAACATCACCTTCTTCGGCCAGCAGGCGTACGGCATCGAGGCGGCGTCCCAGCGCTACTTCTCCAAGCCCGCCGCCGACCTCAAGCTGGAGGAGGCCGCCTTGATGGCCGGCCTCGTCCAGTCGCCGAGTCGTTACGACCCGGTCAACGACCTTCAGGAAGCCACCAAGCGGCGCAACGTGGTGCTCCAGCGCATGGCCGACGTCAAGGACATCAGCCAGGCGGAGGCGGACCGGGCGAAGGCCACCCCGATCAAGCTGAAGGTGAAGAGCCCGAAGAACGGCTGCATCACCGCCGTCGACGGGGCCGGCTTCTTCTGCGACTACGTCCGCAAGACGATCCTCACCGACCCGGTCTTCGGCAAGACGGTCGAGGAGCGGCAGAAGCTGTGGAACCTGGGCGGCCTGACCATCCGGACCACGCTCGACCCCCGCGCGCAGGAGGCGGCCAACGAGGCGGCCGTCGCCAAGATCTACAAGAACGACAAGGTCGCCGCCTCGGTGGTCCAGGTCCAGCCCGGCAGCGGCAAGATCCTCTCGATGGGCCAGTCCCGCCCGTACGGCCTGGACCAGAAGAAGCACGAGACGACGCTGAACCTGGCCGTCGGCAGCAAGATGGGCGGCACGACGTACGGCTTCCAGGTCGGGTCGACCTTCAAGCCGATCACCGCCGCGGCCGCACTGGAGAAGGGTCTGAGCCCGGCGCAGAGCTTCTCCTCCGGATACGAGATCACGGTGCCGGAGGACTCCTTCACCCGCTGCGACGGCAAGCCGGCCGGGTACGCGGACTGGAAGGTCGGCAACGAGCTCAAATCCGAGACCGGCACCTGGGACATGACGAGCGCGCTCGGCAAGTCCATCAACACCTACTTCGCCAAGCTGGAGCAGATGGCCGGCCTCTGCGAGACGGTGCAGATGGCGAAGAAGGTCGGGTACGAGCGGGAGCTGGGCAAGCAGGTCAAGGAGAGCCCGTCCATCACGCTCGGCGCGATCGAGGCCACCCCGCTCGACATGGCGGCGGTGTACGCCACCTTCGCCAACCGCGGCACGTACTGCACCCCGGTCGCGATCGAGTCGATCAAGACGGCGAACGGCGAGCGGCTGAAGGTGCCCCGGACGGAGTGCTCGCGGGCGATGAGCGAGCGCACGGCGGACACCATCAACCAGATGCTGAAGGGCGTCGTCGAGGACGGCACCGGTACGAAGGCGGGTCTGAGCGACCGCGACAACGCCGGCAAGACGGGTACGACGAACGACCGCAAGGACGCCTGGTTCGTCGGCTACACCCCGAACCTGTCCACGGCGGTGTGGGTCGGTGACGACGTCGGCGAGAAGCAGTCGATGTACGACATCGTCATCGGCGGCGTGACCTACGACAAGGTCTGCGGTGGCTGCCTCCCCGGCCCCATCTGGAAGATCGCGATGACCGGGGCGCTGAGCGCCTCCGAGACGCCGTCCTTCGCTCCCATCTCCGTCCCGCGCGGCGAGAAGCCGGAGGACAAGGACAAGGACAAGGGCAAGCCCCGCGACGACAACAAGCCGGGTGGCGGGGACGACGACGACATCTTCCCGGGGATCACCCTCCCGCCGGACCTGATCGGCGGCACGGGCGGCCGCGGCAACGGCGGCGGCGGGAACGGCCGGTAGGGCAGAGGTCAGGACATGAGCGAGGGCGCCTCCCGCACGGCGGGAGGCGCCCTCGGTCGTCGTACGGGAGCTCAGCCCGCGAGCAGCTTCTTCACGACGGCCGCCACACGCCCGCCCTCGGCGCGTCCGGCGACCTTCGGGTTCACGATCTTCATGACGGCGCCCATCGCGCGCGGCCCCTCGGCGCCGGCGCCCGTGGCCTCCGCGACGGCCGCCGCGACGATCTGCTCCAGCTCCTCGTCGCTGAGCTGCTGCGGCAGGTACGCGTCGAGGATGACGCCCTCGGCCTTCTCGCGCTCGGCCGACTCGGCACGACCGCCCTGGGCGAAGGCGTCCGCGGCCTCGCGCCGCTTCTTCGCCTCCTTGGCGATCACCTTCTGCACCTCGTCGTCGGAGAGCTCGCGCTTGGTCTTGCCCGCGACCTCTTCCTTGGTGATCGCGGCGAGGGTGAGCCGCAGCGTCGAGGAGCGCAGCTCGTCGCGCTCCTTGATGGCGGCGTTGAGGTCGTCCTGAAGCTTGGCCTTGAGCGTGGTCATGCCCCAAGTGTGTCAGGTGCCCCTGCCGACCCGCCCGCGCATTTCCCTCCGCCGGGTCTGCGACGATGGGGGGATGCGCGCACGGTACGGGATCCCCCTGAAGATCACGGCAGGTCTTACGGCGACGGCGGCTGCCGGACTGATCTACGCCGCGGGCTTCGAAGCCCGCTCGTTCCGCCTCCGCCGGGTGACCGTCCCCGTACTCCCGCCAGGCATGCGGGATCTGCGGGTGCTTCAGGTCTCCGACATCCACATGGTCTGCGGTCAGCGCAAGAAGCGGGCCTGGCTGCAGTCGCTCGCGGGGCTGCGCCCGGACTTCGTCGTGAACACGGGCGACAACCTCTCGGACACGGACGCGGTCCCGGAGGTCCTGGACGCGCTCGGCCCGCTGATGGAGTTCCCGGGCGTGTACGTCTTCGGCTCCAACGACTACTACGGGCCGCGGCTGCGCAATCCCGCCCGCTACCTCAAGGAGAAGGCGCAGGGCCGCCACGGCCTCAACGGCAACCCTCCGGCGGTCGGCGCGGTGCACAACCCGTGGGAGGGCATGCGGGACGCCTTCGACGAGGCGGGCTGGGTGAACCTCACCAACACGCGCGGCCGGCTGAAGCTGCCCGACGTGGAGCTGGCCTTCACCGGCCTGGACGACCCGCACATCAAGCGGGACCGGTACGAGCGGGTGGCGGGCGGCCCCGAGCTGGCGGACTTCTCGATGGGCGTGGTCCACGCCCCGTATCTGCGCACCCTCGACGCGTTCACGGGGGACGGGTACGAGCTGATCCTGGCGGGCCACACGCACGGCGGCCAGCTGTGCGTCCCCTTCTACGGCGCCCTGGTGACCAACTGCGACCTGGACGCGGACCGGGTGAAGGGCCTCTCCACGCACACCGTCGAGGGCCGGACCTCGTTCCTGCACGTCTCGGCGGGCTGCGGCACGAACCGGTACACGCCGGTGCGCTTCGCCTGCCCGCCGGAGGCGACACTGCTGACGCTGACCGCGCGCGACTGAGCGGTTCCTCCCCCTACGGTGGGGGGATGATCACGCCCCGTACGGCGGCCGTGCCCGCCTCTGCCGTCATACCCGTCGCGCGCCGGCCGTTCGCCGCGGCCTTCCGCGCCCTGATCGCGTCGGCCGCGGTCACGGGCGTGGTGATCGAGTGCGTGTACGGGAGCGTGCCGGTCGTCCTCAGCTTCTTCACCATCTGGTCGAACATCCTGGTCGCGGTCGTCCTCACGCTGTCGGCCCGGCGGGCCTGGACCGGCCGCCCACCGCTGCCGGCGCTGTGGACGGGCGGGGCGCTGCTGTGCATCTCGGTGGTCGGGCTCGTCTTCCACTTCGTCCTGGCGAACGGTTCGAGCGAGTTCAACGTGGTGGACGAGCTGGCCCGGCTCTCGGGGGCCAAGGCGGTCGCCAATCAGCTGCTCCACACGGTCACCCCGATCGGCGCGGCCCTGGACTTCCTCCTGCTCACCCTCCCGGGCGCCCTGCGCTGGCACCACGCGGCCCTGTGGCTCGCCGCCCCGGCCACGTACCTGGCCTTCGCCCTGGTCAGGGGCGCCCTGCTCGCTCCGGACGTGCCGAGCCGCTACACGTACCCCTTCATCGACGTGACCGAGCTCGGCTACGGGGGCGTCACCGTGAACGCTCTGGTCCTGGGGGTGGCCTTTTTCGCGCTGGGCCTGGCGATCGTCGGCCTGGACCGCATCCGACCTGCGGTGCGAGGCCGCGAAAACCGGATTTCGTCTCCGGGCGTGGGTGGGCTAAAGTAATCGATGTCGCCGCGACGTGAACAACAGAGCAGTGACATCGGGGTGTAGCGCAGCTTGGCAGCGCGCTTCGTTCGGGACGAAGAGGTCGTGGGTTCAAATCCCGCCACCCCGACAGCTGAAGCACCAATGCAGGGGCCTGATCCGCGGAAGCGGGTCCGGCCCCTGACTGGTTTTCGAGGGTGTGCTCACGCAGCCGCCCGCGCCGTGCCGACCTGGCCCTTCCGCGTCCTCCGCCCGCCCCGGCCTGCCGAACGAGGCGTGCCCGAGCACGACAGGTTCTCTCCCCTTGCCTTCTGCCGATCCCACCGTGTCCCCGGCCGCGCCACGGGGCATGAAGCCCGACTGGCTGAGCGACCCGAAGGTCTGGCGCACCGAGGTGCTGGCCGGTCTGGTCGTCGCGCTCGCGCTGATCCCCGAGGCGATCTCGTTCTCGATCATCGCCGGGGTCGATCCGGCGATCGGCCTGTTCGCCTCGTTCACGATGGCCGTCGTCATCTCGGTCGTGGGCGGCCGGCGGGCCATGATCTCCGCCGCCACCGGCGCCGTCGCGCTCGTCATCGCGCCGCTGAACCGTGAGCACGGCCTCGGCCACCTGGTCGCCGCCGTCATCCTGGCCGGGGTGCTGCAGGTGATCCTGGGCGCGCTGGGCGTCGCGAGGCTGATGCGGTTCATTCCGCGGTCGGTGATGGTCGGCTTCGTCAACTCGCTCGCCATCCTGGTCTTCATGACCCAGATCCCGGAGATGCGGGACGTTCCCTGGGCCGTGTACCCGCTGGTCGCCGGCGGCCTGGCGCTCATGGTGTTCTTCCCGAAGCTCACCACCGTGGTGCCCGCGCCCCTGGTCTCCATCGTGATCCTCACCGCCATCACCGTCGGCGCGGCCATCGCGGTGCCGACGGTCGGGGACAAGGGCGATCTGCCCTCCGCCCTGCCCGTGCCGGGTCTGCCCGACGTACCGTTCACCCTGGACACCCTGGCCACCATCGCCCCGTACGCCTTCGCCATGGCGCTGGTCGGCCTGATGGAGTCGCTGATGACCGCCAAGCTCGTCGACGACATAACCGACACCCACTCGGACAAGACCCGCGAGTCCATCGGCCAGGGCATCGCCAACATCGTCACCGGCTTCTTCGGCGGCATGGGCGGCTGCGCGATGATCGGCCAGACGATGATCAACGTGAAGGTCTCCGGCGCCCGCACCCGCCTGTCCACGTTCCTGGCCGGCGCGTTCCTGATGGTGCTGTGCATCGTCTTCGGACCGGTCGTCTCCGACATCCCCATGGCCGCCCTGGTCGCCGTCATGATCATGGTGTCGATCGCGACCTTCGACTGGCACTCCCTCGCCCCGAAGACCCTGAAGCGGATGCCCGCCGGGGAGATCGCCGTCATGGTGATCACCGTCGTGTGCGTCATCACCACCCACAACCTCGCCGTCGGCGTCGTCGTCGGCTCGGTCACCGCGATGATCATCTTCGCCCGGCGCGTCGCCCGGTTCGCCGAGGTCACCGCCGTGACCGACCCCGACGGCACCACGGTCGTCTACCGCGTCACCGGCGAGCTGTTCTTCGCCTCCTCCAACGACCTCGTCGGACGGTTCCACTACGCCACCGACCCCGACCGGGTCGTCATCGACCTGTCCGCCGCCCACATCTGGGACGCCTCCTCCGTCGCCGTCCTCGACGCCATCGAGACCAAGTACGCCCAGCGCGGCAAGAGCGTCGAGATCACCGGCCTGAACGACCCCAGCGCCCAGCTGCACGACAGGCTCAGCGGCGAACTCGCGGCCGGTCACTGACCCCACACCCCGCCCAGGCCGGGCAGCAGCGCGCCCAGGGTCAGTGGCTCGTGGGGGATCACGCGCCGGTCGTCGGGGGCGTACGGGACGAGTTCGCTCCACCCCCGGGCGACCGGGTCGTAGCGGGCGTGCGCGAGAGTGCCGACGAGGGCGGGGTCGCGGGCCCGCAGGACGCGGAGTGCGAACGCGGGGCCGTCGGGCAGAGGGGCGATCCCCTCGATCGCGATCATGCCGAGTTCGGTGGACATGACCGGACCTCGGGCCGCCCCGGCCGGGCCGGAGACCTGGCGCACGGCGTCCGCGTACACCGTCAGGGCCCGGGACAGCGGAAGGCCGAAGTAGCGGCGCAGGCGCGTGTCCCGCTCCACGAACATGGAGCAGGGGACGACGCCCAGATCCACCCCCTCCCGCCACATCCGCGCCCAGACGTCGGGGTCGTCGTTGACGTGCCGAACGACCGGGGCCTGGCTGCGCAGGACCGCGCCGGTGTCCCGGAGCCGGCGCAGGGCGCGGCGCGCCGGCTCGGGGTGGAGCTCGCGCGGGTGCGAGACGTGCAGCATCAGGGCCAGCCGGCGGCCGGAGGTTACGACCCGTTCGAAGAGCCGGAGCAGGTCGTCGGCGTCGGGGGCGGTCAGGAAGCGGTCCGGCGAGAAGGAGACGGCCTGGGTGCCGATGCGTACCGTACGGAGGCGATCGCGCCGCTCCTCGGTGAGGAGCGGGGTGATGTACGCGTCGAGGAGCTCGGTACGCATCATCAGCGGGTCGCCGCCGGTCAGCAGGACCTCGGTGATCTCGGGGTGCCGGTCCAGGTGCGCGGTCATCGCTTCCGGGCCGCTGACGGCCGGTCGGTGCGCCGCCCGGCCGGTGAAGCGCGGCCGGCGCGAGCAGGAGGCGCAGGAGCCGTGGCAGGCCGGGCCCCGTCGGGGGTGGACGAGCAGCGTCTCGGCGTCCTCGTGCCGGAGCTCCTGGCCGTGCTCCGCCGTGTCGGACCGCGGGCGACCGGACGCGTGCGGGCCGATCCGGTCGCGTACACCGGTCACGGTCAGGCGCAACCGGTGCTCGCCCGCGTTCCGTGCCGCCTCGACGGCGGCGAAGTCGGTGGGGGCGAGCATGTCGCGGTGCGGCATGACGAGGCGGTAGAGGGGGTCGTCGGGAGCGCGGGACCAGTCGACGAGCTGGTCGGTCACATGCGCGCTGACATGGAAGGGCAGGACGTGGCCGACGACTTCGGCGTCATGGGCGAGTTCGGGACGGCCGGTGCGGTCGGCGATGAGCCGGGCGAGGCGGCGGCCGGTGTACACGCTCACGCGACGCTCCGATCGCGGAGGGCCGGCGGCGATGCTGGTGGTGCTGGTGCGGCTGGTGGTGCGGCTGGTGGTGCCGGTGGTGAAGCCGGTGCGGGTGGTGCCGGTGGTGAAGCCGGTGCCGGGGAGAGTCCTGGGGCTCTGTCACGAACCGCCGGGAAATCGATCGTCTCCATGTACGTGTCCTCACCGTCGATCGATCGTCGCGCCCGCCGACGATGATGGAGAGGGTGGATCGGGGTGCCAATGCCGCTAGCGGTGCCCGGAGTCGGTGGTAACGGGGAAGTCCGGACATTCCCCGCTGACCGCGAACAAGCCACGCGATCGGGACCGGCGCAGCGGAGGGCGGACGTCACCAGCGCGGCGGCTCGGGGGACAGGGGATCTTTGAGCCGTGCCACCGGCCCGGAGAGGGGTTCGGGGCGCCGTCAGGTTGGCCTGATCGCCACGGCCACCGGCGGGCCGTCGGCCGCCCGGGGCGTTTCCGGGCGCATGGCCGGCGGGCGAGAGGGCAGGCGCACAGGCGAGCCGAAGTCCTCCGACGGCAGGAGACGGGCATGACGCCGAGCGCCGGGGCGCTGACGAAGCACCTCCGATGGGATGCGCGATGAGCGCCGCGCACACGGTACGGGCCGGTCGGCACACCGTCGAGGTGCGACGACCGGAGAAGGTGCTCTTCGCCGAGGACGGCGTCACCAAGGCCGACCTCGCCGCGTACTACCGCACCGTCGCCCCTCGGATGCTGCCCCACCTGCGCGGACGCCCGTTGATGCTGGAGCGCCACCCGGACGGCATCGGTGATCCCGGCTTCATGCAGAAGGACATCCCGGAGCACTTCCCGGACTGGGTCCACCGGGCCGAACTGCCCAAGGAGGGCGGCAGCGTCACGTACGTCCTGTGCGAGGACACCGCCACCCTGGTCCTCCTCGCGGACCAGGGCTGCATCACCCTGCACCGATGGCTCTCCCGGGCCGACCGGCCCGACCATCCGGACCGGCTGGTCTTCGACCTCGACCCGTCCGACGACGATTTCGCCCGGGTCCGGGAGGCCGCACGGTGGCTCCACGAGCTGCTGGACGAGCTGGAGCTGCCGTCCCTGCTGATGACCACCGGCTCCCGGGGTCTGCACGTCATCGTTCCGCTGGACCGGCGCGCGCCCTTCGCCGACGTACGCGCCTTCGCCGGCGGCGTCGCGACCGTGCTCGCCGACCGCCATCCCGACCGGCTCACCACCGAGGCCCGCAAGAAGGCCAGGGCGGGGCGGCTCTACCTCGACATCCAGCGCAACGCCTACGGTCAGACCGCTGTCGCGCCGTACGCGGTCCGGGCCCGCCCCGGAGCGCCCGTGGCGGCTCCGCTCGCCTGGGCGGATCTGGAGGATCCGGAACTCGACGCGCGCCGGTGGGGCCTCGCCGACGCGGACCGGCTCCTGAAGGACGATCCCTGGAGCCCCGCCCCGCGGCCTCGCTCGCTCGCCGCGGCGGCCGACCGTCTGCGCCGCTCCGGCCTGCGCCCTCGACGGTGAGCCGGGCCGCCGGTCCCGTCCCGGGTCGGCCCTCGGGCACCGCGCGGGTCGGCCCTCGGACACCGCGCGGGTAGGGCTCGCCGCGGCGGGTCGGACGCGCCGCGGGGCCGGGAGGCGCGAGGCCGGGAGGCGCGGGAAGGAGCACGGCGATGGACACCTCCGAGGTGATCAGCCGACTGCTGCGTGAGCACGGACGGACCTATGCCGACGAAGCGGGTATCACCCTGCGCGACGAACCCGCTCCGCTGTACCAGCTCCTCGTCCTCACGGTCCTGTGCTCCGTCCGGATCAGGGCCGAGACGGCCACCGCCGCCGCCCGGGAGCTGTTCGCGGCGGGGCTGCGGACGCCCAGGGCCATGGCGGACTCCGGCCGGCAGGAGCGCGTGGACGCCCTCGGGCGGGCGCACTACATCCGCTACGACGAGAGCACCGCGACCGCGCTCGGCGAAGGGGCCGAGCTGCTGCTCGACCGCTTCCACGGCGACGCACGCACGCTCCGCGAGCAAGCCGGGGGCGAGACAGGCGCGTTGCGCGCGCTGTTGCGGGAGGTCCCCCGCATCGGGCCGGTGGGCGCGGACATCTTCTGCCGCGAAGTCCAGGCGGTGTGGCCCGAGTTCCGCCCCTTCTTCGACGAGCGTGCCCGCGCGACCGCCGCCGACCTTGGGCTTCCCCGTTCCGTGAGCGGTCTCGCGGACCTCGTGCCGCCGAAGGATCTGGCACGCCTGTCGGCCGCACTCGTGCGCGTCAGCCTGTCCAGGAACGCGGCGGAGAAGCTGAAGGCCGCGTAGGGCCCCGGACATGAGCCGGGAGGGGGCCAACGGGCCATCCCGGCGCGGGGTGTCGATCAAGCGGCTCTACTCTTGAACGGCATCGGACGCGCCGGACAGCGGGGTACGGCGACGCATGCTTCCTCTCAGGTGACTGACCGTCGAAAGGCTGGGTTCTCAGGTGCTGGTCGCGGACCGATATCGGCTCCACTCGTGTGTCGGACGTGGCGGTATGGGCGAGGTGTGGCAGGCCACCGACGAGGTGCTCGGGCGGGACGTGGCCGTGAAACTGATGCTCGGGCACGGGACCGATCCCTCGGCGGCCGACCGGTTCCGGCTGGAGGCGCAGACGGCGGCGCGGCTGAGTCATCCGCATGTCGTGGGCGTCTTCGACTTCGGGACCTGGGACGGAAAGCTGTACCTCGTCATGGAGTTGGTCGACGGGGAGAGCCTCGCCGGGGACGGCGGGACTCCGCGCGTGCTGTCCGCGGAACGGGTGGCGGTCGTCGCCGCCCATGCCGCCGCCGGGCTGGCCGCCGCGCACCGGGAAGGGGTCGTCCACCGGGACATCAAGCCCGGGAACCTGCTGGTCGACGGGGACGGGACGGTGAAGCTCGCCGACTTCGGCATCGCCCGCTTCGTCGACGATCCCTCCGCCGGGCTCACCACCACCGGACAGATCGTCGGCACCGGCCTCTACCTCGCCCCCGAGCGGGCGCTCGGCCGTCCGGCGTCGTCGGCCTCGGACGTGTACTCGCTCGGCTGCGTGCTCTACCAACTCCTCACCGGGCGCCCGCCGTTCCAGGGCGACACCGCGACCGCCCTGCTGTACCAGCACATCGACACGCCGCCCGCGCCACCCCGCCAGCTCGGCGTGGGGCTGCCGGCCGCGTTCGAGGCGTACCTCCTCACGCTGCTGGCCAAGGAGCCCGAGCAGAGACCCCCCGCCCAGGCGATCGCGGACTGGTTCGCCTCGGGCGCCTGGCGCGGTCACCCCCAGCCGCATCCACGGCGCCCGGCCCCGGTCCACTCTCAGGGCCACGCCCAGCCCCTCCATGCGGCACCGCACGGCCACGGGCACCGACAGCCGCAGCACCAGCCGCAGCACCAGCCCGCCCGTCACTCGGCACCGCGCACCCCGGCCCACCGTTCCGCGCCCCACCCGCAACCCCACCCGCAGCCCCACCCCCAACCACGTCCGCAGCCGCACCCGCGTCCCGTAGCGCACGCGATGCCCCGGCCGCAGACCGCCACCGCCGCGCACCGGCAGACGCGCCGCGGCGAGGGCGGTCTTGCCGCCCTGTCCCGGCGCCGCCCCAGGAAGACCGCCGCGGTCGCCGGTGGCATAGCCTTCGTCGTCTTCCTGCTCATCGGCATGGCCTGGCTGTCCTAGCCGCCCGCCGGCCGGGAACCAGCCCGCCGCAGGAGCCGATCCCCGCCCCCCACGCCCCGAACGGGGCCCGCCAAGTGGCCCGCGCCGCCCCGTTCCGGTCCCCTGGGGACATGCACCCCCTCCAGACAGCCGCCGAGGCGGCGGCCGCCGTCCCCGCCGAGGTCGTCTCCGACTCCGGTCCCTCCGCCCTCGCTCTGGGCCTCGGTGCCGCCGCGCTCGCCGGCGCCATCGGCACCGCCGTCGTCCGCAGCCGCATGTCGAAGACGATCAGCGCACCGCCCAGGCAAGCACCGCCATCAGAATCAGCGTCAGACAAATCCCAAGGTTGACCGCCTTGTACTGGAGGAAGACCGCGACGAACTCGCGGATGGTCGCGCTCGGCCAGTAGTACGCGGCGGTGGGCGAGCCGACCACCTGACCGTTCACCCCCTCCCGACGGGCCGTCAGCGCCGCCCGGAACGCGTGAAAGTTGTTCGTCACGATGACGCACTCCGCGCCCGGGGCGGCCTCCTCCATCAGCTCCCTGCTGAAGCGCATGTTCTCCTCCGTCGTCCGCGAGCGGTCCTCACGCAGGATCCGGCCCTCCGGGAAGCCGCGCTCCACGAGGTACTCCGCCATCGCGTGCGACTCGGGCACCTCCTCGTCCGGCCCCTGGCCCCCGGAGGTGATCAGCACGGGCGGCCGCTCTCCCCGCTCGGCGAGCGACGCGTACACCTCGCGCCCGCGCTCCAGCCGGCTCGCGAGCAGCGGCGGCACCCGCCGCCCGCCGCTCAGACCGGAGCCGAGGACGACCACGAAGTCGGCGTCGCGGCGCAGCCGCATCCGCCCGTAGAGGAACGCGTATCCGATGAAGCAGAGGAAGAGGAAGGAGACATAGCCGAGGACCAGCAGCAGGGTGCCGACGATCAGGCCCAGCGTCCATGAGCGGGTGATCGCCGCGGCGACCGCCAGACCCATCACCCCGAACATGCCGAGCCCGGCGAGGAGCGAGAGCAGATTGGCGGGGCGCCTGCCCTCCTTGCGGATCATCTCGACGCCGTTCGCGCACAGCAGGCCCGCGAGGACGACCGGGCCGAGGCCGAGCGCGAGCAGCATGATCACCATCATCGACTCGGCGACGCCCGGCGGGGCCTTGTCGATCTCCGCGAGCAGCCCGAGGCCGAGGAAGGTGATGGCGAGCCCCAGGTACACGGCGTTGCCGAAGCGCCGGCGGTCGCGCAGCACGCCGGCCCCGCAGAGCACCAGGAAGACGGCGGCCACGGCGAAGGCGATCATTTCGTCATCGTAGGTGCGTGCCGTGCGGGGCGGGCGGGCTCTTGCGAATCCGCGTGGGCAGGTCCTGGTGAGGCCGGGTCAGCGGGGGCGGGTCGCCTTGAGCGAGTACATCAGCGGGATGCGCGGCCGGTCCGCGGGGAAGCGGTAGTAGCCGTCCTCCTGCCGCTTGAGGGTCCCGTACCGGGGGAAGAGCGAGGCGTCGTGCTCGTGCAGGAACTCGATGCGCAGTCCCGCCCTGGCGATCGCCGTGACGACCTCCCCGACCGGATGCACCCACTCCACGCTCCGGTTGTGGACGGTGACGGCGTCCATGTCCGCGTACGTGCCCGAGCTGGTGTCGACCCAGGGTTCGCGCACGAAGTAGTCGTGGACGATCCTGCTGCCCGTCTCGTCGTCGAGGGAGTCGGTGAGCGGATGGAACTCGGCGACGTACAGGAATCCGCCGGGGGCGACGAGCGAGGCGGCGGTCTCGGCCCAGCGCTCGATGTCGGGCAGCCAGTTCAGCGCCCCGGTGCCGGTGTAGACGATGTCGTACGAGGAGTCTGGGACGGCCTCGGCGGCGTCGTACGCGTCGGCGGCGACGAACGCGGCCCGGTCCGTGGAGAACCCGAGGTCGGCGGCGAGGGAGCGGGCCGTCTCGACGGCGGGCTCGGAGAAGTCCAGGCCGACGACGTGCGAGGCGCCGTGCCGGGCCCAGGACAGCGTGTCCAGACCTATGTGGCACTGGAGGTGGAGGAGGGAGCGGCCGGTGACGTCGCCGACCTCCGCGAGCTCGAAGTCGCGCAGTGCCTCCTTCCCGGCCCGGAAGGCGTCGAGGTCGTAGAACGCGCCGGCCGCGTGGATCGGGACCCTCTCGTCCCAGCGGGCACGGTTGGCCTCGCGCCAGTCGTCGGGCGTCGGTGAGTACATGCCCGGGAGGTTATCCACAGGCCGCGGGCGATGCGAACGGATTGTCGGCGGATCGGAGCATCATGGGGGCCATGACTGAGACGAACGAGATCACGGACAGCCCGTCGGGGGACGACCCGTCGGGGGACAGCCCCGCCCGGGAGGCCGCCGCCCAGGAGATCCCTGTCTGGGAGCAGCGGTTCCGGGCGCCGCGGGTGTCGCTGCCCGAGTGGGCGGAGGAGGCGCCGGACCGTTCGCTGTTCGTGTCCAACGCGACGGGGACGTACGAGCTGTACGCGTGGGACCGGGCGACCGGTGAGCAGCGGCAGGTCACGGACCGGCCGAACGGCACGACGGACGGCACGCTGTCCCCGGACGGGCAGTGGATCTGGTGGTTCTCGGACAAGGACGGGGACGAGTTCGGGGTGTGGATGCGCCAGCCCTTCGGGGGTGGCGCGGACGAGCCGGCGGTGCCCGGGCTCGCGCCCTCGTACCCGGCGGGGCTGGCGATCGGCCGGGACGGCACGGTGGTCGTCGGCTGTTCGACGGACGAGGAGGGCTCGACGATCCATCTCGTGCGCGCCGGGGCGGAGCCGGTGGAGATCTACCGGCACCGGGAGTCGGCCGGGGTGGGCGACCTCTCCCACGACGGCTCGCTGATCGCGATCGAGCACACCGAGCACGGTGACGCCATGCACTCGGCGCTGCGGGTGCTGCGGGCCTCGGACTCCTCGGTGGTGGCCGAGCTGGACGACTCCAAGGGCGGCACGGAGGAGCTGGGTCTGGCGGTGCTGGGCTTCGCGCCGGTGGACGGTGACACCCGGCTGCTCGTCGGTCACCAGCGGCGGGGCCGCTGGGAGCCGCTGTTGTGGGACGTGGCGACGGGCAGGGAGACCGACCTGCGGCTGGACCTGCCGGGCGACGTGTCGGCGGAGTGGTACGCGGACGGCACGGGCCTGCTGGTAGTGCACAGCTTCGAGGCGCGCAGCGAGCTGTGGCGGTACGACATCGCGACCGGCGCGCTGGTGCGGGTGGAGACCCCGGCCGGTTCGGTCTCCGAGGCCACCGCCCGCCCGGACGGCAGCGTGGAGTACCTCTGGTCCTCGGCCGCGCGGCCGCCGGTGGTGCGCTCGACGGCCGGCGGGATCGTGCTGGAGCCGCCGGGCGCGCGGGCGCCCGAGTCGGTGCCGGTGGAGGACGTGTGGGTGGAGGGGCCCGGCGGCCGGATCCATGCCCTCGTGCAGCGGCCGGCGGAGGGCGAGGGTCCGTTCCCGACGATCTTCGAGGTGCACGGCGGCCCGGCCTGGCACGACAGCGACGCCTTCGCGTCCGGCCCGGCGGCCTGGCTCGACCACGGCTACGCGGTGGTCCGGGTCAACTACCGCGGCTCGACGGGCTACGGCCGGGAGTGGACGGACGCGCTCAAGCACCGGATCGGACTGATCGAGCTGGAGGACATCGCCGCGGTCCGCGAGTGGGCGGTCGCCTCGGGTCTCGCCGACCCGGCGAAGCTGGTCCTGTCGGGCGGCTCGTGGGGCGGGTATCTGACCCTGCTCGGGCTCGGCACGCAGCCGGGCGCCTGGTCGGTCGGGCTCGCCGCCGTCCCGGTCGCGGACTACGTGACGGCGTACGAGGACGAGATGGAGGCCCTGAAGGCGCTGGATCGCACGCTGTTCGGCGGCTCGCCCGAGGAGGTGCCGGACCGCTTCCGGGTCTCCTCGCCCCTGACGTACGTGGACCAGGTCACGGCCCCGGTCTACATCTCGGCGGGCGTGAACGATCCGCGCTGCCCGATCCGGCAGATCGACAACTACGTGGACCGGCTGGCCGCCCGGGGCGCGGTGCACGAGGTGTACCGGTACGACGCGGGGCACGGCTCCCTGGTGGTGGAGGAGCGGATCAAGCAGGTCCGCCTGGAGCTCGCCTTCGCGGCGCGCCACCTGGGGACCCGGCCGGTCGGGGGGTGAGGCGGCTGCGTACCGTGGAGGGGTGTACCGGTTCCTGAAAACGCCCCGCTGGTGGGGGATCAACGTCTTCGTCCTGCTGGCGATCCCGTTCTGCCTGTTCATGGGGACCTGGCAGATGGGCAAGTTCGAGGACCGCGTCGACTCCCACCGGGAGGCGGAGCGGGCCCCGGACCCGGGCACGCTGCGGACGGAGCCGCTGGACGCGCTGCTTCCGGTGGACAAGGAGACCTCGGGCCGGCACGCGGAGGCGAGCGGCCGGTACGGGGAGCAGTTCCTGGTGCCGGACCGTGAGCTGGACGGGCGCCCCGGCAGCTATGTGCTGACGATGCTGAAGACCGACGGCGGCAAGTCCCTGCCGGTCGTACGGGGCTGGCTGCCGGCCGGCGCGAAGGCGCCGGCGCCGCCGTCCGGCGAGGTCACGGTGGTGGGCGCCCTCCAGGCGTCGGAGAACGGCGGGACCAAGGGCGTCAACGCGGCGGGCGGGCTCCCGGAGGGCCAGCTCGGCATGATCAGCGCGAGCTCCCTGGTGAACCTGGTTCCCGACGAGGTCTACGACGCGTGGGTGACGGTCGTGGACTCCCCCGCCGGGCTGACACCGGTGCCGGCGGCCGCCGCGGCGGGTACGTCACTGGACCTGAAGGCGTTCCAGAACCTCGGGTACACGGCGGAGTGGTTCGTCTTCGCGGGCTTCGTGGTCTTCATGTGGTTCCGCCTCCTGCGCCGGGAGGCGGAGGCCCAGCAGGACGAGGCGCTGGGCCTCTAGGCCGTGTCCGGAAAGTCCCGCCTGGCCCGCGACGCCTGGCGCGCCCTCCCCCGTAGCCCTTCGGGCACGGGAGGTGCCCCCACGCTGCGTTGTCGGATCGCCCCAGTACGCCCAGTACGAGGGCGGCCTTCCGCCTTGCGATCGCACGCACCGGACGCCGCGGGCCCTGCCCTGCGGGCAGGCAGACGGCGCTACTTTCCGGACACGGCTAGGACACGCCGCGAAAGCGGCGCCGTCCGTCCGCGGGCCGGGCGCGACCTTCGCGGGGCGTCCTGGGCGCGCTGCGAAGGCGGGAGCCCGGCACGATCGGCGAGACGCCCTAGGAGGCGTCGAGCACGCCCGTGCGGTAGATCGTGCCCGCGCAGGCGTTCGGGATCGTCGTGGCCGCCTGCGGGGCGCCCGGCTCCGCGGTGTGGCTGACCGCGACGCTGCCGTCCGCCGGTGTCCCGTCCATGGCGTGCTGGGGGGACACGCCGTCGGTGGTCGTCTCGCCGCCGGTCGAGCCCGTGGTCCCGGTCGACGTACCGCCGCCGTCCGTCGGGGTGGTCGGGTCCGGGGACGGGGGTGTGGTCGGGCAGGTCTCCGTGGGGACCCAGGCGAACTTCACCTCGTAGGCGTTGTCCGGCTTGAGGACCAGTGTGGGCGACTCCTGCGAGGGGTCGGGCAGGCCGCTCGCCGCGTCGCCTGCCGTGTGCGTCACCACCGTGATCTTGGAGCTGTCGGCCGCGCCCATGGCCTGGAAGCCGACGCTGCCGCCTCCGTTGATCACGCAGTCCTCGCCGGAGACGTTGGCGATGCGGAAGGTGCCGTAGACCTTGCCCTCGGCGTCGGGTCCGCCCGCCTGTACCGAGCTGACGCCCAGCTGGGCGGCCTCGCACACCGGCGAGGAGTCCGGCGGGGAGTCCGTCGGCGGCGTCGCGTCGGTCCCCACGCCGCCCGCCTTGCCGGGCGCGGACTGCTCGGGCTTGCCGGCGGCCCCCTCGGCCGCGCCCTGGCTGGGGCTCGCGGTGCCGGGCGGCGTGCCCGCGCCCTGCTGGCCGCCCTCGACTCCGGTCTCGGAGCCGGTGCCGCCCTGCGCCTGCTCGCCGTGGCCGGCGTTCACGGCCTGGTCGGCGGTGATGCCGCCCGAGCCGGCGACGTGGACGAAGGCCGGGACGGCCGTGCCGATCAGTACGGCGGCCGCGGCGAAGCCGACGATGGCCTGGCGCTTGCGGGTGCGCCGTACGGGCACGGCGCGGCGCAGGTGGTCCAGTGCGTTGTCGGAGGGCTGGAGGTCCGCCACGGCGCCGTGGAGCAGGCGCCGCAGTGCCAGCTCGTCGCCGCCGAAGGGGTCGTTCGCCGTCTCGTGTCCCGTGTCGTCGTGCGCCTCGTGGCCCAGGCCGTCACGCCCGAGACCCTCACGGTCCGGGCCCTCGCGCTCCGGGCCCTTGCCGCCGGAGCTCATGCCGTCGGAGCTCATGCCGTCGCCTCCATCGCGACGCGCAGCGCCGCGATGCCACGCGAGCCGTACGCCTTCACCGAGCCCAGGGATATGCCGAGCGTCTCGGCGACCTGCGCCTCCGTCATGTCCGCGAAGTATCGCAGCACCAGCACCTCGCGCTGGCGCCGCTGCAGCCCGCGCATCGCCTTGATCAGCGCGTCCCGCTCCAGCTGGTCGTACGCGCCCTCCTCCGCGCTCGCCATGTCCGGCATCGGCTTGGACAGCAGCTTGAGCCCGAGGATGCGGCGGCGCAGCGCGGAACGGGACAGGTTGACGACCGTCTGCCGCAGGTAGGCCAGCGTCTTCTCGGGGTCCCGTACCCGCTTGCGGGCGGAGTGGACGCGGATGAACGCCTCCTGGACCACGTCCTCGCAGGAGGCGGTGTCGTCGAGGAGCAGTGCGGCGAGGCCGAGGAGCGAGCGGTAGTGCGCCCGGTAGGTCTCGGTCAGGTGATCGACGGTGGTGCCCGCGGCCACGATGCCTTCAGCGCTCTCGCGCGGCGAGGGGATGCCGATCACACCGGCCGTCCGGGTTCTGGTGGGCACGGGAGTGATCACCGGCATGCCGCCGGACGGACGCGGGCGCCGGAGCGGGCGCGCCATGGGGCCCCGTACGGGAACCGCGAGCGCGCCCCGCACGGGGACGACTGCCGTGCCACGGAGCGGGACGACCGCTGGAATGTCGAGTACCTCTGCCACGCCTGTTGGACACGCTTCCCCCCGTCAGGGTTGTACGAGTACGCCACCGTTTTTGACGGTGAACCATTTGTCATCATGCGTACCCGATCTCCCCCAGTGCCCCGTTTTGTCAGCACCTCACGCGATACACCACCAAGGCGCACGCAGAGACGCCTCCCACCCAACTACCGGTTGCAGCAAGAGGGAAGAGCATCGTCGAACATGGCGTCACCCCAGTTCAAGGGGCTTTCGTCGCCGACTTGCTCACAAGTCGTTCA
The DNA here is from genome assembly GCF_055564335.1 of Streptomyces sp. NPDC029139. Taxonomy (NCBI): domain Bacteria; kingdom Bacillati; phylum Actinomycetota; class Actinomycetes; order Kitasatosporales; family Streptomycetaceae; genus Streptomyces; species Streptomyces sp. NPDC029139. The sequence continues at coordinate 455,441 of NZ_JBVHWN010000004.1, read as the reverse complement.
CAGATGCCGTGCGGCGGAGCGGTCGACCGTCGCCGATTTCCGGACGCTCAGGGACGCTCGGGGCGAATGACCGACTCCGCGATCTGTACGGCGTTGAGCGCCGCGCCCTTGCGCAGATTGTCGCCGCAGACGAAGAACTCGAGCGCGCGCTCGTCGTCCATCGAACGACGCACCCGCCCCACCCAGACCGGGTCCGTGCCCACGACATCGGCCGGCGTGGGGAAGTCACCCGCCGCCGGATCGTCGTACAGCACCACACCCGGCGAGGTCGCCAGGATCTCGTGCGCACGCGCGACGCTCACCGGTCGCTCGAAGCGCGCGTGGACCGAGACGGAGTGCGCGGTGACGACGGGGACGCGCACACAGGTGGCGGCGACCGGAAGCCCGGGAAGGCCGAGGATCTTGCGCGTCTCCGCGCGGATGCGCAGTTCCTCGGAGGACCAGCCGTCCTCCTCCAGGACGCCGGACCACGGCAGCACGTTGAGCGCGACCGGCCCGGCGAAGGGCCCGGTGTCGTCGCCGACGGTCCGCCGGACATCGCCGGGGTGGGTGCCGAGCTCGGTCCCGGCCACCAGCGACAGCTGCTCGCGCAGGGCGGCGACACCCGCCTGCCCGCCCCCGCTCGCGGCCTGCTGGGCGGTCACGACCAGCTCGGCGACCCCGAACTCCGCGTGGAGGGCGCCCACGGCGACGATCAGGGCCAGCGTGGAGCACCCGGGGCTCGCGACGATGCCCCGGGGCCGTACCCGTACGGCATGGGGGTTGATCTCCGGGACCACCAGCGGCACGTCCGGATCCGCCCGGAACGCCACGGAGGTGTCCACCACGACGGCGCCCTTGGCGGCCGCGATCGGCGCCCACCGCGCCGCGATGTCCTCGGGCGCGAGGAAGAGGGCGAGGTCGACGCCCTCCAGGACGTCCTCGCTCAGCGCGAGGACCTCGGTCTCCTCCCCGCGCACGGCCAGCTTGCGGCCGGCCGAGCGCGGAGAGGCCACGAGTCGGATCTCGCCCCAGACGTCGGCGTGCTGCGACAGGAGCTGGAGCATCACCGCGCCGACGGCCCCGGTCGCTCCCACGACCGCGAGCGTCGGCTTGTGGGTCATCGGCGCATCACTGGATCGTCACCGGCCGGTGCCGCCGTAGACGACGGCCTCGTCCGAGTCGCTGTCGAGACCGAAGGCGGTGTGGACGGCCGTCACGGCCTCGTTCACATCGTCCGCACGGGTGACCACCGAGATGCGGATCTCGGAGGTCGAGATCAGTTCGATGTTCACACCGGCGTCGGACAGCGCCTGGAAGAAGGACGCGGTGACGCCCGGGTTCGTCTTCATACCCGCGCCGACCAGGGAGATCTTGCCGATCTGGTCGTCGTAGCGCAGCGAGTCGAAGCCGATCGCGCCCTTCGCCTTGTCCAGGGCGTCCATGGCCTTGCGGCCCTCGGCCTTGGGAAGGGTGAAGGAGATGTCCGTCAGACCGGTGGAGGCGGCGGACACGTTCTGCACGATCATGTCGATGTTGATCTCGGCGTCCGCGACGGCCCGGAAGATGGCCGCGGCCTCGCCCGGCTTGTCCGGCACGCCGACGACGGTGATCTTCGCCTCGGAGGTGTCGTGGGCGACACCCGAGATGATGGCCTGCTCCACCTTCTGGGCTCCTTGCGGTTCGTTGCTGACCCAGGTGCCCTGCAGTCCCGAGAAGGACGAGCGGACGTGGATCGGGATGTTGTAACGGCGTGCGTACTCGACGCACCGGTGCAGCAGCACCTTGGAGCCCGAGGCGGCGAGCTCCAGCATGTCCTCGAAGGAGATCCAGTCGATCTTCTTCGCCTTCTTCACCACGCGCGGGTCGGCCGTGAACACACCGTCGACGTCGGTGTAGATCTCGCAGACCTCGGCGTCGAGCGCGGCGGCCAGCGCCACGGCCGTGGTGTCGGACCCGCCGCGCCCCAGCGTGGTGATGTCCTTCTTGTCCTGGGACACGCCCTGGAAGCCGGCCACGATCGCGATGTTGCCCTCGTCGAGGGCGGTACGGATCCGGCCCGGCGTGACATCGATGATGCGCGCTTTGTTGTGGACCGAGTCGGTGATGACACCGGCCTGGCTGCCCGTGAACGACTGGGCCTCGTGGCCCAGGTTTTTGATCGCCATGGCCAGCAGGGCCATGGAGATCCGCTCTCCGGCGGTCAGCAGCATGTCGAACTCACGCCCTGCAGGGATCGGGGATACCTGCTCGGCGAGATCGATCAACTCGTCCGTCGTGTCGCCCATCGCGGAAACCACGACGACCACCTGGTGGCCGTTCTTCTTGGCATCCACGATCCGCTTGGCGACGCGCTTGATGCCTTCGGCATCGGCAACGGAGGAGCCTCCGTACTTCTGCACGACAAGGCCCACGTGCGCTCCTCGCTCAGTCTCTGCCGCAGTCATTACTGCGGTCGGCTCAGTCTAACGAGCGGCCCGGAATCGCCGACCGTATATCACATCCTGAGATGTCCCGCTCACGACGTGATCTCGGCCGGAATCCCGGGCCGCCCGTGGGTGACACCCTGCCCGGGCGGAGCGGAGCTACGCCGATGTGTGCCCGGGCTCACATGCGAAGGGCTCTCCGGGTCGCGCGACGAGCCTGCCGCTCCCGGGCGCGGGTCACCCTGGGGCCCGTCGGGGCAGGTGGCCGCCGTCAGGGCCTCGGGTGGCGGCAGGATCGCCCGCTCCCCCTGGGACGTGGGCAGCCACCGAGCGTTTCCCCGAGGCGGCCGCCCCGACGCCAACGCTCGTCCACTGCACAGCTGTTCCGTCCCTGACCCGCCACGGACCAGGATGGCAGGAGAGCGCCGGGCACCGACGCTCCTCCTCGGGCGCTCTCAGGCGCTCCTTCTCGGGCGCTCTCAGGCGCTCCTTCTCGGGCGCTACTTCTTCAGCGTGCCCAGGCCCAGCGGACCCGCGATCTCCTCCGCCATGACCCGCCCCGCCTCCTCGGCGAGATCGTCCTCCGTCAGGTCCTCGTCCGTGTCGAGCCCGTCCAGCTCAGCGAGCGGCTGGTCGAGGCGGACGTGGGCGACGAGGGACTGCAGCGCCCGCAGGGTCGCGGAGGCCGTCGGACCCCAGTTGGAGAAGTAGGAGAACTGCCACCACCACAGCGCTTCGCTTGTGCGCCCGGCCCGGTAGTGCGCCAGACCGTGCCGCAGGTCGGCGACGATGTCGGCCAGGTTGTCGGAGATCCGGGCCGGAACCGGCGCCTTGCGGGGCTCGTACGGGTCGAAGACCTCCGAGAAGACGTCCACCGGGTCGAGCATCGCCGCGAAGCGCTCCCGCAGGTCGTCCATGTCCGGCTCCGGACCCGTGTCGGGCTCGTAGCGCTCGTCCGGCAGGAAGTCCCCGTGAGCGCCCAGCCGGCCACCGGCGAGCAGCAGCTGGGAGATCTCCAGGAGCAGGAAGGGCACCGCGCTGTCGGGCTCGTCCCCCTTGGCCACCTCCGTGGTGGCCACGATGAAGGACTCGATCGAGTCGGCGATCTGGACCGCGAAGTCGTCCGGATCCTGCGTGATCGCGTGGAGCGTGGCATCAGACATCGCGGGTGCCTCCTTCGGGCGCGGCCGGCGCGCAGACCCTGTCGTCATACATCTAGCAGTCGCCGCCCCTCGAAGGCACGCCCCAGGGTGACCTCGTCGGCGTACTCCAGATCGCCACCGACCGGCAGCCCGCTCGCCAGGCGCGTGACCTTGAGTCCCATGGGCTTGATCATCCGCGCCAGGTACGTCGCGGTGGCCTCGCCCTCCAGGTTCGGGTCGGTCGCCAGGATCAGCTCGGTGACCGACCCGTCCGCCAGCCGCGCCAGCAGCTCACGGATGCGCAGGTCGTCCGGGCCGACGCCCTCGATGGGGCTGATAGCGCCGCCGAGCACGTGGTAGCGACCGCGGAACTCGCGCGTCCGCTCGATCGCCACGACGTCCTTCGGCTCCTCGACCACGCAGATGACCGACAGGTCTCGGCGAGGGTCGCGGCAGATGTTGCACTGTTCCTGCTGCGCCACGTTGCCGCAGACCGCGCAGAACCGAACCTTCTCCTTGACCTCCAGGAGCGCGTGCGCGAGGCGACGGACATCGGTCGGCTCGGCCTGGAGGATGTGGAAGGCGATCCGCTGCGCGCTCTTGGGACCGACGCCGGGCAGCCTGCCCAGTTCGTCGATGAGGTCCTGAACCACGCCTTCGTACAACGGAACGCCCTTCTGAGAAGTGCTTGATTCTTACGGTAGTGGCTGCCGGGGCACCTTAGAAGCCCGGGCGCGGGAAGCGGCCCTGAAGCGGGCCGCGAGGCCACCGGCCGGACGCGTCGGCCGACGGCTCAGAAACCCAGGCCCGGCATGCCGCCCAGGCCCTGCGTCAGCGGGCCCAGCTTGGCCTGCTGGAGCTGCTGCGCGTTGTCGTTGGCGGCCTGGACCGCGGCGACGACCAGGTCGGCCAGCGTCTCGGTGTCCTCCGGGTCGACGGCCTTCGGGTCGATCACCAGGCCGCGCAGCTCGCCGGAGCCGGTGACCGTCGCCGTCACCAGGCCACCGCCCGCCTGACCCTCGACCTCGGTCGCGGCGAGCTCCTCCTGAGCGCGCGCGAGATCCTGCTGCATCTTCTGGGCCTGCTGGAGGAGCTGCTGCATGTTGGGCTGGCCACCACCGGGAATCACGGTCACTCCTGATGTTCGGTATGTCGGTACGCCGAGCCTACGTGGTCCATGCCCGGCCTGCCGCCACAACTCTTTCGAGTGAGAAACTGCTGGCTCCTCTACCTGATCAAGACCCTCTTGTGGGCGGAAATCCCGGCTTTCCGGGCCCACAGCCCACCATTCGGCGGTAGGAAGGGCAGGCACCACGTGCACCGCACGTCACAGAAGGCCACGAGCGCTGAGCTGAACAGAGGAGTGCCCCGGTGAGCCAGCAGCCGGAGATGCAGCCGCAACCGGGGAATCCCGCAGGTCCGGCCGCGAACCGTGACCTGACCGGGACGCCGTTCCCCCTCGGCGACTGGGGTGAGCCCGCCGAACGCCTCGACGAGCTCTATCGCTGGGTCGAGTCCCACGCCTTGCGCACGGTGGAGTGGTACCTCTCGGACCGGACCCGCAAGCGCCGCTGTGCCCGGGCCCTGCGGCTCGGCACGGCGCTGGGAGTCGTCGCGGGCGCGGCGCTGCCGCTGCTCGATCTCACGGGTGTCGCGCCGGACGGCGCGGCGGGGTGGGGGTATCTGTCACTGCTGCTCGGCGCCGCCTGCATGGCCTGCGACCGGTACTTCGGGCTGACGTCGGGCTGGATGAGGGACGTGGCGACGGCCCAGGCGGTGCAGCGCAGACTCCAGGCCCTCCAGTTCGACTGGGCGTCGGAGAGCGTCCGGGAGGTCCTGGGCCCGACGGAGGGGACCGCGAGCGAGGCGGCGGAGCGATGTCTCGGGGTGCTGCGGCGCTTCTCGGAGGACGTGACGGAGCTCGTACGGGCGGAGACGGCGGACTGGATGGTCGAGTTCCGCTCGGGCCCCACTCCGCTGGCCCTCCAGTCCGCCGGCGTCGGCGGCTGCGCACCCCGCCCGGAGGGCACGCAGCCCTCGACCCGTTTCCCGCTCCCGCCGGGAACCCGCCCCAACATGCCGCGGCAGCGACCGCCGGAGCCACGCTGAGGCGGGCGCCCCTCGGCCGAGGGGCGCCCATGGAGCGCGGCAGGGCGCCGGGGGTTTCCCGTCAGCTCAGGACGATCATCGAGCCCTGTCCGAGGCTCCGGGTCGCCGCCGCGTGCAGCCCCAGCCACACGTGGCGTTCGCGCGCGAACGGATTGTCGTCGTGCGCGGCGGGTGCCGCCGGCTCCTCCAGCGTGGTCGGCCGCTCCGGCGGGAGCGGGGCGGCCGGCGGATTGGCCGGGTCGATCCCGATCGCGGGGGCGACGAACTCCAGCTCCCGCAGCAGGCCCTGCGAGGACCCCAGCGGACCGCCGCCCTCCAGGAGCTCGTCGCTGGAGAGCGGGACCGGGAAGTCCACCGGGACGTACGCCCCGGCGTGGTCGTAGTGCCAGACGAGGTGGGACTGCTGCGCGGTCGCCTCGAACATCTCGAGGAGCTGCTCGTAGTCCCCGCCGAGCTCGTCGACCGGTTCGACGGCGAGCCCGCACATCAGCAGCAGGTAGGCGCGGCGGAGGAAGTGCAGGGCCTCGTAGTCGAATCCGGCGACGGGCGCCACGTCGCCGGAGAGCCCCGGCATGTAGGCGAAGACGGGAACGGCCGGCAGTCCGGCCGCGGTCAGAGCCTTGTCGTAGGCGGCGATCTCTTCGGCGAAGGGATTGTCGGGGCTGTGACACAGCACGTCGACAAGAGGGACCAGCCACAGGTCACAGGCCAAGGGAGGCTCTCTCTCCGTCAGTTGCAGGGACGGCCAGGGTAGTCGGCGCGGTCCGCGCCGCACACCCGCTGGGGACCTGCCCCGGGACGCCCCCGTCGACACCCCCGGCCGCCCGCCGTCCCTCCGGCGAGCCGCCGTCCCCCTCGGCCTCAGCCGGTGAGCCGCTCCAGACGGTCAGCCCAGGCCAGTGACTGGGTGTTGTACGCCTGGACCACCGCGACCGCCGCGTCCGCGTCGCCGAGCGTGAGGGCGTCGACGAGATCCACGTGACCGCTCCACAGCCAGCCGAGCAGGTCGCGGTCGGACCGCAGGTACGGCACGGAGAAGACCCAGGCCTGGACCCGTAGCCGGTGCAGGAAGTCGGCGATGTAGTCGTTGGCGGAGACGAGCCGCGCCAGCTCGCGCCAGTAGCGGATGTCGTACCCGATGAGGACGTCGAGGTCGCCCGCGCGGGCCGCCCGCGCCGCCGCCTCGCCCCGGCGCCGTACGGAGACGAGCGCCACCCCGCGCGAGACGTCCGGCTCGGCGGGCGGGACGGGCCCGGGCACGTGGCGGCGGAAGATGCCGTCCACGACGAGCATCCGGGCCTCGACCATGCCCCGGTAGTCGTCGATGGTGAACTCGTGCACGCGGAAGCCGCGGTGCTGGTCGGAGTCGAGGAGCCCCTGTGCGGAGAGGTCGACGAGCGCTTCGCGCACCGGCGTCGCCGACACTCCGTACTGTTCGGCGATCTGCTTGACGGTGAACTCCTCACCGGGCTGCAAACGCCCAGCGAGCACTTCGTCACGGAGCGCGTCCGCGATCTGCCGCCGCAGGGTGTTGCGGGTGACAGATCCGCTCGCGGGCATGATGTCGGCCCCCTCCGTCCGGCTTCGGACACCCTAGACCAGACGGACGGGAACCCTCCGTGACGCGGCTCGCGCGGCCACGCCCGTACGGGCACGCTCACGGGCGGCTCGCTCGTGCGCGGCTCGCTCGTGCGCGGCTCGCTGGTGCGGGCTTCGCGCGGGTGACGCGCGGGTGGCGCGCGGGTGACGCGCGGGTGGCGCGCTACGCGGTGTGCTCGTCGGCCACGCTCAGCGCCGCGTCGAGGGCGGCGAGGCCCTCCTTGGCCTCGGCCTCGGAGACGTTGCAGGCGGGGACGGCGTGGGTGCGGTTCATGTTGATGAAGGGCCACAGACCGTGCTTCTTGGCCGCCGCGCCGAAGGCCGCCATGGGGGCGTTCGCCTCGCCCGTCGCGTTGTACGGGACGAGAGGCTCGCGGGTCTCCTTGTTCTTGACCAGGTCGAGCGCCCAGAACGTACCCATGCCGCGCACCTCGCCGACCGACGGGTGACGCTCGGCGAGCTCGCGCAGGCCGGGGCCGAGGACGGTCTCGCCGATGCGGGCCGAGTGCTGGACGACCTGCTCGTCCTCCATGACCTGGATGGTGGCCACGGCGGCGGCGCAGGCCAGGGGGTGCCCGGAGTAGGTGAGGCCGCCCGGGTAGGGCCGCTTGTCGAAGGTCGCGGCGATCTCGGCGTTGATCGCGACGCCGCCCAGGGGTACGTAACCCGAGTTGACGCCCTTGGCGAAGGTCATCAGGTCCGGCACGACGTCGAAGTGCTCGGCGGCGAACCACGCGCCGGTCCGGCCGAAGCCGGCCATGACCTCGTCGAGGACGAAGACGATGCCGTACCTGTCGCAGATCTCGCGGACGCCGGCGAGGTAGCCGGGCGGCGGGGTCATGATGCCGGCGGTGCCGGGGACGGTCTCCAGGATGATCGCGGCGATGGTGGCCGGACCCTCGAAGGCGATGGTGTCCTCCAGGTGCGCGAGGGCGCGCTCGCACTCCTGCCGCTCGTTCTCGGCGTAGAACGGCGAGCGGTAGAGGAACGGCGCCCAGAAGCGCACGACGCCCGCGGAACCGGTGTCGGAGGCCCAGCGGCGGGGGTCACCGGTGAGGTTGATCGCGGTGGACGTGGCGCCGTGGTACGAGCGGAAGGCCGAGAGCACCTTGTGACGGCCGGTGTGCAGCCGGGCCATCCGTACGGCGTTCTCGACGGCCTCGGCGCCGCCGTTGGTGAAGAAGATCTTGTCCAGGTCGCCGGGGGTGCGCTCGGCGATGAGGCGTGCGGCCTCCGAGCGGACGTCGATGGCGAAGGCGGGCGCGAAGGTGGTGAGCTTCGCGGCCTGCTCCTGGATGGCGGCGACCACGCGCGGGTGCTGGTAGCCGATGTTGGTGTAGACGAGGCCGCTGGTGAAGTCGAGGTAGCGGTTGCCGTCGTAGTCCCAGAAGTACGAGCCCTCGGCACCGGCGACGGCGAGCGGGTCGATCAGTCCCTGGGCGGACCAGGAGTGGAACACGTGCGCGCGGTCGGCGGCCTTCACGGCGGCGCCGGCCTGAGGATCGGGTACGACATGAGGGGTCATACGGCCAGGGTATGGACGCGCAGGTCGGAGCGGCCATGGCCATCTTGTCCACCGAGACCGGCGACGACACGACAGGTTGTGGACCCCTTGTGCGGACCTCCTCCCGCTCCGGCGGGTACACCTCGACATGCATCTTGACAGTATCCTGTCATCATGACAGCCTTCTGTCATACGAGAGAACGGCACCCGACACAGGCTGGAGGCCCCGCCATGCCCCGCACCGTCCACCTCGCCGTCTACGACTCCCTCGCCGATTGGGAGACGGGCCACGCCACCGCCTGGCTCGCGCGCTCCGGCTTCACGGTCACGACCGTCGGCCCGGTCGCCGGCCGGCCCGTCACCTCCATCGGCGGACTGCGCGTCGTCCCCGACCTCTCCCTCGAAGACCTCCGCCCCGAGGACAGCGCGCTGCTGATCCTTCCGGGCGCCGACCTCTGGGACACCGGCGACGATCTCGCCCCCTTCGCCGTCGCGGCGCGCCGCTTCCTCGACGCGGGCGTCCCCGTCGCCGCCATCTGCGGCGCCACCGCGGGGCTCGCCCGCGAGGGCCTCCTCGACGACCGCGCGCACACCAGCGCCGTCTCGTTCTACCTGGCCGCGACCGGCTACAAGGGCGGCGAGCACTACGTCGACGCCGACGCCGTCACCGACGGCGACCTGATCACCGCCGGCCCCACCGAGCCGGTCGCCTTCGCCCGCGAGGTGCTCGGAAGGATGGGCGCCTTCGAGGGCGCCAAGCTGGACGCCTGGTACCGCCTCTTCCACGACTCGGACCCGGCGGCGTACGAAGAGCTCAACGCGTGAGCCGCGAGCAGCAGGACGCCCTCTCCCGTACGGCCCTCGGCGTCTTCCGCCTGAACGGCCAGTTCCTCGCCGTCTCGGAGGAACTGGCCCGCCCGGTCGGCCTCACCGCCGCCTGGTGGCAGGTCCTCGGAGCCGTACTCCGCACACCGCAACCCGTCGCGGGCATCGCCCGCACCATGGGCATCACCCGCCAGAGCGTCCAGCGGATCGCGGACCTCCTCGTGGAGCGGGGCCTCGCCGCGTACGAGCCCAACCCGGCCCACCGCCGCGCCAAGCTCCTGACGCCGACCGCCGAGGGCCGGGCGGCCGTCGAGCGGCTCGACCCCGGCCACGCGGACCTGGCGGCCCGCCTCGCGGACGCCCTCGGCGGCCTGGCGGAGTTCGAGGAGACGGCGCGGGTCCTGGAACGGCTCTCCCGGGCGCTGGAGACGGTCAGCGGGAGTGACCCCGCTCCCCCGGTCGGTCCATGGATCGCTGTACGTACTCCATCGCCCGAGTGAACACCGGGTCCGTCATCCTGCGACCCATCTCCGCCTCGTCGACGTCCTCGACGTGAGTCTGGATCCACCACAGGTTCCCGAACGGATCGCGGACCCGGCCGACCTTGTCGCCGAAGAAAAGGTGGGTCACCTCCGTGACCGACGTGCCGCCCGCCTCGACGGCCCGCCGGTGCACGGCCTCGGCGTCCTCCACGTACAGCCGGATGAACGCGGGCGTCGGCTCCCAGTCCGGCGGGCCGTCGAACGCCATGATCCGGCCGGTGCCGACCCGGAGTTCGGCATGCCCGATGCTGCCGTCCTCCATGACGAACCGGCCCAGGTCCTCGGCCCCGAAGGCGCGCTCCATGTAGTCGATGAGCCCGGCGGTGTCGTGGCCGATGATCCAGGGGGTGACGGTCGTGTACCCCTCGGGGACCGGCCGGACCCCCGTCTGCCCCTGACCGTGTCTGCTCTCACTCATGCTTCGACGGTAGGAGGCAAATAGGACGGATGCTGTCCTCTTGGCCGGTGCGTCCTCCGTCCTGGTCCGGCCGACTCCTGGTCCCCTGGGCGGCGACTCCCCGTCCGGGACGACCGGGACGAATCCGGGACGCGCCTGGGGCGGCCTGATCGCAGGGTTCACGGTTCCCGGGGCTCCGTCGAGAGCCCCGGGGACGCGCGCACCGTCAGCAGTACAGGTTCGCGCCCGTGGGCACGCCGAGGATCTGCGTGAACTGCTGGTACTTGTTGACCCGGCTCTGGACCTGCGCCGGGTTCTTGCCGTCGCACTCCAGCGCGCCGTTGATCGAGCGGATCGTCTGGCCGAAGCCCGCGCCGTTGACCATGGCGTTGTGACCGGTCATCGTGCCGGGTCCGTTCTGGGTGTTCCAGTACCAGAGGCCGGTCTTCCAGGCGATGGGCGCCTCGCGCTCGACGCGGTAAGGGTTGTTGAGGAGGTCGATGCCGAGGGCGTCGCCCGCGGCCTTGTAGTTGAAGTTCCAGGACAGCTGGATGGGGCCGCGGCCGTAGTAGGCCGCCTGGCCGGCAGGGCAGCCGTAGGGCTGGCCGCTGTCGCAGTAGTGCGGGTAGTTGGCGGTGTTCTGCTCCACGATGTGGACCAGGCCGCCGGTCTCGTGGCTGACGTTGGCGAGGAAGGCGGCGGCCTCCTGCTTCTTCACCGTGTCGCTGCCGGTGGTGGCGAAACCGGGGTAGGCGCTGAGGGCCGCCGTGAGGCCGCTGTAGGTGTAGAAGGAGTTCCGGCTCGGGAACATCTGGTTGAACTGGGCCTCCGAGACGACGAATCCGGAGGGGGTCGGCGGCGGCGTCGTGCCACCGCCACCGCAGGCGCCCTCGTCGCGCCAGACGTCGGCGGAGCCGGGGCGTTCGTTCTGGGTCCACCACTTGGCGTACCAGTTACGGCCGTTGTACGAGGCGGTCATGCCGCCCGTGTACACGCTTCCGGAGTTCCAGGCGGCCACGCAGGCGGGCGCCGCGCCGGCCGTGGTCGCCGGGAGGAACACGGCCAGCCCGACGGCCGTACAGAGTGCGGACATGAGAATGAGCAGACGTCGCAGCATGTGCTCGTCCTTCCGTGGGGGAAGGCAAGCGAAGCGTCTTTGGTCTGGACCTGTCAAGGTCTAGACCATGACTTGTGACAGTCGGCGGTCGTCCCCCCTCAGCGCTTGAGCATGCGCTCCAACAGGCTGGTGAGCAGCTCGCGTTCGAGCTTCGACAGGGGTTCCATCAGCTCGTCCTGGGCTTCGGCGAGCACCTCGTCCAGGCGTTCCAGATGCCGTGCGCCCTGCTCGGTCAGGGTGATGACGTTGCGTCGGCGATCCTCGGGGTCGGGGGCGCGCTCGACGTGTCCGCGTTCGGCCAGTTCGTTGATGACGGCGACGAGGTCGCTGCGGTAGATGCCGGTGCGACGACTCAGACCGGCCTGGCTGGCCGGGCCGTACTCGTCGAGGGTGGCGAGCACCGCGTAGTGCCACTTCCGGGCGTCCGCCCCGGCGAGGCCGGTGCTGACCAGGCGGTCCGCTCGGGCGGCGGTCATACCCAGGAGGCGGCTGGGCAGGGCGCGGAGACGGGCCGGGGTCTCGCCCTCGTCACGCTCGTCCATCGGGGAGGCGCCCGTCTCGGAGGCGTCGCCTCCGCTGTCCGTCGTCATGCCCGCAGATTACCTCTTGCGTTAGAGCTCCGAACGATGTAGCTTCGTTAGCGTCATAAACGTTAGGACAATAAACGATAGCGCAATGAACGTTAGAGGGGTGAACGGCTTCGCTGCCGTGCCCGTAGGGGGAACACCATGACCACGACCGCATCCACCGACGCGACCACCGCATCCGCTGACGCCACCGCATCCGTTGGCGCCATCACCGCGCCCCTTGCCGACGCCCGCGCTCTCGGGCTGGCCCACTACGCCGCGCGCGGCGTCCTGGAGCACGTCCTGGCGCGACACGGCATCACGTTCCAGCAGCAGGTCGCCCTGCGCGCCGCCGTCACCGCCGACGCCCCGCAGACGCGGGACGACCTCGTCGCCCAGGTCCGGGGCTCTCTCAAGGCCGATCCGGCCGACATCCACACCACGCTCGACGAGCTGCAGGCCAAGCAGCTGCTCGTGGCGGACGGCGCTCATCTCCGGCCCACGGACGCGGGGAGGGACCTGCTCCCCGCCGTCGGCGCGGAGACCGCCCCTGTCAGCGCCCGTATCTGGGGCGGGATACCCGTCGAGGTCCTGGCCGCCGCCGGCCGCGTCCTCGCCCTGGTCACCGAGCGCGCGGACGCGGAGTTCGCGTCGCTGACCGCCTGAGTGCCTGGAGGTCCGTCCGAGTCCGTGATCCGAGACCGAGCCGGAGCCCGAACCCGGCCGGGCCCGGTGTGAGGGTGTCCGGCCCCGGGCGTGAGGGTGTCAGGGGGCCCGGTCGTGAGGGTGTCAGGCCCCGGTCGTGAGGGTGTCAGGCCCCGGTCGTGAGGGTGTCGGGGGCTCGGCCCACCGGGCGGGGGCCGGAAGCCACCACCCGCCGGCCATGGGCCCGCGGCGTCAGATCATCAGCACGATGCGGCCCGGGCGGTGGCCCGCCTCCGCCCTGCGGTGCGCCTCCGCGACCGTTTCCAGGGGCATGACGTCGGCCACGCGGGTGATCAGCTCGCGGGCCGCCACCTTCTCCAGGGTCTCCTTCAGACGGGCGGCGTCCGGCCTTCCCCGGACGGTCTCCACCCGGACGCTGCGCTCGCCGACCGGCGTACGGTCGGCGGCGAGCGCGACGAAGGTGCCGTCGTCCTTCAACACCGGGAGGAGCGGGTCGGCGAGGAACGCTCCGTCGAAGACCCCGTCCACCCCGTCCGGGGCGAACTCCAGCGCCTTCCGGACCACCTCCGCCGGGGTGCCGCGGGTGACGGTGTGCTCAGCGCCGAGGAGCTTCAGATCGGTCTCGTCGCCCTCGTGGGCGACGGCCACCACACGCAGTCCGGCGGCAGAGGCGTACTGGACCGCGAGGCGGCCCACCACCCCGCTCGCACCGGTCACGAGCAGTGTCGACCCGGCCGGGAGACCGAGCCGGTCCAGGCCCTGCTGGGCGGTCGCCGAGGCCAGCGGGACGGAGGCGGCCACGGTGAAGTCCACGTCGTCCGGGATCGGGGCCAGCCACTCGGGGGCGACCCGTACGACCTCGGCGTACGTGCCCTCGCCCGTCAGCTCCTCGAACCAGGGCACGAAACCGGCCACACGGGTCCCGTCGGGCATGCCGGGCACGGGGTCGAGAAGCCTGCCGGCGAAGTCCGTCCCGAGCACGAAGGGGGGCTTGAGATCGCCGACCTCGTCGGCATACCTCCCGGAGCGGATCCGCAGATCCGCCTGGTTCACACCGGCGGCCTTCAGCCGCACCCGTACCCGACCAGGGACGTCTCCGGCCTCCGGCTCGGGCCGGCGGGCCATCCTCAGGACCTCAGGGCCACCGTAGGCGGTCACTTCGACGACACGCATGGGGTTCCTCTCCGACGGGCCCCCTCGTGGCCATTACACCCAGGGGAGCTCACCCCCGGCAACAGATGCTCCGCCAACCCGTGTCCCGCTGAACGAAGAGAGAACTCCAGGTGGCGACATGCGACCTCCCCCACAGAACCGCACATCCGTCCGTACCGTCTCGGTCGTGGACTGGGTCACCGCCGAGAACGTCATCGCCGTGGTCACCGCGCTCCTCGGTGTCCTCGTCTCCGCCGGCGTGGTCGCGTACGAGCGCATCCTGCAGCGGGGCAGGAGGCTCGGCTACCGCGTGCAGCTCAATACGCCCCTGCGGGAGGGGGACGAGACCGTCGGCGACCTGACCCTCCGGGTCGGCGACATCGGCGACAGCAACGGCTCCACCCTCGTCCTGATCCGGATCGAGAACGACGGCGCCCGCGACATCGGCCACGCGGACTACGAGCAGTCCGACGTGTTCGAGGGGCTGAAGGTCACCTTCGACGGCAGGACCGTACAGGCGGTCGTCGCCACCATCCCCCGGGAGTTCGACCGGGTGAAGCGGCATCTGGCGGCGCCTCCCGGGCTGCGCAAGGAGGCCGACGCGGTCCTGATGCCCAAGGTGTCGCTGGCACGCCGGCAGTACTTCAAGCTGCTCGTGCTGCTCTCGGCCAGGGTGTCCGAGGACGAGATCGAGTTCGACAGGACGCTCAAGGACACCGAGATCCACCGCAACCACAGCCGGAGCGTCGACGAGAAGACGCCGACCTTCAGCCCCGCCGCCCGGAACATCACCCTCGTCCTGGCCGCCTGCGTGATCGTCCTCGCCACGATCATCGTCCGGACGGAGACCCCGCCTCCCATCGGATGCGCGCGGGGCACCCTCACGGTCACCGGCTCCACCGCGTTCGCCCCGGCCGTGCGGGAGCTGGCGAAGAAGTACGAGCAGGACTGCGAGGGCTCCACCATCGTGGTGGACGCCCACGGCTCGACGGCGGGCATACGAGCCCTGGCGGCGGCCGGCGCCACGAGCGGCAAAGGCTCGCCCGGCGTCCTGGCCCTCTCCGACGGGCGCAAGCCCGGCGGCTTCCCGCAGCTGCGCGAGAGCATGGTCGCCGTCTCCCTCTTCACCCTGGTCCTCAACGACGAGATACCGGTCACGAACCTCACCCTCGACCAGGTCCGCCGCCTCTACCAGGGCAGGATCACCAACTGGAACCAGATACCCGGCGGGCCGGACCGCCCGGTCCTGCTCGTCAGCAGGGACGCCAACTCCGGTACCCGCGAGGTCTTCCAACGCCGGGTCCTCGGCCGCAACGAGCCCGCGAACTCCTCCCTCGACTGCGTGACGAAGGACGACCGGGAGGCGCCCGTCGTGCGCTGCGAACTCGACAGCACCGAACAGGTGCTGACGACGGTGGCCGAGCTCCCGGGCGCCATCGGCTACACCGAACTCCGTGCCGGCAGCGGGCTGAAGGGCGTGCACCGGGTGGCCATCGACGGCCGCATGGCGAACGTGGACGAGATCGGCGAGTCCACGTACCCGTACCGGGAGATCGAGTACGCCTACACCTGGGGCCAACCCCCGGCCGACTCGCTGACCTCCAGTTTCCTCGCCTACCTGAGCCGGGGCAGCGGCCAGGACGTCATCCGCACCCATGGCCACCTGCCCTGCGCGACGCCCAAGGGCCTGCGGATCTGCGGCGACGGGTGAACGTACGTCTGGCATCCTCTTGCGACGTGGATCCATTGAACGCGGAAGACCCGGTCAGCATCGGTCCGTTCCGTCTGCTCGGCCGGCTGGGCGTCGGCGGCATGGGACGCGTGTTCCTGGCGCGTTCGGCGGGCGGTCGGACGGTCGCGGTGAAGGTCGTGCACGCGGAACTGGCGGCGCAGGACGAGTTCCGGCGCCGGTTCGCCCGCGAGGTCGCCGCCCTGGAGCGGGTCGGGGGCACGGGGACGACGCCGGTCCTCGGGTCGGACACCGCGGCCGAGTCCCCGTGGGTGGCCATCGGCTACGTACCGGGCCCGTCGCTGCGCACCGTGGTGGGCGATGAGTTCGGGCCGCTGCCGCCCGCGACCGTACGCGCGCTCGCGGCCGGGCTCGCGCGGGCGCTGACCCATGTGCACGCCGCCGGGCTCGTCCACCGCGATCTGAAGCCGTCCAACGTGCTGCTCACCGTGGACGGACCGCAGATCATCGACTTCGGCATCGCCCGAGCCGTCGACACGATCACCGACGGAGGGCTGACCAGCACCGGCGCGGTCGTCGGCTCGCCCGGCTTCATGTCCCCGGAACAGGTGCGCGGCGAGAAGCTGACCCCTGCCTCGGACGTCTTCTGCCTCGGTTCGGTGCTCGTCTACGCGGCGACCGGCCGTTCCCCGTTCGGTACGGCCGACAGCGGCGTCCACGCCACGATGTTCCGCATCGCGCACGACGAGCCCGACCTGACGGACCTCGCGCCGGAGCTCGCCGGCCTGGTGCGGGCCTGCCTCGGCAAGGACCCGGCCGGCCGGCCCTCGGCCGCCGAGCTCGCCGAGACGATCACGGTCACCGACCCTTGGCTCCCGGCGGACGTGCTGGCCCGCCTCGGCCGTAGCGCCGCCCGGCTGCTGGAGACCGAGGCGGAGGCGACGTCCACGCGCGCCCCGGCCGACACGGCCACGGGCGCGGGGGCGACGGGTGACACGGCGGGGGATCCCACGCCCGCGCCGGCGCCGAAGCCGCCGCGCCGGCGCCGTACGGGGCTGATCGCCGCCGCCGCGGCGCTCGTCGTGGCCGCCGCGGCCGCCCTCACGTACACGTTCTGGCCGGACCCGGACACCGGCCTGGACGAGCAGAAGAACCGCGCGCGGGGCGAGACCGGCAGCGTGGCGGCCCGCCCGGCCGGGATCGTTCCGGCGGGCTTCCTCGGTGCCTGGGAGGGCGTGCTGCGCGGTTCGGCCGACCATCCCCGCGAGACCGTCCGAATCGAACTCACGCAGGGCGCCGCGAACGCGAAGGCGGCCGTCTACACCCAGGTGACCGACGAGCGCCTGTGCATGGGCCGCTCCCGGCTCGTCTCCGCCGACGAGGACAAGGTGGTCCTCGGCGAGTCCGACGTCACCACCAGCGTGCCCACCGGGCGCTGCACGGCCGCCTCCCACCAGACCCTCACCCTGCGCTCCCCGGACGTCCTGGAGTGGAGCTCGGGTGCGGCGAAGGCGACCTTCCGCAAGGCGAAGACGGGGACGGACATCGTTCCGGCGACGCTCGTCGGCACCTGGAAGATGAAGAACGACACGCTGATCTACGGCGAGAACGCCGACCGCTACACCGACGAGGTGACCATCACGCAGGGCCCCATCGGCGCCCCGGTCTACCGCAATGTGCAGGTGTATCCCCGCCAGGACGACGAGGGCAACCTCACGGGCGACTCGGTCAGCTGTACGTTCACGGCCCTGCTGGCGGGCTCCGGTACACCCCTGGTCATCGGCCCCGGAGTCCCCGACCCGGACTCCTCGGACGCCGACTGCACCCATGGCGGCCACTCCGGCTACATGACGGTCGTCCGCGCGGAGGGCAAGGAGCGCCTGCTCGTCTTCCCCATGCTCGACGGGGAGCCGGGCGAGTACCACCGGCGCTAGGACCCGCTCCCGGTCGTGTCCTGGCGGGCCACCGCGGCCCGGGCGTAGTCGCGGACGAGGGGGCGGGTGTCGTCCGCGCGCCAGGCCAGGGCGAAGCGGCTCGGGGACACTCCGCCGACGGGCCGGACCACGACCCCGCCCCGGGTGAGCAGGGGCGCGTTGCCCGCGGCCACGAGGCAGATGCCGAGGCCGTCGACGAGCGCCTCGTACGTCTCGTCGGTGCTGGCGATCTCCCCGCCCACGACCGGCGGGCGTCCGGCGCGGGCATCGAGGGCGAGCCAGAAGTCGCGCAGTTCGGGGCTGGTGGCGGGCAGGGCGAGGAAGGGCTCGTCGAGCAGCTCGGCGAAGTCGACGCTCTCGCGTCCGGCGAGCGGGTGGGTCTCGGGAAGGGCGACCAGGCGGGGTTCGGTGGCCACGACGACCCAGCGGTAGCGCTCGGCGTCCGCCAGGGGCAGCCAGACGAAGGCCACGTCGCTCGTGCCGTCCGCGAGCCCCGCCGTGGGGTCCTCCCACCCCACCTGCCGTAACTTCAGCCGGATCTCCGGGTGGGCCTCGGTGAAGCGGGAGCGGATCGCGGGCAGCAGCCCGCCCCGGCCGGGGCTGGTGGACATCCCGACGACGAGTGTGGCCTGTTCGGTCGCGCGCGCCCGCCGCACGGCGCCGTCCGCCTCCTCCCAGGCGGCGAGCACGGCGCGGGCGTGCGGGAGCAGCGCCGTGCCGACGGGGGTGAGGCGGACGCTCCGCCGGTCGCGGTCGAAGAGGGGGGCGCCGAGCTGCCGTTCCAGGGCCCTGATCTGCTTGCTGAGCGCGGGCTGGGAGACGTACAGCTTCTCGGCGGCGCGGGTGAAGTGCAGCTCCTCGGCGACGGCGACGAAGTATCTGAGGTCCCGCCCGTGCACGTCCATGGTCATGCCCATGAGCTATCACGACAGATCTTGGACCGGCAACGCCCTTGTGAAACAAGCTAGTTGTGTCACCGAGAGAGGGAGTCACGGACATGAGCAAGGTCTGGCTGATCACGGGCGCCAACAGCGGCTTCGGACGGGCGTTCGCGGAGGCCGCGATCGCGGCCGGCGACGTGGTGGTCGCCGCCGCCCGCCGGGTCGAGTCCCTGGACGACCTGGTCGCCGCCCATCCCGACCAGATCGACCCGGTCGCGCTCGACGTCACCGACACGGCCGCGATCGAGCGGGTCGTCCGCGACGTGGCCGAGCGCCACGGCCGTATCGACGTCCTGGTCAACAACGCGGGGCGTACGCACGTCGGTTCGGTCGAGGAGACCGGGGACGCCGAGCTGCGCTCGCTCTTCGACGTGCACGTCTTCGGCCCGGCGGCGCTGACCCGTGCGGTCCTCCCGTTCATGCGGGCCCGCCGCTCCGGCGCGATCGTGCAGCTGAGCAGCGTGGGCGGGCAGATGTCGATGGCCGGGTTCGGCGCGTACAGCGCGACGAAGTTCGCCCTGGAGGGCATGTCGGAGGCGCTGGCCGCGGAGGTCCGTCCGCTCGGTATCGACGTCCTGATCGTGGAGCCGGGCGCCTTCCGCACGAGCCTGTTCGGCAACCACAGCCTGAGTGGGGAGGGCATCGCCGACTACGCGGACACGGTGGGCGCGACCCGGGCGTACGTGGAGACGGGCGCCGGCACGCAGGCCGGCGACCCGGCGAAGGCCGCGGCGGCGGTGATCGCGGCGCTCGACGCGGAGGAGACGCCGCTGCGGCTCGCCCTCGGCGACGACTCGATCGACACGATCTACGCCCACCTGGACCAGGTCCGGGGCGACCTGGCTGCCTGGGAGAAGGTCGGCCGGGACACCAAGCTGGACGCGTAGGGCATGCGGGAGGGCCCGTACCCCGGACATCCGGGGTACGGGCCCTCCCGCGCGTGTTCCTCCGGGAACCCCTAGAGGAACGAGTTGATCTCGATCGTCTCGGTGCGGCCGGGGCCGACGCCGATCGCGGAGATCGGGGCGCCCGACATCTCCTCCAGCGCCTTCACGTACGCCTGCGCGTTCTTCGGCAGGTCGGCGAAGGTCTGGGCCTTGGTGATGTCCTCGGACCAGCCCGGCAGCATCTCGTAGATCGGCTTCGCGTGGTGGAAGTCGGTCTGCGAGTAGGGCAGCTCCTCGACGCGCTTGCCGTCGATCTCGTACGCGACACAGACCGGGATCTGCTCCCAGCCCGTCAGCACGTCGAGCTTGGTGAGGAAGAAGTCGGTCAGGCCGTTCACGCGAGTGGCGTAGCGGGCGATGACCGCGTCGAACCAGCCGCAGCGGCGGTCACGGCCGGTGGTGACACCACGCTCGCCACCGATGCGGCGCAGGTCCTCGCCGTCCTGGTCGAAGAGCTCGGTCGGGAACGGGCCGGCGCCGACACGGGTCGTGTACGCCTTGAGGATGCCGATGACCCGGCTGATCTTCGTCGGGCCGACACCCGTACCGGTGCAGGCGCCGCCCGCGGTCGGGTTCGAGGAGGTGACGAAGGGGTATGTGCCGTGGTCGACGTCCAGGAGCGTGCCCTGGCCGCCCTCGAAGAGCACGACCTTGTCCTCGTCCAGCGCGTTGTTGAGGATCAGGGTGGTGTCGGCGACGTAGGGCTTGATCTGCTCCGCGTACTGGAGCATCTCCTCGACGATCTGGGAGGCGTCGATGGCGCGGCGGTTGTAGAGCTTGGCGAGCAGCTGGTTCTTGCCCTCCAGCGCCGCCTCGACCTTCTGGTTCAGGATCGACTCGTCGTACAGGTCCTGGACCCGGATGCCGACGCGGTTGATCTTGTCGGCGTAGGTCGGGCCGATGCCGCGACCCGTCGTGCCGATCTTGCGCTTCCCGAGGAACCGTTCCGTCACCTTGTCGAGGGTGACGTTGTACGGCGTGATCAGATGCGCGTTACCGCTGATCAGGAGCTTGGACGTGTCGATTCCGCGCTCGTTGAGTCCGCTCAGCTCGGAGAGCAGGACCGCGGGGTCGACGACGACACCGTTTCCGATCACCGGGGTGCACCCCGGGGAGAGGATTCCGGAAGGGAGAAGATGCAGCGCGTACTTCTGGTCGCCTACGACGACCGTGTGGCCGGCATTGTTGCCGCCCTGGTAACGCACCACATAGTCAACGGATCCACCGAGGAGGTCGGTGGCCTTTCCCTTGCCCTCGTCACCCCACTGAGCACCGAGCAGCACAAGTGCGGGCACAGGCGTACACCCCTTCCGGGCGGGGCATGTCAAGGTCAGCGGGCGTCCGCCGCCTCACCGGTGTGCCCCGGAATAGACGAAGCCCCTGGCGCAATAGCGCAAGGGGCTCTTGCACAAAGATGCTACCCGAGGAAGGACCGAGGTGTCGGCTCACGACCAGCTGCTGGTGGTCATCGACCCGGTCGCCCGCCGAAGTGACGGCGAGTCCGTACGGATCGCGAAAGATGTGCTGTGCGCGGGAGCAGAGGCGAAGATCTGCCTTCCGAACAGTCTGGAGGAATTTTCCCGGGCCCTTGCCCGGCGGGGCTCCCGCCGCCCCGTGGTGGTCGGCGACGACCGTGCGCTGCTCCGGACGGTGCGGCTGCTGCACCGGGAGCGTGAGCTCTCGGAGGGGTCGCTCTCCCTGGTCCCGATCGGCGCCCCGGGCACGCTGGAAGTCGCGCACGCCCTCGGCGTGCCGCAGAACGCGGTGTCGGCGGCGCGGGCGGTGCTCGACGGGTCCGTACGCCGTCTGGACCTGCTGGTCGACGACAGCGACGGGGTCGTGCTCGGCGACCTGAGCATCCCGGCGCCACGGTCGGCGGCGGCCGCCCCGCCGACGGTCTGGGGCACCTGCCGCTCCCTGGTGCGCACCCTGGTCCGCCCGGTTCCGCCCCCGGTGGTGCTCCGCACGCACCGCCTGCGGGTGGAGGCGGACGGCATCCTGCTCAGCGACGTGAGCGCGCCGGTGGAGGGGGTGAGCGTCCGCTCCCTGGCCGGAGTGGCGGACATCACCATCCACCCTCCGTCCGCGCCCCCCTTCCACACGACGGCCCGCACGCTGACGATCTCGGGCCCGGACTTCCGCTACCGCGCGGACACGGTGGTGACGGGCCCGGTCCGCCGCAGGACGTGGACGGTGCGGGAAGGGGCGTGGGGGCTGACGCTGCCGAGGACGTAGAGAGGACGCGGAAGGGGCGGCCTCTAGGAGGCGTCGCGCGGGGACGCGCCCTCCGCCTTGTGGGCGCGCCAGCGGTCCAGGAGGTTCAGCATCTCCTTCTGCATGAACGCGAAGAACTCCGCCGTCTCCGCCGTCCGCCGGCCCGCCGCCGTGTCCGTGCCGAGGGTCTCCGAGCCGTCCCGGAGGACCTTCTCCCAGCGCGTCAGGATCTGGTCGCGGCGGGTGAGCGCCTCGTACCAGACCTCGTTGTGCAGGACGTAGCGGTCACGGCGTGAGCCCGGGTCGCGTTCGCGGCTGACCATGCCGACCTGGTTGAGGTAGCGGATCGCCCCTGAGACGGCGGCCGGGCTGATCCGCAGCTGGTCGGCGAGCTCGGCGGAGGTCATGGACGCCGATTCGGAGGCGAGCAGGGCCGCGAAGACGCGCGCGGCCATCCGCTGCATGCCGGCCTCGGTCATCTCGGCGGCGAACCGCTCCACGAACCGGGACACGGCCTCCTCGTTGCCCTCGCGGGCCGTCATCTCACTCATCCTCCGACTTTATACGCTTCCTTAACTTCACAAGTTTGTGAAAGTACCGTACGTTCTGAAGCATGACGAAGGCAATCACCATCGCCGGACTGCACAAGTCCTTCGGGCGGACACACGCGCTGGACGGCCTCGACCTGACCGTCGAGACCGGTGAGGTCCACGGCTTCCTCGGGCCCAACGGCGCCGGCAAGTCCACCGCCATCCGCGTCCTCCTCGGGCTGCTGCGGGCCGATTCCGGCGCCGCCCAGCTCCTGGGGCGCGACCCCTGGCACCACGCCGTCGAGCTGCACCGCCGGATCGCGTACGTCCCCGGAGACGTCACGCTGTGGCGCAACCTCTCCGGCGGCGAGGTCATCGACCTCTACGGAAGGCTCCGCGGGGGACTCGACAGGTCGCGGCGGGCGGAGCTGATCGAGCGGTTCGAGCTCGACCCGACGAAGAAGGGGCGGACGTACTCCAAGGGCAACCGCCAGAAGGTCGCCCTGGTCGCCGCCTTCGCCTCCGACGTCGACCTGCTCGTCCTCGACGAGCCCACCAGCGGTCTGGACCCGCTCATGGAGGAAGTCTTCCAGGGCTGCGTCGCCGAGGCGCGCGAGCGCGGGCGCACGGTCCTGCTGTCCTCGCACATCCTGAGCGAGGTCGAGACCCTCTGCGACCGCGTCAGCATCATCCGCAAGGGACGGACCGTGGAGAGCGGTTCGCTCGCGGAGCTGCGTCATCTCACCCGTACCAGCGTCACCGCCGAACTCGCCGGGCCGCCCGACGGGCTCGCGCACCTCCCCGGCGTCCACGACCTCGCCGTGCAGGGCCACAGGGTCCGGCTCCAGGTCGACACCGACAAGCTCGACGCCGTGCTGCGCTCCCTCACCGCATCCGGCGTACGGAGCCTGACCAGCACCCCGCCCACCCTGGAGGAGCTGTTCCTCCGCCACTACGCCACCGAGGGGGCGGACGCGCGATGAGCACCCTGAGCCTCGCGGGCACCAGGAGCCTCGCGGGCACCCGCCCGCTCACCCGGCTCGCCCTGCGTCGCGACCGGCTGATGCTGCCCGTCTGGGCCGTCGTGACCGGCGGCATGGTCGCCGGCGGCGTCGGCTCCCTGCGGGGTCTGTACGGCACCCCGGAGCAGCGCGCCGAGCTGGCCGCGTCGATGACCGCCAACAGCTCGATGCGCTCGCTGTACGGGCCGGTGTTCGGCGACTCCCTCGGCGGGCTCGTGGCCTGGCGGTTCGGCACCTTCGCCGCCGTCCTGGCCGCCGTGATGAGCCTGATCGTCGTCGTGCGGCACACCCGGGAGGAAGAGGAGACCGGACGTCAGGAGATGCTCTCGTCCGGCGTGGTGGGCCGCCGGGCCCCGCTGACCGCCGCCCTCCTCACGGCGCTCGTCGCCAACGCGGCCGTCGCGCTCGTCGTCACCGCCGGCCTCGCCGGCCAGGGCGCGGGCGGTGCGCTCGCACTCGGCCTCGCGGTCGGCGGCACGGGGATGCTCTTCGCCACGACGGCGGCCATCGTCGCGCAGCTGACGGAGAGCGCCCGGCTCGCCAAGGGCCTGACGGCGGCGGTGCTGGGGCTCGCCTTCGTCCTGCGGGCGGCCGGCGACGCGGGAAGAGCCGACGGCGGGTCGGTCCTGACCTGGCTCTCGCCCATCGGCTGGGCCGAGAACGTCCGCGCCTTCGCGGGCGAACGGTGGTGGGTGCTGCTCCTGATCGCGGCGGCCGTGCTGGTCCAGGCGGCGGTGGCGTACGAGCTGACCGGCCGGCGCGACGTGGGCATGAGCTTCCTGCCGAGCCGGCCGGGCCCGGCGGGAGGGCGGCTCGGGACGGCAGGCGCGCTCGCCTGGCGGCTGCAGCGGGGCAGCGTGCTCGGCTGGTCGATCGGATTTTTGCTCGGCGGCCTCGTCTTCGGCGGGATGGTCGCGGGCGCCGCCGACCTCGTGGGCGACAACGAGCAGGCCCGGGAGATCTTCGAGCGGATGGGCGGCCGGACCGGTCTGACCGACGCCTTCCTGGCGACGATGGTGAACCTGTTCGGAATGATCGCGGCGCTGTACGCGGTCGGGTCGGTCCTGCGCCTGAACGGCGAGGAGACCTCGCAGCGGGCCGAACCGGTCCTGGCGAACGCGGTGGGGCGGCTGCGCTGGGCGGCCGGGCACCTGCTGATCGCCTTCGGCGGCGCGGCGCTGATCATGGTGCTGAGCGGCCTCGGCCTGTACCTCTCGTACGGCGAGGACCTCGGCCCGATCCTGGGCGCGTCGCTGGCCCAGCTCCCGGCGATCTGGACTCTGGCGGGGCTCGCGGTCCTGCTGTGGGGCGCGTTCCCCGGGGCGGCGGTCGCCGGGTGGGGCGCCGCGGGCCTCGCCCTGGCTCTCGGCTGGATCGGCCCGGCGCTGGACCTGCCGCAGCCGGTCCTGAACCTGTCACCCTTCGCCCACCTGCCGAAACTGCCGGGCCAGGACATGACGTGGCCTCCGGCCCTGGCCCTGACGGCCTTGGCGGCGGCCCTGGTCGCGACGGGCCTCCTGCGCCTGCGCCGCCGGGACCTCACGACCTCCTGACGACCGGGACCGGGGGGGCCGGAGCACGGCCCCCGCGCCGGTGCGTCACACCTCCACGAGCAGCTCGTGCACCCCCCGGATCACGTATCCCGGCTTCCACCGCGGCTCCGCCGCGAGCCGCAGGGACGGGGCCTGCCGCAGCAGCTCTCCCAAGATCGCCGACAGTTCGAGGCGGGCCAGCGGCGCGCCCAGGCAGTAGTGGATGCCGGCGCCGAAGGTGATGTGCGGGTTGTCGGCCCGCGTGAGGTCGAGGGTGTCGGCGGTCGGGCCGAAGCGGGCCGGGTCGCGGTTGGCCGAGCCGAAGAGGAGGGCCACTTCCGAGCCGCGCGGGATCACGACGTCACCGACCTCGATGTCGTCGAGCACCCAGCGCTCGAACATCTGCAGCGGGGTGTCGTACCGCAGAATTTCTTCCACAGCTGTGGACAACTTTCCGGGATCCGGACGGACGCCCTCCCGCAGCAGCGTCCACCACCCGTTGACCGCCGTGTTCACCGTCGCCTCGTGCCCCGCGTTCAGCAGCAGCACGCACGTGGAGATCATCTCCTGCTCGGTCAGCTCCTCCACACCCACCAGCGCCGAGATCAGGTCCTCCCCCGGGTCCTTCCGCCGCCGCTCGATCAGCTCCCGCAGGTACGCGGAGAACTCGATCGACGCCTGGACCGCCCGGCGCGCCGTCTCCTCCGAGGGGTTCAGTTCGAACATGCCGCAGATGTCCGCCGACCAGGGCCGCAGCCGCGCCTGCTCCTCGTCCTCCGCCGGGACGCCCAGCATCTCCGCGATCACGGCGACCGGCAGCGGCTCCGCCACCTCCGCGAGCAGGTCCCCGCCGCCCCGTGCGACGAGACCGCCCACCAGCGCCCGGGCGAGCCGCTCCACCGTCGGCGCCAGGTTCTCCACCGTCCGCGGGGTGAACGCCTTCGACACCAGCCGCCGGATCCGTGTGTGGTCGGCCGCCTCCAGGTCGAGCAGACCGTGGTCGTTCAGGGTGTGGAACGGCTCGTGCGCCGCGGGAGGAGCCGTACGGCCGAACTCCTCGTGCGTGAACCGGTGCGTGTACGTCCGGCCGAGACGCCGGTCGCGCAGCAGCGCCGACACGTCCTCGTAGTGCGGGATCAGCCACTGCCGGGTCGGCGCGTACCAGTGCGCGCGGCCGCGGGCCCGCAGTTCGGCGTAGGCGGGGTACGGGTCCGCGACGAAGGCCGGCGACCAGGGCTCGAAAGGAACGTCCATGGGCGGACGCTACCCGCGCCGGGGCGCCCGCGGGAGGGCCAGGGCTCCGCCAGGTGCCCGCGGCCCGGCCGGGACCCCCAGGCAGCCCCTACCCGCCGACCTGCACCAGCCTCGCCTCGTACGCGAAGACCGCCGCCTGTGTCCGGTCCCGCAGCCCCAGCTTCACCAGGATCCGGCTGACATGGGTCTTGATCGTCGACTCGGCCACCACCAGATGGTCGGCGATCTCCGCGTTCGACAGGCCCTGCGCGATCAGCACGAGCACCTCGGTCTCCCGCTCCGTCAGGTCCCCCACCTGCGCCAGCGCCGGTGGCCTCGGCGACTCCGCCGCCTTCGCGAACTCCGTGATGAGCCGCTTCGTCACCGTCGGCGCGAGCAGCGCCTCGCCGGCCGCCACCACCCGTACGCCCTCCGCCAGCTGCCGCGCGGAGGCGTCCTTCAGGAGGAAGCCCGAGGCGCCGGCGCGCAGCGCCTGGTAGACGTACTCGTCGAGATCGAACGTGGTCAGGACCAGCACCTTCGCGTCCGCGTCGGCGGCCACGATCTCGCGGGTCGCCTCGATGCCGTTCAGCTCCGGCATGCGGATGTCCATCAGGACGACGTCCGGGCGCAACGCCGCCACCTGGGCGATCGCCTCTCGGCCGTTGACGGCCTCGCCGACGACCTCGATGTCCGGCATCGCGCCGAGCAGCACGGAGAACCCCTCGCGGACCATCATCTGGTCGTCGACGATCAGCACGCGGATCACTGCTCGGCCCCCTCGCGCGCCACCGGGATGAACGCGGCCACCTCGTAGCCGCCGTCCTCGGTCGGCTCGGCCGTCATCTCGCCGCTCAGCATGGACACCCGCTCCCGCATGCCGGTGATGCCATGGCCGGCGCCCGGCGATGCCTTGACCAGGCCGCGCGCCGGGCCGTTGACGATCCGCAGTCCGAGCCCGCCGAGCACGTAGCTGACCTCGACCCTCGCCCCCGCGCCGGGAGCGTGGCGCAGCACGTTGCTCAGCGCCTCCTGGATGATCCGGTACGCGGAGAGCTCCACGCCCTGCGGCAGCTCCCGCACCGCGCCGGTCACCGTCTTCTCGACGTCGAGACCGGCCTCGCGGACGTTCCCGATCAGCCCCTCCAGATCGGCGAGCGTGGGCTGGGGGGCGTCCGGAGCCTCGTAGTCCTCCGCCCGTACGACGCCGAGGACCCGGCGCAGCTCGGTCAGGGCGGCCACGGCGTTCTCGCGGATGGTGACGAACGCCTGCTCCAGCTCCGGCGGCGGGTTCTCCACCCGGTAGGGGGCGGCCTCCGCCTGAATGGCGACCACGGACATGTGGTGGGCGACGACGTCGTGCAGCTCGCGGGCGATGGTGGTCCGCTCCTCGAGGAGGGTCCGCTTGGAACGTTCCCGCTCGGTCACGGTCTGCTGGGCGGTGACGGTCTGTTGCGCCTCGCGACGGACCTGGAGGACGGTCACGACGAGCAGCGCCAGCGCGGAGGGGAAGAGGACCGACACGGCGTTGTCGCTGCCTCCCCGGAGGGACGTGGCGAAGAAGGCGTACACGAGGGTGACCACCCAGATCCAGGCGCCGGTCCGGGGCCGGGTGCGGGCGGCCACCACCGTCATCACCACCACCTGGGCGATGCCGGACGTCGGGCCCCACGGCCAGCCGTGGTGGTACGAGCCGAGGAAGGCGACGAAGGGGGCGAAGGCGAGCGACGCCCAGAACGCGAGCACGGGGCGGACCAGCGTCAGCAGCACGGCCACGGTCGGCATGCCGGCGAAGACCAGAACGAACACGCCGTTTCCGGATCCGAGGTCCATCCCCATCGCGAGGACGAGGAACGCGAAGGCGCCCACGACAGCGTGCGGCGTCCAGCGCGCCTTCCTGCGTATCCGCTCCGGAAGGCGCCGGGTCACCGGCCCGTCGACCGGCATCGGCCCCAGCGGCCGGTAGGCGAACGCGTTCTGGAAGAGGTCCTGGCGCAGCCCGCCGAGCGCGCCCTGGGCCAGGCGGAACTCGGGGCTGCGGCTCGATGCGCGGGTGTCTGTCACGTCAGCAACGGTACGGGCGCGGGCGAACGCGGGCGTCCCCATGAATAGGGATCCTCCGGCGTCCGTCCCAAGTACTACGCGGCACCGCGCGTGCCCCATTTGGCACCGCGCGAGCCCCATTTGGCACCGCGCGAGCCCCCCTACGCGCGGAACGCGTCCGCGTGCTCCAGCGCCCACTGGGCAAACGTGCGCGCCGGGCGGCCCGTGACCTTCTCCACGGTGTCGGCGACGGTGCGGCCGACCTCGGGGGTGTTCCCGTACGCCCCCAGCAGGAAGCCGATCACGTGCTCGGGCAGCCCGGCCCGCCGCCACCGCGCGACGGCCTGCTCCTCGGTCAGCTCGACCAGCCGGACCTCCCGCCCGCGGGCCGCGCCGAGGACCGAGACCTTGTCGTGGAGGGTGAGCACCTCGGGCCCGGTGACGACGTACGACTGTCCGCCGTGGCCCTCCTCGGTGAGCGCGACGGCGGCGACCGCGCCGATGTCGCCCTCGTGGACCATGGCGCTGAGGCGGTCCGCGAACGGCTCGCGGACCTCGTCGTCGGCCCGGATGCCCGGCGCCCACTCCAGGGCGTTGGACATGAACTCGACCGGCAGGACCACCGTCCAGTCCAGCCACGCGCTCTCCTTGACCGCGCGCTCCAGGGGCGTGTCCTCGCCCCCGTGCAGCACGGTCACCCGGCGCACGCCCGCCGTCCGGGCCAGCTCCAGGATGCGCGGGCCGCTCTCCAGCGGGGCGAAGGCCTCGCCGCCGAAGGTGATCAGGTGGAGGCCGGTGACGCCCTGGAGCGCGGGGGCGAGCGAGTCGGGGTCGGTGAGGTCACCGACGGCGATCTCGACGGATTCCGGGAGCACGGCACGGGCCTTGTCCGCGTCCCGGGTGAGGGCGCGGACGGCGTGGCCGCGGGCGAGGAGCTCGGCGACGACCTGGCGGCCGACGGTGCCGGTGGCTCCGGAGACGAGGACGGTCCGGACGGGGGTGCTGGTGCTGCTCGTGTGGTTCGTCATGCCTCGAAGCTACGAGGGCTTGCGGACAGGTTCGGTCCGCAAGCGGCGGCTCCCCCGGGCGCATCCTGCTGGGGAGCGTCAGAAGGCGAGCTGGGCGATCTCCTCCGCGACCACCGCGCAGGCGTCCGCCGCCGGGTCGATCAGCGGGAAGTGTCCGACGTCGGGGAGGAGCGTGAGGCCGACCATCTCCCCCGCCTTCGCCGCCGCCTCCACATAGGCGTCGGCCACGGCCTGCGGGACGACGACGTCGTCCCGTCCCTGGACGACCGCGGTGGCGATCCCGGTCGGCAGCAGCAGAGCGGGGTCGGCGTGCCGCGCCCGTACGTCGAACTCACCCTCACCGCCGAGCAGTTGCGTCACCGCACCGCCGCACACCCCGAGCTCCACCGCCCGGTCGAAGTGCGCGATGGGCGCCAGCGCCACCACCCCGCGCAGCGGGGGCGGGGCGGGCAGGTGCCAGGGCGCGTCCGGGGCGAGCACGTGCCGGGCGGCGGCCCACAGGGCGAGATGGCCGCCCGCGGAGTGGCCGGTGAGCACGATCCGGCGCGGATCGGCCTGCGGCAGATGCTCGGCCGCCAGTCGCGGAACGGCGTCCAGGGCGGCCGCCACGTCGTCGAAGGTCTCGGGCCAGCGCCCCGCGACGGGGGCGGTCCCGCCCTGCCGGGGGAGGGCGCCGCCGCGCCGGTACTCGACGTTGGCGACGGCGAAACCCCGGCGCGCCAGAAAGTCCACGAAAGGAGTCAGATGCTGCCGGTCGTACGGCGCCCGCCAGGCACCGCCGTGCAGCGCGACGACGAGCGGGGCCCGCTGCCTGCCGTCGCGGGGTGCGTAGAAGTCGACGACCTGGTCGGGGTGTCCGCCGTACGCGGCGGACACATCAGGGGCGACGGCCGGGTGCGAGAAGGCCGATGCTTCTTCGGCGGCGTCGCGCGCGGCGGGGTCCGGCATTCTGTTCCAACCTCTCGAGGACGGGGCCGAATTGGCCTGACCTGCGGGGACGGTATCAGGACTGACGCCCCCACAGATCAAGCGATCATCGGACCTACGGCCTAGGCCGGCAGGTCGGCCGGTACGTCTGCCAGCACCTCGGCCAGCACCCGCGCCGCCCGCTCGGCGTCGGCGAAACCGACGTACAGCGGGGTGAAGCCGAAGCGCAGCACGTCCGGCCTGCGCAGATCACCCACGACACCGCGCGCGATCAGCTCGGCCATCACCGCCGGCGCCTCGGCGCAGCGCAGCGCCACCTGGCTCCCGCGCTCGGCGTGCGCCCCCGGCGTGAGGGACTCGGCCCGGCCCGCCGGCAGGTACTCCCGTACGCACTCCAGGAAGAAGTCCGTCAGCGCGAGGGACTTGGCCCGCACGTCCTCGATGGCCACCCCGTCCCACACGTCCAGCGCCGACTCGAGCGCCAGCATGGAGAGGATGTCCGGGGTGCCGACGCGGCCGCGGAGCGCGCCGTCCGCCGCCCGGTAGCCGGAGGTCATCGCGAACGGGTCGGCGTGCGAGTTCCAGCCCGGCAGCGGCGAGTCGAAGGCGGCCTGGTGACGCTCGGCGACGTACAGGTACGCGGGCGAACCGGGGCCGCCGTTCAGGTACTTGTAGGTGCAGCCGACCGCCAGGTCGACCCCGTGCTCGTCGAGGCCCACCGGCAGCGCGCCCGCGCTGTGGCACAGGTCCCAGACGGCGAGCGCGCCCGCCGCGTGGAGGGCCGCCGTGATGCCGGGCAGGTCCTGGAGACGCCCGGTGCGGTAGTCGACGTGGTTGACGAGCGCGGCGGCGGTGCGCGGACCGGCCGCGTCCGGTATGTCGGCCGGGTCGAGGACCACCATCCGGTGGCCGGTCAACCGGGCCGCGGACTCCGCGATGTACCCGTCCGTGGGAAAGGTCGTGGCGTCGACGAGGATCTCGTCCCGGTCGTCCGCGCTCAGCCGGGCCGCTCCCACGACCGCCTTGAAGACGTTCACGCTGGTCGAGTCGCCGACCACGATCTGTCCCGCGGCGGCGCCGACGAGCGGGGCGATCCGGTCGCCGATCCGCTCGGGCGCGGTCCACCAGCCGCTCTCGTCCCAGGAGCGGATGCGCAGCTGCCCCCACTCGCGGCCGATGACGTCGGCCATCCGGGCGGGCACGTGCGCGGGCAGGGCGCCGAGCGAGTTCCCGTCGAGGTAGGTCACCTCGTCGAGAGCGAACTTCTCGCGCACCTTGCCCAGTTCGTCCTCGCCGTCCAGGCGCAGCGCCTTTTCGCGCAAGGTCTCAGACATGGCTGCGCGCCGTCCACAGCTCGGGGAACACGTTCTTCTGCGCCCGCTTCTCCAGCCAGGCCACGCCCGCCGAGCCGCCGGTGCCCGTCTTGGAGCCCATGGCGCGGCGGGTGGCGACCAGGTGGTCGTTGCGCCAGCGCCAGACCAGCTCGGCGACGTCGCTCAGCGCCTCGCCCAGGCGGACCAGCTCGGCGTTCTGGTCGGCGTCGGCGTAGATGCCGGCCCAGATCTCCTCGATCTCGGGCGACGGCTCGTACTTCTTCGCCAGATCGCGGCCGAGCACGGCCTGCGGCACGGGCAGCCCGCGCCGGGCGAGGAGCCGGAGCACCTCGTCGTACAGGCTCGGCTCCTGCAGCGCCTTCTCCAGCTCGGCGTGGACGCGGGGCGCCCCGCGGTGGGGCACCAGCATCGACGCGGACTTCTCGCCGAGCAGGAACTCCATCCGCCGGTACATCGCCGACTGGAAGCCGGAGCCCTCGCCGAGGGCACCGCGGTAGGCGTTGAACTGGGCCGGGGTGAGCTGGGCGAGCGGTCGCCAGGAGTGGTTCAGCGCCTCCAGCTCGCGCACGGAGCGCTTGAGCGCGTCCATCGCCACCGGGACGCGGTCCTCGCGCAGCGCACGGCTCGCGGTCTCCCACTCGTGGACGATGACGGTGAACCACAGCTCCATGACCTGGGTGGTGACCAGGAAGACCATCTCGCCCGGGTCGTCGGAGCGGAGGTGCTGGAGGTGGGTCAGGACGTCCGCCTGGACATAGTCCTCGTACGGCGTCGTGCCCGCGAAGTCGAGGTTCGGGTCTTCGACCGAACCGGCTTCGGAGGCATCGGGGAAGGTGGACATTTCTGTCTCCTCGATACGCAACTACCGGGTAGCGGTCCGCTCCTTCCGTTCGGCAAGTGGAGCCCCGGTCCCCTCGGGTCCGCACGCTTCGTCGCGCGCGGTCCCATGCGCATCATGGCACGATCGGACCCTCGATGTAGCTACCGTCTTCGTCATACGGAAATGCGTTCGAACGACAGCCCTTGAGGCCCTTGATCTGCTGCATCATCACCGGCGCGGGCTTGCCCGGGCCGGGACAGGTCATGTGCATCCGGATGCCGATCTCGTGCCCGACCTCGTGGTTGATGATCAGATGCCGGTACTCGGCCGGCGTGCCGGCGAAGGTCGGGGAGCCGAGCATCCACCGCTTGAGGTTCACCACGACGCCCTGGGCGGTCTCACAGTTCAGCTCGCCGCGGGTGTTGAGCCCCTGTGCGAGGCAGAGCTTGTCCGCGGTCGTCGGGGTGGCGATCCGGATGACGAAGTCGGCGTTCTCGGAGACGAGCTGGAAGCGGCCGCGGCCGTGGGCGGCCCAGCCGCGCGGATGGTTCAGGATCTGTTCGATCTCGGAGGCGACCTGGCGGGCGGAGAGGTCGACGCCGTCCTCGACCTGGACGCGGTACCGGCGCAGGGTCCCCCCGCTGCCGACGACGTCACCCGATGCCTGGGCCGTGGTGAAGGTACCCGCGCCGGAGGCCGGGACGGTCGTCTTCCTGGGCGTGAGCGACGGCTTCGGCTTGAGCGTGGTCTGCTTCGGCTTCGGCGCCGGCGTCGTGGCCGGCGGAGGCGGCGGTGTGGTCGTCCGCCCGGCGGCGGCCGCGGTGTCGGCGGGGCCCGGGACCGCCTCGCCGCTGTTGTAGTGCGCGAGTGCGACGCCGGCGCCCAGGGAGAGCGCGGTCAGCGCGAGTGTGGGCAGGAGGAACCGTCTTATGGGACCCCCGGGACGGCGTTTGGAGCGCCCCCGGCCACGGCGACGGCTCTGTGTGCGCCCGCGGCCAGCGGGTGCGGCGGCACGCTTGCCCAAGACAGACTTCTCCCCTGCGTCGGCCGGAGTGAGGGAAGAGGGCGGAGCCTCTGTGCCGGCGGCTCGGTACTACGGTCCGAAGGATCGTAACCGCCTCTCGAACGGCCTTCGAACGCCTTCAGGACTATGACCGGTTTTCCCCCCGCCCCTGGGGGCAGGGGGAACCGCGTACCGGAGAACGCGCGTCCTCAGGAGGTTGCACGCAGCCGGGTACGCGCGTCGGCCGGGTAGCCGGGCACGGGCGTCGGCCGGGTAGCCGGGTACGCGCGTCGGCCGAGCGGGTGTGCCGGCCAGGTGCGCGGGTCAGCCGAGCGTCGCGGCCGCCGTCTCGGAGGAGTCGCGCAGGAACGTCGAGCAGCGCTCGTACTCGTCCTTCTCACCGATCTCGCCGGCGGCCCGCGCCAGCGCGTGCAGCGCCCGCAGGAAGCCGCGGTTCGGCTCGTGCTCCCACGGCACCGGGCCGTGGCCCTTCCAGCCGCTGCGGCGCAGCGCGTCCAGGCCCCGGTGGTAGCCGGTGCGGGCGTACGCGTACGACTCGATGACGCGACCGCCCTCGTACGCCTCGTCGGCGAGCTGCGCCCACGCCAGCGAGGAGGTCGGGTACTTCGCGGCGACGTCCGCCGGCGCCGTGCCGTTCGCCAGCAGCTCGCGCGGCTCCGGGTCGTCGGGCAGGTGGGTGGGGGGCGGTCCCCCCAGGAGGTTCTCGTGGATGGCCATGGGGCCAGTCTGCCTCAGAGCCCGTCCCTTCCCTCCCCCTGGGCCGAACGCTCCCCCGGGTCCAGCGGAGGGGACGTCACCCCGCAGTGGACCTTGCACTCGGGGTGGCAGTCCGCCTCCCCGGCGGGCGTCCGCACCATCGCCCAGGCCAGGACCGCGCCCGCCACCATCAGACCGGCGCACATCGGCATCGCCCGCCGGAACGTCTCCCCGAACTCCTCCGCCGAGCGGTACGCCTCGGGGCCCATCCCCGCCAGCGCCGGCAGCGCCGCGACCGCGAGCAGCCCCGCCGCGCGGGCGGCCGCGTTGTTGATCCCGCTCGCCAGACCGGCGCGCGCCACCTCCACCGAGGCGAGGACGGTCGCGGTCAGCGGGGCCACCAGGACGGTCAGACCGATGCCGAGCACGAGCATCGCCGGCAGCACGTCCCGTACGTACGAGGCGTCCTCCCCCACCCGCAGCATCAGGACCATCCCGACGGCACACACCAGCGGCCCCGCGGTCAGCGGAATGCGCGGCCCGATCTTCTCGCCCAGCTCCCCCGCCTTCGCCGAGAGGAGCAGCATCAGCACGGTCGTCGGCAGCAGCGCCGTCCCCGCCGCGAGCGCCGAGTAGCCGGACACCACCTGGAGCTGGAGGGCGGCCAGGAAGAAGAAGCCGCCGAGCGCCGCGTACACGCACAGCGTGACCAGGTTGACCGAGGTGAACAGCCGGGACGCGAAGACCGACGGCGGCACCATCGCGGTCTCGGCCCGCCGCCGCTCCACGAGGACGAACGCCGCCCCGAACGCGAGCCCGAGCGCCGCCGCCCACCAGACCTCGGCGATCAGCGCGTAGGTGACGAAGGCGAGCGCCGCCGCGCCGAGGACGGCCCCGAGGACGTCGAACCGGCCGTGCGCGGACTCGTCCCTCGACTCGGGCACATGGCGCAGCGCCACGAGCACGCAGAGCGCGGCCAGGGGCACGTTCAGCAGGAACACCCACCGCCAGCCGGGCCCGTCGACGAGCCACCCGCCGACGAACGGCCCGATCGCCGCGCCGACCCCGCCGAACCCGGACCAGAGCCCGACGGCCTTCGCCCGGTCGTCCGGATGGAAGCTCGCCTGGATCAGGGCGAGCGAGCCGGGGGTGAGCAGCGCGCCGCCGATGCCCTGGAGGGCCCTGGCGGCGATCAGCACACCGGCGTTCGGCGCGAACCCGCACAGCAGGGAGGCAAGGGCGAACCAGACCACCCCGACCACGAAGACCCGCCGCCGCCCGTAGCGGTCGCCCAGCGCCCCGCCGAGCAGGATCAGACCGGCGAGCGTGAGCATGTAGGCGTTGACGGTCCACTGGAGCGCGGCCATGTCGGCGCCGAGGTCCGCGCCGATGTGGGGCAGGGCGACGTTGACGACGGTGGAGTCGAGCAGCGCCATCCCGGACCCGAGGACGGTGGTGAGCACGATCCACCGTCCCGTGCCGGAGGCGAGCCTGATGTCCATGCGTGCATGGTCCCGCGAACCACGGAGCCCCGCCCGCCGGATGGCGGACGGGGCTCGTCAGGTGGGTTCCGGAGCGCCTCAGCGGGTGAAGTTGAAGTAACTCCAGCCGCCGTAGACCGTGGTGTTCGCGCTGTCGCCGGACAGGCCGTCGATGTACGCCGAACGGACCCGGAAGCGGTAACCGGCCGCCCCGTCGCCGTCCACCGACACATACGCCATGCCGCTGGCGTTCAGCTGGAAGTAGTCCGTGGCGACGTGCTGCCACGCACCCCCGTACCAGATCTGGAGGTCCAGCCGGGTCCTGCGGTTCGGGTAGGAGTTGTGCCACGCGTGGATCAGCGGGTCGGCCGTCTGGTGGTAGGTCCGGTGCCAGGTGGTGCCGATCTTCGTCCACTTGTAGTGGCGCGACAGCGTGGTCGTCAGCCCCGCCCGCGTGTAGACGGCCGAACGGGCCTCGGCCGGGGCGGTACGGGTGTCACCCGCGAAGTTCACGGACACCCACGTGTCGCGGGTCATCTTGAGCTGCGCCGCGAACTTGCCCTCGGAGTTGACCGGGCCGCGCCTGAGCAGCCGCTTGGGCTCGGGGCCGTACGGGTCGGCCCAGATCTCCACCTCGCGGTTCTTGTACGTCGGGCCGAGCGTGGCCGTGAACCAGACGGGGGTGTTGAAGTTGACGTTGAGCCCGTGGCGGTCCAGCGTCAGCGCGGGCTTGTTGCGCAGGACCTCGACCTGGGCCTTCGCGCCGGCGGCGTCGTGCGTGGCATCGCCGGCGTACTCGACCTTGTAGGCCACGGCGCCGCCCGCGGTGGGCGTGTCCGTGAACGAGAAGGTTCCGTTCGCCCCGAGCGCCTTGGTCCCGAGCGCCTTGCCCTGCGGGGCCTCGACGTCGTACCGCGTGACGGTGAGCGGCGTACCGGCCGGGAGGGGCAGGGACGCCGTGACCGTACCGGAGACGGTGAGCGGCTTGAGCACGGGCGCGGTGGCCGGAACCTTGACGGTGACGACCGGTGCCGACAGGGTCGGCGTCTCCAGGACGTGCAGGCGGGCGCTCGCCCCATGGGCGGTGGTGACCGCGAAGAGACGGCTGCCGCCCGGCTCCCAGGCCAGGCCGCCGTCGGCGAGGTTGTCCCCGCCGCTGGAGGTGCCCGTGCCGGGGAAGTCGTACTGCCGGACGGAGGCCGTCTCGCCGGGCCGGTAGACGAAGACGTCCTTGCCGTACACCGAGTCGGAGCCCGCGGCGACCGTGCCGTCGGGTGCGACGGCCACGGCGGCGCCGTGGTAGTCGCTGGCGTAGCCGCCGGCCTCGGCGAGGTCCGTGGTCTGCCACACGAAGTGCTGGTTTCCGGCGCCGGCCGTGATGAGACGGCTGCCGTCCGGGGTGTACGCGAGATCGTTGATCATGCTGCGATTGCTCACGCTGTCGGCGGTCCGCGCGGTACGGCTCGCCGTGCCGGCGGTCACGTCGTACACGCCCACCGTGAAGCGGTGGTGGTAGGACGACGCGGCGGCGATGCTGTTCGGGTTCGTCGGCGAGGCGGCGAGCCTCGGGGCGCCCGAGTAGTTCGTCTCGGCGTCCTGCGCCAGGGTCACGACGGGCTCGGCGCCGGACGCGTCGATCGAGCCGATGTCGCCGTGGTCGCCGTTGCCGTAGCCGAACCAGATCTTGCCGCCCGCGAGGGCGATGTGCTGCGGGTCGGTGCCCTCACCCGTCGCGTACCGGGCGGTCTCGGTGACCGTCTGCGTCTCCAGGGAGACGACGGCGTCGGCGCCGGGAACCGCGGCGTACAGGCTCCCCGCGTCCGCGGAGAGCGCCAGGCCGGTGACGCCCGGCAGGCCGGTGGCCGTGGCCAGGACATTGCCGACGTAGTCGGTCGCGACGACCTTCCCGAGGTACGGGTCGCTGATGAAGACCCTCTGGTGAACGCCGTCCACCACCATGTCGCCCACGGACGTCACGGGCAGAACGATGCTGCTGTCGGCGGCCGCCTGGCCGGCCGAACCCGCGACGAGCGCCGCGGAGCTGAAGAGGACCGCGAGCGATGTCGCGGCCGAGAGAGTGCGCTTGCGCACGATGAAAGAGACCCCCCAATTGAGTCTCCGGCCTCTCACGAACGGAGGCACGGTGAGCGCAGACTAGATCACGCCACCGACAGCGCGCCTCCCGGTATCCCCGCGCCGCCCTCAGGCCGTCCGCAGTCTGCTCGCCGCCCGTACCAGCGCGTCCACGCCCCGCTCGGCCTTCTTCCGGGGGCAGCCGACGTTCAGCCGGACGAAACCGGGCGCCCCGTAGACCCCGCCCGGCATGATCGCGACCTTCTCGGTCTCCACCAGTTCCCGCTGCAGCGCGCCCTCGTCGATGCCGAGCGGCCGCAGATCGATCCAGGCCAGATAGCCCGCCTGCGGAGGCGTCCAGGTCACCCCCGGCAGCCCCTCCGCGAGCCGCTGCTCGATCAGCCGCATCGTGCCCGCCACATAGGCCCGCAGCTCGTCCAGCCAGGGCCCGCCCCACCGGTACGCGGCGATGTGGGCCGTCAGAGAGAGCACGGCCGGTGAGGCGAGCCCCTCACCGGTCTCCATGCGGCGGACGAACTCCGCGCGCTCCTCGGGGTCGCCGATGATCCCGTACGAGCCGGTGAGGGCCGGGAAGTTGAAGGACTTGGTGCCCGAGGTGATCAGGGCCCACCGGCCGCGCCCCGTCTCGACGAAGCGGCTGAACGGCAGATGGCGATGGCCGTCCGCCACCAGGTCCGCGTGGATCTCGTCGCTGACGACCGCGACGCCATGGCGCTCGGCGAGGCGCGCGAACTCCGTCAGCTCGTCCTCCCGCCAGACCCGGCCGGTCGGATTGTGCGGCGAGCAGAGCAGCAGCATCCGGCTGTCCGGCCGCGCCAGTTCCGCCTCCAGGGCCTCCGTGTCCCCGAGCGGTACGCCGCGCAGCTCGCGCCCCAGCCCGGTGACGGCCTTGCGGAAGCCGTCGTACGTCGGGGTGTGCACGACCACCCCGTCGCCGGGCTCCGTCCACATCTGGAGCAGCTGCGAGAGCTGGTTCAGCACGGAGGGGGCGTAGACGAGCGCGGACATGTCGAGCGCGGTGTCGTGGCGGGTCGCGTACCAGTCGCGAATCGCCTCCCGGAACGCGCCGATCCGCCAGTCCGTGTAGCCGAACACCCCGTGCTCGACCCGCTCGCGCAGGGCGCTCAGCACTTCCGGCGGGGAGGCGAAGTCCATGTCGGAGATGGTGAAGGGCAGCAGGTCGGAGACCCCGAAGCGGTCAGCGATGCCGTCCCACTGGACCGACGCGGTGTCCCGCCGGTCTATCTCACGGTCGAAGTCGTACGTCGTCACTCACGCCTCCCGGAGATGCGGGGGGCCCGGCACCACTGTGGTGCCGGGCCCCTCGTCCTACGAACGCCTACTTCAGCTTCGTGCCGGTCGAGCGCAGCGCGGCGCACGCCTCGGCCACGCGCGTGGCCATGCCCGCCTCGGCCAGCTTGCCCCAGGTGCGAGGGTCGTAGGTCGACTTCTTGCCGACCTCGCCGTCGACCTTCAGGACGCCGTCGTAGTTCTTGAACATGTGGTCCGCCACCGGACGCGTGAAGGCGTACTGGGTGTCGGTGTCCAGGTTCATCTTCACGACGCCGTTCTCCAGCGCGGTGGCGATCTCCTCGGCCGTGGAGCCGGAGCCGCCGTGGAAGACGAAGTCGAACGGGGACGCCTTGCCGAACTTCTCCGCGACACCGGCCTGGAGGTCCTTGAGCAGCTCGGGGCGGAGCACGACGTTGCCCGGCTTGTAGACGCCGTGCACGTTGCCGAAGGAGGCGGCCAGCAGGTAGCGGCCCTTCTCGCCCAGGCCCAGGGCCTCGGCGGTACGGATCGCGTCGTCGACGGTCGTGTAGAGCTCGTCGTTGATCTCGTGGGTGACGCCGTCCTCCTCGCCACCGGTCGGGGTGATCTCGACCTCGAGGATGATCTTGGCGGCGACGGCCTTCGCCAGCAGCTCCTGGCCGATGGCCAGGTTGTCGGCGAGGGTCTCGGCGGAGCCGTCCCACATGTGCGACTGGAACAGCGGGTTCCGACCGGCCTTGACGCGCTCGGCGGAGATGTCGAGCAGCGGGCGGACGTAGCCGTCCAGCTTGTCCTTCGGGCAGTGGTCGGTGTGCAGGGCGACCGTGATGTCGTACTTGGCGGCGACGATGTGCGCGAACTCGGCCAGGGCGACGGCGCCCGTGACCATGTCCTTGTTGTACTGGCCGCCCAGGAATTCGGCGCCACCGGTCGAAATCTGGATGATGCCGTCGCTCTCGGCCTCCGCGAAGCCGCGCAGTGCGGCGTGGAGGGTCTGGGACGAGGTCACGTTGATGGCCGGGTAGGCGAACTTGCCTGCCTTCGCCCGGTCGAGCATCTCGTTGTAGACCTCGGGGGTTGCGATGGGCATTCGTCCGCTCCTTGTGATGTGCGGGTGTGTGCGTTGCTTGGCCCTGACCTGGGGCGACGTCATCGTCGGGGCCCATCTTTCCAGACTCCCGCGCGGACACCATGACGAAGGGGCGAAGCGTTTCACGTGAAACACTCCGCCCCTTGCCGAAACCGCAGGTCAGAGCCGTCACAGGGGTGGCCCCGCACCTAAGTCACGACTTCGCGTCGGTCATGCGGTCGCGCATACGGCCGGTCAGGCGCATGGGCCTGCGCGTCCGTCAGGCGCATGAGCCAGGCGAGACCCTCAGGCGCGTCCGTCAGGCGAGACCGAGCTCGTCCAGCGCGTAGGCGTACAGGTACGGCACGCCCGCCGTGGTGCTGATCTTCTCGCCCGCCCCCGTCGCCCGGTCCACGATCGTGGCGACCGCGACGACCTCGGCGCCGGCCGCGCGGGCCGCCTCGACGGCGGTCAGCGGGGAGCCACCGGTGGTGGAGGTGTCCTCGACGATCAGGACCCGCCGGCCCGTGATGTCCGGGCCCTCGACCTGACGCTGCATTCCGTGCGCCTTGGCGGCCTTGCGGACGACGAAGGCGTCCAGGCGCTTCCCCTGCGCGGCGGAGGCGTGCAGCATCGCGGTCGCCACCGGGTCGGCACCGAGGGTCAGACCGCCCACGGCGTCGAACTCGAGGTCGGCGGTCAGATCGAGCATGACCTGACCGACCAGCGGGGAGGCGGCGCCGTCCAGCGTGATCCGGCGCAGATCGACGTAGTAGTCGGCCTCGAGCCCCGAGGAGAGGGTCACCTTGCCGTGCACCACGGCCTTGTCCTTGATCTGCTGGAGCAGGTCAGCGCGTACGTCAGTCATGCTCACGAGCTTAGAGCCGACCGCGCTCACAGCCGCCGCCAGGCCCACGTGGCGGCGATCTCCAGCGGCTCGATGGGGGTCACGTACCGCGGGTGGGTGTTGAGCCCGTTCGGCGGACCGGTCTGCGGCTCCACGCAGACGGCCTCCTGCTGCTCGTCGTAGACGACCACCCACTCCGTGCGGCTGGTCACCTTCAGCTCCAGCCGCTCCGGCCAGGTGAGGGTGACGTCCACGCCGTCGGGCATGCCGAAGCAGTCGTCCCAGGGGCCCGGGGTGGGGCCGATCCGGCGGCCGGTGGGGAGATGGTCGGCGCCGCGCTCCTCCTGCCAGCCGGGGGTGAAGTCGATCCGGACGGGCGCGCCGCCGTCGAGGCTCCGGTTGAACCAGGGGTGCCAGCCGGCCTGGGCCGGGAAGGAGTCCTGGGACGTCTCCACGCCGAGGGTGAGCGTGAGCCCGTCCTCGGTCAGCTCGACGAGCTGGGTGACCCGTCCGGCGTACGGCCAGGGGTCCCCCAGCTCGTACGTGAAGGCCGCCTCGCGCTCGTCGGCGCGGACCGTCTTCCACGCCGTGTCCCGGCCGGTGCCGTGGATCGCGTGCGGCGGCGAGTTGAGCGGGAGCTGATGACTCACCGCGCCGTCCTGGAAGCGCCCGTACGCCGTGCGCCCGCACCAGGGCACCATCGGGAAACACCCGTAGCGCTCGCCCTGGCGCAGCAGTTCCGTTCCCCCGACGCGCAGGCTCTCGATCCGGCAGCCGTTCTCGGGGTTGATGGTCAACTCGGCGTCGCCCGCCGTCAGTCGTGTCAGCTCGCTCACGCCTCCGACAGTAGACGGGGATCAGCGACGGCGGCGCAGCGCCCGGCCGACGACGACCGCGGAGGCGATGGCGAGCGCGGCGGCAGGGGCGATCCAGCGCAGGGTGGCGCCCGCGGTGGTCGAGTCGGGCGCCGGCACGGGCGCGTACCGGCCGCGCGGCGGGGCGTGGTCGACCTCCTCGGCGCTCCTCCCGATCATGGTCCGCCGGGCGTGGGCGGCCTCGGCGGCGGGAGGCTCGGCGGGGTACTCGACCGGCGCGTCGTCGAAGTCACCGCCCACGAAGGGGTCGAGGGAGGGGGGCGGGACGGGTGTCTCGAAAACCGACGGGCGGTGGGGCTCCTCGACGCCGTCGTCGACGCCGTCGCTGTCACTGTCGGCCTCGTCGTCGCCCTCGCCGTCCACCACCTCGGCATTCACCACCTCGGCGGCACGCACGTCAGCGGCACGGAGCTCAGCGGCCGCCGCGGCCTGGGGGGCCCCGTCGTCGGCCTTCTCGGGGTCCCCGTCGTCGGCCTTCTCGCGGTCCCCGTCGTCGGCCTTCTCGCGGTCCCCGTCCGCGACGGCGGTCAGGCCCTCGGCGAACTTCTCGAGCAGCCGCAGCGCCGCCGACTCACGCGCCTGCTCGGAGAGGTCCGCGAGCCGGCCGGCCTGCTTCACGGTGCCGACGAAGGTGAGCGTGGTCCCGTCCGCCACCGGGGTGAGCGCGATCGTCAGGGACAGTTCCACCGTGCCCTTGCCGCGCACCTCGCTGCCCTCGCCCTCGACGGCGACCACGCCGTCCCGCTCGGTCAGCCGCAGCGCGCCCCGGTAGGTGATGGTGTTGCCACCGGCACGGATTCTCAGCCGGCCCGCCAGCGGTCCCGCCTCGGCGTCGGCGTCCTGCTGGAGACCGGGGACGCAGCGCGCCACCCGGGCGGGGTCCGTGAGCGTTTCGCGCAGGACGTCGGCCGGTACCGGAACGAACACCTCATGCTCCATGGAAGCCGAGCCTACTCAGACCGGGCGTCGGCGTCGCCTGTTTGTCCGGGTGTGCTTACGGGCGGCGCTCAACCGCCGTAGCGCGGGTGCACCAGTGTGGAGGGCGGCGGCCCGGCCCCCTCGGGGTCGCGGCTCAGCTCCGCGTCGCGTGCTCCCGCCGCCAGGGCGTCCGCCGTCAGGGACCGCAGCCGGGGCGCGTCGGGGGCGAGGGCCAGGTCGGGCGGGTAGGTGCCGGCGACCGCCAGGACGTACCCCCAGTCCCCCGTCCTGCCGGCCTTCCCGGCGCCCGGACCGGCCTCCGTCCCCGCCTTCGGACCGGGCTCCGTCCCCGGGTTCGGCCGCCCGGCCTCCGTCCCCGGGTCCGCGGCACCGGACGAGCGGTGGGCCCGCTCGGCCCGGTCGGGCCCCGCGGCGAGGCTCGCGCCCCGGCCCCGCGCGCCGTAGGGCCGGGTCGCGAAGCCGGCCGCGCGCAGGGTGGAGTCCACCGTCCAGAAGGTGCGGGGGCTGGCGGAGACCGAGCCCGCGTGGACGACGAGACGTCCGCCGTCGGCGAGGATCCGGGACGTGAGCCCGTAGAACTCCTCCGAGTACAGCTTGGTGCCGGCGGTGATCCCCGGATCGGGCAGGTCCGAGATCACCACGTCGTACCGCCGGCCCTCCGGCGCCCCGCGCAGCCAGCGGAACGCGTCCGCGATCGCCACCTCGACCCGCGGGTCCCGGTACGCGTGGCCGTTGAGCGCGGCCAGCTCGGGGTTGGTCCGGGCGAGTCGTACGACCCCGGGGTCGGGTTCGACGACCGTGACCGAGCGGACCCCGGGGTAGCGCAGCACCTCACGCGCGGCGAGACCGTCGCCGCCCCCGATGATCAGCACGCGTGCGTGGGGCCCGTTCATCGCGGGGTGCACCAGCGACTCGTGGTAGCGGTGCTCGTCCTGCCCCGCGACCCGCAGCCGCCCGTCCACGAACAGATCCGGCGGTCGGCCGCGCTCCCCCGCCACGACCACCTCCTGAAGGTCGGTCCGGACGGCGACCCGCACGCTGTCCCCGTACACCGCGCGCCGGGCCGCCCTCTCGAAGTCGTCGACGAGGACGGTGGCGGTGGCGAGGACGGCGAGCACCGTCACGTTCGTGGCGATCAGCAGCGCCCGGGACCGGGGGGTCAGGTCGCGGGCGAACAGCCAGAGCACCAGGCCGCCGCCCGCCACCGCGTTCACCGCGCCGGTCACGAGCGCGCCGGTGAGCTGCCCGAGCCAGGGCAGCAGCAGGAACGGGAAGGCCAGACCGCCGACCAGCGCGCCGACGTAGTCGGCGGCGAACAGGTCGGCGACCGTCCCCGCGGGATCGGCGGGCGCGGCGGGATCGGCGCGGCCCCCCTTCTCCCGTGCGCCCGCGGCGCGCGCCGACTCCGCCCGCTGGATCAGCGACATCAGGAGCGGGATCTCCGCCCCGATGAGCACCCCGATGGCGAGCGAGAACCCGACCAGGACGTACCGGGCCTCTCCCACCCACGCGAAGGCGGCGTGCAGCACCAGGGCGGAACACCCGCCGATCAGCGCCAGTCCGCCCTCGACCAGGCCGAAGCCGACGGCGGCACGGCAGCGCAGCCGTTTGGCGAGCAGCGAGCCGACGCCCATCGCGAAGACCATCACGGACAGCACGACGGACGCCTGCGTGACCGAGTCCCCCATCAAGTAGGAGCCGAGCGCCACCAGTTCCAGCTCGTAGACGAGTCCGCAGGCGGCGCAGACGAAGACCACGGCGAGAACCGGATACCGCACCGCGCTCGGCCGCACGGGCAGCCGCGTCACCCTCTTGGGTGGCATGGTCACGGGCGGATCGATCATGTTCGTAACGCTACGTCACACCCGTATCGCTGATTGTCACCCACACGAGTGCACCTGAGGCGCTGGGGTAG
The DNA here is from genome assembly GCF_055564335.1 of Streptomyces sp. NPDC029139. Lineage (NCBI taxonomy): Bacteria > Bacillati > Actinomycetota > Actinomycetes > Kitasatosporales > Streptomycetaceae > Streptomyces > Streptomyces sp. NPDC029139. Next base: position 411,010 of record NZ_JBVHWN010000004.1, on the reverse strand, counting down.
CGCGTTACAGCGTTGCGGGCATACGAACGCCGATCCGCGTCCTGGTGACCACCAACTGCCCTTCCTGCGGGTACGCGTGCCAGGTGCGCCACCGCACCTGGCCCTCGTGGCGCTGCGCCAGCATCGCCGTGAAGGCGTGCGGGGAGCCGGGGAAGGTCCCCGCGAGGCCGTGGGGATGGTCGGCGACGAGCGCGAGCAACTCCTGCGCGCGCCCCGCGAACGAGCCGTGGGACAACGTTTCGACGCGCGCCGCGAATTCGTACTCCCATGCGCCGACGCGCTTGGAGACGCCCAGCGGCAGCGGCGTACTGCTGCCGCGCATACAGGCGACGGTCTCCGAACAGCTGTGCTTCTCTTCCTCCAGAAGCACCTGATGGGAGGCGCCGAGCAGCCGCAACTGCAGCCTCGCGCCGGACAGTTCGAGGTCGAGAACGGCGAGCGCGGGCAGCGGCTCGCGCCCCAGCGCCCAGGCCAGGTCGGCCGCACGCGTGTCGGTATAGGTGGTCTTCAGGGTCGTGAGCATGGGTCGGCTCCGCAAACACGGTTTGACGGGTGGGCCGGGGGCGCCCCGGAGAAAGGGTTCAACGGGAGTGGGGGATCGCCGCTCGGGTCCACACACGGTCCGAGGGCTGTCTTGAACAACTGCGAGGGAATCATGGACTTCGAGCGACTCGCAGCGTTTTTACCCAACTTGCATTGGTTTCCATCCCCTACGGGGACCCCACAGTTCACTTGTTCACTCGGGCCCGGGAACGGGCCGCAACACGACGGTGCCCGGCGGCGTTTGGACCGGCCGGGCACCTGGTGATCGCGAGGTCGACTGCCCCGTGTCAGTCGCCCCCGCCACCCCCGCCGCCGCAGCCGCCGCCACCGCCGCAGCCGCCACCGCAGGAGGAGGAACCGCCCCCACCGCTCGACCAGCCGCCGCGCCCGCCCCGGCCACCGCGACGGCCACCGCCCCGGCCGGCCAGCAGGCCGATCACGACGACGAGAACGACGAATCCGATGATCAGTACTGCCATTCGTGTCACCCCCCGTAAGTCTGTGTGAGGGTGGGATGCCCCTCGGGGCTCACGCCCAAAGCGCACTTGAGGAACTCCAGAGCTTCGGCCCAGGATGGCCGTCATGACACGACCGCTGCTCAACCGCCGGCTCGCCGCGTTCGGGACGACGATCTTCGCCGAGATGTCCGCGCTCGCCCTCCGGACCGGGGCGATCAACCTCGGGCAGGGCTTTCCCGACACCGACGGCCCGGAGCAGATCCGGGAGGCGGCGGTCCGCGCCCTGCGCGACGGGCGCGGCAACCAGTACCCGCCGGGGCCGGGCGTCCCCGAACTGCGCACGGCCGTCGCCGAGCACCAGCTGCGGCGCTACGGCCTCACCTACGACCCCGACACGGAGGTCCTGGTCACGGTCGGCGCGACGGAGGCCATCGCCGCCTCGCTCCTCGCCCTCGTGGAGCCGGGCGACGAGGTCATCGCCCTGGAGCCGTACTACGACTCGTACGCCGCCTGCATCGCGATGGCGGGCGGCACCCGCGTGCCGGTCACCCTGCGCCCCCACGACGGTGCCTTCCGCCTCGACCTGGACGAGCTGCGGGCGGCGGTCACCGACCGGACCCGGCTGATCCTCCTGAACACCCCGCACAACCCCACCGGCGCGGTCCTCAGCCGCGCCGAACTGACCGCGATCGCCGAGCTGGCGCGGGAGCGGGACCTGCTCGTCGTCACCGACGAGGTGTACGAGCACCTGGTCTTCGACGACGCCGAGCACCTGCCGATCGCGAGCCTGCCGGGGATGCGGGAGCGCACGGTCACCATCGGCTCGGCCGGCAAGACCTTCTCCTTCACCGGCTGGAAGGTCGGCTGGATCACCGCCGGCCCGGAGCTGACCGCCGCCGTCCGGTCCGCCAAGCAGTTCCTGACGTACGTGGGATCGGGGCCGTTCCAGTACGCCGTCGCGGAGGCGCTGCGCCTGCCCGACCCGTTCTTCGACGACCTGCGCGCCGATCTGCTCGCCAAGCGCGACCTGCTGAGCGACGGCCTCGCCGGAGCGGGCTTCACGGTCTACCGGCCGGCCGGCACCTACTTCGTCACCGCCGACATCCGCTCCCTCGGCGCGTCCGACGGCATCGCGTTCTGCCGCGCCCTGCCCGAGCGCGCCGGTGTCGTCGCCATCCCCAACGCGGTCTTCTACGACCACCGTGAGGCCGGCGCGCCCTTCGTGCGCTTCGCGTTCTGCAAGCAGCGCCACGTCCTGGAGGAGGCGGTGGCGCGGCTGAAGGCCCTGGCGCCCTGAGGGGCGTCCGGCGGTGGCCCCGGGCGGTCCCGGGGCAGCCGCCGGGCCGCGCCGGCCCGGGTGGTTTTCACCCGTGTGGACCCACCCCTCGCGCGCGCCCCCTCCGTGCCGCGCCGATGGTCGGGTAGACCGATTTGTCGGGCCGACCTGATTCCCGTGCGCACGGAGGTGCACCCTGTCCGCCGAGACTCTCGACCGCCCGGCCTCACCCGCCGGTGTCCGGAGCGTCCCCCGCTGGCGGGCCTCGCTGCACCGCGCCGCGCCCGCCCTCGGTCTCTTCGCCGCCGCGCGGCTGACCGGGATGCTCGTCCTCGCGGGCTGGGCCTGGCACATCGGACGCTCGCCGCGCGCGCTGCTCGCGAGGTCCTGGGACTCCGACTGGTACACCCGGATCGCCGCCCACGGCTACGGCCGCACCCTCCACTGGCCCGACGGCGTCGTCCAGTCCGACCTGGCCTTCTTCCCGCTCTACCCGGCGCTCGTCCGGGGCCTCACCACCGTCCTGCCGGTCACCGGCGGGACGGCCGGGCTGCTGCTGTCCTGGCTGTCGGCGGGCGTCGCGGCCTGGGGGATCTTCCTGATCGGCGAGCGGCTGCGCGGTCGGCGCACCGCCGTCGTCCTGGTGCTGCTGTGGGGCCTGCTGCCGCACTCGATCGTGCTGTCGATGGCGTACACCGAGCCGCTGATGACCGCCTTCGCCGCCTGGTCGCTGTACGCGCTGCTCACCCGGCAGTGGCTGTGGGCGGGCACGCTGGCCGCCCTGGCCGGACTCTCCCGCCCCAACGGGATCGCCGTCGCCGCGGCGGTCCTGGCGGCGGTGGCGTGCGCGCTGTGGCGCCGGGAGGGGAACCGGCGGCTGTGGGCCGCGGCCGCGCTGGCTCCGGCCGGCTGGCTCTCGTACGTGCTCTGGGTCGGTGTGCGGCGCGGCGACCCGCTCGGCGGCTACTTCGCCGTGCAGGACGGCTGGACCTCGCGCTTCGACTTCGGGGTGGGCACGCTCGTCTTCGTCCGGGACATGCTGCGGGGGCCGACCCAGTTCGGCTTCGCGATGGCGCTGCTGATCACGGGCGCGGGCGTGCTGCTCTTCGCGCTGCTCGCCCTGGTGGAGCGGCCGCCGCTGCCCGTCCTGGTCTACACGGGCGTCCTGGTGCTCATCACGGTCTGCGGCTCGGGCTTCTTCGAGTCCAAGCCGCGCTTCCTGCTGCCCGCGTTCCCGCTGCTGCTGCCGGTGGCCCACGCACTGACGAGAGCCCGGCCGCGAGCCGCGATCGTGGTGATCACGGCCCTGGCCGGGCTCTCGTTCTGCTACGGGGTGTACGCGCTGACGCTCGCGCGCATGGCCCTGTGAGGAGCCGAGGGACTACTCGCCCTCGCCCTCCTTGTCCGCGGGGGACTCCAGGCCGAACTGCTCCACGAGCCACTTGTCGAACTCGATGGAGGCGCGGACCCAGCTGACGGTGGAGGACACGAAGTGCTCCAGCGCGACGCCGGTGCCGATCAGCATCTGGGCCTCGCCGATGAGCCGGAGGGTGGCGGAGCCGTCCTCCTCCTCGTGCAGGTGCGTGTACACCTTGGGCCACAGGGTGCGGCGGTTCCAGTCGTCGATCGCGTCGAGGACCTTGGCGCGGTCGTCGGCGGAGTGCGGGCGGTCGTAGAACGTCCGCACCGAGAAGACGCGCTGGTCCTCCTCGCCGCGGAACATGAAGTACGTCCGGAACTCCTCCCACGGCGCCGCGAGGTCACCCTCGTCGTCGACGACGTACTTCAGCTCCATCTGGTCCAGGAGCTGCTTGACGAGATCCTGGTCGGGAACGACGGGGCCCGCCGGTCCTGCGGCCTGAGGCTGGGGCTGGCCCCCGAAATTCGGAATCGAGGACGGGTCGATGCTCACCGTGAATATCCCTTCGTACGGTTGCCGCCATCCTCTCCCATGCCGGGCGGTACGGCGCAAGCCCCACCAGCCGCGATCCGCTGCGAGCTGACAAGATCTGGCTCCCCTGGCGGACAGCGCGGCCGGTGGGGCGGCCGGTCACTGCGCCGCGCCGACGATCAGGCCGTCCTCGAAACGGTCCACCCGGACGGTGTCGCCGTCCTTCACCTCGCCGGCGAGGATCTCCTTCGCCAGCCGGTCGCCGATCGCCGTCTGGATCAGGCGGCGCAGCGGGCGGGCGCCGTAGGCGGGGTCCATGCCCTCGGCGGCGAGCCACTCCAGCGCGGCGGGCGTGACGTCGAGCGTGAGCCGGCGTTCGGCCAGGCGCTTGGCGAGCCGGTCGATCTGGAGCTCGGCGATGCGTCCCAGCTCGGACTTGGCGAGGGCCGAGAAGACCACCAGGTCGTCGAGCCGGTTGAGGAACTCCGGCTTGAAGGAGGCCCTCACCACCTCCAGGACCTGCTGCTTCTTCGTCTCCGCCGAGGAGAGCGGATCCATCAGGTACTGGCTGCCGAGGTTCGACGTCAGGATCAGGATGGTGTTGCGGAAGTCCACCGTCCGGCCCTGTCCGTCGGTCAGCCGGCCGTCGTCGAGGACCTGGAGCAGGATGTCGAAGACCTCCGGGTGGGCCTTCTCCACCTCGTCGAGCAGGACCACGCTGTACGGGCGGCGGCGGACCGCCTCCGTGAGCTGGCCGCCCTCCTCGTAGCCGACGTAGCCGGGAGGCGCGCCGACGAGCCGGGCGACGGAGTGCTTCTCGCCGTACTCCGACATGTCGATGCGGACCATCGCCCGCTCGTCGTCGAAGAGGAAGTCCGCGAGCGCCTTCGCCAGCTCGGTCTTGCCGACACCCGTCGGGCCGAGGAAGAGGAAGGAGCCGGTGGGCCGGTCGGGGTCGGCGATCCCGGCGCGCGTACGGCGCACGGCGTCGGAGACGGCCCGTACGGCCTCGGTCTGGCCGATGAGCCGCTTGCCGAGCTCGTCCTCCATCCGGAGCAGCTTCTGCGTCTCGCCCTCCAGCAGGCGGCCGGCGGGGATGCCGGTCCAGGAGCCGACCACGTCCGCGATGTCGTCGGGGCCGACCTCCTCCTTGACCATCGTGTCCTTGGAGACCTCCTGCTCGGCCTCGGACGCCTCCTCCAGCTCCCGCTCGAGCGCGGGGATCTCGCCGTAGAGCAGCTTGGACGCGGTGTCGAAGTCGCCGTCGCGCTGCGCCCGCTCGGCGCGGCCGCGCAGCTCGTCGAGCCGCTCCTTGAGCTCACCGACCCGGTTGAGGGACTGCTTCTCCTTCTCCCAGCGGGCGGTCAGGCCCCGCAGCTCCTCCTCGCGGTCGGCGAGGTCGCGGCGCAGCTTCTCCAGCCGCTGCCTGCTCGCGTCGTCGCTCTCGTTCTTGAGCGCCAGCTCCTCCATGCGCAGCCGGTCCACGGCGCGCTGGAGCTCGTCGATCTCGACGGGCGAGGAGTCGATCTCCATCCGGAGCCGGGACGCGGCCTCGTCGACGAGGTCGATGGCCTTGTCGGGGAGGAAGCGGGAGGTGATGTACCGGTCGGAGAGGGTGGCCGCGGCCACCAGCGCCGAGTCGGCGATCTGGACCTTGTGGTGGGCCTCGTACCGTCCCTTGAGGCCGCGCAGGATCGCGATCGTGTCCTCGACGCTCGGCTCGGCGACCAGGACCTGCTGGAAGCGGCGCTCCAGGGCGGGGTCCTTCTCGATCCGCTCGCGGTACTCGTCGAGGGTCGTCGCGCCGACCATGCGCAGCTCGCCGCGGGCCAGCATCGGCTTGAGCATGTTGCCGGCGTCCATCGCGGAGTCACCGCCGGCGCCGGCGCCGACGACGGTGTGCAGCTCGTCGATGAAGGTGATGATCTGGCCGTCGCTCGCCTTGATCTCGGACAGGACGGTCTTCAGGCGCTCCTCGAATTCGCCGCGGTACTTGGCGCCCGCGACCATCGCGCCGAGGTCGAGCGCGACCAGGCGCTTGTTCCGGAGCGACTCGGGCACGTCGCCCTTCACGATCCGCTGGGCCAGCCCCTCGACAACGGCGGTCTTGCCGACGCCGGGCTCGCCGATGAGGACGGGGTTGTTCTTGGTGCGGCGGGAGAGCACCTGGACGACGCGCCGGATCTCCTGGTCGCGCCCGATGACGGGGTCCAGCTTGCCTTCCCGCGCGGCGGCCGTGAAGTCCGTGCCGAACTTCTCCAGTGCCTTGTACTGACCCTCCGGGTCGGGTGTGGTCACCCGGCGTCCTCCCCTTGCCTTTTCGAACGCGTCGAGCAGTTTCGCGGCGCTCGCCCCCTGCCGGGCCAGCACCTCGCCGGCCTGTCCGCCCTTCGCCGCGATCCCGATGAGCAGGTGCTCGGTCGACAGATAGTCGTCCCCGAGCTCCTTCGCGCGCTTGTCGGCGTCGGCGATGACGGCGAGCAGGTCGCGGTTGGGCTGCGGCGGCGCGACCGTGGAGCCGGTCACGCTGGGCTGGGCGGCCAGCAGCCGCTCCGCACCGGACCGTACAGCGGCCTGGTCGGCGTCGACGGCGGCGAGCAGGTCGACGATGTTCTCGTTGTCCTGGCCGGCGAGGAGCGCCAGGAGAAGGTGCGCGGGGGTGAGGTCGGGATGTCCCTCGGACACGGCACGGCTGGTGGCCGTGGTGAGGGCGTCCCGGCTCTTGTTGGTCAGCTCGGCGTCCACGTGCGGTCTCTCCTCCTGTCACAGCGTGCCTGCTGGGCGTACGACTCCCGTTCGTTTGACTCATATAGCGTACACAAAGTTGAGTCCATTCCGCTCAAGGATAGGCTTCGCGGCATGGCGACTGACCCCAGGAATCCGGACGACGCGTACCTCAGCTTCTGGCGCGAGTACCACATGTGCACCCTGACCACCCCGCGCCCGGACGGCAGTCCGCACGTCGTGGCGGTGGGCGTGACGTACGACCCCGAGGGTGGCGAGAAGGGCATCGCCCGGGTGATCACCAACAAGCACAGCCGCAAGGTCGCCAACGTGCTGGCCGCGGGCCCGGACGGCGCGCGCGTCGCGGTCTGCCAGGTGGACAAGGGGCGCTGGGCGACGCTGGAGGGCGTGGCGCGCATCCGTACGGAGCCGGAGGTCGTCGCGGACGCGGTGGACCGTTACGCGGCGCGCTACGGCCGGACCCCGGCGCCGAACCCGGACCGGGTGGTCATCGAGATCGCGCTGACGCGGGCCATGGGCCGGGCGTGACGGAGCCGCACCCGGGCAGCACAGCGGCGCCATCGCGTTTCAGGTCCGCGATGGCGCCGCTGTGTGGGGGAAGTACCTGAGCGATCTACAACGACGGGGGAACCGCTCAGGCACTGCGGGGGGTGGCGGTGAGGGTCTCGGGCTCGACCAGCTGGTGGTCCCGCTGGTCGAGATTGACGAAAATCATGCCGTACCGGATGGCACAGCGAACGGGCTGCGGGGCACCGCGGGGCCGGCGCAGGCACCGGTAGGCGCGAACGTCCTCGTCCTGCTCACGAGCGACGACGATCGGCTCTCCGAAGAGGGTGACCATCAACGAATCACCACGGTGGGGGATGGCCGTGACGAGATCGATGAAATGCCACCCGGATCGATAGGCCGAAGCCATCTCTCGCCGGAAGACCCGGTCGTCCGGCGGCACGGTCATGCGTCCGCGCCGGCCGGGGCAGAGTCCCACACCGGGTCGGCCTGGGCCGCCGGGGACGCATCCCACACCGGGTCGATCTGGGCCGCCGGGGCGACGTCCCACACCGGGTCGCGTTCGCCGGCCGGGACGAGGTCCCACACCGGGTCACTGGGAGCGGCGACAACGCCCGCAGGAGCGCTGTCCCATACCGGGTCGCTGGTGGCCAGCGCTCCTACCGCCGCCGCCCCTATGAAGACGGAAGCAAGTACCGAGCGAAGCAGTTTTCTGGACATGAGCGGCTTCGACCTCACTTGATGGTTTCCTCTCCCCCGCGTACAAGACGATGGCTCAGTCTTTGCGCTTCCACCACCAGGGCAATGCATCATGTTCCTGAAATACAGGATCCTGGGGGGTGTTCAAATGCCGCAGAACGAACTAGAAGCGACACATCCCCACGGTCATGTCGATCTCTGTGCAGCCGGATCGGACTTGTACGCCAGTGCGTTGCGTACCGGGCGAATAACCAGGAGCGAGGCAGAAGCGGCACCCTGCCTCATGGACCTGGCACTTCTCCATCCCGACGCCGACGACCCCGCGTGGCTGCGGCCCGTCCCACCCTCGGCGGCACTGGCCCGGCTCGTCCACCCCCTGGAGCGGGAAATCCAGGAGCGGCGCACCCTGGCCATGGGCCTCTCCAGCGTTTTCGAGCCGTTCATGGCCATCAGCGCGCAGGATCCCTCGACGACCCACGCGATCACCGTCCTCGAGGGCATCAACCGCATCGACGCCGTCCTCGGCCGCGCCACCGCCGAGTGCTCGCAGGAGCTGCTGACCATCCAGCCCGGCGGCGGACGCAGCGAACACACCCTCAACACCGCGCTCCACCGCATCCAGCCGCTCCTCGAGCGCGGGGTGCGCGTCCGCACCCTGTACCAGCACACGGCGCGGCACAGCCACGGCATGCAGGTCTACCTCGAACAGGCGGGCATGGACCGGCTCCAGGTGCGGACCCTGGAGGAGAGCATCGAGCGGCTCATCATCATCGACCGCTCGGTCGCCCTGATCCCCGCCCGCCAGGACCGCCAGGTCGCCCTGGAACTGCGCCACCCCGGTCTGGTCGAGTACCTGGCGACCGTCTTCGAACAGTCCTGGGCCCGGGCCACCCCCTTCGGCGAGCAGGTGCCGTACGCCCAGACCCACGACGGCATCAGCGGCATCCAGCGCTCCATCGCCAAACTCCTCGTCGAGGGCCATGTCGACGAGGCCATCGCCCGCCGGCTCGGCATGAACGTCCGCACCTGCCGCGCCCACATCGCCAAGCTCGCCGCCGCCCTCGGCAGCGGCAGCCGCGCCCAACTGGGCTATCTCATCGCCCAGTCGGGAATCCTGGACCGGGACCACTGACCCTCATGTACGTACAGATCGACCTGGACGGCCCGGCCGGCACCCTGCGGGTCTCCGGGCACGGGACGCCCACCGTGGAGCTCGTCCGGGCCCCGGGGGCCCCGGTGAACGAGCACGTCCCCATCGGGACCCGCAAGGCCGCCTTCCTGACCCTCACCGTCGACGGGCGGCCCGCCAGGCTCCGGCCGGCCCGCGGGCGGCTGCTGCGCCGGTCGTACCGGGTCGACGCCCGCGTCGACGGGACCCGTTACCGCCTGGTGCCCAGCTCCTGGCACGAGAGCCGGCTGGTCCGCGACGGGCGGCGGATCGGCGTCCTGGAGTCCTCCGGCGACGGCCGGGTCGAGACGGAGTGGCGGCCGGGCGCCGCCGTCGATCCCCACGACCGCGCCGTCGGCACCGCGCTGGCCGCCGCGTTCGGGACCGGGGCCGCGCCGTGGTGGGAGACGGTGGGCGACATCCTCGGTGAGCTCATCCCCTGACTCCGCCACCGGCGTGAACACGACGAGGCCCCCTCCACCCGGGAGGGGGCCTCGTCACTTACGTCGTACGCGACCGGCCGGCTACTCGACGCCGGGCCGCTTCGGGCGCCAGACCACCAGCGCGCTCGCCTGCTGCACGTCCTGGTACGGCACCAGATCACGCCGGTACGAGGCGTGGACCTGCGCCTCGCGCTGACGCATCGTCGCCGCCGCGCCCTCGACGGCCGCCGACAGCTCGGCGACCCGCTGCTGCAGCGCCGCGACCTGGTTCTCCAGCTCGATGATGCGCTTGATGCCCGCCAGGTTGATGCCCTCGTCCTGCGACAACGCCTGCACCGTGCGCAGCAGTTCGATGTCACGCGCCGAGTAGCGCCGGCCCCGGCCCGCTGTGCGGTCGGGCGAGACCAGACCGAGGCGGTCGTACTGCCGGAGGGTCTGCGGGTGCAGGCCCGAGAGCTGGGCCGCCACCGAGATGACGTACACCGGCGTCTCGTCGGTCAGTTCGTACGGGTTGCGGCTGCGTCCCGGTCGGCTGTCCATCGGGTCAAGCTCCCTTCGCGGCCTGGAACAACTCTGCCCTGGGGTCCTCGCCCGCCGTCGCCTGACGGTAGGTCTCGAGGGCCTCGCGGGCCTTGTCGTCGAGCTCCTTGGGCACCGCGACCTCCACCGTCACCAGCAGGTCGCCGCGTGTGCCGTCCTTGCGGACCGCGCCCTTGCCACGGGCGCGCATGGTCCGGCCGTTGGGGGTGCCGGGGGGCAGCTTCAGCGTGACCGCCGGACCGCCCAGGGTCGGCACCTTGATCTCGCCGCCGAGCGCCGCCTCGTCGAACGTGACGGGCACGGTGACGGTCAGGTTGTCGTCCTTGCGGCCGAACACCGGGTGGGCGTCGACGTGGACGACGACGTAGAGGTCGCCGGCCGGGCCGCCGCGCTCGCCGGGGGTCCCCTTGCCGCGCAGCCGGATCCGCTGCCCGTTCGAGACACCGGCGGGGATGCGGACCTGCATGGTGCGGGAGGACTTGGCCCGCCCGCTGCCCTTGCAGACGTCGCAGGGGGTCTCCGCGATCAGACCGCGGCCCTTGCAGTCCACGCACGGGTCGGTGAGCGAGAAGGAGCCGCTGCCGCCGCGCGAGACCTGACCGGTGCCGACACAGGTCGGGCACACACGGGGCGTGCCGTTCTTGTCGCCGGTGCCCGAACAGGCCTTGCAGGGCGCCTGGGAGGACATCCGCAGGGGCACCGTGGCGCCCTCGATGGCCTCGGTGAAGCTGAGCGTGACCTCGGACTCGATGTCCTGGCCGCGGCGCGGCTGCGTCCGCGTGCCCGGACCGCCGCCCGCGCCCCGGTTGAACAGTCCGCCGAAGACGTCGCCGAGGCCGCCGCCGAAGCCGCCCGCCCCGCCCGCGCCGCCGGGACCCTGGGCGCCTCCGAAGAGGTCGCCCAGGTCGAAGTTGAACGTGCCGGCGCCCGGTCCCCCGGGGCGGAAGCCGCCGTTGCCGAAGAGCGCGCGGGCGTCGTCGTACTCCTTGCGCTTCTTGGGGTCACCGAGGATGTCGTTCGCCTCGGAGATCTCCTTGAAGCGCGCCTCGGCGCTCGCGTCGCCCTTGTTGGCGTCCGGATGGTTCTCGCGGGCGAGCTTCCGGTACGCCTTCTTGATCTCGGCGTCGGTGGCGTCCTTGGGGACGCCGAGAACCTTGTAGTAGTCCTTCTCGACGAAGTCCTTCGTGCTCATCGACGTCCCTCCTCCCGGACGATCATTGCGTCACCCCTCCTCGGGGGCACCGCTCTCCTCGTCGGCCGACTTCTCTTCCTTCGCGGCCGGCGTCGCCCCGGGCTGAGGCTCGGCCACGGCCACGCGGGCGGGCCTGATGGTCCGCTCGCCGATGCGATACCCCGGCTGCAGGATCGCCACGCAGGTCGTCTCGGTGACGTCCGGCGCGTACGAGTGCATCAGGGCCTCGTGGATCGTCGGGTCGAAGGGCTCGCCCTCCTTGCCGAACTGCTGCAGACCCATCTTGGCGACGACGGTCTCCAGCGATTCGGCCACCGACTTGAACCCGCCCACGAGCTCACCGTGGTCCCGGGCCCTGCCGACGTCGTCGAGCACGGGCAGGAGCTCGGTCAGGAGGGTCGCGACGGCGATCTCCTTGACCGTGACCCGGTCCCGCTCCACGCGGCGGCGGTAGTTCTGGTACTCGGCCTGGAGCCTCTGGAGGTCCGCGGTGCGCTCGGAGAGCGCGCTGCGTGCCTGGTCCAGCTGGGCCGTCAGACCGGCGGTCTGGCTCACGTCCCCGGCCGGGGCCGCCGGGACCTCCTCCGTGGAGGGGGTCTCGGCGGCTTCGGCGGCGTCGTCGGATCCGGCGCCGGAGGGGACGTCGGGCTTCTCCTCGAAGCCCGGGGTCTCCTCCGTCATCAGGCAGCGCCACCCTTCGGCTTCTCGTCATCGACGATCTCGGCGTCGACGACATCGTCATCGGCCTTGGTGTCGGCGCCGGGGGTCTCGCCGCCCGCGGCCTGGGCGGCCTGGGCGTCGGCGTACATCGCCTGGCCGAGCTTCTGGGAGACGGCCGCGACCTTCTCGGTGGCGGTACGGATCTCCGCGGTGTCGTCGCCCTTGAGCTTCTCCTTCAGCTCCGCGACAGCGGTCTCGACCTCGGTCCTGACCTCGCCCGGGACCTTGTCCTCGTTGTCCTTGAGGAACTTCTCCGTCTGGTAGACCAGCTGCTCACCCTGGTTACGGGTCTCGGCGGCCTCGCGACGACGGTGGTCCTCGTCCGCGTACTGCTCGGCCTCCTGGCGCATCCGGTCGACCTCGTCCTTCGGCAGCGAGGAGCCACCGGTGACGGTCATCTTCTGCTCCTTGCCCGTGCCCAGGTCCTTCGCGGTCACGTGCATGATGCCGTTGGCGTCGATGTCGAACGCGACCTCGATCTGCGGGACACCACGCGGCGCCGGCGGCAGACCGGTCAGCTCGAACATGCCGAGCTTCTTGTTGTACGCCGCGATCTCGCGCTCGCCCTGGTAGACCTGGATCTGTACCGACGGCTGGTTGTCCTCGGCCGTCGTGAAGATCTCCGAACGCTTCGTCGGGATCGTCGTGTTGCGCTCGATCAGCTTGGTCATGATGCCGCCCTTGGTCTCGATACCCAGGGACAGCGGGGTCACGTCGAGGAGCAGAACGTCCTTGACCTCACCCTTCAGGACACCGGCCTGCAGCGCCGCGCCGATGGCGACGACCTCGTCCGGGTTCACACCCTTGTTGGCCTCCTGGCCACCGGTCAGCTCCTTGACGAGCTCGGCGACGGCCGGCATACGGGTGGAGCCACCGACGAGAACGACGTGGTCGATCTCGGACAGGTTGATGCCCGCGTCCTTGATGACGTTGTGGAACGGCGTCTTGCAGCGCTCCAGGAGGTCCGCGGTCAGCTGCTGGAACTGAGCCCGGGTGAGCTTCTCCTCCAGGTGCAGCGGGCCCTCGGCGGAGGCCGTGATGTACGGCAGGTTGATCGACGTCTCGGTGGAGGACGACAGCTCGATCTTCGCCTTCTCCGCGGCCTCGCGGAGACGCTGGAGAGCCATCTTGTCCTTGGCCAGGTCGACGCCGTGGCCGTTCTGGAACTGCTTCACCAGGTAGTCGACGACACGCTGGTCCCAGTCGTCACCACCGAGGTGGTTGTCACCGTTGGTGGCCTTCACCTCGACGACGCCGTCACCGATCTCCAGGAGCGACACGTCGAAGGTGCCGCCACCGAGGTCGAAGACGAGGATCGTCTGGTCGTCCTTGTCCAGGCCGTACGCCAGGGCGGCCGCGGTCGGCTCGTTGACGATGCGCAGGACGTTGAGGCCCGCGATCTCACCGGCCTCCTTCGTCGCCTGACGCTCGGAGTCGTTGAAGTACGCGGGCACGGTGATGACCGCGTCCACGACCTTCTCGCCCAGGTACGCCTCGGCGTCGCGCTTCAGCTTCTGCAGGATGAAGGCGCTCATCTGCTGCGGGTTGAAGCTCTTGCCGTCGATGTCGATCTTCCAGTCGGTGCCCATGTGGCGCTTGACCGACCGGATGGTCCTGTCGACGTTGGTGACCGCCTGACGCTTGGCCACCTCGCCGACGAGCACCTCGCCGTTCTTCGCGAAAGCGACGACGGACGGCGTGGTCCTGGCGCCCTCGGCGTTGGTGATGACGGTGGGCTCGCCGCCTTCCAGAACGCTGACGACGGAGTTAGTCGTGCCCAGGTCGATGCCGACCGCACGTGCCATTTCGATTCCTCCAGCTGACCGACTTGAGTGGAACTGACTCAAGGATGCATGACGGATCCCGACCCGTCAACAGACCTGAGTCTGGGTGACTCAACTCTTCGCCCTGCCGGTCACTCAAAGAGGCGCGGAGGGCGCGTCATTCCCCGGCCGGACGCCGCTCCTCATGAGAGAGTCCGGGGTGCCCCTGCCGGGGCATAGCGGGCATATCCCACGAATATCCCATGATTGTCCCTCGAAAGGGTGTGGGGAATGACGGCCAAGCGCGCACTCGACCTCCTCGGAGGACTCCTCCTGCTGGCCGTCCTGTCCCCGCTGATCTCGGCCTTCGCCCTGTCCCTGGCGCTCTCCACCGCCGGCACCGGCGGGGTGACACGCCGCCGGACCGTCGCCGGCCGGGGCGGCCGGACCTTCACGATGTTCACCTTCCGCACGAAGAGTCCGCTGGCCGGACTGCCGCTTCTGCTCCATGTCGTACGGGGGCAGATGTCGCTGGTCGGCCCGTGTCCCCTCACCCCCGGACACCGCGAGTGCACCGGCGAGGCGCGCCGCCGGCTCTCGGTACGGCCGGGGATCACGGGCCTGTGGCAGATCAGCGGGCGCTCGGAGCTGCCCTGGGAGGAGCGTGAGCTGCTCGATCTCCACTATGTGGACCATCACTGGCTGGGGATGGATCTCGCCATCCTGGCGCGTACCCTTCCAGCAGTCCGAAGACGTCGCGCGGCGGCGGGGAACACCCGGCCGGCAAGGCTTGCCTGAGCGACACAGATCACCGCAAGCGCCGCTACAGCGGGGCACCGCGAGGCGGTAATCTCAGCACGGACTGAATAAGTTACCGCTTAGTAGTGCCACACTCGGCAGTGTCGGTACTCCGCCTCGCAGGCCCGCCCGAGGAGCCCTTCATGCAACTCGCCGCGATCATCGTGTCGATCGTCATCACGGTGGTAGCCGTCGCGCTGTTCGGCCGCGCCATCGCGCAGATCTACCGCTTCGTGAAGCTCGGCCAGCCCGTGCCCGCGGGCACGCGCACCGGCGACCCCACACAGCGCACCATCACGCTGGTCAAGGAGTTCCTCGGCCACACCCGGATGAACCGCTGGGGCGTCGTCGGCGTGGCGCACTGGTTCGTGGCCGTGGGCTTCTTCTCGCTGCTGCTCACGATCGTCAACGCCTTCGGCCAGCTCTTCCAGGCCGACTGGCTCATCCCGATCATCGGCGACTGGCTGCCGTACGAGATCTTCACCGAGTTCCTCGGCCTGATGACCGTGCTCGGCATCGTCACCCTGATCGTGATCCGGCAGCTGAACCGGCCGGGCGGGGCGGGCCGCAAGTCCCGCTTCGCGGGCTCCAAGACCGGTCAGGCGTACTTCGTCGAGGCCGTCATCCTGATCGTCGGCGTCTGCATCATGACGCTGCGCGCACTGGAGGGCGTCCAGCACCACGTGACCGGCTGGGAGCCGGGCTTCTTCGCCTCGTACCCGCTGATCGCGCTGCTCGACGGGCTGGACCTGAGCACGATCCAGCACCTCACCTACTTCTTCGCGGCGCTCAAGATCGTCACGTCCTTCACCTGGATGATCACGGTCTCGCTGAACACCAACATGGGCGTCGCCTGGCACCGCTTCCTCGGCTTCCCGAACATCTGGTTCAAGCGCAACGCCGACGGCTCCACCGCCCTGGGCCCGCTGCAGCCGATGACGACCGCCGGCAAGGAGATCGACTGGGAGGATCCGGCCGAGGACGCCGTCTTCGGTGTCTCCCAGGTCGAGCAGTTCTCCTGGAAGGGCATCCTCGACTTCTCCACCTGCACCGAGTGCGGTCGCTGCCAGTCGCAGTGCCCCGCCTGGAACACCGGCAAGCCGCTCTCCCCCAAGCTCCTGATCATGTCGCTGCGCGACCACGCGCACGCCAAGGCGCCGTACCTGCTCGCCGGCGGCGGCAAGGACATGGAGGGCAACGAGAAGGCTTCGGCCGAGGCCCTGAAGGACGTGCCCGCCTCCGCGCTCGCCGAGGCCGAGCGCCCGCTGATCGGCACGCTGGAGGAGAACGGCGTCATCGACCCGGACGTCCTGTGGTCCTGCACCACCTGCGGCGCCTGCGTCGAGCAGTGCCCGGTCGACATCGAGCACATCGACCACATCGTCGACATGCGCCGCTACCAGGTGATGATCGAGTCCGCCTTCCCCTCGGAGGCCGGCACGATGCTCAAGAACCTGGAGAAGAAGGGCAACCCCTGGGGTCTGGCCAAGAAGCAGCGCGTCGAGTGGACCAAGGAGGTCGACTTCGAGGTCCCGATCGTCGGCAAGGACGTCGAGGACCTCACCGAGGTCGACTACCTCTACTGGGTCGGCTGTGCAGGCGCCCTGGAGGACCGCGCCAAGAAGACCACCAAGGCCTTCGCGGAGCTGCTGCACATGGCGGGCGTCAAGTTCGCGATCATGGGCGGCGAGGAGAAGTGCACGGGTGACTCGCCCCGCCGCCTCGGCAACGAGCCGCTGTTCCAGCAGCTCGGCCAGGAGAACGTGGCGATGCTGAACATGGCGTTCGGCGAGGACGACGAGGACGAGTCGACCAGGAAGCCGAAGTCGGCGAAGAAGATCGTCGCCACCTGCCCGCACTGCTTCAACACGATCGCGAACGAGTACCCGCAGCTGGGCGGCGAGTTCGAGGTCATCCACCACACGCAGCTGCTCCAGCACCTCATCGACGAGGGCAAGCTGATCCCGGTGACCCCGGTCGACGGTCTGATCACGTACCACGACCCCTGCTACCTGGGCCGCCACAACAAGGTCTACACGCCCCCGCGCGAGATCATGTCCGCCGTCCCGGGCCTGCGCCAGCAGGAGATGCACCGCCACAAGGAGCGCGGCTTCTGCTGCGGCGCCGGCGGCGCGCGGATGTGGATGGAGGAGCGGATCGGCAAGCGCATCAACAACGAGCGCGTCGACGAGGCCCTGTCCCTCAACCCGGACATCGTCTCCACCGCCTGCCCGTTCTGCCTGGTCATGCTGACCGACTCGGTCAACGGCAAGAAGAACGAGGGCAAGGCCAAGGTGTCCGTGCAGGTCGTCGACGTGGCGCAGCTGCTGCTCGACTCGGTGAAGGCGAAGCCGGAGCCGGAGGAGTCCGTGGCGGAGCCGGTGTCGGCCGAGTAGTCCGGTCGCGTCCGTACGACACGAGAAGGGCCGTCCCGCGAGCATCGCGGGGCGGCCCTTTCCCGTGGTCCGGGGGCGTGCGGGGGGGCGGCGGGGGGCGGGGCTCGTGTCCGGCCCCCTGCCAGGCCCCTGCCCGGGCCCTGCTCGCGGCCCCTCCGCGCGGGCCCTGCTCGCCGGCCCTGCCCGGGCCCTGCTCGCGAGCCCTGTCCGGGCCCCGGAGACCCCCTAGGGGATGTCACAGCTCAGCGGCAAGCTCGGTGGCGATTGAGCCCCTCACGGCGGGAGCGGGTACGTTCGATGACGTGGCTGGATTCAGGAACGGACGCGGCCGGGACAACCGCCCCCCGCAACATCGACCGCAGCAGGCGCCGTACGGGTACAACGCGGCCCCGCCGCCCCACCCGCAGCAGCAGTGGCCCCCGCAGGCCCCTCAGGGCAGCGGCGGCGGGTACGGGGAGCCGGAGTACTTCGGTGACCCGCACGGGCCGCAGCAGCAACAGCAGCAGCACTACGCGGCGAACACCCCGGGCCACACGCAGATGTTCAGCGTGAACGAGGACCCCTACGTCGGCGGCGCGAGCTACCAGGCCGCCCCCGTCCCCACGGGCCCCCGCCTGCCCTGGAAGGCCCTCCTGAGCGGCATCGTGCTGCGCCCGGCCCCGACGTTCCTGCAGATGCGGGACCACGCCGTCTGGGGCCCGGCGCTGGTCGTCACCTTCCTCTACGGTCTGCTGGCGATCTTCGGCTTCGACAAGGCGCGCGACGAGGCGATCAACGCGACGCTGTCGACGGCGATCCCGTACGTCCTGATGACGGGCGTCGGCTTCGTGATCGCCGGCCTGATCCTGGGCGCGGTCACCCACACGCTGGCCCGCCAGCTCGGCGGCGACGGCTCCTGGCAGCCGACCGTGGGCCTGTCGATGCTGATCATGTCGATCACGGACGCGCCCCGGCTGGTCTTCGCGCTCTTCCTGGGCGGCGAGAACGGCCTGGTGCAGGTCCTCGGCTGGATCACCTGGCTGGCGGCGGCCGCGCTCTTCACGACGATGGTGAGCCGCTCGCACGACCTGCCGTGGCCGAAGGCACTGGGCGCGTCGGCGATCCAGCTGGTCGCGCTGCTCTCCCTCATCAAGCTGGGCACGCTGTAACGCCGTACGTACGAGAGAGGCCCCCGCCGGATGCCGGCGGGGGCCTTTTCCGTAGGTTCCGACGTGCCCCGGCGCGTTCCGGCCTGTCGCGCCGTAACGGGGGTCACGTGCGGCACTCCGCTCCCGGTCGTCATGTGCGCATGCAACGTTGTTATGGTCGACGGCAGCTCCAGCGAAGCGAGTTGAGGGAATTTCAGAGGAAGGCGGCACAGTGGGGAACGCCGATCTCGACGTCTCGGACGACGATCTGACCAGGCTCGCCGGAGACCTCGACGCGATGCAGCGCCACCTGGACGGCCAGGTCCGGCGGATGGACGCGGTCGTCGACCGCATCGAGGCCGGCTGGAAGAGCGACGCGGCCAGGGGATACCGGGCGCTGCACCGCGGGGTGGCCGAGGACGCGGTCCGTATCCGGGAGATCCTGGTCGTCCTGGAGGAGGCCCTGCGGTTGAGCCGCGACGGGTTCACCCAGCAGGAACTGGACACCCTCCGCCGGATGCGGTCGGCCCAGTCCCAGGTCGACGTCTCCCGCGAGGCCGAGGCACTGTCCGAGGGACCCGCGGCCACGGCGCCCACCAGCCGCATTCTCGACGTCTGATGACGTCGGACGTGGGGTGTCGGACGTCCGACGCCCACACGTCCGACGTCCACTCACCTACCGAACTCACGGGGACACGGGGACGAACATGGCCGACGACTACATAGGCGTCAGCTTCAGCACGCTGCGCGAGGCGGCAGGCGAACTGGAGGACATACTCCGCCAGCTCAACCAGCGTCTGGAGACGCTGTACGGGCGCACGGAGAAGGTCGTCCTGGCCTGGCGGGGCGAGGCCCGCGAGGCATTCGTCGAGGAACTCGACCAGTGGGACAAGCAGATGCAGGACCTCCAGGCCGCCCAGGCGTGGCTGCACGAGGTCGTCACCACCGGACACGCGAACTACGCCGAGGCCCATCGCGCCGTCCTGCGCGGCTGGGGGGCGGGCTGAGATGGGCACCCCTCCCTCCCCTCCGCCGCAGAACGGCACCATCGACGTCAAGCCCTCGGACCTGTTCCGGGTGTCGGGTCTGTTCGCCAAGGAACAGACGGACATGAACAAGGGGGCCACCACCCTCCTCCAGGAGCTCGGGGAGTACCAGGACGCGGGTGGCTACGGCAGGGCGGCCCAGGCGTTCTCCGCCGCGTACATGAAGGTCGGCAACCGCTTCCTCGAGGTGTGGGCGAGGAGTGTGGTGAGCATCGGCGGCGCGGCCGTCGGATTCACCACCACGGCCAACAACTACGTGAAGGCGGACGCCGCTTCGGACCCCAGCGGCACCAAGCAGGCCGTCACCATGCCTCCGCCGCAGGTCATCGACAAGGCGCCCGTCTACCCGCGCGTCATCGACCTGAAGTGGGGCGACGACGACGGCGGCGACCGGATCTGGGTGCGCATCCTGGAGTGGGTGCCGGACGTGGTCATGGACGCCATCCGGGCCGCGATCAAGCACGCGTACCGCATGGGCCGGGTCCCGGACGTCTACCCCTTCCCCGACCAGCACCATCTGAACTCCCTCTCCGGGGCGTGGGGCCACGCGAACCGCTCGCTCTCCCTCGTCCTCGGCAACCTCACCGGCCACATGGCCCCCGTCACCAACCAGGCCAACAGTGAGTGGCACGACGCGATGCGGACGTTCCTGAGCTCGCTGTGGGGCACGACCGCCTGGGGCAAGAGCACGGCGGGCTACGAGTGGAAGCACGACACGGCGAGCTCGTCGTCCGGCGCCACCAACCCGGTGTTCGCGGTGCTGGCCGATACCAGCCGGAAGATCAGTGACCTGCTGCGAGAGTTCGCCGAGGCCGCGGTCGAACTGAACGACAAGGTCTACGACGAGTACCTGGACGCGGTCAAGAAGGCCCTCCTCGACATCGACCTGAAGGACGGCCTCGACGTCAAGGACGTCAAGGGGCTCGTCAAGGGCCTGGTGAAGGGGGCGGCCACGCTCGGCCTCAGCATCACGCTGAAGATGGACACCAGCGCCATGAACGCCATCGTCAACCGCTACGAGTCCACGGTGGACGCGCTCACCCAGCGGTTCGACGCCCTGATGGCCCCCTTGGACGAGGCGTACATGAGCGCCCCGAGCTTCCACGCCGAGGAGGCACGCGCCCAGTCCTTCGGCGCCCGGGCGCTCCACGACTTCAAGCCGGTCCATACCTACTCCGTCCCGAACGAGGACCCGAAGAACCACTTCTTCCCGATCGACCTGGCCGCCCAGGAGGGGATGGAGGGAAGTCACCCCGTCGACAAGCACGTCGGCAAGACGGACGAGCAGCTGGCCCAGCGTCTGCGGGACCAGCAGACCGTACGACCCGACGGGACCGTCGCCCCGAGGGCCATCTCCACCTTCACGGACCACGCCTCCGCCCAGCGCCTCACCCAGACGGTCCTGGACGACATCCGCAACGCGGAGCTGATCGAGCGGTGGATCGAGAAGCAGAAGGACCCCAACACGTACAACCCCAACTCCAAGCCGAGCTACAGCCTGCCCTTCAACGAGGTCACCGGGCGCTCGCTCAGCAGGGCCGACTACGACGCGGACGGCTTCAACGCGCAGGCGAAGGACGTGCACAGCGTCAAGGTGACGCTCAAGTACGTCGGCGAGCACACCGATCCGCCGTTCATCGTTCTGACCTCCATGCCGGAGGCGCCCTAGCATGCACAGCGTGACGACACACACCGGAGCGGTGTTCCACAACGGCGCGATCTCCCGGCTCATGGAGCTGGCCGTCGCCTGCCGGCGCGACCGCTCCAAGACGCTCGAGGACGAACTGGCCCGGTTCTGCCGGACGATCAGGGACACGCCGCAGGCCGAGTGGGCCATGCCCCTCGCCACCGTCGCCGCGCTGCTCGACCTCGTCTCGGACCAGGTGGCGGACACGGACCCGGCGACGCTGTCGGCGGGGTTCGCCGAGCAGCTCGCCGAGGCCACCGGGGACACGCCCGCGCCCGAGTTCCTGCGGTTCCTGTCCGGGATGATCCGCCTCCAGGACCGGGAAGCGATCCCGGACTTCGACCGGCTTCCGATGGCCGCCTGGGAGGCCGAGCTGAAGTTCGGCAGGATCCGCCAGTTCTGGTGGTGGGTCGATTCGGGCGAGTACGAGGACTTCGACGAGGGTGTACGGGCGGGAGTCGCCTCGGAGCACCCCGCCGGCTGCCGGTCCGCGCTGTCCGCGCTCGCGGCGGAGCTGCAGGAGGCGCTCCTGCTCTTCCCCGCGCCGACCGCTCCGGCCGAGCCGGTCGCCGCACTCGCCGAGACGGCCCCCTGGGCCTCACGGCCGGTGCTGCGGGCGATCCTCCAGGCCGTTCACGCCCATTTCGACGAAGAGCACTGAGGACAGTTCCGTGCCGAGCCCCAACGTTTCCGCCACCTATCCCGACCGGGAGACCGCCCAGTGGGCCACGCAGCAGGTGGTCACCGCCAACGAGCAGGCCATCCACCGCTGGCTCGCGCAGTCGACCCGGCAGCGCCTCACCATCGAGGCCGCCTGGCTCTCCCGGCCCGAGCCGGTCGGTCGGGTGCTGCGCCAGGCGATGATGCTCGCCGGCCTTGAACCCGTCGACGTGCGCGCCGCCCGGGTGATCCTCCGGCGCAGCACCGACAACCCGCACGGCTTCACCGTGCACGCCACCTTCCCGATCTACCTCTAGAGGCTGTTTCCCGTGCCCCTGACCCCGCGCGAACACGACCGGAAGTACGGCGAGCTGGATCACGTCGTCCGCGCCCACACGGGGCGCCGTGCCGACGACCAGGAGCCGCTCACCGCGTACCTGCGGCACACCTGGCGCACGCGTCCCTGGGCGATCCCGGTCGCCGAGCAGCAGCTGCGCGAGTACGCCGAGAACCCGCCGGGCCGGCTGCGGCTGCGGCTCGGCGAGTTCTACCCCGTGCCGGACGTCGGTCTGGAGGACGCGGAGATCCAGCCGTGGCTGGTGAGCCTCGCGGACCGGCTGAAGGAGAGCGTCGAGACGGGTCAGGCACCACCGCCCGCCACGCCGCAGACCCGGTGGGAGTGGCACGCCCGTTTCCCCGAGCTCGCCCAGTTCCTCGGCGGCTGGTTCTCGCAGGACATGCCGGACGAGTTCGAGGACCACGACGCCGCCGTCCAGGACTATCTGGACACGACCGACAGCGGGCTGATCGCGCAGCTGACGGGCGAGCTCCATGACCTGCTCACCCTGCCGCTGGACGAGCCGGACTACGCGCTCGCCCTGGAGGAGCTCGGCATGGAGGTCGACCCGCCGGCCCCGTACGCCCCCGGCGGCTGGCTCATGGCCCTCGCCGAGCGCCTGCGAAGGCCCTGACGTTCCGCGCCTGACGTCCAACGCCTGGCGCTCTCCGCCTGGCGCGACGTTCCGCGCCTGACGCTCTCCGCCTGGCGCTCTCCGCCTGACGTTCCGCGCCTGCGTCGCCTGACGGTCCTCGCGGGCGTCAGGCGTCGAGGACCTGTCCCTCACGCTTGACGACGGGCGGCTCGACCGACCAGGGGAAGTTGATCCACTCGTCGGTCTTCTTCCACACGTACTCGCACTTCACGAGGGAGTGGGACTTCTCGTAGACGACGGCGGAGCGGACCTCGGCGACGTGGTCGACGCAGAAGTCGTGGACGAGCTTGAGGGTCTTGCCGGTGTCGGCGACGTCGTCGGCGATCAGGACCTTCTTGTCGGAGAAGTCGATCGCGTTGGGGACGGGCGCGAGCATGACCGGCATCTCCAGCGTCGTACCGACGCCGGTGTAGAACTCCACGTTCACGAGGTGGATGTTCTTGCAGTCGAGGGCGTAGGCCAGACCGCCGGCGACGAAGACGCCGCCGCGGGCGATGGAGAGCACGATGTCGGGCTCGTAGCCGTCGTCGGCGATGGTCTGCGCGAGCTCGCGGATCGCGCGCCCGAAGCCCTCGTACGTCAGGTTCTCGCGTACTTCACTCATGACGACTGCCGCCTCACACCTGGGTCCGATGGAAGTTCAGGAACGAGCGGGAGGCCGTCGGACCCCGCTGGCCCTGGTAGCGCGAGCCGTACCGCTCGCTGCCGTACGGGAACTCGGCGGGCGAGCTCAGCCGGAACATGCACAGCTGCCCGATCTTCATCCCCGGCCACAGCTTGATCGGCAGGGTGGCGAGGTTCGACAGCTCGAGGGTCACGTGCCCGGAGAAACCGGGGTCGATGAACCCGGCGGTGGAGTGCGTGACGAGCCCGAGCCGCCCGAGAGAGCTCTTGCCCTCCAGGCGCGACGCGATGTCGTCGGGCAGCGTGATGACCTCGTAGGTCGAGGCGAGCACGAACTCGCCGGGGTGCAGGATGAACGCCTCGTCACCCTCCGGCTCGACCTCACGGGTCAGGTCGAGCTGCTCGACCGCGGGGTCGATGTGGGGGTAGCGGTGGTTCTCGAACACCCGGAAGAAGCGGTCAAGCCTCACGTCGATGCTCGAGGGCTGCACCATGGATTCGTCGTACGGGTCGATGCGCACCCGTCCGGCATCGATCTCGGCCCGGATGTCCTTGTCTGAGAGAAGCACGCCCCCACGATACGCAGAGGGCGCGGACCTCCCCCAATCGGGAAGACCCGCGCCCCCGACGCCATCAGCGCCGCTCGAGCTCCACGGGCACCGCGTGCCGCAACCGCGCACACCGTGGACACCGAATGAGCCGCCCTGGCCCGATCCGCCCGGCACCGAGCTGCTGCAACGGGAACGAAGCGGTACTGAACACATGCCCTTCGGCACAGCGGACGACGGTGCGCTCCATCGAACCCATCAAGTCCCTTCCCCGACAAGTGGTGGACGAGACAGCCACATTAAGGGGTCAACGGGACACCACTCCAGGCGCCGCTCCGTCGGGGGCCGGTACGTCTGGACCCCGGTATGCGGTACAGTGTCGGAGTCTGCGGTACCGATCTTCGGCCGCTGCGCGGATGTAGTTTAATGGTAGAACATGAGCTTCCCAAGCTTATAGCGCGGGTTCGATTCCCGTCATCCGCTCTTGAACGAAGCCCCAGGTCAGCGACCTGGGGCTTCGTCGTTGTCCAGACCTGTCGGGGCACCTTGCGCCACCACCGCACCACGGTCCGGCCGCAACCGTTGGTAGCCTCGTTGGTCACTCGTACAGCAGACCGACAACCGCGGGGGGACGCGTGTCGTTCGATGACGAATGGGCCCGGGCGAAAGCCGATGTGTCCTTGGACAGCCCGACCGCCATGCAGCTCAATCAGCTACCCGCGGATCGGGCCGGTGGTACCACGGGCGGAACGCTCGACTACAACACGGACTCCATCAACGGAAACGCGAACCTGCTGATCGAGATCGCGGGACTGCTCCACGAAGGCAGGCCCGACGGTGATCTAGGAACCATGGCGCGCGTACCGCGCTCTCCTGCCGAAGTCGCCGCCGAGGTCGAACGCTTCGGACGGTTCGCCCACGATCAGTTCCTGGACATGGTCGCGCTCCTCGCGGCGCTCGCCACCCGCCTCAAGACCACCGGGACCGACTTCGTCGCCGTGGACGACGCCAACACCCGTCGCTTCCTCGACAACGTCCTGAGCGATGGCCAGTACGTGGCACCGGAGGCGAAGTGACTGGCCTGAGCTACCGCAAGGACGTCGAGTTCCTCGAAGGCTGCAACCCCGCCCTCGTCGAGCGGAACGCCGACGAGTTCAAGCGCCTCCACGACATGTTGGTCGAGGTCGACACACCGGCCGAGCGCGCGGAGAAGCGGACCCACTGGCACAGCGAAGGGAGCCAGCACTACGTGTCTCGGCTCGCCGAAGCACGCAAGCTCATGCAACACATCGCCGAGGGCTACGGGCACGCTGCCAGCGCCCTGCGAAGCTATGCGTGGGCGCTGGAGACTGCGAAGAGTCACTACTCGAACGGCAAGGCCAACGAGCGCAGCCTTGCCGCCCTCATCGGCACCAAGGGCACCGCGATCACCCGTGAAGCGCAGGACGCCGAACCCATGCGCCAGTGGGAGGACATGCGAGCCACCACGGGTGTCCTCGACTTCTTCGCCGAACTCACCATGGATGTCGACGACATCCGGGAAGAGGCGAACAAGCTCCACGGTGCGGCGGGAGGTGCGTTCCACCTGGCCGGGACGACCGAGAAGGAAGCCCGTGACCTGTGTGTGCACGGGCTGAAGCAGGCATACGAGCTGCTGCCCGAATTCCGCATGGGCTCTGTCCAGCGAGTGGACATCGTGGCGGCCATCGCGTCCCTGAGGAGCGAGGCCGCGGAAGCAGGCGGCAATCCCCTCACTCACCTGCCCGGCAGCCCGCCCAAGCAGGACTACGCCGGAGGAGTCGGCACCAACCCGGTCTCACCGACGCTCCACGACATCCGCACACGGCTGTCCGCCCTACCGGGGGCGGAGGACAGCTACTGGAGTCCGCCTTCGTCGAGCCAGGACCGGAAGGACTGGATCGCCGCGAACAAGGAGATCATTCAGGCCGCCGCGAAGAACTCGGGACTGCCGGCGGACATGGTCGCCGGCATCGCCTGGCAGGAGATCGGTGGACAGCCCGGCATCCTCGACGACCTCACGGACACAATCCGCGAGCAGGCCGACGCACCCTGGGGGCTGAGCCCGGTCTCCCCGGAGAACCTCCCGTGGCGCCTCGGCGGAACCCCGGACGAGACATCCTTCGGCCCCATCGCCATCCAAGTGCGCCGCGGAGCCGAAGTACTCGGTTACGACCCTCAGAACATGACCGAACAGCAGCGAGCAGTCGTAGAGGAGTCCCTCCAGGACCCGGGGCAGAACATCTTCATCGCGGCGGAGTACCTGGCTCAGCTCAAGGCCGAGAGTGAGTTCGCCGGCGTTCCCCCCGAGCAGATGACGCCCGAGCAGCGCCAGGAACTGGCGGCACGGTACAACGGTGGGCCGTACTGGCAGGGCGATGACGCCCAAGGCTACGGACGGGCCTTCACCAAGAACCTCGACGAAGCGAAGGGAGCTCTCCAGTGATGTCCGATCGGCCCGACGTCGCCGGGACTGCCAGTGACGACGGCTGTCTGCGGTGGGTCATGGCGGTCCCGCTGGTGCTCCTCCACACGATCGCTGCATGGTTCGTGTACATGGCCCTCACGATCCGGCCCGCAGGCAGCTGGGACGACGAAGCACAGGCCGGGATCGAGCTGTCCTGCGTCCTCGCCATCGCCGCGAGCGGACTCGCCCTGCTGATCACTCTGCTTCCGTCGATCCGTCGCGCCATGGGCCCCTGGTGGCTCACCCCACCGCTCCTCCTGGGAGCGGTCGCAGCCGCCCGGTGGGCAGTCGGGGTCTGAGGACAGACGTCCCGCACCTCGTGCCCCAACCGTGCCCTTCAGGACGGACACCAGCGGTCGACACGGGTGTCCAAGAGCTTGCGGTATGAGTGCCACCAGAGCATGTTTCCGCAGGTCAGAAGCGGGGTGATCGAGCTCGGCGTCGGTGATTCCCAAGCTTATGGCGCGGGTTCGATTCCCGTCATCCGCTCTTGAACGAAGCCCCAGGTCAGCGACCTGGGGCTTCGTCGTTGCCCGGTTCAGCTGGGCCGTCCGGGGACCGGAGTTCGCGGATCGTCGGTGTCGACGGCAATCTCGAAGCCCGAAGTCGAGCGGAAGGTGGCGACGTTTCCCGACAGTTGAATCCGATCAAATGGATTGGATTCCATGAAGAACATCGCCCACATCAGCGCACGGTCAACAGTCAAACGTGCGACGAACCCCTCCGATCCGTGCGAACCCTCTCCGCCCCAGAGCAGCCCCTTCTCTCCCAGGTCCACAGCGGCGAGCCCATCGACCGAAGACACCCAGGACGGATCGCCTTCCGGCATCTCAGCGAGGCCGAAGGGGGCGAGCACGGTGAAACCACTCGGCGCGGCCGGGTCGAGGGCGACGTCATAGGAGTGCCCGTCGGCGTAGTGGAGTGCGTCCTTCACGGGAAGCTCAAAGTCGGCCCACAGGCGTTCGATCGTGGTCATTTCAGGGCCCCTTCGTAGCGGACGGCACGGCTGTCGGGCTCGGGTCGGCCTCACCGGCGGACGCCTGCCGGTTCAGCCGCCTTTCCGTCTGCCGGGGACGCGGCGCCCGAGCCGGGGCCGAATCCTCTGACGATCAGCCAGCCCGCCAGCGCGAGCTCCCACGCGAACACCGGGAGCGCGGCGGCCGCCCCCGCCGGCGAGAGCTGGGAGTAGGCACCGAACATCACCGCGACGGCCGAGGCGCAGATCAGCGGTCCGCCGACCAGGCCGAGCACGGCGATGAAACGCGGTACGAGCCGGGCGCGGTACGCCAGGTACGCGAGAAGGACAGTGTTCAGGCCGAGGGCGATGTTGGGGCCGAGCAGGAACGTCCAGTCGTGCACGGCCACCAGCGCGGCATCGGCGCCGTCCGCCGCCCCCGCGCCCCGCCGCAGGGTGACGAGCGCCAGGACGGCGGCGATCCCGAAGGCGATGACGGCCGCCTCGAGCAGCCGCCCGAAGGCGTATCCGAGCGCGAGCCCCTCGCCGTGGCGCCGCAGGACGGGGAACAGCGCCGCCCCGGTGCCGGCCACCGCCACCACCAGGACCACCTCGCAGAGCACCCCGAGCAGTGCCCGCGTGTCGGCGCCCGGCGCGAGCCCGCCGTCCGCCGCGCCCAGCAAGGGCCGGTACAGGACCGCACCGGCTATCGCGGCGACCTCGGTCAGCAGGAACAGCGACCCGACGGCCACCGCGGTTCTCCGGTCCGGACTCATCTTCGACACCTCTCAGCCGTTGGAGGTGTACGCCGTACACCTGACGGTCACCATAGGTGTACGTCGTACACTCGTCAAGGAGAGGGCAGTCGAAGACGGAAGGGGCCGGACCCGGAATGACCCGGCAGGAAGCCACGCACACACAACGGATCCCCCTGAACCGGGACCGCGTCCTGCGCGCCGCCGTCGCGCTCGCCGACGTCACCGGCATCGACGCGCTCAGCATGCGCAGGCTCGCGCAGGAGCTGGACGTCGTACCGATGGCCCTCTACAAGCACGTGGCCAACAAGGAGGAGCTGCTCGACGGCATGGCCGACACCGTCGTCGGCGAGATCGACCCGCCGGCCGAGGGACCCGACTGGCGGCACGTGGTCCGCGAGCGGATCCTCTCGGCCCGCCGGGTCCTGCTGCGTCACCCCTGGGCGGCCCGGGTCATCGAGTCGCGGACCGCCCCCACCCCGGCCGTGCTGGCGTACCTGGACTCGATGGCCGGGTGCTTCCGGGACGGCGGCCTCTCCGCCGACCTCACGCACCACGTGATGCACGCGACGGGCAGCCGCCTGCTCGGCTTCAGCCAGGAGCTGTTCGACACGTCGGGCCCCTCGGGCTCGCCGGACCCCGGCCTGGCGGCCCGCTACCCGCACATCGCGGAACTGGCCGCGACGGCCGCGCACGACGGGGCCTCCACGATCGGTGGCGGCTGCGACGACCAGTTCGAGTTCGAATTCGCCCTGGACCTCCTCCTGGACGGCTTCGAGAACCTTCGCCGCCAGGGCTGGACGTCCGCGCGGAAGACGTAGTGGGGGCGGGGAGCGGGGGTGATCCGGTATCGGAGGGGGAAACCCAGCGGACAACTCCCCCACTCCGCGGGCTCGGCGCTTGGCCGACGCCCTTGCCGCCGTGGCTCAGCCGCGGCTCGGACGGATGTGCCCCTGGCGACGACCGCGCAGAGTCTCCACGAGCGCTCCCAGGGCGAACGACTGGACCAGGGCGCTGATGACGACCCCGCCGACCAGGTACCCGATGGGGGCGTCCATGCCCCCCACCGCTTCCACGCCCCCTGCGGCCAGCAAGGAGGTGGGGGCGGTGAGAAGGAAAGGCCAGATCCCGACGATGCCGGGCTCCGCGAACAGCGCGGCAGCCACCTCGAACACGACGGACGCACCGACGAGTCCCAGATAGACGGCAGAAGCGGCGTTGGCGAACGTCAGGCGGAACGGGGTGCGAGCGTTCATCGATTCCCCCAGAGATGTGGTGCTCCCCATGCTCCTGGCGGACCATGACTCCGGCGTGAGTATCCGTACTCAACCCCACTCGCCTCGCACCCAGGCCGCAGTCACACCACGACTCACGAGGTGCGTGCCGCGCGCGTGCCCGGTTCACCGGGGAACCGCGCTGAACGACGGCCCCCTACAACCTTTCGCCGAGGTGACGAGTCTTCGCGGCGCAAAGACCGTTCCCTCTGGGGGTATTTTCTGTGAAGTTGTCCCGGATCGCCGCAGCTGTGACCACCGCTGCTCTGGCTCCGGCCGTCCTCCTCGCGTCGCCGGCGTTCGCCGACACGAACGAGGCCGCCGCGTCCACCAAGCCGCCGGCTCCGACCGCACCCGATCACGAGGCCGCGGACGTCTCCGGCGAGGACCAGGCGGAGCAGGACCGTAAGACGATCCTCGCGATCATCGCTGAGCCGATGGCCAGCGCGTACATGAAGGAAGCCGGCCACAAGGCCATCGCGGGCGGTCCCGCGGCCATGCGCACGTTCATCGAGACCGACCAGCACCGCATCCGTCGTGACGACTACATGGTCGCCATCGTGAGGCTCCTGCACCATGCGGGCCCCGGTCTGAAGGAGGGAATCACCAATTTCATCCGGACCGACGGGCTGACCCTGACCGAGCTCCGTCACTTCTACGAGGTCACCCAGCACGAGCTCCGTGACGACGACAACAGGGTCGAGATCGCCCGCCTGACCAACACCGCCGGTCCTGCGGTGAAGGAGGCCGCCAAGAAGGCCCTCCTGGGGACTCCGGCGGACCGTGTCGCCTTCCTGGAGACGGGCCGCCACCTCGCACAAGCCTCGGACGACCGGGTCGAGCTCGCCCGCATCGACGAGAGCTGGGACGGCCCCATCCTCAGCGAAGCGATCAGCAAGCTCCTGAACGGCTCCCCGACCCCGGCCGAGCTGCGCCACTTCCTGGAGGTGACGCAGCACGAGCTGCGGGACCAGGACAACCGCGTCGCGATCGCCCAGATCATCGACGGGGGCGGCCGCGAGCTGGTCAAGGCCGGCCGCGCCGCGCTGGCGGGCACGCCGGCGGACCGTGCCGCGTTCCTGAGCACCGGTCAGCACCAGGCCCGGGAGAAGGACAAGAAGGCCCAGCAGGAGAACGACGGCAACGACGGCGAGAACGACGGCAAGGGCGAGGGCAAGGGCGACGACACGAGCGACGGCCGGCAGGGTCAGGACGACGACTCCGCCACCGGTGGTGACACCGGAACGCGCGCCAGCGGCACCCCCGTCACCGGAAACGCGGCCGTGACCGCGCAGGGCAGCAGCGGCTCCGCGCTGGCCTCCACCGGCGCGGGTGACACGGCCCTCGTCGCCGGAGGCGCGGGCACGGCGCTCGTCGCCGGCGCGGGCCTCCTGTTCGCCGCACGGATACGCCGCCAGGGCGCCGGCGGCTGACCGCTCCCCACACGCCGATGGCGGTGGGTACGGGCGCTCTTGAACGAAGCCTCAGGTCAGCGACCTGGGGCTTCGTCAGTGGCTGGTGCGGGATGCGTGGCGACAAGGATCTCGGCCGCCTGGGTGACGTTGCCGGCGTCGACCGCGCGGGCCATGGCCTCGCGTGCCGCGTCAGGTGTCGTGTCCGGGGGCACCACCATGAGGGCGAAGTGGTCGTTGTCGCCACGGGTGATGAGCACGGTGTCGTCGCCGACGGGGAACGAGTCGAGGTGTACGACACGGTCGTCGACGACCACACGGGTCGGGACCTCCTCCCAGGCGTCCGTGTCCAGGCCGACGCGCGTGACGGGGCCCAGGTGCGTGGTGAGCGCCCGGATCAGGTCGGGCAGCTCGGTCGCGACGTCCCGGGAGCGGGGCCACCACGCGCCGTCGAGGACGCCTTCGCGGGAGTGCGTCGTCTGCAGCCGGAGCAGGGCCGCACCGGGTTTGACCGCTCGGTGGATCTCGTCCGGAAGGAGCTTCTGGGGAGAGGGGCGTTCGGGTTCGGCCATGATGGTCCGCCTGCCTGCGCGGGGCCGCCGACACCTCATGGCCGACGAGATACCACCGTGACCTCACGGTACTCCGCACTCCGCGCGCGCCCCGCGATCAGGCCCGCGGCCGAGGGCCGGGCGGCGTTCCCGTGCGCCGTCACCTGGCCGGGTACTTCGCCTGGTCGGGGACAGCACCTGGCTGGGACATCACCTGGTCGGGGAGAGCACCAGGACGGGGACGGCACCTGGCTGGGACATCACCGGGTCGGGCACAGCGCCGGGCCGGGGAGAGCACCAGGACGGGGGGCATCCGGTCGGAACGGCTCGTCCGACCAAGCGGCGGAGTACGCTGAAGGCACCGGGAGTACCTCGAGCACCCGCTCCCACGCGGACGTCGTTTCCGGCGATCAAGACACTGGGCCGCCCCGCGGTGCGGCGGCCCGGAGACGGGTCCGCGATCATGACGACCACTCTCGCACCCCCTCTTCCGGCGCGCCTGTCGCTGACCCCGAAGACGCTCGCCGGCCTCCTGGACGGCGCCTGGTGGCCTCGGTCGCACGACCTCGCCGCCGAACTCCCGTCCCTCGTCGGGGCACTCGAAGGGCGCTACGGACGTATCACCCGCGTCACGGTGGGCCCCACCCGCTGGCCCGTCGTCCCGCACAAAGTCGCCGTCACCGGGCACACCGTGCACGTGGGCTGGTTCACCGAACAGGATCCCGACAAGATGATCCTGCTCTCCTACACCGTCGGCCGCTGCGACCTGCTGGTGATCCCGCCGGAGACCGGACCCGCCGCGGCCGCCCGTCTCATGGCCGCCGCAGCCCTCCCCGGCGGCGCCCTCACCGCCGCAGTCCTGTTGTCCGACGAAGCCGCGACCGGCCGCCGTCTGCGGGACGCCCGAAGCGGCGAGGACGCCTGGGAGACCGACGGCGGAGCCGGCCTGCCGCCCCTCCGGCACCCGGTCGTCGGCGCGCGAATGATCCCCCTGCCGGGAAACATGCGGAGATGACGACATGGAGATCCTGATCACGCTCGCGGCAGGCGCCCTCCTGATCGCGCTCGGCGCCCGCCTGATCCACCGGCTCAACGCCCAGCACGACGCGCGGATAGCGGCCCACCACTTCAGCGACCCGTTCCCGGCCGTTTTCCGGCCACCCGGTCAGAGCCACCACACGCCGACGGCGCGCGCCTCCAGCCGTCGCCGGACCGGCACCTGGCCCTGACCGTCTCTGACCACTCCTCCGGCCGAAGGCGGCGGGTGGGGCACCCGACACCCGGGACAACCCACCCGCCGGCCTCCGTTCGCTCCTGAAGGGAACCAGGCCCCTTGTACTCCGCCGACACCGCGATCCTGCCCTCGGCCGGACACGCCGAGATCCGCATCGTCGCCGCCACCCCCGAAGCCGCCCGGGCGGTCGCCGAGGTGATCCGCCACTCCTTCGCCGGGACGGAGCAGCGCAGCTACCCCGTCCTCGAAGGCGGCACCCGGCTCCACCTCACCGTCGACACCGAAACCGCCGCGGAGCCCGCCCACTCCTGGCTCACCACCAGCAGGGCGTCCGCTCTCACCGGCACCCACATCGACGAAGTCTGAGAGCCACCGGACGACGGCCGACCGCCCCTCGCCGGACCGACCGGTTGCCGCTCCCTTCGACACGACCGGGTGTCACCCCCGCCGCCTGTCCTGCCCGCCCCGTGTCCCGGCCCCGGGACCCCGGTAACGGAACCGCCGTACGGGTGATTCCGAATCTGTGCCGGCGAGCAGAGGATTTAAAAGGCCGCGCGGTGAGGGTTTTTACCGCACAAAAAGAGCTGGGGTATTCAGCCGGTTCCGGCCAGTCAGGCGTGCTACTGTCGATCTCAGTTGCAGTTGTGGTTCCCGAAACTTCAAGTGCCCCCATCCGGCCCCAGGGCCAGTGGGAGCACTTTTTTTCATCACCGGTCTCTTTCCGGCGGGGTAATCATCTCGGCGACATGGTGTCCGCGCAGTGCGGATTCCTGTGCCCCAAAGGAGATATGACATGGCTACTGGCACCGTGAAGTGGTTCAACGCGGAAAAGGGCTTCGGCTTCATCGAGCAGGACGGTGGCGGCCCCGACGTGTTCGCCCACTACTCGAACATCGCCGCCCAGGGCTTCCGTGAGCTGCAGGAGGGCCAGAAGGTGAACTTCGACATCGCTCAGGGCCAGAAGGGCCCGACGGCGGAGAACATCGTTCCCGCCTGACGCTGACGCGCGCGATACACAGCTGGGTCCGCATCCTTCGGGGTGCGGGCCCCGCTGCCTTTTCCGGACGTCATCGCCGCCGGCGGATTCCGCAGGGCGTCCGGCTTCCCGGCGCCTTTTCCGGATACGGAAGAGGTGTCGGAGCGATCAGATTTCATGCTGAATTCACCCCGTCACGTAATTCGGGTGAAGAGAACGAGGGCCCGACCGGCATGCGCCGGTCGGGCCCTCTTCGTATGTCCTTCCGACTCAGTGGTCGGAGTAGCTGAAGTCACCCACCGTCCAGGCGTTGACGTCCTCGATCGACACGCGGTACATCCCACCCGTCTCCGGGATGCCCACCGTGCCCTGGATGATCCGGGCCACATGGAAGTGCAGATGGGTGGGTGGGCCGTCATGTCCGGCCGGCTTCTTGAAGGTGTCGGCGAACTCGCGCAGGTGAGCCGAGTCCGAGAGGACCTCCGTCACGCGCTGGCGCCACACCGCTTCGGGCGCCAAGCGCCCCGTGATGACAGCCCCGCCCGTGATCACGGTCAGGGACATCTGATTGCTCTGCCCGGACTCGACCTTGGCGGCGATGTCAACGAGCAACTCGTCAGGCTTCGACATGAGAGCCGATTCTATTCGCCGGGCCGTCCGCCCGTCACGGGCGTGTGCGGCGGCGGGCGAGATCCCCGGGCCGTCAAGATCGCAACCGTCGCCCCGAGGACGGCGTCCACATGATCGCCGGGGGTGGCGGCGTCGAGCCTCCGGGCCGCAGACCGCAGAGGCGCCCCCTACCGCGCACCGCGGACCGCACACGGCGCACCGCAGACCGCAGGCGGGCCCCTTACCGCGCACCGCAGACCGCAGACGGGCCCCTTACCGCGCACCGCACACCGCAGACCGCAGACCGCAGACCGCAGACCGCAGACCGACCCAGGAGTCACCGTGAACGTCTCGACCTCCACCCTCTCCCTGACCGTTGCCGATGTCGACGCCTCCCAGGCGTTCCTCTGCACCCACCTCGGCTACCAGGTGGCCATGGCCGACGACGGCTTCGCCTCCCTGACCCGCGACGACGCCGCCGTCGACATCGTCCTGCTCCGCAAAGGCACCGAGGTCCTCCCGGCCGAGCAGCGGGACCGGGAGGCGACCGGCATGATCCTCGCGTTCACGGTCACCGACCTCGACGCCGAGGAGGCAAGGCTGCGCGCGGCGGGCGCCCCGATCACGATGCCGCTGCGCGAGGAGCCCTGGGGCGAGCGCCTCTTCCAGATGACCGACCCCAACGGGATAGTCGTCCAGCTCGTCGAGTGGGCCGCCGTGCCCGAGGATTCCACCGCCCCGAACGAGAACCAGGAGTAGGCCGTCCGGGCGAGGCCGGGCGAGGCCGGGCGAGGCCGGGCGGGCAGCGGGCCGAGATGTCGGTCCGGCCCGGCCGGTCTCAGCCGGCGGCCTTCTTGACGAGCGCGGCGATCAGCTCCTCGTCGGCGGGGGTCAGCCGCGTCAGGGCGAAGGCCGTCGGCCACATGGTGCCCTCGTCGAGGCGCGCCTGGTCGTTGAAGCCGAGCGTGGCGTACCGCGCCTTGAACTTCTGCGCGCTCTGGAAGAAGCAGACGACCTTGCCGTCCCGGGCGTACGCCGGCATCCCGTACCAGAGCTTGGGCATGAGGTCCGGCGCGCAGTCCTTGACGATGGCGTGGATCCGCTCGGCGAGGGCGCGGTCCTCCCCGTCCATCTCGGCGATCTTCGCGAGCACCTCGCCCTCGGTGTCCGCCTTGGCGGCGCGCGA
Source organism: Streptomyces sp. NPDC029139 (assembly GCF_055564335.1). Taxonomy (NCBI): domain Bacteria; kingdom Bacillati; phylum Actinomycetota; class Actinomycetes; order Kitasatosporales; family Streptomycetaceae; genus Streptomyces; species Streptomyces sp. NPDC029139. The sequence continues at coordinate 375,750 of NZ_JBVHWN010000004.1, read as the reverse complement.
GCCACGGCGCGTGGACGCCTTCAGCTCCTTGGCGCGCTCCTTCATGGCGTCCCGCTCCTCGGCCGTGAATCCGTCGTAGCTCTTGTCGGACGCCTTGGTGTCGCTCATCGCTGATTCCCCTCGTGGAATGTTCAGGACGTGATGTGCAGGACGTGATGTGCCGACGTGATGTCGGGCCCGGACGCTCGGCCCTGATCGGGACCACTTCAGGCTAGGGAAGCCGCCGGGCCGCCGCTTCTCCGAAACTGACCGGATGGCGCCGTCGGCGGCGGTGGTCAGCCGAGCCAGCGGCCGTCGCGCATCAGGGTGCGGCCCGGCAGCTCGTTCGCCTCGCGCCATGCCTGGATGCGCCGCGGCCGGATCAGGAAATACTGATACGGCTCGTCGAGCGCGCGCGGGTCGAATCCGGTCTTGGCGGCGAACGCGTCGCCCGTCGCCGGGTCCAGCTCGGCAAGGTCCACCGGCTCGGCGGTTCCGTCGACCACGACGACGTCACGCGTCGGGCCCAGCCCGAGTCGTACGCGTCCGTCCGCCAGCAGGTTGCGGCCGGTCACCGAGGCACGCGGCGTCGAGATGAGGAACGCCGTCCCGTCCCAGAGGTACGAGAGCGGGATGAGGTGCACGCCCGGGGAGCCGGACGTCGAGACCCAGAGATCGACGTCGTTCTCCAGGCGGGCGCGGGTGTCCCGCAGCCTCTCGTCGAGCCCACGTGGCGGCGCGGTGGTCATGGTTCCTCCAGTCGTGTCGGGCAGGTCAGTGGGCCCTGGGCGGCCCGGTCACACGGGTTGCGGCGCGGCGATCGGATCGTGGATCGGCTCGGCGACCGGCTCGGCCGTGGGTGCCGGCACCCGGTCCACCGGGCCGCGCCGCCAGGCGCTGGGCGGCATGCCGACCAGGTCGGTGAAGCGGGTGCGGAAGACGCTCGGTGACGAGCAGCCGACCGCGGCGCCGACCTCGGCCTCGCTGAGTTCGCCGCGGTGCAGCAACAGCACCGTCGCGCGCTCCATACGACGCGCCATCAGATAGGCGTAGGGCGAGGCGCCGTACGCCTGCCGGAACTGGCGGCTGAGGTGCCCGGGCGCCATGTCCGCGTCGCGGGCGAGGGCCTCGACGTCCAGCGGCCGCGCGTACTCCCGGTCGATCCGGTCGCGGACACGGCGAAGTCGTGCGAAGTCGATCAGGCGCTGCGCCGCGATCCGTGCGCGCGCCCACGCGGGGTGACACATCGGCGAACCTCCCTCTCAGCGAATCTCAGGGACTAGCAAGGCATCTCAGGGGCTCTCAGGGAATCTCAGCGAATCTCCTGGATGCGGATCAGGTTGCCCGCGGGGTCGCGGAAGGCGCAGTCGCGGATGCCGTACGGCTGCTCGGTCGGCTCCTGCACGACTTCGGCGTCGGCGGCCTGCACCTTGTCGAAGGTGCCGTCGAGGTCCGGGGTGGCCAGCAGGATCCACCCGTACGTGCCCTTGGCCATCATCTCGGCGATGGTGCGGCGCTCGGCGTCGGTGATGCCGGGGTCGGTGGCCGGCGGCGCCAGCAGGATCGACGTGCCGGGCTGCCCGGCGGGGCCGACCGTGATCCAGCGCATCGTGCCCTGGCCGACGTCGCTGCGGACCTCGAAGCCGAGGGCGTCGCGGTAGAAGGCCAGGGACGCGTCCGGGTCGGTGTGAGGCAGCGCGGTGGTGTGAATGCTGATGTCCATGACCGACACGCTAACTGCCGCTCCCCGGACGGTGCTTCTTCATTCCTGACCGGTCTCGGCCCCACCCTCCGCACCGTGTGGAAGGCTGCGGGCACCACCGGATCGAGAAACGGGACACCGGGCGCATGACCGACGAGAACGGTGACCGGAACGACCACGCCACCGAGGTACGGGACCGGTGGCAGCGGCCGGAGAACGCCCCCGTCCTCGCCGCGGTCCGTGACGCCCTGACCGGCGGTGGCGACTGGCGCGGCCTCGTCCGCGCGTGGACCCGGCCGTAGGGCACCGACAGCGACCTGGCCGGTATCCCCCTGGCGGGGGCCGGCCTCAGGGGCGCCCGGCCGGCGGGTGTTCATCTCGGTTACGCCGACCTGCGGCACTGCGACCTGAGCGGCTGTGACCTCAGGGACGCGTCGCTGACGGGCGCGGACCTGAGCGGGGGCCACTCTGGTGGGCGCGACGCTGCCCCGGGTGAACGCGGGTGAACGCCGGCCTCTGCGACCTCGCCGGCGACGACCTGACCGGCGCCCGCGCCGACGACGCGCTCCTCTCCCGCGCTCGCCTGGCCGGGGCCACCCTGCGCGGCGCGTCCCTGCGGGGCGCGTCCGTGCGGGGCGCGTCCGTGCGGGGCGCGTCCGTGCGGGGCGCGTCCGTGCGGGGCGCGAAGTTCGTCGGCGCCGACCTCACGGACGTGGACCTGCCGCACGCGGACCTGTCGGACGCCGTGCTGATCGCGGCGAGGACCGAGGGCGCGCTCCTGACCGGCGCACGCCTGGACGGCGTCCGCCGCGGCCGGCTGAACGGTTGAGGAGGCCGGCACGGCCCGGCCCCACATCCCGGGCACCGCTTCCCGCCTCCGCCCGGGGTATGGGGCCGTCAGGTCGTACGGTCAGGCGTACTGGCCGACCTGGTAGTCGCCGCCGGGCTGCTGGGTGATCACGTTCCCCCGGTTGAAGGCGTTGATGACGGCGATCAGGGCGACGAGGGCGGCGAGTTGGTCCTCGTCGTAGTGCTTGGCGGCGTTGGCCCACACCTCGTCCGAGACGCCGCCGGCCGCGTCCGCGATGCGCGTGCCCTCCTCGGCCAGTTCAAGAGCGGCCCGCTCGGCGTCGGTGAAGACCTTCGCCTCGCGCCAGGCCGCGACCAGGTGGAGCCGCTGGGCGGACTCCCCGGCCGCGGTGGCCTCCTTGGTGTGGATGTCGATGCATCCGGCGCAGCCGTTGATCTGGCTGGCGCGGAGCATCACCAGTTCGCGCGTCGCGTCCGGCAGCGTCGAGTCCGCGAGCGCCCTGCCCGCGGCGACCATGTGCTTGAAGGCCTGGGCAGCGACGGGGCTGGCCATGAGGTTCAACCGAGCTTCCATGGTGCACTCCTGTGTCGTCGTCGGTGATGACACCTCTTGGACACCGTGGCGCGGCGGGCTGTGACAGGGCGGGTGTGTGACGTGCGTCTCCCGGGCGGTCGGGAGGGCACGCCCTCGGCCGACGGTGGGTCGGGGCTAAGCCAGCCGCTTGTAGAAGAAGCTGCAGTCCTGGAGGACGCCCGACGGGTCGGTGGCGTACGCCGGGACTCTGCCGTAGCGGGTCCAGCCCGTGGTGGCGTAGAGGCGGTCTGCCGTTCCGTCGGCCTCGGTGTCGAGCAGCAGCAGCGTGACGCCCGCCTCGTGGGCGGCCTGTTCGGCCGTGGTCAGCAGGCGGCGGGCCAGGCCGCGGCCCCGGGCCGTTCGGTGGACCATCAGCTTCACGATCTCGGCGCGGTGGCGGCCGTTGGCCTTGGGTTCCAGAGCCAGGCTCACGGTGCCGACGATGCCCTCGGGGGTCTCGGCGGCCCAGACCCCGAGGGTGCCGGCGTCGACCGCGGGCTGCCGGCTCTGCCACCAGGCGACCGCGGCCTGGTGGTCGAAGGGCTGGAGGAAGCCCAGCGACGCGCCGTCCGCGACGGCGTCCGTCAGGACGTCCGCGAGGCCCTTGACGGCGGCGCCGAAGGCTTCGGGGGAGAGGTGCGTGATGGTGGGCATGTCCTCGGTTTCCTCGGGTGGGCACGGCGGTCGCGGGGGGCGGGCTCCTGGCCTGGGGGTCAGGCGGCCAGGCGGTCCGGCGAGGCGAACGCCTGGCGGTCGGGCGGTCGCGCGGGGCGGGGGCCCGGCGGTCGGGCGGTCAGGCGGTCAGGCGGTCGGGTGAGACATCCGGGACCGTCAGGGCAGGACGATCAGCAGCGCGTAACGGACGGGATCCGGGCCCGGGCAGCGGAAGCGGGAGCGTCCCCAGAGCCGGAACCGTAGGCAGTCCCCCGCCCCCAGTTCGTGCGTGCGGCCGCCCTCGGTCACCTCCAGGGCGCCCTCCAGCACCCAGATGTGCTGCTCCATGCCGTCGACCGGAGGCCCGTCGTACGCGATGTCCGCGCCCGGGCGCAGCACTCCCTCGACGACCTCGCCCCGTAGGCCCGGATGCGGGGGCGACACCGAGCGGCGGGTGAACCCCACGGACTCGTCGCGCCACACCGCCTGCCGCTCGGCGCGCATCACCAGCGGCGGCTCGGGCTCCACCTCCGCGAGGAGCTGGGACATCGTCCGTCCGTACACCGCGCACAGCCGGCCCAGCAGGACCGCCGTCGGGCTCAGTTCCACCCGCTCCAGGCGGGACAGCGTCGACCGGCTCACACCCGTACGGCCCGCCAGCTCCTCCAGCGACCAGCCGCGCTCGGTCCGCAGCTCGGCGAGGCGGCCCGCCAGGCGGGCGTCCAGCTCGTGCGGCTCGTGCGGCTCATTCGGCTCATTCGGCTCGTGCGGCTCGTGCGGCTCGTGCGGCTCGTGCGGCTCGTGCGCCTTCGCGTCGTCTCCCATATCCGAGAAACCATCTCAGATATGGGATTCCTCTCCAGGTCCCGGCCTTCTCTACGGTGCCAGCCTGCCGAAGGCCACTTCGAAGTGCTCGACCCTGATCACCCGCTGCCCCTCCCGCTGCGCCGACTCCTCCCGTACCGCCGCCGCCGGTTCCTCGCTGGCCACCATCGACGCCTCGTCCTCCCACAGGGTCAGCGACCTCGCCTTCCCCGTCTCCCGGTCGACGAGGTAGTACGCGCCCCGGAACCCCGGAAGCGTCTCCACCCGCCGGACGACGGCCTCCGACTTGGCGGTCAGATCGCCCTCCGCCGGGACCGGTGATCCCTGGTACGTGCTCAGCCTCGCGAACATCGACGGACGTCCTTTCCTCCGCGGACAGGCAGCTCAGGAACAGCGTGCGTCGGCGGGCCGCACCCCGCATGCCGGGTGATCCGCGAGGACGAGGACGTACGCGCCCCGCCAGCCGCGCGATCATGGGGCCATGAACGGGTCACTGGTCACGAAGCCGCGCTGCGCCGTACTCGACGACTACCAGGGCGTCGCCCTCTCCTCCGCCGACTGGAGCCCGCTCGCCGGCCGGGTCGACGTGCGGGTGCTGCGCGAGCACCTGGCCGACCGGGACGCGCTCGTCGCCGCGATCGAGGACTGCGAGATCGTCGTCGTCATGCGGGAGCGGACGCCGATGGACGCGGCGGTGCTGAACCGGCTGCCACGCCTGCGGCTGATCGTCACGTCCGGGATGCGCAACGCCTCGATCGACCTGGCCGCCGCGGCCGGACTCGGGATCACCGTCTGCGGTACGGCCAGCAGTTCCGAGCCGCCCGCCGAACTGACCTGGGCGCTGATCCTGGGCCTCGCCCGGCACGTGCGGACCGAGGCGCAGGCACTGCGTGAGGGCGGGCCCTGGCAGTCGACCGTCGGAACGGATCTGGCCGGGCGGACGCTGGGCCTGGTGGGCCTGGGCAAGATCGGCGGCCGGGTCGCCCGTGTGGGTCTCGCCTTCGGCATGGACGTCCTCGCCTGGAGCCCGAACCTGACGGAGGCGCGGGCCGCCGAGCACGGGGTCACCCTCGCGCGCGGCAAGCGGGAGCTGATGGAGCGCGGTGACATCGTCTCGCTGCACATGGTGCTGTCGGACCGCACCCGGGGGCTGATCGGGGAGGCCGAGCTCCGGGCGATGCGCCCGTCGGCGTACCTGGTCAACACCTCCCGCGCGGGGCTGGTCGACGGCGACGCGCTGCTGCGGGCGCTGCGCGAGGGCTGGATCGCCGGGGCCGGGCTCGATGTCTTCGCCACGGAACCGCTCGCACCGGACGACCCGCTGCGCTCGCTGCCGAACGTGCTGGCGCTGCCCCACCTGGGGTACGTGACGGAGGGCAATTACCACCGCTACTTCGGCCAGGCGGTCGAGGACATCGAGGCGTTCCTCGCGGGGGCGCCGGTCCGGACGCTGGGAGGAGAGCAGCGGTAGGGCGCCTCGCGGTGAAGCCGTGGGCAACGCACCGGTGGGGCGTCCTGGGAGTGGGGACGGCGACACGACGGAACGGGGACGAGTGACGCCCGGGCGGGCGTGTGGGACGGTGGACCTATGCCGGTACCCGTGATCCTCGACTGCGATCCCGGTCATGACGACGCCTTCAACATCCTGCTGGCCGCGGCGCATCCGGCCGTCGACCTGCTGGCCATCACCACCGTGGCGGGCAACCAGTCGGTGGAGAAGACCACCCTCAACGCCCGCCGCGTCTGCGCCGCCGCCGGAATCCGTGACGTACCGATCGCGGCGGGCCGGGACCGGCCCCTGCACGGTGAGCCGCTCGTGGCCGAGAACATCCACGGCGGATCCGGCCTCGACGGGCCCGGCTTCGGCGACGGGGAGCCCGACGTCCCGCAGGACCCGCGCGACGCCCTCACCCTGATCCGGGACACCCTGCTCACCCAGCCCGCGCCCGTGACCCTCGTCCCGACGGGGCCGCTGACCAACATCGCGACCCTGCTGCTCGCTCATCCGGAGCTGACCCACCGGATCGAGCGGATCGTGCTGATGGGCGGGTCGACCGCACGCGGGAACACCACGCCGGCCGCGGAGTTCAACATCCTGTGCGACCCGGAGGCGGCGGACATCGTCTTCAGCAGCGGGCTGCCGGTCACGATGTTCGGGCTCAACGCCACCCACCAGGCCCGGGCGACCCCGGACGTGGTCTCCCGCATCGCGGCGCTCGACACCCCGCTCGCCAGGCTCTGCGTCGAGCTGCTGACCTACTTCGCCACCACCTACCGCGAGGTCTTCGGCTTCGACGCGCCGCCGCTGCACGACCCGCTGACCGTGGCGCATCTGATCGACCCGTCGCTGATCAGCCTGGTACGGGCGGCGGTGACGGTCGAGCTGACGGGTACGTACACCCGGGGCGCGACGGTCGTCGACCTGGACGGCGTGACGGGCCTCCCGGCCACGGTGGAGGTGGGGATGGAGGTCGACGTGCCCGGCTTCTGGAACCTGATCGTCGAGGCGGTACGGGTCCTGGGCGAGCGCGCCTGACGTCGTCGGGAGGCGGCGCGCCAAGGGCGGCGGCGGCCGACGTCGGCGCCGCGTATGGGTCTCGCGCGTCGACCGCCGGCCTCGCGCGGCCGAGCCGGCCTCGCGCGGAGCGCCCGAGGCTACTCGCCCGCGCAGTCGTGGGCGCTCTGGTCCACGCTGACCCGGTCCAACAGCCGGCGCAGGACCGCCTGTTCGGCCTGTGAGAGATCGGCGAAGAGCTCGCGCTCCGCCGCGCTCACCGCCGCGTCGACTCGTTCGAGCGCGTCCGCACCGGCCTGGGTGATCTCCACGATGTGCCGACGACGGTCGGCGGGGTCCCGGCGCCGCTCGGCGAGGCCGGAGCTCTCCAGTTCATTGAGGATCGCGACCAGTTGACTCGGGTCGACCTCCATCGCGGCGGCCAGCTCGCGCTGGCTCATCGCCCCGGGGGCGAGCTGCATCAGCGTCATCGCCTGGCGCGGACGCAACCCGGCGACACCGAGCGCGGCCCGGATGCGCGCACCCGTGAGCTCGCCGCGGAAGGAGAGGAGAAAGCCGAGGCTGTCGGACGGTGAGGCTGCCATACCACTCACCGTAACAGCGACTCCATTGTGGATCGCGAGGAATCGTTGTTATTGTTCAACGATTCCTCTGTGCCCACCATTGGAGCGCCACCATGTTCGTCGCCTATGCCGTCGTCGCCGCGATCCTCGCCCTCGCGATCTCCGCATCCGCCTTCCTGACCCTCACGCGCAGCGCCGACGTCGTCGAGAGCATGACCAAGCTCGGCGTCCCCGACGGCTGGCTCCCGTGGCTGGGTGCCGCGAAGGCGGCGGGCGCGGCTGGTCTGCTGGTGGGGCTGACGGTCGCGCCCCTCGGCGCGGCGGCGGCGATCGGGGTGGCGCTCTACTTCGCCGGAGCGGTGGTCACGCACATACGGGCCAAGGACTACGCGATGGCGCCGGCGGTGGTGCTGATGCTGATCGCGGTGGCGGCCGGCGTGCTGCGGATCGCTTCCGCGTGAGGCGCCGCAGGGCGACATGGCGAGACGAAACGTCTTGCGTAGCCGCCCACGAGGGTTTACCTTCATCGAGACGAGACGAGACGAGACGCATCGTCTCGCCTCGTCTCGTACAGCCGACCTGAAGGATCTCGCCCTTGTTCCGTGTCCACCTCACCGACGTCACCCAGCGCTACGACGACCGGCTCGTCCTCGACCGGGTCTCCCTCACCGTCCGCCCCGGCGAGCGCGTCGGCGTGGTCGGCGACAACGGCTCCGGAAAGTCCACCCTCCTCCGGCTCCTCGCCGGCCAGGAGACCCCCGCCAACGGCACGGTCGCCGTCGACTCCCCCGGCGGCGTCGGGTACCTCGCCCAGACCCTCGACCTGCCGGGAACGGCGACCGTCGGAGCCGCGATCGACCTCGCCCTCGCCGACGTACGGAAGCTGGAACGGGCGGTCCGCACGGCCGAGGCGAGCCTCCGGGAGACCGGAGACCTCGACGGGTACGCGGCCCTCCTCGCCGCGTACGAGGCGCGCGGCGGCCGGGACGCCGACCGGAGGGTCGAGACGACCCTGCGGCAGCTCGGCGAGGGCGGACCGGGGCCGCTCGACCGCGACCGCCCGCTCGGCACGCTCTCCGGCGGGCAGCGGTCCCGGCTCGCACTCGCCGCGACCCTGGCCGCCGACCCCGAACTGCTGCTGCTCGACGAGCCGACGAACCACCTCTCCCCGGGCCTCGTGGAGGAGCTGGAGGCCGCCCTGGCGGTTTTCCAGGGCGCGCTGGTGATCGTCACCCACGACCGCCGCCTCCGGCAGGGGTTCCGGGGGAGGCGGCTCGAGCTCACGCCGTGGACCGGCGCACGGTGTCCGGCGTGAGCTCCGCACGTGAGCGCGGGCGCCGAGGTCAGCCCTCGGAGCCGTCGTCCTCCAGGTCGCCCTCGGTCTCCAGGAAGACCTGGCGCAGGGCCGCCAGCGTCTGCGGGTCCGGCTTCTCCCACATGCCGCGGGACTCGGCCTCGAGGAGACGCTCCGCGATGCCGTGCAGGGCCCAGGGATTGGCCTCCTTCAGGAAGGCCTGGTTCTCCGGGTCCAGGACGTAGGTCTCCGTCAGCTTGTCGTACATCCAGTCGGCGACCACGCCGGTCGTCGCGTCGTAGCCGAAGAGGTAGTCGACCGTCGCCGCGAGTTCGAACGCGCCCTTGTAGCCGTGGCGGCGCATCGCCTCGATCCACTTCGGGTTGACCACCCGGGCCCGGAAGACCCGCGAGGTCTCCTCGACCAGCGTCCGGGTGCGGACCGTCTCCGGCCGGGTGGAATCGCCGATGTACGCCTCCGGGGCCGTGCCCGTCAGCGCGCGGACGGTCGCCACCATGCCGCCGTGGTACTGGAAGTAGTCGTCGGAGTCGGCGATGTCGTGCTCGCGCGTGTCCGTGTTCTTCGCGGCGACCGCGATCCGCTTGTACGCCGTCTCCATCTCGGACCGGGCCGGGCGGCCTTCGAGCCCGCGGCCGTACGCGTACCCGCCCCACACCGTGTACACCTCGGCGAGGTCCGCGTCCGTGCGCCAGTCGCGCGAGTCGATCAGCTGCAGGATCCCGGCGCCGTACGTGCCGGGCCGTGAGCCGAAGATACGGGTGGTGGCCCGCCGCTCGTCGCCGTGCTCGGCCAGGTCGGCCTGCGCGTGGGCCCGTACGTAGTTCTCCGAGGCCGGCTCGTCCAGCGACGCCGCCAACCGTACGGCGTCGTCCAGGAGCCCGATGACGTGCGGGAACGCGTCCCGGAAGAAGCCCGAGATGCGCAGCGTGACGTCGATGCGCGGGCGGCCCAGCTCCGCCAGGGGGATGGGCTCCAGACCGTTCACCCGGCGCGAGGCGTCGTCCCAGGTGGGGCGGATGCCCAGGAGGGCCAGGGCCTCGGCGACGTCGTCGCCCGCCGTGCGCATCGCGCTCGTGCCCCACAGCGACAGACCCACCGACGTCGGCCAGTCGCCGTTGTCCGTGCGGTAGCGCTCCAGGAGCGAGTCGGCGAGCGCCTGGCCGGTCTCCCACGCCAGGCGGGACGGCACGGCCTTGGGGTCGACGGAGTAGAAGTTACGGCCGGTCGGCAGCACGTTGACCAGACCGCGCAGCGGAGATCCAGAAGGCCCGGCCGGTACGAAGCCGCCGTCCAACGCGTGCACGGCGTGCGTGAGTTCGTCGGTGGTGGCGGCGAGGCGGGGCACGACCTGCTCACAGGCGAACCGCAGCACGGCGGCCACGTCGGGGCCGTGGGCCTCGGCGACCGCCGGGACCGCGTCCACGGACCAGTCCGCGGCCTCCATCGCCTCGACCAGCGCGCGCGCCGTCGCCTCCGCCTCGTCGGCGGTCGTACGGGTCGCGGCCGACTCGTCCAGGCCCAGGGCCTCGCGCAGACCCGGCAGGGCCTGCGTACCGCCCCAGATCTGCCGGGCACGCAGGATCGACAGGACCAGGTTGACCCGGGCCTCGCCGGTCGGCGCTCCGCCCAGCACGTGCAGACCGTCCCTGATCTGCGCGTCCTTGACCTCGCACAGCCAGCCGTCGACGTGCAGCAGGAAGTCGTCGAAGCCGTCGTCCTCCGGGCGGCCCTCCAGGCCCAGGTCGTGGTCGAGCTTCGCGGCCTGGATCAGCGTCCAGATCTGCGCGCGGATCGCGGGCAGCTTGGACGGGTCCATGGAGGAGATCTGCGCGTACTCGTCGAGCAGCTGCTCCAGGCGCGCGATGTCGCCGTAGGAGTCGGCGCGCGCCATCGGCGGCACCAGGTGGTCGACGAGGGTCGCGTGCACGCGCCGCTTGGCCTGCGTGCCCTCACCCGGGTCGTTGACCAGGAAGGGGTAGATCAGCGGGATGTCGCCGAGCGCCGCGTCCGGGCCGCACGCGGCGGACAGGCCCGCGTTCTTGCCCGGCAGCCACTCCAGGTTGCCGTGCTTGCCGAGGTGGACCATGGCGTCCGCGCCGAAGCCGCCGTCCTCGGCGCGCGCCGCGATCCAGCGGTAGGCGGCCAGGTAGTGGTGGGAGGGCGGGAGATCGGGGTCGTGGTAGATCGCGATCGGGTTCTCGCCGAAGCCGCGCGGCGGCTGGATGAGGATCAGCAGGTTTCCGCGCCGCAGGGCGGCGAGGACGATGTCGCCCTCGGGGTTGCGGGAGCGGTCCAGGAACATCTCGCCGGGCGGAGGGCCCCAGTGCTCCTCGACGTGCGTGCGCAGTTCCTCGGGCAGGGTCGCGTACCAGCGCTTGTAGTCGGCGGCCGGGATACGGACCGGGTTGCGGCTGAGCTGTTCCTCGGTCAGCCAGTCCTGGTCGTGGCCGCCGGCCTCGATCAGGGCGTAGATCAGCTCGTCGCCGTCGCCGGAGACCAGGCCGGGGATCTCCTCGACCGGACCGAAGTCGTACCCCTCGTCCCGAAGGCGTCGCAGCAGGGCGACGGCGGAGGCCGGGGTGTCGAGGCCGACCGCGTTGCCGATCCGCGAGTGCTTCGTCGGGTACGCGGAGAGGACCAGCGCCAGCCTCTTCTCGGCGTTCGGGATGTGCCGCAGGCGTGCGTGGCGGACGGCGATCCCGGCGACGCGGGCCGCGCGCTCGGTGTCGGCGACGTACGCCGGGAGGCCGTCCTCGTCGATCTCCTTGAAGGAGAACGGGACGGTGATGAGCCGGCCGTCGAACTCGGGGACGGCGACCTGGCTGGCGGCGTCCAGCGGGGAGAGCCCCTCGTCGTTCTCCTCCCAGGCCGAGCGCGAGCCGGTGAGGCAGAGCGCCTGCAGGATCGGTACGTCGAGGGCGGCGAGCGCGCCCGCGTCCCAGGCTTCCTCGTCGCCGCCCGCCTGCGCCTCGGCGGGCTTGGTGCCGCCGGCGGCGAGGACGGTGGTGATGATCGCGTCGGCGCCGCGCAGGCGGTCGAGCAGCTCCGGCTCGGGGGCGCGCAGGGAGGCGACGTAGAGGGGCAGGGCGCGGGCGCCGGCGTCCTCGATCGCCTCGCAGAGGGAGCCGATGAAGGCGGTGTTCCCGCTCATGTGGTGGGCGCGGTAGTAGAGCACGGCGACCGTCGGGCCGTCGGTCCGCCGCGGCTCGCGCTCCAGCGGACCCCAGGTCGGCGCGGCGGCCGGGGCCTCGAAGCCGTGGCCGGTCAGCAGCACGGTGTCGGAGAGGAAGCGCGCCAGCTGCTCCAGGTTCCCCGGGCCGCCGTGCGCGAGGTAGGCGTGCGCCTCGGTGGCGACGCCGATGGGGACGGTGGAGGTCTCCATGAGCTGGGCGTCGGGAGCCTGTTCGCCGGAGAGCACGACCAGCGGCAGGCCCGTCGCGCGCAGCGCGTCCAGGCCGTCCTCCCAGGACCGCAGACCGCCGAGGAGCCGTACGAGGACGAGGTCGACGCCGTCGAGGAGGCCGGGGAGCTCTCCCCCGGAAGTGCCCCCGAGGGCGAGGCGGGAGGGGTTGGCGAACCGGTACGTGACCGGACCGCCGGCCGCGCGGGCGCTGAGCAGGTCGGTGTCGGAGTGCGACAGCAACAGAATTCGCATGCGAGCGCAGGCCTTCCTCGGGGTTGTCCGCGCCCCGGGTGGTCGTGTGGACGGCGGGAGTTCCTGACTCACCGGGACGCGGGTGCGACCTGGCTCACAGTGGCGGGACCGCGCCGGATTCTCACCGGGCTTCCTCCCCGGGGCCCTGGGACCCCATGCCGTTCTGCATAGTAGATCCTGCCCCCGCCGGGCTGGGGGGTTGGCCGGATCACACCCGGTGGTCACGCGGATTCACGTGGGTATGCTCGCCGCCATGCCGCCCACCCCACCCACCACGCCCAACCCGGGCGAACCCCTCATACGGGACCGTGGCGACGCCTGCCCCGGGGCGCTCCGACTGCACCCCGCCGACGACGGCCGCCTGGCCCGACTCCGCCTGCCCGCAGGCTTGTTGACGTCACGTCAGGTCGAGGTGCTGGCCACCGCGGCGGAGGTTCTTGGCGACGGCCGGGTCAGTGTCACCTCCCGGGGGAACGTGGAACTGCGGGGCCTCGGGGAGGGCTGCGGCGCGGAGCTGGCGGAGCTGCTGGCACCGGCCGGGCTCCTGCCGTCCCCGACCCACGAACGCGTCCGGAACGTGGTGGCCTCACCGGCCGCGGGACTGGACGGACTCGGCGGCGGTGACGTGCAGTTGTGGGCGCGTGAGCTGGACGCGCTGCTGTGCGCGCGGGAGGGGACGGCAGCCCTTTCCGGCCGTTTCCTCTTCGTCCTGGACGACGGCCGGGGGGACGTGGCCGGACTCGGCGGAGATGTGACCTTGATCGCAGCGCGGGCCTGTGCGCCCGGCAACGAGGGCACGGACGGGGTCCGAACCCCGTACGGAACGGGCGGATCGGACGGATCGGACGGGCCGGTCGGGCTCGGCGAATCGGTCGGACCCGGCGGACCGGACGGACCCGGCGGACCGGTCGGGCCGTTCCGACCTGGATCCTCGGCGTCCGACGGTGGCGACGGCGCCCCGGGCGCGGACGCCTCGCGCGCGGACACGCCCCCACGCCCCGAAGCGCGCCCCGGCCCCGGCGCGTACCTCCGCGTGGGCGCCCAGGTCCTCCGGATCGACGCCACCGACGCGCCCCGTGCCGCGCTCGCCGCCGCGGAAGCCTTCCTGGCCGCCGCCCGGGCGGCGGGGAACGGCGCCTGGCGCGTCCGCGAACTGCCCGAGGGGCACGAGCCGGATCTGGCCGGCGCGCTCGCCCGGGCCGGGATCGCGGCCGAGCCCGTCGCCGCGCGGGAACTCCCGCACGGTGAACCGCCCGCGCCCGGAGTGCTCGGCGAGAGCGCCGTCTCGGTCCTCGCGCCCCTCGGCCGGCTGACGGCCGAACAGCTGCGCGCCCTGGCCGCCGGCGGCGGCGAGGTACGGCTCACGCCCTGGCGGGGCGCCGTCGTCACCGGTTTCCCCGACCGGACGGCCGCCGCGCGACGGCTGCGCGAACTCGACGCGTACGGCCTGATCACCGACCCCCACTCCCCCTGGGCCGGCGTCGGCGCCTGCACCGGACGCCCCGGCTGTGCCAAGTCCCTGGCCGACGTCCGCGCCGATGCCGTACCGGGTCGCTCCGCCGGCCTCCCCGTCCACTTCTCCGGGTGCGCGCGCCGTTGCGGCCACCCCCAGGGCCCGCCCGGCAGCTGGGTGGACGTCGTCGCCACCGCCGAGGACGCCTACCTGGTCGACGGCGTCCCCACGTCCCGTACACGCCTCACCGCGGCCGTCGCGACGGCCCGCGCCACCGCCCGCACAACGAGATGAGCGAGAACGACACGATGTTCGCCTACGAGAAGGACGGCGCGGAGATCTACCGCCAGTCCTTTGCCACGATCCGCGCCGAGGCGGACCTCACGGATCTGCCCGCCGATGTCGCCCAGGTCGCGGTACGGATGATCCACGCCTGCGGCATGACCGACCTCGTACGCGACATCGCCTACTCGCCGCAGGTCGTCTCCCGCGCCCGCGCCGCCCTGCGCGCCGGGGCCCCGATCCTCTGCGACGCGCAGATGGTGGCGAGCGGTGTCACCCGCAGGCGGCTGCCCGCCGACAACGAGGTGATCTGCACCCTCTCCGACCCCTCGGTGCCCACGCTCGCCGCCGAGCTCGGCACCACGCGCAGCGCCGCCGCCCTCGAACTCTGGCGCGACCGCCTCGAGGGCTCCGTCGTCGCCATCGGCAACGCGCCCACCGCGCTCTTCCACCTCCTGGAGATGATCGCGAAGGGCGCGCCGCGTCCCGCGGCCGTCCTCGGCATACCGGTCGGCTTCATCGGCGCCGCCGAGTCCAAGGACGCCCTCGCCGCCCAGGACCTCGGCCTCGACTACCTCGTCGTGCGGGGCCGGCGCGGCGGCAGTGCGATGACGGCAGCCGCGATCAACGCGATCGCTCACGAAGCGGAGATCCAGGCATGACCGTGGTGACCGGAAAGCTGTACGGCGTGGGCCTCGGCCCCGGCGACCCGAACCTGATGACGGTGGCCGCGGTGAAGGCCATCGCCGCCGCCGACGTGATCGCCTACCACTCGGCCCGTCACGGCCGGTCCATCGCGCGCTCGATCGCCGCCGAGCACCTCCGCGAGGACCACATCGAGGAGCGGCTGATGTACCCGCTCACGGTGGAGACCACCGACCACCCCGGCGGGTACCGGGGCGCGCTCGACGACTTCTACGAGGAGGCGGCGGCCCGCCTCGCCGCCCACCTGGACGCCGGCCGCACGGTCGCCGTGCTCGCCGAGGGCGACCCGCTCTTCTACGGCTCGTACCAGCACATGCACAAGCGGCTCGCGCACCGCTACGACACCACGGTCATCCCCGGCGTCACCTCCGTCAGCGCCGCCGCCGCCCGGCTCGGCGAGCCGCTGTGCGAGGCCGAGGAGGTGCTGACGATCATCCCCGGCACCCTGCCGGAGGACGAGCTGACGGCCCGCCTCGCGGGCACCGACTCGGCGGTCGTGATGAAGCTGGGCCGGACGTTCCCGACCGTGCGCCGCGCCCTGGAGCGGGCGGGCCGCCTGGAGGACGCCCGGTACGTGGAGCGGGCGTTCATGGCGGGCGAGCGGACGGAGACCCTGTCCGAGGTGGACCCGGAGAGCGTCCCGTACTTCTCGGTGGCCGTGCTGCCCTCCCGTATCGACGCCGTTCCCGCCGTACGGGAGCGGGGCGAGGTCGTCGTCGTCGGTACCGGTCCGGCGGGCGCGCCCTGGCTGACGCCGGAGTCGCGCGGCGCGCTGATCAACGCCGACGACCTCGTCGGCTACACCACCTACCTCGACCGGGTCCCGGTGCTGCGGCCGGGTCAGCGCCGGCACGGCTCGGACAACAAGGTCGAGTCCGAGCGCGCCGAGTTCGCCCTCGACCTGGCCCGCCGCGGGCACCGGGTCGCGGTCGTCTCGGGCGGTGACCCGGGCGTCTTCGCCATGGCGACGGCGGTCCTGGAGGTGGCGAGCGAGCCCGCGTACGCGGACGTTCCGGTACGGGTCCTGCCGGGTGTGACCGCGGCGAACGCGGCGGCGGCCGCGGCGGGCGCCCCGCTGGGCCACGACTACGCCACGATCTCGCTCTCCGACCGCCTCAAGCCCTGGGACGTCATCGCCGGGCGCCTGCGCGCGGCGGCGGAGGCGGACCTGGTCCTCGCGCTCTACAACCCGGGCTCGAAGTCCCGTACCCACCAGGTGGCGGCGGCCCGCGATCTGCTGCTCGAACTGCGCTCGCCCGAGACGCCGGTGGTGGTGGCGCGGGACGTGGGCGGCCCGGAGCAGTCGGTGCGGGTGGTGACGCTCAAGACGCTGGAGCCGAGCGAGGTGGACATGCGCACCCTGCTGCTGATCGGCTCGTCGCAGACCCGGGCGGTGGAACGCGCCGACGGCCGGACGATCACCTGGACGCCGAGGCGGTACGGGTGAGCAGGGGGAGCGTCGCGGGGTTCACCGGCTGAAGGTGCCCAGGCCGTTCACGTCCAGGTACTCGACCCGGACGGTCTTGCCGTCCGGGGAGAAGGTGACCCCGGTGCGGCCGACGGCGTTCTCACCGCGCGTCTCGAAGCTGAAGGTGTCGCCGCTGTAGTGCGTCAGTCGGTACGTCTGGGGCTTCGGCCCCAGGGACAGCGTCAGCTCTCCGCCGTCGCCCTCGGTGACCTTCAACGGGCCGTAGTAGTCGCTGGTGTACGTGCCGGTGTAGGTGGACGCGTCCTTCGCGGGGGAGGCGTCGGCCGGCGGGCGGGTGTAGTCGGTCTTCGACCGGCCCTCCTCCGCCTGCTGCTCGTAGATCGCGTCGACGAGCGGGATCCAGTCGCGGCTGGGCTCGCCGTCCTGCGCGATGTCGAAGAAGTCGAGGGCGACGGCGTCCGCCACACCGGCGGGCGCGCCGTTGGTGAGGACGACGATGCCGAGCCGCTCGCCGGGCAGCATCGTGACGTTGGTGTGCGCGCCGAGTGCGAACGCGCCGGTGTGGGAGAGCCGGAGGCGGCCCTCGTCGTCGTAACTCACGTTCCAGCCGAGGCCGTAGAAGCCGGTGCGGCCGGCCGGGGCGTGGGGCGGGTTGGCGACCGACTGCGGCCAGTGGGTGCGCTCCAGGCTCTCGGCGTCGATGATCTGCCGACCGTCGAGCTTGCCGTTCGCGAGCTGGAGACGCATCCAGGCGCCCATGTCCCGCGCGGTGGAGCTGACTCCGCCGGCGGGTGACTGCGCGTCCGGGTCGCGTACGAAGGCGGCCTTCCACGTGCCGTCGGCCTCCTTGACGTGGCCGACCGCCCGGTTGGACGCCTTCTCGAAGTCCTGGAAGCGCGAACTGGTGGCGTCCATGCCGGCCGGCTTGTAGAGGGTGTCGGCGGCGAGCTTGTCCCAGGGGACGCCCTTCTCGTCGGCGACGGCCTCGGCCGCGGCGGTGAGACCGAAGTTGGTGTACGCGTAGCTCGCGCGGAACGGGGCGAGGGGCTCGTACCGCAGGTGGGACAGGATGTACTCCTGGTCGTAGCCGAGGTCTTCGAGCAGGTCACCGGCGTGATCGGGGAGTCCGCTGCGGTGCGAGAAGAGGTCGGCGACGGTGACGTGGGAGGTCACCCACGGGTCCTTCAACCGGAAGTCCGGCAGGTGCGGGGCGACGGGCTTCTCCCAGCCCTCCACGCCCACGGCCTGCGCGACGACGGTGGACGCCACCGGCTTGGAGACGGACGCCAGCTGGAAGACGGTGTCGGCGTCGACACGGGCGTCCTGGCCCGCCTTCCGTACGCCGTACCCCTTGATGTGGACCACCCGGTCGTCGTGGACGACCGCGACCGAGACGCCCGGAACACCGGTCCGCTTCATGGCCTGTTGGACGACCCCGTCGAGGCGGTCGACGGCCCGGTCCACTTCGGCGTCGTCGAGCTGCGCGGGCGGCTGGGGCGGCGGCGGTGAGGGCCCGGGGGCGGCGACCGCGGGAACGGTCGCGCCCAGCAGGGCCGTCAGCGCGGCCGTTGCCAGCCATCGGGCGGTACGCACCTCTCCATTGAACGCCCGGGGTCGGGGTTTGTCCTCCGCAGCGGGACCGGCCCGCGGCACCGCTGCCGGCACGCCCTCTGCGTCCTGGGGCCGACGCCCATCGTCCCTGGTCGGGGACGGGTCGAGGCGGTAGAGTCCGCCTCCGGCGGATCATCGGCCCCCACCCGCACCGCCTTTCCCCCACTCCTCTTCCCTCTCGTGTTGGTCCGGAAAGGCCCCTTCTCTCTGTGATGACTCGTACTCGGCTGAGTGCGTCGGCCGTCCCGGCCGTCCTCGCCGCCGTCGGCGGTCTGCTGACCGCCACCCCGGCCTCCGCGGCCGTGGCCTGCGCGTCCCCGGTCTGGACGGCGCAGTACTACGCCAACGCCACGTTCAGCGGCACGCCCAAGCTGACCGCCTGCGATACCGCCGTCGCCGAGAACTACGGCCTCGGCGACCCGGCGGGTGTCACCCTGCCCGCGGACAACTTCTCCGTCCGCTGGTCCGTCACCCGCGACTTCGGCTCCGGCGGACCGTTCTCCTTCTCCGCCGCGACGCAGGACGGCATCCGCGTGTACGTCGACGGGGTGCGCAAGATCGACCTGTGGCGGAACGTCTCCACAACGCAGTACAAGACCGTCGACCTCACCGTCCCGGCCGGACGCCACACCATCCGCGTGGACTACGTGGCCTGGACGGGCAATGCCAACGTCACGTTCACGTACACGCCCCGGACCTCGGCGACCGTCGACACGGTCAACCCGCTCGCGCCGACCGGCCTCTACGCCGGATACGACGGGACGACAGCCACCCTGCGCTGGACCGCCAACAAAGAGATGGACCTCGCCGGGTACCGCGTGTACCGCCGCCTGAGCGCCACCAGTTGGGCGAAGGTAAGCGGCACGTCGCTGCTCACCTCCCCATACTTCGTCGATGCGCCGCCCTTCACGGGCCAGACCTTCCTGTACGAGGTCCGCGCCGTCGACAAGGCCGGCCGTGAGTCCACCGGCAGCCTCGACGTGACCACCACCACCGTGGACCGCACCGGGCCCGCCGCCCCGACCGGCGTGACGATCGTCAGCGACGCGTGGGACGCCAGGGTCGGCTGGCAGCCCGTCGCCGACGCCGCGAAGTACGAGGTGTACGCGGCCTCCGCATCCACCGGCCCGTTCGAACTGCTCGGCACGACGATCACGACGTCTTACTGGACCACCGCGCCCGTGAACACGCTTCGGTACTACCGCGTCCGTGCTCTCGACGCCTTCGGCAACCCGTCGGCGTACTCCGCCGTGATCACCGGCGACGGCGTGGACCGGACGCCGCCGAAGTCCCCCACGAACCTGGGAGCCGTCGTCCGCGTCGGCTCGACCGAGGTGTACTGGCAGGAGCCCGACAGCTTCGGCCAGGACTTCGCCAACGGCGGGCAATACCACGTGTACCGCTCGCCCGGCACCACACTTGACCCCGCCGCGCTCACCCGCGTGACCTGCTCCGAGGGCAGCGACATCACCAGCACCGACAGCCTGTGCCGCGACCTGGACGTGGCCCCGGGTGTGTACTACACCTACGGCGTCGCGGCGGTGGACCCGGCCGGCAACGAGTCTCCGCTCTCCGCCCCGCTCGTCGTGCGCACCGGCGACCGAGTCGCGCCCGCTCCGGTCACCGGCCTGACCGCCACGCCGCGCACCGACGGCATCCTGCTGACCTGGGCCGCGTCGACCGAGGACGACGTCGAGCGCTACGCGGCCTGGACGGGCGTACGGCAGGCGGACGGAACGGTCAAGTGGCTCGGCACCGGGTGCGGGGACGGCACGGCCGATCCGCTCGCAATCCTCTGCGGCAACCTTCCGGACGGCGAGACGTATGTGTACGCCGTGACGGCCAGGGACCGCTGGGGCAACTCTCTGTACCCTGCGACCAGCGCGGCCGTCCCTACGGTCACGGCCACCGAGCTGGACCTCCGGCCGTCCGTGACCGTCCCGCGCGAGGGGCGGCTCACCAGCTTCAGCCCGGACACCATGGTCACCGGTGCGCGCACACCCACCGTCACCTGGCAGTGCACCGAGGCCGCGCTGTGCGACCCGATCGCCGGCTACCGGGTCAGCCGCTGGAACCCGGCGACGAAGGCGTACGAGCCGCTGCACAGCGATCTGCTTCCGGCGACGGATAGGAGCTGGTCGGACATCACGGCCACGCCGGGGGACACGTACTTCTACACGTTCCAGGCCCTGCGGGCCGACGGCGGCGTGGTCGCGACGTACGCGTGGGGCACCGTCTACCAGAACCGCGTCTGACCGTCACCGGGCCCGGCCCGGCCGACCCAGCGCCCAGGCCGCCGCCTCCGCGGGGGTGGTGGCCTGGTCCACGCCCTCCGGGACCGGCGGGCGGCGGACGATCACCACCGGGATGCCGGCCTCCCGCGCCGCGCCGAGCTTGGGGGCCGTCGCCGCGCCGCCGCTGTCCTTCGTGACCACGACGTCGATGCCGTACCGGTGGAGCACGTCGCGTTCGCCGTCGAGGGTGAAGGGTCCGCGGTCCAGGAGGACTTCGGTGCGGGCCGGCATCGGGGGCTCCGGGGCGTCCACGGAGCGGACCAGGAACCACTGCGGGCAGTCGGCGAAGGCCGCCAGGCCCATCCGGCCCGTCGTCAGGAACACCCTCTCCCCCAGACCGTCGAGGAAGGCCGCCGCCTCCTCCAGGGAGGCGACGGAGTGCCACCGGTCCCCCTCGACGGGGACCCAGCCGGGGCGGCGCAGGGCGAGCAGGGGAACATGGGCGGTGGCGGCCGCCCGGGCCGCGTTGAAGCTGATGTTCTCCGCGAAGGGATGCGTGGCGTCGATGACCGCGTCCACGTGGTGCTCGCGCACCCACGCCGCCAGGCCGTCCGCGCCGCCGAAACCGCCGATCCGCACCTCGCCCACGGGCAGCCGGGGCTTGGCGACCCGCCCCGCGAGCGAGCTGGTCACCCGCATGACGGGGTGCAGCAGCCCGGCGAGAGCGCGGGCCTCGGTGGTCCCGCCGAGAATGAGTACGTGCACGGGAGCCATGGGAGTCCCTTCATGAGTTCGGGCGGCGGGCGCGACGCCCAACTCAAGCACACGGGTCTGCGCCCGGGGTGGACGACCGGCGCGTGTGCGACGGCGGCGACGACGGCCGCGTACACGGCGCTGCTCACGGGCGACTTCCCGGACCCCGTGACGATCACCCTGCCGAAGGGCGGGCGCCCGTCGTTCGCGCTGGCGGCCGAGGAGCTGACGGCGGACCACGCCATGGCGGCGATCGTGAAGGACGCCGGTGACGACCCGGACGTCACGCACGGCGCGCTGGTCCGCTCGACGGTACGGATCCTTCCGCCCGGCTCCGGCGTCGTCTTCCGGGCCGGCCCGGGCGTCGGCACGGTGACGCTGCCCGGCCTGCCCCTGGAGGTGGGCGAGCCGGCGATCAACCCGGTACCGCGGCAGATGATGCGCGCGCACGTGGCGGAGGTGGCCGCGGCCCACGGCGGGACGGGCGACGTGGAGATCACGGTCTCCGTCGATCACGGCGAGGAGATCGCCCGCTCCACCTGGAACCCCCGGATCGGGATCCTCGGCGGGCTGTCCATCCTGGGGACCACCGGCATCGTCGTGCCGTACTCCTGCTCGGCCTGGATCGACTCCATCCGCCGCGGTGTGGACGTGGCCCGCGCGGCCGGCCTGACCCATGTGGCGGGGTGCACCGGCTCCACCTCGGAGAAGACGGTGGCGACGCTCTACGACCTGCCGGAGATCGCCCTGCTCGACATGGGCGACTTCGCGGGCGCGGTCCTGAAGTACGTCCGCCGCCACCCCGTCGACCGCCTCACCATCTGCGGCGGTTTCGCGAAGCTGTCGAAGCTGGCGGCGGGCCATCTGGACCTCCACTCGGCCCGCTCCCAGGTGGACAAGCCGTTCCTCGCGGACCTGGCCCGCACGGGCGGCGCCTCGGAGGCCCTCGCCACGGAGATCGCGGAGGCGAACACGGGCCTGGCGGCCCTCCGCCTCTGCGAGGCGGCGGGCGTCCCCCTCGGCGACCTGGTGGCCGCCCGCGCCCGTGACGAGGCCCTCGCGGTCCTGCGCGGCGCCCCGGTCGCGGTGGACGTCGTCTGCATCGACCGCGCGGGCACGGTGGTGGGCCGCTCGGCGGCGTGACGGCCCGTTCAGCGGATGCGGCCGTGGCCTCGCGTCCCTAGGCTTGTCGCGGCACAACTCCGATCGGATCGAGAGGGAGTCCCATGGCGAAGCGCGGCAACAAGAAGCGGGCCCGTAAGAAGAAGAAGGCCAACCACGGCAAGCGGCCGAACGCCTGAGGCCTGCCGACCAGCCGGAACGGAACGGGCCGGGCGCGCTTCTCGCGCCCGGCCCGTCCGCGTCCCGTGTCGGCGCCGCGCGCGCCCGCCGCCGACGTGCGGCGTCCGCGTCAGCAGACGTGGCGCTCCCGCGCCGGGTCGTACAGGTGGCTGTCGCGGAACTGCGAGGCCGCCAGCGTCCGGCCGACCAGGATCACCGCCGTCTTCGTGATCCCGGCCTCCTTCATCTGGGCCGCGATGTCCTCCAGCGTGCCCCGCAGCACGATCTCGTCCGGGCGGCTCGCCATCGCCACGACCGCGGCCGGGCAGTCGGCGCCGTAGTGGGGCAGCAGCTCGGAGACGACCCGGTCGACGTACCGGGCCGCCAGGTGCAGGACGAGGAGGGCGCCGCTGCGGCCGAGGGTCGCGAGGTCCTCGCCCTCCGGCATGGGCGTGGCCTGCTGGGCGATGCGCGTGAGGATGACCGTCTGGCCCACCGTCGGGACGGTCAGCTCCCGCTTGAGCGCCGCGGCCGCCGCCGCGAACGCCGGGACGCCCGGCACGACCTCGTACGGGATGTCCAGCGCGTCCAGCCGGCGCATCTGCTCCGCCACCGCGCTGAAGACGGACGGGTCGCCCGAGTGGAGGCGGGCCACGTCCTGGCCGGCCTCGTGGGCGCGGACGATCTCCTCCACGATCCGGTCCAGGTCCAGGTCCGCCGTGTCGACCAGGCGCGCGTCCGGCGGGCACTCGGCGAGCAGCTCGCGCGGGACCAGGGAGCCCGCGTAGAGGCAGACGCCGCAGGAGGCGAGGGTGCGGGCGCCCCGCAGGGTGATCAGGTCGGCCGCGCCCGGGCCCGCGCCGATGAAGTAGACGGTCATGCTCCAACTCCTGATTTCGTTACGGACCACTGCGTGACCGGCATCGCCTGGCGCCAGCCGGTGAAGCCGCCCACCGGGACGGCCTGGGCGACGGCGAGCCGGACCAGCTCCCCGCCGTGGGCTCGGTACCACTCCGCCAGCAGCCCCTCGGACTCCAGCGTCACCGTGTTGGCGACCAGCCGCCCACCCGCCGGCAGCGCTGCCCAGCAGGCGTCCAGCAGGCCGGGAGCGGTCAGGCCGCCGCCGATGAACACGGCGTCGGGGACGGGCAGCCCGGCGAGGCCGTCGGGGGCGGCCGCGGTGACGACCCGCAGCCCCGGGACACCGAGGGCGGCGGCGTTGCGTGCGATGCGGGCGGCCCGCTCGGGGTCCTTCTCCACGGCGACCGCGGTGCAGGACCGGTGGGCCCGCATCCACTCGATGCCGATGGAGCCGGAGCCGCCGCCGATGTCCCACAGCAGCTCCCCGGGGGCGGGTGCCAGCGCGGCGAGCGTCGCCGCGCGCACGTACCGCTTGGTGAGCTGGCCGTCGCTCTCGTACGCCTCGTCCGGCAGGCCGGGTACGGCGCCGAGGCGCAGCGCGTCGGGGGAGCGCACGCAGTCGAGGGCGAGGACGTTCAGGGGGTCGAGCCGGTCGTCGTCCGGCCAGGTGTCGGCGGTGCCGTCGACGATCCGCTCGCGGTCCGAGCCGAGCTGTTCCAGGACCCGCATCCGGGTGGCGCCGTAGCCCTTCTCGCGCAGCAGCGCCGCGACCGCGCCGGGCGTCCCGGCCCCCTCGCTGAGGACGAGGAGCCGCCGTCCGTCGTGGAGCGCGGCGGAGAGCGCGGCGAGCGGCCTGGCGACCAGCGAGAGCGTCTCGACGGACTCCAGGGGCCAGCCGAGGCGGGCGCAGGCGTACGAGGCGGAGGAGGGGTGCGGGAGGACGTGGAGCCGGTCGGCGCCGACGGTCTCGGCGAGGGTGCGGCCGATGCCGTAGAAGGTCGGGTCGCCGCTGGCCAGGACGGCCACGGAGCGGCCCGCGTGCGCGGCGAGCAGGCCGGGGACGGCGGGGCGCAGGGGCGAGGGCCAGGCGACCCGCTCGCCGGGGCAGTCGGGCGCGGGCAGCAGATCGAGCTGGCGGGGGCCGCCGATGAGGACCTCGGCGGCGCGCAGGACCCGGCGGGCCTTCTCGGGGAGGCCGTCCCAGCCGTCCGCGCCGATTCCGACGACCGATATCTCAGCTGGAGGAACGGTGCTCACGTCGGCGAACTCTACGTGAGCCCGTTCGGGGCCTTCCCGCCTGGGCGTTCCGGCAGGCCGGAGGGCGCGGGAACAGATGGCGGGGGTGCGCCGTTGAAGCGGATAGTTTACGATTCAACCAAACAGCCCCCGAGGCGAGAGGTGAGCACGATGCAGTTCGGGATCTTCACCGTCGGCGACGTCACGGCCGACCCCACCACCGGCCGCACCCCGACCGAGCACGAGCGGATCAAGAACACGGTCGCCATCGCGCTCAAGGCGGAGGAGGTCGGGCTCGACGTCTTCGCGACCGGCGAGCACCACAACCCGCCGTTCGTGCCGTCCTCCCCGACGACCCTGCTCGGGCACATCGCCGCGCGGACCGAGAACCTGATCCTGTCCACGTCCACGACGCTGATCACCACCAACGACCCGGTGAAGATCGCCGAGGACTACGCCACCCTCCAGCACCTCGCCGACGGCCGCGTGGACCTGATGATGGGCCGCGGCAACACCGGCCCGGTCTATCCGTGGTTCGGCCAGGACATCCGGCAGGGCATCCCGCTCGCCATCGAGAACTACGCGCTCCTCCACAGGCTGTGGAGAGAGGACGTCGTCGACTGGGAAGGCACGTTCCGCTCCGCGCTCCAAAGCTTCACCTCGACGCCCCGCCCGCTGGACGGCGTCCCGCCGTTCGTCTGGCACGGCTCCATCCGCTCCCCCGAGATCGCCGAGCAGGCCGCGTACTACGGCGACGGGTTCTTCGCCAACCACATCTTCTGGCCCAAGCAGCACACGGAGAAGATGGTCCGCCTCTACCGGCAGCGGTACGCCCACTACGGCCACGGCACCCCCGAGCAGGCCATCGTCGGCCTCGGCGGCCAGGTCTTCCTGCGCAAGAACTCGCAGGACGCGGTACGCGAGTTCCGCCCCTACTTCGACAACGCGCCCGTCTACGGCCACGGTCCGTCCCTGGAGGAGTTCAGCCGGGAGACGCCGCTGACCGTCGGCTCGCCGCAGGAGGTCATCGAACGGACGCTGTCCTTCCGGGAATACGCCGGCGACTACCAGCGTCAGCTCTTCCTGGTGGACCACGCGGGTCTGCCCCTGAAGACGGTCCTGGAACAGCTCGACCTGCTCGGCGAGGAGGTCGTGCCGGTGCTGCGCAAGGAGTTCGCCAACCTGCGGCCCGCCGGTGTCCCGGAGACCGCCCCGCTCCACCCCGCCGTACGTACGCAGGAGGCGTAAGTCATGCAGACCCTCAAGCTGGTCGCCGTGTCCGCCGGGCTGAGCTCCCCGTCCTCGACGAGGCTGCTCGCCGACCGGCTCGCCGAAGCGGCGCGGGAGCGGCTCACCGAGCAGGAGTACGCGGTCGAGGTCCAGGTCGTCGAGTTGCGCGACCACGCCGTCGACATCGCGAAGAACTTCGTGACGGGCTTCCCCTCGGCGGAGCTCCGGCGGACGATCGACGCGGTGACCCGGGCGGACGGACTCATCGGGGTGACCCCCGTCTTCACCGCCTCGTACAGCGGTCTGTTCAAGTCCTTCTTCGACCTGATCGACCCGGACGCGCTGACCGGCACGCCGGTGCTGATCGGCGCGACCGGCGGGACCGCCCGCCACTCCCTCGTCCTCGACCACGCCCTGCGGCCGCTCTTCTCCTACCTGCGGGCGCTCGTCGTCCCGACCGCCGTCTACGCGGCCTCGGAGGACTGGGGTTCGGGCGGCGACGAGTACACGGACGGCCTGCCGTCCCGGATCACCCGCGCCGGACACGACCTCGCCGACCTGGTCGCGGCCCGGGGCCCGGCCCGAGAGGCGGACGAGGACGAGGTCGTGCCGTTCGAGCGGCAGCTCGCCGACCTGCGCCTGGACTGACCGGCCGCCGCGGCGGGGCTACTTGCGGTTGTAGATCCGCATCGTGATCGGCCCGAAGACCAGCACGAGCAGCGCCGACCATCCCAGCGTCCAGGCGATGTCCGCCGTCGGCCAGTTCCCGGCCATCAGCTCGCGCGCCCCGTTCGCCAGGTGCGTCACCGGGTTGTTGTTCACGAAGGCCTGGAGCCAGCCGGGCATGGTCACCGGGAGGACGAAGACGCTGGACAGGAAGGTCAGCGGGAAGATCACCATCATGCTGACGCCCGTGACCGCCTTCTCGGTGCGCAGCAACAGGCCGAACATGGTCCAGATCCACGAGAAGGCGAACGAGAACACGAGCAGCAGTGCCACCCCGAGCAGGACGCCGATCACCCCGCCCTCCGGCCGGTATCCGATGATCATGCCGACGGTGAGCATGACCGCGGAGGCGATCAGGTACCGCACGACGTCACCGAGCAGATAGCCGACCATCGGCGCGGGCCGCCAGATCGGCAGGGTCCGGAAGCGGTCGAAGACACCCTTCTCGATGTCCGTGTTCACCGACATGCCGGTGTACATCGTGATCATCACGACGCTCAGCACCAGGATGCCGGGCAGCAGGAACTGGATGTACTCCGAGACCGAGCCGGCCAGGGCGCCCCCGAAGAGGTACGCGAACATCAGCACCATCATGATCGGGAACGCCGTCACGTCGAACAGCTGCTCCGGCACGTGCTTGATCTTGAGCATGGCCCGCCAGCCGAAGGTCAGCGACGCGGCGAGCGCGCTGGGGCGCGGCGGGCGCTCCTGACCGACGAGCAGGGCGGCCAGATCCTCGGCGCGCGGTGCCTCGAAGGCGAGGGCGTCGGTCTGGCGGCTGTCCTTGCCGGTGGCGACGGTGCTCATGCCGTCGTTCCCTTCCGGTCGGTGAGGGCGAGGAAGACCTCGTCGAGGCTGGGCTGGCCGAGCGCGAAGTTGTCGACGGTGATCCCCGCCCCGGCGAGCTCCGACAGGGCGCGCGCGGCCTGCTCGGCGGCGCCCAGGTCCGTGCCGTGGCCGTCGACGGTGGCGGTGAGCGCCACCGGGTCCGGGTCGAGCTGAACGGTGGCCTTCAGCGCGGCCGCGAGGACCCGCTCGGCGGCCGGGCGCTGCTCGGCGTGGCGCAGCCGCACCTGCACCGACCCCGAACCCACCGAGGACTTCAGCTCGCCCTTGGTGCCCTCCGCGATGACCTTCCCGTGGTCGATGACGGCGATACGGGAGGCCAGCTGGTCCGCCTCGTCCAGGTACTGGGTGGTCAGCAGGACGGTGGTGCCCTGGGCGACCACCGCCCGGACGATGTCCCAGACCTGGTTGCGGCTGCGCGGATCGAGGCCGGTCGTCGGCTCGTCGAGGAACAGCAGGTCGGGCGTGTTGAGGATGGACGCGGCGATGTCGATACGGCGCCGCATGCCGCCCGAGTAGTTCTTGACCTGCTTGTCGGCGGCCTCGGACAGGCCGAACGCGGCCAGGAGCTGCGCGGAGCGATCCCGGGCGCCGGACCGGGAGTGGCCGAGGAGCCGGCCGAGCAGGACCAGGTTCTCGGTGCCGGTCAGGTCCTCGTCGACGGAGGCGTACTGCCCGGTGAGGCTGACCCGGCCTCGCACGGTGTCGGCGTCCTTGACGACGTCCTTGCCGAAGACGCTGGCCCGGCCCCCGTCGGGGCGCAGGAGGGTGGCGAGCATCTTGACGGCGGTGGTCTTGCCGGCGCCGTTGGGTCCGAGGACGCCGTAGACAATGCCCGCGGGGACGCGCAGGTCGATGCCGTCGACGGCACGGTTCTTCCCGAAGACCTTGACCAGGCCCTCGGTCTCGATGGCGAGGTCGGTCATGCGCTGTCCTCCCGGCGGGCGGGGGTCGGGTCCGCTCCGACCAGTCTCCGACGGAGCGGGGCGGGACGCCAGGGGACGGTGGGCCGGGGGTCCGGAGGCGCCGCCCGGGAGGAGGCCCGTCTCCGCCGCGTGGCGGAGGGGAGCGGGACGTCGGGACGACGCGCGGCGGAGCGCCCCGGCGGCACGCTGAGGCACATGACGAAGATCAAGGCCCTGCCCGCCGTGCCCCGTTGGGCCGCCCTCGCCGCGCACGCCGTCCCGCTGATCGTGCTGCCCTCGGGGCTCTGGCGGCTGGCGCTGACGATGGGGCTGCCCGTCGCCCGGGCCGACGACCCGGGCCTGTGGCAGAACGTGTACCAGGTCGTCCTGACCGTCGTCGCCGAGCTGCTCGCCTTCCTGACGCTCGGCCTGGTCCGCTCCTGGGGCGAGGTGTTCCCGCGCCGGCTGCCGTTCCTCGGCGGGCGGCCCGTCCCCGCGCGCGGTGCGACCGCCGCCGCGCTGGGCGGGGCGGCCGGGCTCACCGCGCTGGTGGCCTGGTTCACGTACGCGGCGCTCGCCGGGATCGGCTCGACCGCCGTCGGCACGCACACCCAGGGCCCGGTACAGGAGGCGCTGCTCTACGCCTGCTACCTCCCGCTGATCGCCTGGGCCCCGCTGCTCGCCGCCGTCGCGCTCGCCTACTACCGCCGCCGCACGACGGCGGCGGTACCCTCCGTGCCCGTGGTGTGAGGACGGGCCGCACCCGTGGTGGGAGCGGGTTCCGTCCCCGTGGCGTCCTCGTGCGTGTAGAAGACGTAGAACGCGACGAGGAACGTGCCGCCGGCGATCACCAGGCCGAGCACGGTGGCGGACAGCACGCTCGCGTCGGACACGCTGAAGAGGAAACCGATCGCGCCGCCGGCGAGCACCGCCCAGGCCGCCGCCCGCAGCTCGCGCGGCAGGACGCGGCCGCGCTGCCGCAGCGCGTACACCGCTCCGGCGAGCACGACGCCGGAGACCAGACCGAGCAGGACCTGGCCCCAGGTGATGACGCCACCGTCGCGCTGGATCGCCGCCGCGTAGATGCCGTAGGCGAGGCCGAGCGTGACGGGCAGAGCCCAGCCGTGCAGACTCCGGCCGTGCAGACCCTGGCCGGTCCTCTGGTGCCTGCGGTTCGGCACCGCTGCGTGTGCGGCCATGGCAGGAGCTCCTTCCCTCTCGCCCCCCTGCACCCTCCAGGGCACACCCGGAACCCCCGCCCCCGCAACCTGACCGGGCCGGGGGCACCGGGGCGCCCGTTCACGCCGGGACTCAGGCAGCCAGAGGGCACCGGGGTGCCCGTCACGCCGGGACTCAGGCCGCCGGCCGCACCGCGACCGCGTCGACCTCGAAGAGCATCCCGGGCAGCGCCAGGGACGCGACCCCGCTGAGCGTCTGCGCGGGCAGCCGGTCGCCGAAGGCTCTGTGCAGCGCCTTGCCCAGCACCTCCAGCTTCCCGAGGTCGTGGTCGACGACGTACGAGCCGAGGCGCACGACGTGCTCGAAGCCGAGCCCCACGCCCTCGAGCGCGCGCCGCAGGTTGGTGAAGGACAGCTCGACCTGGGCGGAGAAGTCCCCGGGGACGGGCGCGCCGGTCGCGTCGGAGGCGTACTGGCCGCCGATGAAGACGAGTTCGCCGGGGGCGGAGGCGGCGTGGCTGTAGCCGAAGGGGGACGGGTCGTGGAGCGTGTCGGGGTTGGTGATCGTGCGCTGGTCGCCGTGGGTCATGACAGGGGTGTCCTTCCGTGACGTACGGCCGCCGTGCAGGCGGCCAGGGTGAGCGCGGCGCCCGTGCAGAGCACCGCGACGAGCGTGGTCGCGTCGACGAGCAGCCCGCCGAGGAGGGCGCCGAGCGCGATCGAGAGGCAGAAGACGCTGACGTAGAGGCCGGTCGCCGTCTCCACGTCGTCGGGCGCGGCGGCCATGAACCACGACTGAAGCCCGACGGAGACCCCGCCGTAGGCGAGCCCCCACAGGAGCAGCAGTCCGGCACCGGCAGGGGTCGCACCGCGGGCGAGGGCGAACGCCAGGAGCACGGCGGTCAGGCCGGCGGAGATGACGGCGAGAGTACGGCGGGGGGAGCGGCCGGCCGCGGGCGCGGCGAGGAAGTTCCCGGCCACGCCCGCGACTCCGTACCCGAGGAGCAGCACGCCGACGAGGTTCTCGGCGACACCGGAGTGCTCGGCGAGCACGGGCCGCACGAAGGAGTACGCGAGGAAGTGCCCGGTCACCAGGAGGAGGGTGAGGAGCAGACCGGTGCGGACGCGGGTGTTCTCGCGCGGCAGCCGCGACAGCGCGGTGAGGCCGGAGCGGACGCCGGTACGGCCCCCGGGACGGGCGCCCCGGCGGAGTCCCGGAGCGCGTCGTTCGCCCGGCAGGCGCGGCAGCAGCGCCGCCAGACCGGCCGTCGCCGCCACCGCCACGACCCCCACAGCCGCGAACGCCCCGCGCCAGCCGGTCCATTCCGCCGCCACGGTGGCCGCGGGGACGCCGAGCACGGAGGCGGCCGAGACCCCGCCGAAGATCACGGCGGTGGCGCGTCCCACGTCGCCGGCCGGGACGAGCCGGGGCGCCAGACCGCCCGCGAGAGCCCAGAAGCCGCCGATGGCGACCCCGAGCAGGACCCGGGCGGCGAGAACCACCGCGAAGTGACCGGCGGCCGCGGTGGCCAGGCCGGCGACGGCGACGAGCGCCATGAGGCCGACGAGGACCGTGCGTCGGTCGGCCCCGGCCGCCCGCAGGGCGATCAGCGGGGCGGAGACG
This sequence comes from Streptomyces sp. NPDC029139, assembly GCF_055564335.1. Classification (NCBI taxonomy): domain Bacteria; kingdom Bacillati; phylum Actinomycetota; class Actinomycetes; order Kitasatosporales; family Streptomycetaceae; genus Streptomyces; species Streptomyces sp. NPDC029139. The sequence continues at coordinate 344,804 of NZ_JBVHWN010000004.1, read as the reverse complement.
GCGGCCACCAGCCCCGGGACGGTGATCATGAGGCCCGCCGTACCGGCGGACACCTTCAGCTCGGCCGCGACCGGGGTGAGCAGACCGACCGGCAGCAGCTCCGCCGTCATCACGGTGAAGATGCCGAGCGTGACCGCCCCGACCCGGGCCCACGCGCCACGTTCAATCTGGATATCTAACATCCAGAATCCCTTCCATGAAAAGCCCTCCCGGCCGGGAGGGCGCGTCGAACGAAGAACTCAGGCGCTCACGAAGGCGTTCACGCGAGACCTAGGCACGGGCGAACCAGCGGCGGATGCGCTCCGGGGCCGCGGGCGCCTGACGCTCCGCCTGTTCCCGTACGTCGTCCAGGGTCCGGGCCGCCAGCTCCCGCCTCCAGGCGAGCTCCGCGGCTCCCATCGCGCCCGCGATGGCGCACTCGGCGGCGTAACTCCCGGCGGGGCCAGCACCGGGCCCCTGCTGCCGGATCTCCGAGCAGCGGAACGCCTCCTCCGGGCCCTCGATCGCCGTGACGACGTCCATGAGGGTGATCCGGTCGAGCGGACGTGCCAGCCGGAAGCCTCCCTTGGGGCCGGAGACCGAGCTGACGATGCCCGCGCGGGAGAGGGCTTGGAGCTGCTTGTTGAGGTAGGCGGCGGGGAGTTCGTGGTACGCCGCGAGCCGGGCCGCCGTCACCGCCCGCTCCGGCCCGATCCAGGCCAGGTTGAGGCAGCTGTGCAGCGCCCATTCGACGCCCTCGTTCATCCTCATATCCTGGATGCTAGATGTCCAGGATCATCGGGGCAAGCCGTTTCCGTCCGGTCCGGCCTCCGCCGGCTCCACGAGCTCGCGCTCCTGGACCACCTCGGGATCGAGGAGTTCGTCCTCGGCGGGCTCTCCATGGGCGGCCAGATCGCCATGGAGTGCCACCGCCTCTTCCCCGCCCGGATCCGGGGCCTCTTCCTCGCCGACACCTTCCCCGCCGCCGAGACCGAGGAGGGGAAGGCCGGCCGCCGCGCCCTCGCGGACCGGATCGTCCGCGAGGGCATGAAGGGGTACGCCGACGAGGTGCTCGACCGGATGGTCGCGCCCCACAACACCCACGCGGCGGCCGCCGTCCACCGGATGATGTGCGCCACCCACCCCGAGGGCGCGGCGGCGGCCCTGCGCGGCCGGGCCGAGCGCCCCGACTACACGTATGTGCTCACCACCGTCTCCGTGCCCGCCCTGGTGGTCGTCGGCCGCGACGACACGTACACCCCCGTCGCGGACGCGGAGGCGATGCACGCGCTGCTGCCCCACTCCACGCTCGTGGTCGTCGAACGGGCCGCGCACCTGCCGAACCTGGAGCGGCCGGAGGAGTTCGACGCGGCGCTCGGCGCGTTCCTCGCCTCACTCGTACGGCCCAGCTGAACGCTCCGTCCGGGCTCGGCGGCCGGACGATGAGCCCATGAGCCAGAACACCGCACCCCACAAGCAGTCCACCGGTTCCAGCGCCGCCTGGGCCTCCGGAGGCACGATGTTCGCCGGTGTCCTGATGCTGGTCATCGGCATCATGGACGTCCTCCAGGGCATCGCCGCCATCGCCGAGGACGACGTCTACAGCCGCGTCGGCGACTACGTCTTCAAGTTCGACCTGACCAGCTGGGGATGGATCCATCTGATTCTCGGCATCCTCGTCGCCGCCGCCGGCGCCGGGATCCTCAAGGGCTCCGAGTGGGGGCGCATGGGAGGCATCGCCCTGGCCTCGCTGAACGTCATCGCCCAGTTCCTCTTCCTGCCGTACCACCCGTGGTGGGCGCTGTTCTCGATGGCCGTCTCGATCTTCGTGATCTGGGCGCTGGCCACCGACGACACGTCCTTCCGTAAGGCCGCGGTGTGATCCGCACCCGCGCTCGCGTCGCCACCCCGCTCCTCGTCCTGACGACGGCCCTGACCCTGGCCGCCACCCTCACCGGCTGCACCGAGGAGGACCGGCAGAAGGCCGGGGACATCGTCAACTCCGCCACCGCCGCCGCGGCCTCGGCCGCCCAGGAGCGGATGGACCAGGTCAAGGACGGGGTGAACGCCACCGGTGACGTGAAGGCGGGCCCGACGAAGGCGGACGGGGACCGGACCACCGCGGAGATCACGGCCACGAACCCCCAGACCAAGAGCGCCGACTACACGATCATGGTCAACTTCCGTGACAGCGGCGGCGGTCTGCTCGACTCCGTGGTCCTGACCATCGGCGGCGTCGAGCCGGGGAAGTCCAAGGCCGGGACCGCCCGCAGCAATCGCACCCTCTCCGGGGAGACGAAGGCGGAGATCGGCCAGGCACTGCGGCACTGACGCTCCGGACCCGACCGGATCCCCCAGTTCCGTGGCCGAGACCACCGCGCCCCGGCGGCCCGGACGGCGACCCGCCGCCGGGGCCGCCGGGCTGCTGGTCGCCGTACCGAGCGTGGTCACCGGCTGCCGGCTCCTGGACACCGACGCGGTCACCCCCGTACCCCAGCTGCTGTCCTTCCTGCCCTGGCTGACCGTCCCGGCCGCCCTGGCGCTGCTGCTCGCTCTGGCCGCCCGGCGGTGGCCGCTCGCCGCATGGGCGGCGCTCGTGGTCGCGGTGACCGTCTGGTTCGCCCTGCCGTACGGCGCGGACACGACGACCGCCCGCGGACCCGTCGTCGAACGGCTCCGGGTGCTCGCCGCCAACGTCGAGTTCGGCGAGGCCACCGAGGACCTGGTGCGGGCCGTACGGCGGGAGCGATCGCGGCTCGTGTACGTCTCCGAGTGCGATCCCGCCTGTGTCCGCGTCCTCACCACCGCCCTGGTCACGAGCCACCCCCACCGGGCCGTCGTGGACGGGGCCGGGTCGAGGGGCTCGGTGATCCTGAGCGCGTACCCGCTCACCTACCGGCCCGCGATCCCGGCCGCGCTGGGGATGCCCGGCGCCACCGCGCGGATCGGCGGCCGGACCGTGCGGCTCCGGCTCGCGCACCCGCTGCCGCCGGTCCCGCGCCAGGTCCACCTGTGGAAGCGCGAGCTGCGGCGGGTGGCGGAGGCCGCCGCCGCCGACCGCGACGCCGGGCCCGTGCTCCTGGCCGGCGACTTCAACGCCTCCCAGGACCACGCCGCCTTCCGCTCCGTCCTCGACGCCGGCCGGCTGCACGACGCCGCCCGGCTCGCGGGCGCCGCGCGGACCCCGACCTGGCCGAGGGAGAAGCGGCTGCCGCCGTACGTCCAGATCGACCACGTGCTGGTCAGCGACGACTTCCGGGTGCGCGGGGTGCGGTTCCTCGACCTCGTGGGGACGGACCACCGGGCCGTGCTCGCCGACCTCGACCTGCACGCGGGCCGCTGATCCGCCACGCTGGATTACATGGACCACATGCACGACGACGAGCAGATCCTGGCGAACATCGGCGCCCTCGTCGAAGAGGAACGCGCCCTGCGGCAGCGGGTCGGCGGACTGCTCCCCGAGGAGCTGACCCGGCTCGCCGAACTGGAGGTGCAACTGGACCAGTGCTGGGACCTGTTGCGCCAGCGCCGCGCCAAGGCCGAGTTCGGCGAGGATCCGGACACGGCGGCGGTCCGCCCGGCGGCGGAGGTCGAGAGCTACCGCAGCTGAGTCCCGCCCCGGTGACCGTGGGGTCATGGGCAGGGGCTCCGGTCCGGCGCGCCGTAAGTTGGGGGCATGGCGCGCACCCCTCGGCTCTCCCCACCTCCCTGGCTGACCGCCGGACTCCGACCGGCCACCGCGCCCATCCCCTGGGCCGCCGTCGCCCGCGCCTCGATCGCGCTCGCCGCGCCCCTCGCCGTCGGCCTGGCCGTGGACCGGCCCGTCTACGGCGCCCTGGTCTCCATGGGCGCCCTCTCCGGCGTCATCGGCGACACCGCCGACGCGTACCGGATGCGGTTCTACAACATCGCCGTGCCCCAGCTCTTCGGCGCGCTGGGCGTCACCCTCGGCGCCCTCGTCTTCGGCCAGGGATGGCTCGCCGTCGCCGTCCTGACCCTGGTCGCGCTCGTCTCCGGGATGATCTCCTCGATCGGCGCCGTCGCCTCCGTCTCCGGCCTGCTGCTCCTCCTCAACGCCGTCGTCGGCGCCGGACTGCCCATGCCCGACCCCTGGTGGACGGCGCCGCTGCTGCTCACCCTCGGCGGGCTCGTCGTGCTCGTGCTGACCCTGCTCGGCTGGCCGCTGCGCGGCGGCGTCCCGGAGCGGGCGGCCGTGGCCGGCACCTACCGGACCCTCGCCGACCTCTTCGAAGCCGCCGGCACGGACGCGTACGACGAGAAGCGCCAGGCCGTCACCACCTCCCTCAACCAGTCCTACGACCTCGTCCTCGCCCGCCGCGCCCGGGAGCACGGCCGCGCGCCCACCCTGGTCCGGCTGCTGGCCCAGCTGAACGTGGTGATCCCGCTGGTGGAGGCCGCGCCCGCCGCGCACCAGGCGGCGCGGCGGTTCCACCGCCCGCTGCCCGACCGGATCCCGGAGGCCGTGCGCGAGCTGGCCGACGCGATCGAGGAAGGCCGCACGGGCACCCCCGTCCTGGACCTCCCGGTGGCTTCCCGCCCCTCCGAGAAGGCCGTCGACCAGGCCCTGCGCCACGCGGCGACGGTCGTCCACCAGGCGGAGCCGAAGCCCTTCAACGTGGACGACCGGCTCGGCCGGCCCGCCGCGCTGCGCGTACGGGCCCGCCGCGCGACGCGCGCCGTGCTGTTCTCGGGGGCGTCCTGGCGGTACGGGCTGCGGCTCGCACTCTGCATCGGCCTCGCCCAGGCGCTGGTCTCGCTCATCGACGTGCCCCGCTCCTACTGGGTCGCCCTCACCGTCACCTTCGTCCTGAAGCCGGACTTCGGCTCCGTCTTCTCCCGGGCCGTGCTGCGCGCCGCCGGCACCGCGGCCGGTCTGGTCGTCGCCGCGCTGGTGCTCGCCCAGGTGCCCCGCGGGTGGTGGGACGTGCCGGTGATGCTGGTGCTCGCCGCGCTGATCCCGGCCTTCTCCGCGAAGGGGTACGCCTTCCAGACCGCGGCGATCACCCCCGTCATCCTGCTGCTCTCCGACCTCCTCAACCGCCAGGGCTTCGACCTGGTGCTGCCCCGGCTCTACGACTCGCTCATCGGCTGCGCGATCGCCCTGGTCGCGGGATACCTGCTGTGGCCGGAGTCCTGGCACACCCGCATCGGCGACCGGCTCGCGGACGCGGTCGCCGACACGGCGACCTATGTGCGGCGGGCGTTCTGCCCGCCCGAGGAGGAGGAGCCCGCCGCCCGGGTACGGGCCCGGCGCGCGCTCTACCGCGACCTGTCGGCCGTACGGTCCGAGTTCCAGCGCGCCCTGACGGAGCCTCCCCCGACCGGCACCGTGGCCTCCGCCTGGTGGCCGCTGGTCGTCGCCGTGGAGCGGATCGTCGACGCGACCACCGCCGCCCGCGTCCGGGTCGACCACGGCGCCCCGGCGCCCGACCCGGCGGAAGTGGAGGCGGTGGAGCAGCAGTTGCGGGAGCTCGCGGACGGACTGCGCAGCAGCGACGTGCTCGTGGAGGTACGGGCGGAGCTGACCGGCGACGAGGAAGGGGCGTTGGAGCCCCTGCGCCAGGAGGTTCAGGCGGCCCGCGCCATCGCCACTCCCCGCCGCGAGAGGGACTAAACACCCGACGCGGGGCGTACGGATGCCCTTACCGGCGGTCACCGAACGGAACCCTCCATACCGCCGTTACCGGAATCCACGCATGCGACTACGATGCGCTCGATTCACCTTGATCCGTGCTCGTTCCGGCGAACAAGTGACCCGGCGACTCGGTCACTTCGTCCTGCACCACCCCCACGTGCCCCCAAGGACATCCGCCATGCGCACCGCCACCGGCAGAGGCCTTCAGCCCAATGTCCTCGGGACCTTCGACACGGTCGTCATGGCCGTCGCGGGCAGCGCACCCGCGTACTCCCTGGCCGCCACCACCGCCGTCCTCTTCGGCGCGGTCGGTCTGGCCGGACCGGCGGCGCTGCTCTACTGCGCGATACCGATGCTCGGCATCGTCCTCGCCTACGCCCGCCTCGGCCGGATCGACGTCAACGCCGGCGCCGGGTACTCCTGGGTCGGCCGCACCCTCCACCCCTTCCTCGGCTTCCTCTCCGGCTGGGCCCTGGTCGTCTCCGCCACCGTCTTCATGGTCGCCGGCTCACTGCCCGCCGGCGCGATGACCCTCTCCCTGATCGATCCGGACCTCGCCGACAACACCCCGCTGGCCGCCGCAGTCGGCGCCGGCTGGTTCCTGATGATGCTGCTGGTGGTCCTGGGCGGTGCCCGGCTCACCGTCCGGGCCCAACTGCTGATGTCGGGCGTCGAGATGCTGATCCTCTTCGTCTTCGTCCTCGCCGCCGTGCTGCACCGGGGGCACGCCACCGCCTTCGACTGGTCCTGGTTCGGCTTCGGCCATTTCGACGGACCGGCCGGTTTCGCCTCGGGCGCGCTGATCGCCGCGTTCTACTACTGGGGCTGGGACGTCACCAGCAACCTCAGCGAGGAGACCCGCGACAGCCGCCGTACGGCGGGATTCGCCGCCCTCGTCGGCGTCGCCTTCGTCTTCCTGCTCTTCGAGGCGTTCACCGTCGCGGTCAACGTGCTGCTGAGCGCCGGGCGGATCGAGGCCGCCGGGGCGAACGTGCTCGCCGTCCTCGGCCAGGAGATCTGGCCCGGGGTCGGCGGCAAGCTGCTGATCGCGGCGGTCCTGCTGTCCACGGTCGCCACCCTGGAGACCACCCTCATCCAGGTGACCCGCTCGCTGTTCGCGATGGGCCGCGACCGCACCCTGCCGGCCGCGCTCGGGACCGTTCACCCCCGCTGGAACACCCCGTGGGTGGCGATCGCCGCCGTCGGGGCCGCCGCGCTGCTGATGTTCGGCGCGGCGGCGGCCGCGGGTTCCGTGGGGTCGATCCTCCGCGACGCGGTCTCCGCGATCGGACTTCAGATCGCGTTCTACTACGGCCTGGCGGGCATCGCCGCCGTCGTCGCCTACAAGGGCATGCTGCTGACCTCCGTACGGAACTTCCTCGTCGGCGGCGCCTGGCCGCTGCTCGGCGCCGCTTTCATGCTGTGGGCGTTCGTCGAGTCGCTCGGTGAACTGTCCACGACCGCCCTGGTCATCGGCCTCGGCGGGCTGGTCGTCGGACTCGTGCCGATGCTGGTCTACTGGCGGAAGGGAAGCACGTACTACCGCCCTGCCCGGCTCGACGCGGCCCGCGCGCTGGCCGCCGCGGCACCGTTCGGACCGACGGCCCCGCGCACCCGCCGCGCGGACGAATCGCTCGCGACCGACTTCTGACGCCCGACGCCTCACTGCCGACTGCCGACTGCCGACTGCCGACCCTGACTCCTGGAATCCGACTTCTGGTATCCGACTTCTGAGGGAGGACCCGGATGGCCGCTCTTCGCCGACGGTCCCGCCCGGCGCGCTTCACCCCCGGCTTCGACCCGGACTACGGGGACCGTGCGCTCACCGAGGCGCGCCACGACATGGTCATCGGCCGCTGGCAGGGCGTACGGGACCTCCTGCGGGCCACCGGTGAGGACTGGCCCCGCCGTACGCACCGGCTGCGGCTCCTCGCGCACGCCGCCGCCGGCAGCTCCACGGTCGAGGCATGGCGGGCGGCCGAGCCGGACGATCCGGACGCGGCGGTGCTGCGCGCCGCGACCGAGGTGGTCCGGGTCTTCGACACGGCCATCGCGGCCGGCCGGGGCAGCACCGTGGACCGGGGACGGCTCGACGCGACCGTCGACACCTGCCTCGGCGCGGCCCGGGCGGCACCCGCCGACCCGATGCCCTGGGTCTCGCTGCTGTCGGTCGCCCGGCTCTACGAGGGCGGGGTCCCCCGCCGCGAGCTACGGCACTGGTTCGACGAGCTCCGGCGCAGGGACCCGTACAACACCGAGGGCCACACGCAGTTGCTCCGCTACTGGTCGGCGCGGTGGCACGGCACGCACGGCGCGATGTACGACTTCGCCCGGGACGCGGCGGGCGTGGCACCGCCCGGGTCGCCGCTGCCGGTACTCGTCCAGGTCGCGCGCGTGGAGGAGTACCGCTACATCGCGGACGGGGCGCTCGGGCGGGGCCCGGTGCGCGGCTTCGACCAGCACTGGAAGCACGAGCTCGCGGTCACGGAGCTGCGCCGGACGCACGCCCGCTGGATCGGCGGCCGCGAGCCGGGCCGCCCGGTCGCCCCGGAGGAGGTGCCGGACCTCAACTACCTCGCCCATGCCGCCTGTTACGCGGGGCAGGTCGAGGTGGCGCGGGAGGTGCTCGGCATGCTCGGGGCCCGGGCGACGTGGGCGCCCTGGTCGTACACCGGCGACCCGGAAGAGCAGTTCGTACGGTTCCGGGAGGGCCTGGGGGTGGTGTGAGGACGCCCCCCAGGCCCTCACACCACCGCCCTTCGGCTCAGACGCCGATGTCGCGTCCGTCCTTGCGCCAGACGGCGACGACCGACGGGCGGACCAGCTTGCCGGGACCGTCGGGCCACGCCGACTTCGGGTTCTCGACGGAGGCGCCGTCGAGCTCGCCCGGGTGCTGCACGGCGACGACCACGCGGCGGTCCTGGATGATCGGCCCGCAGGTCTCGGCGCCGGCCGGGACCGTCAGGAACTGCTTGAGCTCACCGCGCCGCTCGCCCTGCGTGGCGACACCGAACAGACCGTCGTGCGAGCCGAGCTGGTTGCCGTCGGTGGAGATCCACAGGTTGCCGTACGGGTCGAAGGCGACGTTGTCCGGGCAGGAGATGGGGGAGACCCGCTCCTTGGGGAAGCCGGCGAAGTAGGTGGCCGGGTCGTTCGGGTCGCCGGCGACCAGGAAGAGGCGCCAGGCGAACCCGTCGGAGGCCGGGTCGTCCCAGTGCTCGGCGAGCTCCAGGATCTGGCCGTGCTTGTTGAGGTTGCGCGGGTTGGCCTCGTCGGCGCCCGGGTTGGTGCCCTTGCCGCGGTTGGAGTTGTTGGTGAGCGCGACGTAGACGCGGCCGGAGCGCGGGGACGGCTCGACGTCCTCGGGGCGGTCCATCTTGGTGGCGCCGACCTTGTCACCGGCGAGGCGGGTGAAGACGTACACCTCCTCGGCGGTCATCCCGGGGACGTGCGAGACGTCGCCGGTGGCGAGGGGGATCCACTGGCCGGAACCGTCGAACTCGCCGTCGTTCGGGAGCTTGCCGGTGCCGTCGATGTCCTGCGGGCTGTCGCCGGTCAGCTTGGCGACGTACAGCGTGCCCTCGTCGAGCAGGGTGAGGTTGTGCTCACGGGCGGCCCGCGAGTTTCCCTTCTTCATCCGCTTCGAGGAGACGAACTTGTAGAAGTAGTCGAAGCGCTCGTCGTCACCCATGTAGACGACCGGACGGCCGTCCTCGGTCAGACGGGGCTGCGCGGCCTCGTGCTTGAACCGGCCCAGCGCGGTGCGCTTCTTGGGCGTGGAGTCCGGGTCGTACGGGTCGAGCTCGACGACCCAGCCCTGGCGGTGGACCTCGTTCGGCTCCTGCTTGAGGTCGAAGCGCTTGTCGAACCGCTCCCACTTGCGCTCGGTGGCGCCGGAGCCGATGCCGTACCGCTTGTCGGTGGGGCTGGACCCGTTGGCGAAGTACTGGTTGAAGTTCTCCTCCCCGTGGAGGGTGGTGCCCCACGGGGTGGTGCCGCCGGCGCAGTTGTTGAGCGTGCCGAGGACCGTGCGGCCGGACGGGTCGGCGGACGTCTTGAGCAGGTCGCTGCCGGCGGCGGGCCCGGTCAGTTCGAACTCGGACGTCGTGTGCAGCCGGCGGTTGAGCGGGTGGCGGGTGACCGGGGTCAGCTTGCCGGAGCGGTGCTCCTCCTGGACCACGACGACGGAGAGACCGTGGGCGGCCCAGGCGATCTCGACCTGCTCGCGGGTCGGGTTCTCGGAGTCGTACCCCTTGAACATCAGGATCTCGTCGGTGTACTCGTGGTTGGCGACGAGGACCTGACGGCCGTGCTCGCCCCGGAGGGGGAGAAGGCTCAGGAAGTCGTTGTTGTAGCCGAACTGTCCGGCCTGGGCCGCGGCGGTCTGCTTGTCGGCGTCGAAGGCCGGGGCACCGCGGAGGATCGGCTCGCCCCAGCGGATGACGACGTTCTGCTCGTAGCCGGCGGGGACGGAGACCCGGTCGGCGGTGTTGGGCGCGACGGGGGCGAAGCGCAGGCCGCGGGCGCCGTCGACCCTGCCGGGCCTCTGGCCGTGAGCCGTCCGGGCCTCGGCCACCGGCGCGTTGCCGACGACAGCGCCACCGGCGGCGGCGGCGACGGTCACGACGGCGGCGGCGCGCATCAGGGAGCGGCGGGAGTAGGCACCGGCTATGACGTCGCCGACGTACTCGTTGTCACTGGTGTTGGGCACCTCGTGGAAGCAGGCGTCGCCGCAACGGAACCGGCAGGTGAGGGCGGAACGGCCGCCTCCGTGCGGGTTGGTGCTCAGCAGGGGCAGCAGTTTGCGCACTTCGTCCTCCTCCGGCGCACAGTGCGCCGCCATGGTCCCGACATGGCGTCGGGAATCCGTCGGCGGCGACGCTATGTGCGCACTTCTGCACAGGGGCGGCGCCGGAGTGAACGTCGGATGAATGCGCGGAAACCGGGGGCATTCGGGGGGTGCTTGGGGCGCCGATGGCGACACACCCGGGGCCGCTAACCTTACGTGTCCGCCCTGGCCAGGGATGATTCCTCCCAGTACGGACATTCATCGCACCCAACTCATGCGAAAGGCCTCGCCCATGGGCATTCGGAGCTTGCTGCGCAAGGTGTTCGGACGCGATCGTGCGGACCAGCACGACGAAACTCCGGCAACCTCCGTCCCGCCCCAGGCGGACCGCGCGACGTCTGAGGAACCCCGGTCGGTGACACTCCCGTCGCCGACCCCGGCGGAGAAGACGACGTCCGAGGAGCCCCGGTCGGTGACGCTGCCGTCCCCGACCCCGTCGGAGACCGCGCCCGAGCGCACCACCCCGGACACGACCGACACGACCGACACGCCGGACGTGGCGGCGAAGCGCGCCGCGGACGACCTGGTGGCGGCGGCCTTCGACAACCCGAAGGTCCCGAACGCGAGGCCGGCGGAGCCGAAGGCGCAGAAGGCGCCGGAGGCCGTCGAGGAGGCGGAGACGGCCGAGGAGGCGAAGGCCGTCGAGGCGGAGGCAACCGACGAGGCGCCTGTCGCGGAGGCGGCCGTCGAGGCGGAGGCCGTCGAGGCGCCGGAGGCGGAGGCGGCCGAGGCGGCGGACGCCGAGGCGGCTGTCGTGGCCGAGCCCGAGGCAACCGAGCTGCCGGACACGACGGTGGAGCGCACGGACGCTCCCGAGCCAGCCGCCGAGAAGGTCACGGAGGGCGACGGCGACGCGACGCCGGAGGCGGAGGCCGACGGCGCCGTCACCGAAGCCGCCGAGGACGTCGAGGTCGCCGAGGTCGCCAACCCGGCCGAGGAGACCGAGGCCGCACCGGAGGCGACGGTCGACACCGACGCCACCGCGGCGGACGAGCCGAAAACCGAGGACGCGGACGCGTCCGACGACACGGCCGTGGAACCGGTGGCAGCCGCCGCTGCGGAGCCCGCCCCGGAGCCGGCTCCCGAGCCGGTCGCCGATCCCGCCCCCGAGCCGGTCGCCGCAGCGGCGGAGGCGGAGGCGGAGGCGGAGGCGCCGGACACGGACGCCTCCGAGGCTCAGCCCGCCCCCGCCACGACCGCCACGACCGCCACCACCCTCTCCCGGGTCAAGGCGGACGCCCCGTACCTCGTCGAGGCGTACAAGGCGGCCGGGGCCGTGCTCAAGAAGCAGGGGCTCGTCGGAGCGCGGGCCGCCGTGTACCTCGTCGTCGACCGGTCCGGTTCGATGCGCGGGTACTTCAAGGACGGCTCCGTGCAGCGCCTCGCCGAGCAGACCGTCGCCCTCGCCGCGCACCTCGACGAGGACGCCACCGTCACCGCCGTGTTCTTCTCCACCGACATCGACGGCACCGCCGAGCTCCGCCCCGCGGGCCTCGAGGGCCGTATCGAGGAGATCAACGCGGGCCTCGGCCGCCTGGGCCGTACGAACTACCACCGCGCCGTCGAAGAGGTCCTCGCCCACCACGAGAAGACCGACCCGACCCGGCCCGCGTTCGTCGTCTTCCAGACCGACGGCGCCCCCGAGTCGAAGACCGCGGCCACCCAGGCGCTCGCCGAGGCCGCCGACCGCCCGATCCACTGGCAGTTCGTGGCCTGGGGCGAGGAGGACAACAAGGCCTTCGACTACCTCCGTAAGCTCACCGCTCCCCGTACCGGCCACTTCCTGGCCGGCGCGACCCCGTCCGAGACCGCGCACTCCGCGTTCTACCGCGGACTGCTCGCCGACTGGCAGCTCTGACCCCCGATCCCGTGATCGTGGTGTGGGCGTGACCGTGGACCGACAAGGTCCACGGTCACGACCGGACCGCCCCCTCCCCCTCCCCGCGCACCGCTGTGGGCCCGCCCCGTCCCACCCCGCGTTATCGATGTGAGTGGATCTTGAACTGCCCGTTAGGATTTCGACCATGGCGGCCACTGGATCCGAGAAGCAGGGGGCGAAGGCGTTCTACGTCTCGACCCCCATCTACTACGTCAACGACGCTCCTCACCTGGGCCACGCCTACACGACCGTCGCAGGCGACGTGCTCACGCGCTGGCACCGTCAGCGCGGCGAGAAGGTGTGGTACCTCACCGGCACGGACGAGCACGGTCAGAAGATCATGCGCACGGCCGAGGCGAACGACGTCACGCCCCAGGCATGGTGCGACAAGCTCGTCGAGGAGGCGTGGAAGCCCCTCTGGGAGCACCTGAACATCGCGAACGACGACTTCATCCGTACGACGGAGAAGCGGCACACGGATCGCGTCCAGGAGTTCGTGCAGGACCTGTACGACAAGGGCGAGATCTACAAGGGCGGGTACGAAGGCCCGTACTGCGTGGGCTGTGAGGAGTACAAGCTCCCGGGCGATCTCATCGAGGCCGAGGACGGCACGAAGCTCTGCCCGATCCACAAGAAGCCGGTGGAGATCCTCAAGGAGGAGAACTACTTCTTCAAGCTGAGCGAGTACGGCCCGAAGCTGCTGGAGTTCTACGAGGCGAACCCGGGCTTCATCCAGCCGGAGTCGGCGCGCAACGAGGTCGTGAACTTCGTGAAGCAGGGCCTTCAGGACCTGTCGATCTCGCGCTCGACGTTCGACTGGGGCGTCCCGGTGCCGTGGGACGAGAAGCACGTCATCTACGTGTGGGTCGACGCGCTGCTGAACTACGCGACGGCGGTCGGCTACAACGAGAACCCGGAGAAGTTCGCGGAGACCTTCCCGGCCAACGTGCACCTGGTCGGCAAGGACATCCTGCGCTTCCACGCGGTGATCTGGCCGGCGATGCTGATGGCGCAGGGCCTGCCGGTGCCGGGTCGCGTCGCCGCGAACGGCTGGCTGATGGTCGGCGGCGAGAAGATGTCGAAGTCGAACCTGACCGGCATCAAGCCGCAGGACCTGACCTCGCACTTCGGCGTGGACGCGTACCGCTGGTACTTCCTGCGCGCGATCGCGTTCGGCAGCGACGGCTCGTTCTCGTGGGAGGACTTCACCGCCCGCTACACGAGCGAGCTGGCGAACGACTACGGCAACCTGGCGTCGCGCGTCGCGGCGATGGTCGGCAAGTACTTCGACGGCGCCCTGCCGGCGGCGCCGGCCGCCGGCGACGCGGAGACGGCGATCCACGAGGGCCTGGCGAAGGCCGTCGCCGTCGCCGACGCGAAGATCGGCGAGGAGCTGGACTTCCAGGGCGGCATCCTGGCGATCTTCGACTTCGTGAAGCAGGTCAACGGCTACATCACGGAGCAGGAGCCGTGGAAGGTCGCCAAGGACGAGTCGGAGGCGGGCCGCGCCCGCCTGGCGACGATCCTCTACACGGCGGCCGAGTCCCTCCGGGGCGTCGCGGTCCTCCTGAACCCGATCATGCCGGAGACCTCCCAGAAGCTCTGGGACTCCCTCGGCGCCGAGGCGTCCCTGGGCGCCCTCGCCGCCCAGCCGGTCCAGTCGGCCGGCGAGTGGGGCCGCCTCCCGGCGGGCACGACGGTGACGAAGGGCGCGGTGCTCTTCCCGCGCCTGGAGGAGCCGAAGAAGGACTGACCGCTTTCGGGCGTACGCACGGCCGTGGCCGCTGCCCCCTCCGGGGGGCGGCGGCCACCGTCGTACGCGCACGGACGCGGCGGACCGCGGCGTCCGGCTGCCGAACCAAGACGGTCGCCATGGCGCCCCCACCAGGCCCTTTCGCACACCAGGGCCCCGAGCCCCCGGCGTACCGCCCGCCGACCGCACGGACCCGGGTCCGCTTTCCGGGCCAGTACATCGACCCCGAATCGGGCATCCACTACAACTACTTCCGCTGCTACGACCCGGAATCCGCTCGATATCTCTCCCCGGAGCCCTTGGGCCTCAGCCCGGCCCCGAACCCGGCGACGTACGTCCACAATCCGCACACGTGGAGCGACCCGCTGGGGGATTGGGACCGTGCCCCCAAGGGGGAACGGGACAACCCCTTCGAGCACAGGGCCGACGCGGAGAAGGCCGCGTTCGAGGCAGCCGGCGTGCCTTACGGCACGACTCCTGACGCCGAGTGGATTGTCACAGGTGACGTGACCCGCGCCTATGCGCCGGGATATTTTTATTCTTCGAGCCCCACCCACTGGGGACCTTCAGGCAATTCGAAACCAGCGAGGGTTCGCGGGTCGCCGTAGAGCACACCTTCGACCGGGCCGGCCCTCACTTCCATGCGGGGCAGCCGAAGGTGGACGCAAGCGAGACCGGAGTGAACTTCGGGTAGGACAATTCATGCGGAGATGTTTTCCGCTACACCGATACATGGCGGATGCACGGAGCTATAGACAAGCCCGACGGGGATCACCACTTTTTCTACAGAGAAAGATGGGGAACATGGTGAAGCAACACGAGAACGAAGAGCACGGAAGTCCAGGATGGCTTGGTGCTCTGGGTCAGCAAGGACTGGAGGAGGTGAGCGGTGAGGTGTCCAGCGATGCGCCGCCCCCCAGGAAAGCAGCCCTCCTCGTGGCAGGAGGTCACGTGCGACCGACCGCTACGGTTCCCCATGCCGACCCGAACGCGAGAGATCGGGTCGATACCCTCTGGCATGAGGAGGCGGATCGCATGGCACTCCTTGACCAGGACGGCGAGTTCCTACTTCTCGCCACATATCCCGGAAGCTTCACCAGGGGGTGGATCAAAGTGAGGGACTCCGTCAGGGCCCGCCTCCCTTCACGAATCGCCAGCGTGACCGGGTCCCGAGATTTCATCGCAGTATCCGTGGACGGGAAGTCACTGTGTGCCATTTCGGTCGAAGAATACGAAGACTGGATTGTCACCCACTCCTTCGAGGGCGCCCGGCCAGGAGACCAGTAGTCCGGTGCCGGATACGCCTATTCAGAGGATCCGACCCATTGGGGGCACTTCAGGCAGTACGAAACTGAGCACGAATACCGGGTGATCGTGGAACACACGCATGATCCCGCCGGCCTGCACTGCCATGCAGGAATGCCCAAGTCATGGAAAGATACCTGGAAATCAACAAGGAAGGCGGAGATCATCATTTCTTCTGCACATGACCATGACGGCAGCCGACCCGAATGGCAGCAGAAGCTCGAGGCCAGCGGCCTCACGGTGGTGGATCACGCGGCGCCTACCGGGCTTCCCGATGTCATGTCCGCGATCTACGCTGTAAACGGGGTAGATGTGGAACCCACGGCGTCGATTAGCGATTCGCTTTCTGACGCCCCCGCCCAACTGGACCGCCAGTGGGCGGCTCACGCAACAGCCAATCGTCTCGTAACGAATGGAGGATTCTACATCCTGGCCCCCATTCCTCGCGGACATGAAGTTGGCTGGATCCATGTGAGGGATCCGATCGGAGAGAATCTGCCTTCCCGAATTCGCGCCGGTACCGGAAACTCGGAGTTCCTGACACTATCGGAAGACGGCCGGGTGATGTGCGCGGTCTCCACGGAAGAAGCAGAGACGTGGATCGTCGTACATCGCTTCTCATAACCGGATAGAGATGATCGGCGGCCTCGGTGAATACGCGGATACGGGGATACGCCCGATCGCGGGGGCGGTCGTATGGATAACTCGGCCCCCTGGCCGTGGCCTGCGGTAAAGCACTGGCGCACCGGAAGCCCGTCCGCTGGGCGCCGGTGGCGGGGGTGATTCCATGGACCGAGACATGTGAGGTGAAAGAACCGCGCCAAGCCCCACCCTTCCTCCCCGCAGGCCGGTCTCACTCACCAGAGTGAAAAACAGCAACTCGGCTGGCATTGGGACGGGTTGCTTGATCTACGCTCAGCGCGACACACCACCTCACCGCTGACATGCGTCGGCCCCCGCCGGGACGGCAATCCCAAGGCGAGGGCCTGACCATCAAGGAAGAAAGCCCACTTCCCGATGGATGCCCAGAACACTAGCGTGCGCCCCCACGCCCAGTCCCGTAACGGCGGGAAAAACCACCCCCACCGGCGTTCCGGTGGCGTCATCCACGACAACTCCCGCCACACCAACCGCTTCACGGTGATCGGCAACCACCTGGCCCAGCACGCCGAGTTGTCGCTGCTCGCCATCGGTCTGGCCGTCCACATCCAGTCCCTGCCCAGCGGCGCGTCCATCGACATCAGGACCCTCGCCGCCCGCTTCCCCGAGGGGAAAATGCGGATCGCCGCCGCCCTGCGGGAGTTGGAGGCCCACGGCTATCTGCGCCGCACCTGCGAACGCACCAGCAGCGGACGGATCGTCACCCGCACGGTCTCCTGCAACCAGCCGGGCCGAACGGCCGCCGACGACGACCCGAGACCGAAGCGCAAGCGCCCCGCCCGACGGGAGGACGTGCCGCAGCGGCGCGCCCTGCCCGCCGTACCGCGGCCCGCCTACGCCACGCCCGACCTGCTCCAGACCGCTCTCGGCGTCCTCTCCGGCCTCCGCCGTGAGGACCCGCGCCTGCTGCTCTCCGCAACCGACGCCGAGCACCTCGCCCCCGGCGTCGCCGCCTGGCTCGAACGCGACCTCACCCCGGAGGCCGTCCAACACGCCCTGACCACCGGGCTCCCCGCGGAACCCCTGCACCGCCCGGCCGCGCTCCTGGCCCACCGCCTCGCCGTCCAGCTCCCGCCCCTGCCACCGTTCCGCGCCCCGGTCACCAGGCACCCGCTCCAGAACTGCGACCACTGCGACCGCGCCTTCCGCGCCCCCGAACCGGGCACCTGCGGTGGCTGCGGTATGGGGGTTCAGCGCACCCAGTCCTTCAAGGGCTCGGTGTCCAGCTCGAATCCCACCGGCTCGGGGAGCGTGACGGACTTCCCGAACGGCACGGTCGCGACCAGCTCGTAGCGCTCACCGTCCGGCTGTGAGTGGATTTTGACCTCGCAGGTCGTCCGGTCGATCAGCAAGTACACGGGGATACCGGTCTCCGCATAGGCCCGGGGCTTCTCGACGCGGTCGCGGCGGCCGGTGTCGGAGTCACCGGAGGTGACCTCTACGACCATGAGCACGCCGTCGGCGCTCGCCCACTCGCCCTGGCCCACGAACGTGTCGCTCGGCGCGAGGCAGCCGTCGGGTCGCGCATTGCCTTTGCGGTACTTCTCGATTCTCAGGCCCTGGTCCGGGTAGAGCCACCAGCCCACGTCGGCCTGAATACACAGTCGCGTCAGCCACTCGATGATCCGCCCGTGGTCGCCGTCCGGCAACGCCTTCTCCCCGATCTTCCCGCCGATGAACTCCAGACGCAGCGATTCGTCCACACGTTCGCCAAGACGGGCGAGTTCCTCGAACCCCTCCTGAGACAGGACGCTCACGGCAGACTCCTCCCGGATCGGTGATGCCTCCCACGGTACGTGTTTGCCCGCCGTCTCCGTCGGTTCGGTCGCAGTCGCCATACGACGACCGTGGCATATGCCAACGCCTCCACACCGGCAGATATGTGCTTCTTCATCCCTCTGAGCGACAGCAAAAAGCCCGGGTCCGTCCGAAGACGGGCCCGGGCCCTTCAGTTGCTCAAAAGGTGCGTGACTACCGCGCCGCGTCCGGGTGGACCGCCTCCGTGATCGGGCGGGTGTCCGTCGGCTTCTCGGCGGTCTTCTCGACCGGCTTGCGCAGCTGGATGTTCAGCTCCCGCAGGCGCGCCTCGTCCAGCTCCGTCGGAGCGCCCATCAGCAGGTCCTGCGCGTTGCCGTTGAGCGGGAAGGCGATCGTCTCGCGAATGTTCGGCTCGTCCGCCAGCAGCATCACGATGCGGTCCACGCCCGGGGCGATGCCGCCGTGCGGCGGGGCGCCGTACTCGAAGGCGCGGAGCATGCCCGCGAACTCGTGCTCGACCGTCTCGCGCGAGTAGCCCGCGATCTCGAAGGCCTTGAACATGATCTCGGGCTCGTGGTTCCGGATCGCGCCCGAGGACAGCTCGATGCCGTTGCAGACGATGTCGTACTGCCAGCCGAGGACGTCCAGCGGGTCCTGGGTCTCCAGGGCCTCCAGGCCGCCCTGCGGCATCGAGAACGGGTTGTGCGAGAAGTCGATCTTGCCCGTCTCCTCGTCCCGCTCGTACATCGGGAAGTCGACGATCCACGCGAAGCGGAAGGCGTTCTCCTCGAACTGGCCGGCGCGCTTGGCGGCCTCGACCCGGACCGGGCCCATGATCTTGGAGACCTCGTCGAACTCGCCCGCGCCGAAGAAGACGGCGTGACCGGGCTGCAGGCCCAGACGCTCGGCGAGGACCTTGACGTTCTCCTCGGTGAGGAACTTGGCGATCGGGCCGGTGAGGGCGTTGCCCTCGCCGACGCGGACCCACGCCAGGCCCTTGGCGCCGAGGGAGACCGCGAAGTCGCCCAGCGAGTCGAAGAACTTGCGCGGCTGGTCACCCGTGTTCGGCACCGCCAGCGCGCGCACGTGCTTGCCCGCGAACGCCTTGAACTCGGAGTTCTCGAAGACGTCCGAGATGTCGACGAGCTCCAGGTCGGTGCGCAGGTCCGGCTTGTCGTTGCCGTACTTGAGCATCGACTCGCGGAACGGGATCCGCGGGAACGGGGACGAGACGTGACGCCCGCCGCCGAACTCCTCGAAGATCTCCGTCATGAGCTTCTCGATCGGCTGGAAGACGTCCTCCTGCTCGACGAAGCTCATCTCGACGTCGAGCTGGTAGAACTCGCCCGGCGAACGGTCCGCGCGGGCGTCCTCGTCGCGGAAGCACGGCGCGATCTGGAAGTAGCGGTCGAAGCCGGAGATCATCAGCAGCTGCTTGAACTGCTGCGGCGCCTGCGGCAGGGCGTAGAACTTGCCCGGGTTCAGCCGGGACGGGACCACGAAGTCACGGGCGCCCTCGGGGGAGGTCGCGGCCAGGATCGGGGTCGCCATCTCGTTGAAGCCGAGGGCCACCATCTTGGAGCGGATGGCGGCGATGACGGCCGAGCGCAGCATGATGTTGCGGTGCATGCGCTCGCGGCGCAGGTCGAGGAAGCGGTACTCCAGGCGCCGCTCCTCGTTCACGCCGTCGTCGGTGTTGACGGTGAACGGGATCTGCTTGGCCGCGCCCAGGACCTCGACCTCGGCGGCCTCGATCTCGATCTCGCCGGTGGGCAGGTCCGGGTTGACGTTCTCCGCGCCACGCGAGACGACCTTGCCGTCGACGCGGACGACGGTCTCCTTCGTCAGCTTGTCGAGCACCTCGGCGGCGGCCGTGCCGGGCCGGGCGACGAGCTGCGTGATGCCGTAGTGGTCGCGCAGATCGATGAAGAGGATGCCGCCCAGGTCGCGCCGATTGTGCAGCCAGCCGCTCAGCCGGACGTCGGTGCCGACGTCAGAGGCGCGGAGCTCGCCGCAGGTGTGGGACCTGTACCGATGCATCGTCGTTCATCCAGTCTTCGGAATCGGTGGGGAGCCCGGACGTATCCAGGCCCATCAAGGGTACCGGCCCGGCCAAGATCCCTTTTCGAATACTCTCAGTGGCGACCTGGAGTCCGATATTCATAAAGTAGGGCAATGCGCACCGAGGACGTCCTGGCCGCGATCGCGACCGGCCTGTGGCGCTGGGACAACGCTTCCGGGATCGTCACGCTCGACGCGGAGGCGGCCCGGCTCCTCGGGCTGCCCGCCGAACCCGTCCAGCTGACGGAAGCGGCCGTACGCTCGCGTTTTCATCCCGTCGACTGGAACGAGATCGACGGGGTCGTCAACCTCGCCGTGGCCGAAGGGACCCTCGCCGAGGCCCGGCTGCGGATCATGGACGGGCACGGACGGGTGATCCGTACCGTACGCAGCAGGTCCAAGCCGCTCATCGAGGGGGACGACTACCAGCTGGTCGGCACCCTCCAGGAGGTCGCCGAACCCCAGCCCGGCACCGCGGCCCGTACGCCCATCACCGGCGACTGGCGCCGCTCGCGCGAGGCGTTCCTGCTGGACGCGGGCCGGGCGCTGGCCGAGGCCCGGTCCACGGCCGAGGTGCTGCGGGTGGCCGCCTCGCTCTCCATGCCGGGCTTCTCGCCCGACGGACTCGCCGTCTTCGGTGTCGCCGGCGACCGGCTGACGATCATCGGCCACCACGGACACAGCGCGGGCGACGAGGGGCCGTTCACCTCGATCTCGGTGGACACCGACTACCCGGCGGCGGAGGTCGTACGGACCGGGCGGGCGATCTATCTGCCGACGCCCGAGGAGTACCTGCGGCGCTTCCCGGTGACCTGGCCGCTCGCACAGCGCTTCGGCCGGCAGTCCTGGGCGTACCTTCCCCTCATCGTCGCCGGCCGCACCATGGGCGCCTGGATGGCCGCCTTCAAGCACCCGGTCGCCTTCACCCCCGACGAGCGGTCCGTCCTCACCACCGTCGCCCGGATGCTCGCCCAGGCCCTCGCCCGGGCCGGGGTGGCGGAGTCCGAGCGCGAGCTGTCGCTCGGCCTGCAGCGCACGATGATGCCGGTCCTCGGCCCCGGGATCCCCGGCCTGCACGTCGCCGCGCGGTACGTCCCCACCGGCGGAGGGCTGCAGGTCGGCGGTGACTGGTACGACATGATCCAGCTCCCAGGTGGACGCATCGCCCTCGTCATCGGCGACGTCCAGGGCCACGACGTCCGCGCCGCCGGGCTGATGGGCCAGCTCCGGATCGCCCTGCGCGCCTACGCCTCCGAGGGCCACCGGCCGGACGCCGTCCTGTCCCGCGCCTCGCGCTTCCTGTACGGGATCACCGACGGGGACGGCGAGGGGGACCGGGACGCGGGCGTGAGCGCGGGCCCGGGCGCGGATGCGGGCATGAGCGTGGGTGTGAGGAGCGGTGGCGAGGGGGTGCACCGGGGCGGCGGGGACGTCGTGGGCAGTGGTCCGCGCTTCGCGACCTGCCTGTACCTGGAGATCGACCCGGTGACCGGCGTCGTGGACCTCGCCCGGGCCGGACACCCCGACCCGGCGGTCCGGATGACCGACGGAACGGTTCTCCTGCGTCCTACCGCCGGCGGGCTGCCCCTCGGCATCGTCCCGGACACCGACTATCCGACCACGCGGTTCACCCTGGAGCCCGGCGAGACCCTGATGATGTGCACCGACGGGCTCCTGGAGACCGGAGGCCACGACCTCGACACCGGCTGGGACCGCGTCCGCGCGCTGCTCGAAGGGCACGAGGGGGACTCTCTGGAGGACCTCGCCGACAGCCTCGTCGAGGCGGTCCACGGCCCCGGCTCCCACCACACCACCGGACCGCTCGCGGACCGGCGCGAGGACGACATCGCGCTCCTGCTCCTCTCCCGGCAGGGCGCGGCCGTCCGCGAGGCGCCGCGCCGCACGATGATGACCGTCGCCCAGGCGGAACCGGAGCGGATTGCGGCGGCCCGCCAGCACCTGCGCCAGCTGCTGCACGACTGGACCGACGGGGACCAGGTCGACTCGGCGGTCCTGATGGTCTCCGAGATGGTCACCAACGTGCTCATCCACACGGACGGCGACGCCCTCATCGTCGCGGAGGTGACCTGCGACGACGCCGCCCGCCGCCTGCGGGTGGAGGTCTCCGACGGGAGCGACGAGCTGCCGCACAAGCGGCATCCGGGCGAGATGGCGTCGTCGGGGCGCGGCCTGGTGCTGATGGAGATGCTGGCGCACGCGTGGGGCGTGGACCCGCGGGGCGAGGGCAAGTCGATCTGGTTCGTACTGAACGAACCGGCGTCGGGGCAAGGCTGCTGCGCGTGAGGCGGCGGCGGTAAGGCTCCCTGCGGAGGGCTGGATGGGGCGCAGAGAGGACGCCTGCCGGTGACGGAGCACCCCGAGCCGCCGCAGGGCCGGGGCGGGCCGCGGGGCCGTCTCGCGGGGCGTGCGGCGGCGGAGGAGACTGGTGTCGTACGGCCGCCGGGGGGAGCATGGAGCTTGCCATGGACACCCACAAGGTCGGGAGCGACACCACCGTCCTGGCCGACAGCCTCGAAGTGCCGGGAATCGGCCACATCCCCGCCAACGCGTACGTCCTCACGGCCAAGGAGCCGGTCGTCGTCGACACCGGACTCTCGGTGTCCGACCGGAACTTCGTGAACGCGCTCGGCGCGGTCATGGACCCCGCCGACGTCCGCTGGATCTGGCTCACGCACCCCGACCGCGATCACACCGGCGGCCTCTTCGACCTGCTGGTGGCCGCGCCCCGGGCGAAGGTCGTGACCACCTTCATCGGCGCCGGGATCATGTCCACCGAGCGTCCGCTGCCGATGGACCGCGTCTACTTCCTCAACCCAGGCCAGTCCCTGGACGTCGGTGACCGCATGCTGCGCGCCTTCAGGCCGCCGCTCTTCGACAACCCCGCCACGGTCGGCTTCTACGACGAGAAGACGCGCATCTGCTTCAGCTCCGACTGCTTCGGCGGGCCGATGCCGACCGGGGAACTCGCCGAGAGCGGGCACGCGAACGACCTCAAGCCCGAGGAACTGCGGCAGGCGCAGCTGCTGTGGGCGACCGTGGACAGTCCGTGGGTGCACGTGGTGGACCCGGTCAGGTACCGGGCGACGATCGCCCCGCTGCGGGAGATGAATCCGGAGATCGTCCTGTCCACGCATCTGCCGCCGGCGGTACGGATGACCGATCTGATGATCGACACGATCACGATGGCCCCGGACGCGGACCCGTTCGTGGGCCCGGACCAGGTGGCCCTGGAGCAGATGCTGGCCTCCTTCGAGCCGGGTGGCATTCCGGCGGCGACCTGAGGACCGGTCAGACCGGTTCCGGACCGGGGCCTGGACCGGTGTCGGGCGGTGCCGGTGACGTTCCCGTGCCCGTGCCCGTGCCCTGGGTCTCGTAACGGCTCCGCAGCTCGCCGACCACGCCGAAGAACGCCGCCGTCACGGGGACGGCGAGCAGCATGCCCAGGATCCCCGCGACGGACGCCCCGGCCGTGAGGGCGAGCAGGACGACGGCCGGGTGCATCTGCACGGTCCGGCTCTGGATCATGGGCTGGAGGACGTTGCCCTCGATGACCTGGACGGCCAGGACGACACCCAGGACCCACAGCGCGATGACGAAGCCGCGGTCGGCGAGGGCGACGAGGACGGCGACGGCTCCGGAGAGGAAGGCGCCGAGGTACGGGATGTACGCCGTGACGAAGACGAGCGCGCCGAGCCCGACGGCGCCGGGCACCCGCAGGATCAGCAGTCCGAGGGTGATGAGGACGGCGTCGACCAGGGCGACGATCGTCGTGCCCCGCATGAAGCCCTCGACGGCCTCGAAGGCCCGGCGGCCCATGGCCTCCAGGGTGTCGCCGGTCGAGCGGGGCGCGAGCGAGCGCAGGACGCCGACGGCCTTGTCGGAGTCGCGGAGGAAGAAGAAGATCAGCAGCAGGGCGAGCAGGGCGGTGGCCGCCACCTCGCCGACGACGCTCAGCCCCGAGATCACCCCGGAGGCGGCGGTCCCGCCGAACTTCTCCAGCAGCCGCCGCGCGTTCCTGGCGATGTCGTCGATCGAGGTGCCGGCCGCGCCGAGGTGCTGGGCGATGTCGTCGGCGGCCTGCCGCAGCGAGGCGACGATCTGGTCGCCGGTCTCGATGAGCGCGACGACCACGATGTAGGTGGCGCCGCCGACGAAGGCGAGCACGGCGAGGACGGTGAGTCCGGCGGCGAGCGATGTGCGCACCTTCATCCGTTGCAGGCGCCGGTGGAGCGGCCCGAGGAGCGCGGTGCCGAGGATGGCGAGCAGGACGGGGGTCACCACCGTCTTGAACACGACGCACAGCCAGATGCCGACGGCGGCGACCCCCGCGACGAGCAGCAGGGCGGCGCACCATGCGGCGACCCGGCGGACGGGCTCGGGGAGGAACGGACGGTGCGGGCTCGGGGGGCCCTGCGCGCTCCGGGGCTGCGGCGGTGGGGGCTGCACCCGTCCACCGGATCACGCCGTCCGGTGTGTCGTCCTGCAGGACGGGCCGGACGGGTGACGCTCCGTCAGGCTCGAATGCGCAGAAGGCCCGACCGCGGTGCGCGGAGAAGGTCCTCTCGCGGTGCGCGGAGAAGGTCCTCCCGCGGTACGCGGAGAACGCCCGCCCGAGCGTACGGGCGCGACGACGGGGCCGGGCGTGTGCCCGGCCTCGTACCCGTACCTCTCCCGACCGCTCCGGCGTCCGTTACTCGCCCATCCCGTGGACCGCCGGGATCGTGCCGAGCCGGCCCGCCTGGAAGTCCTCGAACGCCTGGCGCAGCTCGGCCTGGGTGTTCATCACGAAGGGGCCGTAGTGGGCCATCGGCTCGCGGATCGGCCGGCCGCCGAGGACGACGACCTCCAGGTCGGGCGTGTGCCCGTCCTGCGTCTCGTCGGCCCGGACCGTCAGCGCGCCGCCCTTGCCGAAGACCGCGGTCTGGCCGTTGTGGACCGGCCGCCGTTCCGCGCCGACGGAGCCGCGCCCGGCGAGGACGTAGACGAGCCCGTTGAAGTCCTCGCGCCAGGGCAGGGTCACCTCGGCACCCGGCCGGACCGTCGCGTGGATCATCGAGATCGGCGTGTGCGTGATGCCCGGGCCGGCGTGGCCGTCGAGCTCACCGGCGATGACGCGCAGGAGCGCGCCGCCGTCGGGAGAGGTCAGCAGCTGCACCTGGCCGCCGCGGATGTCCTGGTAGCGGGGGGCCATCATCTTGTCGGAGGCCGGCAGGTTCACCCACAGCTGGAGCCCGTGGAAGAGCCCGCCGCTGACGACGAGGTGCTCCGGCGGGGCCTCGATGTGGAGGAGTCCGGACCCGGCGGTCATCCACTGGGTGTCACCGTTGGTGATGGTGCCGCCACCGCCGTTGGAGTCCTGGTGGTCGAAGACGCCGTCGATGATGTAGGTGACGGTCTCGAAGCCGCGGTGGGGGTGCCACGGCGTCCCCTTCGGCTCGCCGGGGGCGTACTCCACCTCCCCCATCTGGTCCATCATGATGAACGGGTCGAGGTACTGGTAGTTGATCCCGGCGAACGCGCGGCGCACCGGGAAACCCTCGCCCTCGAAGCCGGAAGGTGCCGTGGTCACGGCGAGCACGGGGCGGGAGACGGCGTCGGCCGGGGCGGCGACGCGCGGCAGGGTGAGCGGGTTCTCGACAGTCACAGCGGGCATGGCGGGACCTCCTTGTGCGACCAGTTTAGTTGAACAATGAACTTCCTGCCACCCGGAACGCCGAGCGCCCGGGAGGAATTCCTCCCGGGCGCTCTCCCACGTACCAGCGTGGGTCAGCCGTACATCCGGCGCATCGCGAAGTCGACCATCTGCTCGACGGCCTTCGCGTCGAAGACCATCCGGTGGTCGCCCTCCATGTCCAGGACGAAGCCGTAGCCGGTCGGCAGCAGGTCGATCACCTCGGCCCCGGTGATCACGAAGTACTTCGACTCCTTGCCCGCGTACCGCCGCAGCTCCTTCAGGGAGGTGAACATCGGGATGACCGGCTGCTGGGTGTTGTGCAGTGCGAGGAAGCCGGGGTTGTCCCCGCGCGGGCAGTAGACCTTCGAGGTCGCGAAGATCTGCTGGAAGTCCTCGGCCGCGAGGGAACCGGTCGTGAAGGCCCGCACGGCGTCGGCGAGCGACGGCGGCGACGGCTCTGGGTACAGGGGAGGCTGCTGGGCGTAGCCGGCCTGCGCGCCGCCCTGCATGCCGCCCTGCATCGGCTGCTGCGGCGGGCCGTAATGCTGCCCGGCACCCGGAGTCTGGTCATAGCCGTACATGCGACCAGACTATCGACCCGCGAGGCGGCCGCGGCACCGTCCGCACTCCTCTTCGCACCGTACGGCCTCTCTTGCTAGGTTCGCGGAAGCAATCCGGCCACCACGGGGGTGAAAGATGGCGTTGAACGCCGCTTGGCAGGAACTCATCGGGGAACGACCCGCCGGCATGAACCTCGCGGGACTCCCCGACGAAGGCGGAGGCGGCGGAGGCGGCCCCGACCTCAAGGCCGACGTGGGTCCCTGGCACAGCGCGGGCAACACCGCCGGCGAACTGCGCGTCTCCACGTCGACCTCGCTGACCGACCTGGAGACGGCGAACGAGGGCGTGAGCGGCGGCACCGCCGGCTTCACCTCCGCCGCGGCCCTCACCGAGATCCTCGGCACCTGGAAGACCCGTCTCACCAACGTCCGCGAGGAGTGCGGCCGCCTGGAGGGCGCCCTCAAGGCCGCCGGGCGGGACTTCGGCGAGCGCGAGGCGGACACGAAGCGCAAGGTCGCCGCGGCGGACCCGGCCGGCGCAGGACCGGCCGTGAAGAAGGAGAACTAGTCCCGTGCCCACCTGGCAGCAGCTCCGGGACGTGAAGCTCTCGGAATTCACCGACGCCGCCGACGGCTGGGGGAAGGTCAGCTCCCGGTCGAACGCCGACAAGGACCGCGTGGACAACGGCATGTTCGCCAAGATCCACGACACCCAGAAGGGCGACGCCGCCGAGAAGGCGACCGCCGACGTCCAGCAGCTCTCCCGCAACTACCAGTACCTGCACGCGGAGTGCGGCCTCGTCCGTACGGCGCTGAACGGTCTGGCCAGCGAACTGGCCGGTCCCCAGAAGAAGCTGAAGCAGGCCCTGGAGGACGCGGAGAACCTGAAGTTCACCGTGAAGCCCGACGGCTCGGTCGAGTACCCCACCGACTCCTTCGTCCTGGCGCCCGGCACGAACACCGCCCACGAGGGCGCGCCCGTGCCGTACGCCCCCGGCAAGGGTGAGGGCGTCGGTTCCGCCGACGCCAACAAGGGCAAGGCCGAGGACATCGCCGAGCGCATAGGCCAGGCCGTCCGCGAGGCCAACGAGATAGACGGCCGGTACGCCGCCGTCCTGCGCGAGCTCAAGGCCGAGCCGGGCCTCACCGTCAGCGACGCGACCCTCGCCGACGCCGCCAGGGACACCAGGGCGATGCAGCAGGCGGCGGGCACGTACGCCGACGACGGCAAGATCCCCCAGGGCAAGTCTCCCAAGGAGAACGCCGACTGGTGGAACAGCCTCACCCCGGAGCAGCGCGACGAGTACGCGACGCTCTACCCCGCCTCCATCGGCGCCCTGGACGGCATCCCCTCCACCGTCCGCGACGACGCCAACCGCCTGGTCCTGGCCGAGACCCGGGCCCAGGCCCAGCTGGACTTCAACGCCATCCCGAAGCCGCCGCAGGAGTACATCCAGAACCCCAGCGGCCAATACCCGGCGGTCATCAAGAACCCCGCCTTCCTGCAGTGGGACAAGCAGCACGGCGACCGCTACGCCCACCTCGAAAGTTCGCTGAAGGGCATGAACGCCATCGAGGCGCGCTTCGCGCAGACGGGCAAGGAGGGGCTGCCCGAGGCCTATCTGCTGGGCTTCTCCTCGGAGGGCAACGGCCGGGCGATCATCGCCAACGGCAATCCGGACACCGCGAAGCACACGGCGGTGTACGTGCCCGGCACGACGTCGAACCTCGGCAGCATCGGCGGGAACATCGACCGCATGGTCGACCTCTGGCGCTCCACGGACCGCCTGCCCGGGGACGACTCCGTCTCGACGATCACCTGGCTGGGGTACGACGCCCCGCAGGACATCGTGAAGGACGCCCCCTTCGAGCACTACGCGACCGACGGCGCGCCGGCCTACAACAAGTTCATGGAGGGCCTGGAGGTCGCCCAGGGCGGCCCCGACAAGAGCCATACGACCGCCGTCGGCCACTCGTACGGCACGACCCTTCTCGGCGCCGCCGCCCGCGACGGGCATCTGCGCGCCGACGACATGATCGTGGCCGGCAGCCCGGGCGTCCTGGTGGGCTCGGCGGAGGAGCTGGACGTGCCGAAGGGGCACGTGTGGAACCAGGAGGCGGACGGCGACGCCGTACCGGACATCGGCCGGTGGGGTCACGGCGGCAGCCAGTGGCGGCTCGGCGGCGGCGTCTTCCTGATCCCCAGCGACGAGGTGTTCGGGGCCAACCAGATGTCGACGGACACCGAGGGCCACAGCGACTACTGGAAGCGGGACAGCCAGAGCCTGAACGACCAGGCAGCGGTTGTGGCCGGTCAATACGGCAAGGTGAAGCACGATGAATAGGCTCCGGGCCGGCGCCCTGGTGGTGGCGGCGGCACTTCTCACACTCACGGGATGCAGCATGGACGAGTCCAGCGGAACGAAGGTGGTCGGCGTCCGCGACCAGGAGGAGACGAACGCCGAGACCAAGAGGGTATCGAGCGAGATCTACGACCTGATCGGGGTCAAGGGCACCCCGTCCAAGGGCGGCGCGGGGGTCATGTCCTGCGAGGGCAAGGACACCGAGAAGTTCTACGCGATCAAGCACCCGTGGAGCCTCACGGCCGGCACCGACGAGGAGCTGGCCGGGGCCATGGAGCGGCTGAAGACGGAGCTCCCCGAGCGGGGCTGGAAGATCGTGAAGTACGGTCCCGACTCCAGCCCCTCCAAGAACCTCGAGCTCACCGCCGACAACGACGAGCGGAAGTTCGGCGTCCACATCAGCTTCTGGCGCAAGAACAGCGGCGGGGACACCAACCCGCCCTCATTGATCATCGACGTGATCTCGGGCTGTTACGAGGTCCCGGAGGGCCAGAAGGTCGAGCACTACTGAGCCGCACCGTGCCTGCACGGAGAAGGGCCCGGGCGCGCCGCGTCCCGGGCCCTCCCGCGTGCGGCCCGTCACAGAGGGCCGGATAGGGGTTGCTCTTATTACCGGTGGGTAGCATCATCGTAGAGAAGCGTGGGCTACTCACGGGTAGCCGGAGCGCGCTCGCATACCAGGACATCCGCCTCCCCGAGCCTTACGGAGCCGTCGCCATGGGGCACTACAAGTCGAATCTCCGCGACATCGAGTTCAACCTCTTCGAGGTGCTCGGGCGCGACAAGGTGTACGGCACCGGTCCGTTCGAGGAGATGGACGTCGAGACCGCCAAGAGCGTCCTGGAGGAGCTGACCCGCCTCTCCGAGAACGAGCTGGCCGAGTCCTTCGCCGACGCCGACCGCAACCCGCCGGTCTTCGACCCGGAGACGAACACCGCCCCGGTCCCGGCGAGCTTCAAGAAGTCGTACAAGGCGTTCATGGACTCCGAGTATTGGCGCCTGGGCCTGCCCGAGGAGATCGGCGGCACCACCTCCCCGCGCTCCCTCATCTGGGCCTACGCGGAGCTGGTCCTCGGCGCGAACCCGGCCGTCTGGATGTACTCCTCCGGCCCCGCCTTCGCCGGCATCCTCTTCACCGAGGGCAACGAGGCGCAGAAGAAGGTCGCCCAGATCGCCGTCGAGCGCCAGTGGGGCTCCACCATGGTCCTCACCGAGCCCGACGCGGGCTCGGACGTGGGCGCCGGCCGCACCAGGGCGGTCCAGCAGGAGGACGGCTCCTGGCACATCGAGGGCGTGAAGCGCTTCATCACGTCCGGTGAGCACGACATGGAGGAGAACATCCTCCACTACGTCCTCGCCCGCCCCGAGGGCGCCGGCCCCGGCACCAAGGGCCTGTCCCTCTTCCTCGTGCCGAAGTACCACTTCGACTGGGAGACCGGCGAGCTGGGCGAGCGCAACGGCGTCTACGCCACGAACGTCGAGCACAAGATGGGCCTCAAGGCCTCCAACACCTGCGAGATGACCTTCGGCGACCAGCACCCCGCCAAGGGCTGGCTGATCGGCGACAAGCACGACGGCATCCGCCAGATGTTCCTCATCATCGAGTTCGCCCGCATGATGGTCGGCACGAAGGCGATCTCCACCCTCTCCACGGGCTACCTCAACGCCCTGGAGTACGCCAAGGAGCGCGTCCAGGGCACCGACCTGGCGAACTTCATGGACAAGACCGCCCCCAAGGTCACCATCACGCACCACCCCGACGTCCGCCGCTCGCTGATGACGCAGAAGGCGTACGCCGAGGGCATGCGCTCCCTCGTCCTCTACACGGCCTCCGTGCAGGACGCGATCCAGCTCAAGGAAGCGGCCGGCGAGGACGCGAAGGCCCTGCACGGCCTGAACGACCTGCTGCTCCCGATCGTGAAGGGCTACGGCTCCGAGAAGGGCTACGAGCAGCTCGCGCAGTCGCTCCAGACCTTCGGCGGCTCCGGCTTCCTCCAGGAGTACCCGATCGAGCAGTACATCCGGGACGCCAAGATCGACACCCTCTACGAGGGCACCACGGCCATCCAGGGCCAGGACTTCTTCTTCCGCAAGATCGTCCGCGACCAGGGCGCGTCCCTGAACGCGCTCGCCGAGGAGATCAAGAAGTTCCTCGCGGTCGGCACCGGCGGCGAGGAGCTGGCCGGCGCCCGCGACGCGCTCGCCAAGGCGGCCGTGGACCTGGAGGGCATCGTCGGCACGATGCTCACCGACCTCACCGCGACCGGCGAGGACGTCAAGAACATCTACAAGGTCGGCCTCAACACCACCCGCCTGCTGATGGCCTCCGGTGACGTGGTCGTCGGCTACCTGCTCCTCAAGGGCGCGGCCGTGGCCGCCGAGAAGCTGGCCGCCGGCGCCTCCGCCAAGGACCAGGCGTTCTACCAGGGCAAGATCGCGGCCGCGAAGTTCTTCGCCGCCAACGTCCTGCCGGGCGTCGGCACCGAGCGCGCGCTCGCCGAGGCCGTCGACGGCTCCCTGATGGACCTGGACGAGGCCGCGTTCTAGCACGCACCGCGTCCACCGAGGAACGGCTCGCTCCCGGGGAGGGGAGTGGGCCGTTCCGCCTTTTCCGGAGCCTGCCGGGAGTCGTGGTTCCGTCTTCCGGGGTCGCCCGGCCGCATTCCGGGGCGTGCGTAAGGTGAACCCATGACGAGCACCGCCCGCTTCGACCGCGGCCACACCGATGACCTCATGACCTTCCTGGCGGCCTCCCCGTCGCCGTACCACGCCGTGGCCGACGCCGCCGAGCGGCTGGAGAAGGCCGGCTTCCGGAAGGTCGAGGAGACCGCGGCCTGGGACGGGACGTCCGGCGGGAAGTACGTGATCCGCGGCGGCGCGATCATCGCCTGGTACGTGCCCGAGGGCGCCGCCGCCCACACCCCGTACCGGATCGTCGGCGCCCACACCGACTCCCCCAACCTGCGGGTCAAGCCGCAGCCCGACATGGGCGCGCAGGGCTGGCGGCAGGTGGCCGTGGAGACGTACGGCGGGACGCTGCTCAACACCTGGCTGGACCGCGACCTCGGCCTCGCCGGCCGCCTCACCCTCCGGGACGGCAGCCACCACCTGGTGAACGTGGACCGCGCCGTGCTGCGCGTCCCGCAGCTCGCCATCCACCTCGACCGGCAGGCCAACGACGGCCTCAAGCTCGACCGCCAGCGTCACATGCAGCCCATCTGGGGCCTCGGCGAGGTCCACGAGGGCGATCTGATCTCCTTCGTGGCGCAGGAGGCCGGCGTCGACGCCGAGGACGTGGCCGGCTGGGACCTCATGGTCCACTCCATCGAGGCCCCCTCCTACCTCGGCCGCGACCGCGAGCTCGTCGCCGGCCCCCGCATGGACAACCTGCTCTCGGTGCACGCGGGCGTGGCCGCCCTGGCCGCCGTGTCGGCGCGGCCGGACCTCGCGTACATCCCGGTCCTCGCCGCCTTCGACCACGAGGAGAACGGCTCCGAGTCCGACACCGGCGCCCAGGGCCCGCTGCTCGGCCAGGTCCTGGAGCGCTCGGTCTTCGCCCGCGGGGGCGCGTACGAGGACAGGGCCCGCGCCTTCGCCGGCACGGTCTGCCTCTCCTCCGACACCGGCCACGCCGTCCACCCCAACTACGCGGAGCGCCACGACCCGACGCACCACCCGCGCGCCAACGGCGGCCCGATCCTCAAGGTGAACGTCAACCAGCGCTACGCCACCGACGGCAGCGGCCGGGCCCTGTTCGCCGCCGCCTGCGAGAAGGCCGGCGTGCCGTGGCAGACGTTCGTGTCCAACAACGAGATGCCGTGCGGCACGACGATCGGCCCGATCACCGCCGCGCGCCACGGCATCACGACCGTCGACATCGGCGTCGCGATCCTCTCCATGCACAGCGCCCGCGAACTGTGCGGCGCGGAGGACCCGTACCTGCTGGCGAACGCGCTGGTGGCCTTCCTGGAGGGCTGAGCCCTCGACGGGCCCGGGACGCGCGTTCCCGGGCCCGGGGCCGCCCCCTACGGGCCCGGGGGCGAATCCCTACGGGCCCAGGGGCGAACCCCTAGGCGTCCATGCCCGCGAGGATGAGAGGCAGGCGCGAGGCGCCCGCGTCCGTCAGCTTCACCGGGACGCCCCAGTCCTGCTGGTGGACGTGGCAGGCCGGGTACTCGTTGGCCGGGTCGTCGTCGCAGGACGCCGCCATCGCCGAGACGTGCAGCACGCCCTCCGTGATCTCCGGGTTGAGGTCCAGCTCCCGGAAGAGGTCCGAGCCGGTGCCCTCGCCGGTGAGCAGGAGCTCGGGCGGGGTCGCGGAGACGAGCAGCCGGGTCGAGGGGCCGTAGCGCTCGTCGAGCTTCTGGCCCGTCGGCGCCTGGAAGACGACGTCGAGCCGGAGCCTGCCGGGGGCGACCTCGGTGGCCTCGCGCCGGGTGCGGTGGGCGACCGCCTCCACCTGGACGGCCTCCTCGGGCAGCCGCAGCCGGGTCAGCCGGTGCCGGGCCGACTCGACGACGACGATCTCGTCCTCGACGAGCACGGCGTCGCTCGGCTCGCGCAGATCGGTGGCGAGGGTCGTCACCTCGCCGGTCGCCGGGTCGAAGCGGCGCAGGGCGTGGTTGTACGTGTCGCTGACGGCGACCGACCCGTCGGGGAGGGCGGTCACGCCCAGGGGGTGCTGAAGGAGCGCCAGGGAGGCGGCGCCGTCGCGGTGGCCGAAGTCGAAGAGCCCCGTGCCGACGGCGGTGTGGACGACGCCCTCGGTGTCGATCCAGCGCAGGGCGCTGGTCTCCGAGTCGGCGATCCACAGCCGGTCCTCGGTCGCGGCGAGCCCGGACGGCTGCGCGAACCACGCCTCGGCGGCCGGTCCGTCGACGAGCCCCTCATTGGTCGTGCCGGCGGCGACCTCGACGGTCCGCGTGGCGGGGTCGTACGTCCACAGCTGGTGGACGCCGGCCATGGCGATCCACACCTTCCCCTGCCACCAGGCCACGTCCCACGGCGAGGACAGGTCCACCTCCAGGGCCGGGCCGGAGGTGGGGGAGCCCTGCCACCACTGCTTCCCGGTGCCGGCGAGCAGCTCGATCGCGCCGCTCTCCGGGTCGTACGCGCGCAGCGCGTGGTTCACGGTGTCGGCGACGACGACCGTGCCGTCGGGGAGCAGGGTGAGGCCCTGAGGCTCGCGGAACTCGCCGTCCCCGATCCGCCGCACCACGGTCTCCCCGTCCGCCGCGAGCTCCACGAGCTGGTGGCGGGTGGTGTCGGAGACCAGGAAGGTCCCGGAGGGCAGCAGGATCGCCTTGCCCGGGAAGCGCAGATCGGTCGCGACCGGCTCCGGCGGCACGTACGGCCCGTCGCCGCGCCGCAGCGTCCCCTTGGCCTCGTGCTCGGCCTCCAGCTCCTCGACGAGCGTCCGGATCGCGTTGGCGTGTCCCTCGCCCGCGTGCTGGGCGACGACGTATCCCTCGGGATCGATGACGACGAGCGTGGGCCAGGCACGGACCGCGTACTGCTTCCAGGTCGCGAGCTCGGGGTCGTCGAGGACGGGGTGGTGGACCTCGTACCGCTCGACGGCGTCCACGACGGCCCGGTGATCGGCCTCGTGGACGAACTTCGGGGAGTGCACACCGATGATCACGAGCGTGTCGCGGTGCTGCTCCTCCAGTTCACGGAGCTCGTCGAGCACATGCAGACAGTTGATGCAGCAAAACGTCCAGAAATCGAGCAGAACGATCTTTCCTCGCAGATCGGCGAGGGTCAGTTCGTCTCCGCCGGTGTTCAGCCAGCCACCCTTGCCGATGAGCTCGGGGGCGCGGACACGGGCGCGGGCGCGGGGTGCGGCGGGCGCGGAGTCGTTCATGGTTCAAGGGTGCCGTACGGGGAGCGGTGTGGCGGGACCGGGAGGGTGAAACCGGGGGGCGCGGGGTGAGCGGAGGCGTGTCTTGCCACCGGCATGTGACAGAAGGCTGGCAAGCATGGCGGGACGATCATCCGATTTTCGTCTCCGAGTGTGAGGTCTCATGCGCCGTCGATACGCGGTGTCGTTGCCGCTCCTGGCGGCGCTGGGCGCTCTGCTGCTTCCCGGCCCGGGCGCCCGGGCCGGCGGAACGGGGGACGGGGCGCTGCGGCTCACGGTCACCGTCAACACGCGCGGCGGCAGCGGGGCCCGGCCGCCGGAGGTACGGGTCGGGGACGCGGTGGTGAAGCGGTACCGGCTGGTGAACAGCGGGGAGGCGCATCTGTACGGGGTCCGGGTGAGCGAACCGGGAGTCACCGTGCGATGTCCGGCCAAACCGCTGGCCGCGCTCTCCTCGACCGAGTGCACGGCCCGGTTCCCGGCCCGGGCGGGGCACCACGGCGGGACGGCGACGGCCGTGGGGGAGGTTCCGTCGCTACGGATACGGCTCACGGCGACCGCCCGCTCCGGGTACACGGGGGTGGGCGGGGCGCTGGAGCTGACCGAGACGGTACGGGTGGGGCCGGGCCGGACCGCGGCCGTTCAGTACGTCGTCGCCAACCGGGGCGACCGACCGGTCCACGCGATTCGGCTCACCGACACCGCCCTCGGTCTCACGGCGGACGGCATCGACTGCGCGGGGCGGGCCGGCACCGTGCCCGGGCTCGCGCCCGGGGCCTCCGCCCGCTGTACGGCGACCGTCCGCCGCCCCCCGGGTACCCACCACAGCAGCGGACTGGCCTCCGGGAGCGACCGGGTCACGACGGTGAGCGCCTCGGGCAGTCCGGTGGCCCCACCGCTCCTGACGGCCCGCGCCTCGGCGACCTTCACCCTGCGGGCACCGATCGGGACTGATGCGGGAGCGGGGGCTGGAGCGGGAGCGACGGCAGGAACCGGAGCGACGGCAGGAACGGGAGCGGGAGCGGGGGTTACCGCGGGGGCAGGGGCGAGTACGGGCGCGGCGGCAGGGGCGAGTACGGGCGCGGCGGCGGCAGGCGCGGGGAGCGGGGTGCCCGGGGCCGCCGCTGGGGGCCCCGGCACGACGGGCGGGGCAGGGGCGGCCGGAGCGGGAGCGGCCGGAGCCGGAGCGGTGGCGGGAGCCGCTGCTGGAGCTGCGGGAGTCGCCGGGGCCGCTGGGGCGGCCGGGGCGGCCGGGGCCGGCGGCGTCCTTGCCGCGCCCGGGGCCCCGGGGGCGTACGTCATGCCCCTCGGCCCACCTGTCGGCGCGGGCCCGGATGCCGCGGTCGCCGTACCTCCTCCCGTAGCGCCCGTAGCGCCCCCTCCCGTACCCGCGCGTCCGGTACCGCCGGCGCGCGTACCGCCCGCCCTCGTACCGCCCGCCCTCGTACCGCCCGGTCGAGTGCCGTCCGTTCCCGTGCCGCCCGGTCGTGTGCCGTCCGTTCCCGTGCCGCCCGACACCACGACGGCCGTCGACGACGGCGCGGAAGGCGTTCTCCCCCGCCTGCGCCGCCGCGCCCGGGAACTGTCCGAAAACGGGATCGCCCTGACGCTCCTTCTGATCCTGATCCCGGCGGCGGTCGCCGCCGCCCTCCTCGGCTCCCGCATTCGCTGACCACGGAAGAGACCATGGCCCTGCTGGAAACCCTCGTCGTCGTCCTGGGAGTCGCACTGGCCTCCGCCCTCGCCGTGGTCGTCAAGACCAGGCTGTTCCCTGCCAAGGAGGACGAGGAGCCGCGCGAGGACGTCGCCGAGTACATCGCGATGATGGTCTCGGTCCTCTACGCCGTCGTCCTCGGCCTGTGCCTGGTCTCGGTCTGGGACAACCGTTCCTCGGCCGCCGAGCACGTCCAGGCCGAGGCGAGCGCCCTCCACCAGACGTACCTGCTCGCCGACGCCCTCCCCGCCGACCGGCAGCAGCCCGTGCGCGACGCCGCCCGCGCGTACGCCACCCATGTGGTCGACGTCGAGTGGCCCAGGATGGCCGAACGCGAGCCCCTGGGACCCGCGGGCTGGCAGCTCCTCGAAAGACTCCGGGACGCGGGCGAGGCGCACGCCTCGGACCCGATGCCCGACCAGCTCACCGCACAGGAGGTCCTCGCCCAGCTCGGATACGTGGACGAGGCGCGGCGCGGCCGCGAGGCGGCGGCCCAGGACCGGCTGTCGCCCGTGCTGTGGGCGGGTCTGATCCTGGGCGGTGTGCTGACCCTGGCCTTCATGTTCCTCTTCGGCATCAAGCGGAACTTCACCCATGTGGTGATGGTGATGGGCCTGTCGGGCTTCATCGCCTTCACGGTCCTCCTGATCCACCAGCTCGACGCCCCCTTCGGCGCGCTGCTGGGCGCCACCGCCGAGCCCTTCACCCGTTACTTCGCGCCTGCGTGAACGGCGGCCTGCCGGGGAAGCCCTGATCACATGTCGCATCATTCCGGAAGAGAACCCCTGAGCCCCCACAAGTACCTCGTACGGGACAAGATCTTCGCCATCGGCGACGACTACTGGATCGAGGACGAGCACGGCCGTCACGCCTTCCTCGTCGACGGCAAGGCGTTGCGCCTGCGCGACACCCTGGAGTTCAAGGACCCGGAGGGGCGGGTCCTGGTCACCCTGCGACAGAAGATGTTCAGCCTGCGGGACACGATGACGATCGAGCGGGACGACCGCCCGCTCGCCACGATCCGCAGGAAGCGGCTCTCGCTGCTCCGCAACCACTTCCGGGTCACGCTGGTCGAGGGCACGGAGCTCGATGTCAGCGGCCGGATCCTGGACCGGGAGTTCACCGTCGAGTACGACGGCGAACTCCTCGCCCACATCTCCCGGCAGTGGTTCCACGTCCGGGACACCTACGCCGTGAACGTCGTCCGGGAGGACGCGGACGCGGCGCTGCTGATCGCGGTCGCGGTGTGCGTGATCCGGATGTCGGAGCGGGAACGCGAGGACTAGAGGACCGGGCGCCGGCGTTCACCCGACGGGCCGGGGCTCCGGGCCCGAGCCGCAGGCCCGAGCCGCCTACCCGAGCCGCAGGCCGGAGCCGCAGGCCCGAGGCTCGGGCTTCCCGAAGCCGGGCGCCGCGCTCGCTTCACCGCGGCGTCAGGCGGCCTTCGCCGCCGCCTCCAGGGCCTGTTCCAGGTCCGCCCACAGGTCCTCGACGTGCTCGATGCCCGTCGAGAGCCGTACCGTCCCCGGGCCGATGCCCGCCGCTTCCAGGGCCGCCGCGTCCAGCTGGCGGTGGGAGGTGGAGGCCGGATGCATCACCAGGGTCTTCACATCGCCGAGCGAGGCGCTCAGCGAGGCCACCCGGACCGCCCCCACGAAGGCACGGCCGGCCTCCCGGCCGCCCGCGAGGTCGAAGGAGATCACCCCGCCGCCGCCCTTCGGCAGCAGCCGCCGGGCGACGGCCTCGTCGGGGTGCCCGGGCAGAGCCGGGTGGCGCGCCGCCGAGACCGCGGGATGCGCGGCGAGCCGGCCGGCCAGGTCGAGGGCGGTCGCGCACTGCCGCTCGATCCGCAGTGGCAGGGTCTGCAGGCCGCGCAGGGTCAGCCAGGCCGCGAACGGGTCGGTCGAGGCACCCAGTTCGACCGCGTAGTGGCGGACCCGGTCGTACAGCCCGGTGTCCTTGAAGACCGCGATGCCGCCGAGGACGTCCGCGTGCCCGGCGAGGTACTTGGTGGCCGAGTGGACCACGATGTCGGCGCCGTACTCGATCGGCCGGAACAGCAGCGGGGAGGCGAAGGTGTTGTCCACGGCGCTCGGCACGCCCGCCTCGGCGGCGACGGCGATCAGGGCGGGCAGGTCGCCGACCCGGGTGGTCGGATTGGCGATGGTCTCCAGGTACAGCAGGCGCGTCTCGGGGCGCAGGGCGCGGCGCACCTCCTCCGGGTCCGTCCCGGAGACGTACGTGACCTCGACGCCCCATCGCTCGCTGAGGTCGTTGAGGACCGCGTAGGTGCCGCCGTAGAGGCAGCGCTGGGCGACGACATGGCCGCCGGCGGACAGCAGCGCGAGCAGGACGCCGTTGATGGCGCCCATGCCGGAGGCGTACGAGAGCCCGGCGACCCCGCCCTCCAGGCGGGCGACGGCGTCCTCCAGGGCGCGGACGGTGGGGTTGCCGAAGCGGTTGTAGAGGAAGGTGTCGGGCGCGTGGAAGGCGTCCGCCATCGCGTCGGCGCTGTCGAAGGAGAAGACGTGCCCCTGGTACAGGGGGACGCTCATCGGCCTGCTGCCGGTGATCTCCGGCTGCGGCGGGTGGACGGCGAGGGTCTCGGGACGGAGGGCTCCGGTGTCTTCACTCATGGCGTCAGTGAACAGCGGCGGCGCCCGCGGTCCCAGAACCAATCCCGGCGGATTGGTCCGCCGGACGGGCCGCCCTCTCGCCCTGTGGACGACGACCGGCGGCCGCACGGCCGTGGGTGAAGACGGCCCGTCCGCCCCGTGAGCCCGTCCATGCGCCGGCGGCCCCGTCCATGCGCGGGCAGGCCCGTCCGTCCCGTGAGCCCGTCCATGCGCCGGCGGCCCCGTCCATGCGCGGGCAGGCCCGTCCGTCCCGCAGCCCTGTCAGGCCCGTTCGGGCCGTGCCACGCCCAGCATCCGGTCCTTCAGCGCGGGGAACTGCTCCCGGGTCGTCGTCACCTTCGCGGGATCGAGTTCGACGCGCAGGATCTCCTCGTCCGGACCCGCCTCGGCCAGGACCTCGCCCCAGGGGTCGACCACGATCGAGTGTCCCGCCTGCTCCACGCCCGCGTGCGTGCCCGCCGTGCCGCAGGCCAGCATGTACGCCTGGTTCTCCACGGCCCGTGCCCGCGCGAGCAGCGTCCAGTGCGAGCGCCGGCGGGCGGGCCAGCCCGCCGGGACGACGAACGCCTGGGCGCCCGCGTCGACCAGACCCCGGAACAGCTCCGGGAAGCGGAGGTCGTAGCAGGTGCCGACGCCGACCGTCAGCTCCGGCAGCGCGACCGTCACCAGCTCGTCCCCCGCCGCCATCATCACGGCCTCGCCCTTGTCGAAGCCGAAGCGGTGGATCTTCCGGTAGGTGGCGACCGGCTCACCCGCCGGGGAGAAGACGAGCGAGGTGTTGTAGAGGGCTCCGCCGGCCGCCTCGACGATGGATCCGGCGTGCAGCCAGACCTCGGCGTCCCGGGCCGCCGCCGCCATCGCCTCGTACGTCGGGCCGTGCACCGGCTCGGACTCCGCCGCGAACGACTCGTACGCGAACGCGCCCATCGGCCACAGCTCCGGCAGGACGACGAGGTCCGCCGCGCCGCGCTCCTGGCGGATGAGACCGGCCACCCGCACCCGGCGAGATTCGACCGATTCGTCCGGTTCTACTGCGATCTGGATCAGCGAGGCGCGCACACTACCACCGTCCTGGCATTCGAGCCGTCAACACGGGCCTACGATCGTCACACGAAAGCACTGCCGGGGTGCCTTCGGGCAGCGTAACTTAGCGTCCGAGCCTCCCACGCAGTCTTGTTTTCAGCCCGCGCACCGCAGAACCGCCGAGGGGTCCCGTGACCGTCCATCCCAGCCTTCAGACCTACGCCGACGCCTGGACCCACTCCATCGAAGCGATATCCGAGCTGGTTCAGCCGCTCGTGGAAGGCGAATGGAACCGCGCCACACCGTGCCCGGGCTGGTCGGTGCGCGACATCGTGTCCCATGTGATCGGCATGGAGTGCGAGATGCTCGGCGATCCGCGCCCCATCCACTCGCTGCCCCGCGACCTCTACCACGTACGCAGTGAGTTCGCCCGCTACATGGAGATGCAGGTCGATGTG
Organism: Streptomyces sp. NPDC029139; assembly: GCF_055564335.1. Classification (NCBI taxonomy): domain Bacteria; kingdom Bacillati; phylum Actinomycetota; class Actinomycetes; order Kitasatosporales; family Streptomycetaceae; genus Streptomyces; species Streptomyces sp. NPDC029139. The sequence continues at coordinate 304,595 of NZ_JBVHWN010000004.1, read as the reverse complement.
CGGCGGCACCACACCGGCCCCGAGATGACCTCGGAGCTGGAGTACGTCCTCATCCGCCGCGCCCGCCAGCTGCGCAACGAGAACCGCAAGCCCGACCACCTGATCCGCGCCCCGCTCGGCGCCGAGCAGACCCTGGAACTGGCCTACCGGATGCGCGCCTTCGACGTCTGGGTCCATGAGCAGGACCTGCGCCACGCGCTCGGCCGCCCGGGCAACCTGGACTCCCCCGGTGCCCACGTCACCCGTGACGTCCTGCTGCAGGCGCTGCCGAAGGTGGTGGCCAAGGGCGCGGGGGCCCCGGCGAGTTCGGCGGTCGTCTTCGACGTGCACGGGCCGGTCGAGTTCCTGCGGACGGTACGGGTGGACGCGGACGGCCGCGGAACGGTCGACGGAGCGCCCTCGCTGGGCCCCCTGGCGACGCTGGCGCTGGACTGGGAGACGTACGTGCGCCTGGCCTGCGGCCGGGTCCGGCCGGCCGAGGTGGCCGACCGCGTCAAGACCGAGGGCGACCTCGACCTGGCGCAGGCGATCCTCGACAACTTCACGGTGACGCCCCGCTGATCGCCGGCAGGCCGGTTCCGACCGTGCGGTCGGCCCCGTCGGTCCCGTCGGTTCGGCCGGTTCAGCCGGCGAGGCGGGTTCGGCCGGTTACGCCGATCGGGTCCCGCTACGCCGGTACGTGGACGGCCTCGACGCGGCTGGCGACGAGGCGTTCCTTCTCCCGGCGGGCCGTACGGGCCTTCAGCCGCAGGATCTGTACGACGCCGAGCGCCTCCAGGACGAAGACGGAGGAGAAGGCGATCCGGTAGTTGTCCCCGGTCGCGTCGAGGAGGACGCCGACCGCGAGCAGGGTGGTCATCGAGGCGGTGAAACCACCCATGTTGACGATTCCCGAGGCCGTTCCCTGACGCTCCGGCGGGTTGGCGGGACGGGCGAAGTCGAAGCCGATCATCGAGGCCGGGCCACAGGCGCCGAGGACCGCGCAGAGGGTGATCAGCAGCCACAGCGGAGCCCGGTCACCGGGGTACGCGAGGGTGGCGGCCCACAGCAGCGCGGTCGACGCGACCGTGCCGAGCGCCAGGGGGGCCCTGGCCGTGTGGTGCCGGGCGATGATCTGCCCGTACGCGAGCCCCACCACCATGTTGGAGAGCACCACGAGGGTCAGCAGCTCGCCGGCGGCCCCCCGGGACAGGCCCTGGTTCTCCACCAGGAACGGCAGGCCCCACAGCAGCAGGAACACCATGGCGGGGAACTGGGTGGTGAAGTGCACCCACATACCGAGCCGGGTGCCGGGCTCGCGCCAGGACTCGGCGATCTGACGGCGGACGTAGGTGGCACCGGCGTGCGCGACGGGCTGGGGCTCGTGGCCCTCGGGGTGGTCCTTGAGGAAGAGCAGCAGCAGGACGAGGACGACCGCGCCGGCTACGGCGCTGCCCGCGAAGGCGGCGGTCCACCCGACACCGTGCAGGAGCCGGGCGATGACGATCGTGGAGACGAGGTTGCCGGCCATGCCGACCAGACCGGCGAGCTGGGCGATCAGCGGGCCGCGCCGGGCGGGGAACCAGCGGTTGCCGAGCCGCAGCACGCTGATGAAGGTCATCGCGTCGCCACAGCCGAGCAGCGCGCGAGCGGCCAGCGCCATGCCGTACGAGGGGGAGAGCGCGAAGCCCAGCTGCCCGACGGTGAAGAGCACGACGCCGAGGGTCAGCACCTTCTTGGTGCCGAGCCGGTCGACCATGAGACCGACGGGTATCTGCATGCCGGCGTAGACGAGCAGTTGGAGGATGGAGAAGGTGGACAGGGCGGAGGCGTTGACGTCGAAGCGGTCGGCGGCGTCGAGTCCGGCGACGCCCAGCGACGTACGGAAGATGACGGCGACGAAGTAGACGGCGACGCCGACGCCCCAGACGAGGGCGGCGCGCCTGCCACCGGGAGGGTCACCGGGCAGGGTGACGGCCGATCCGAAGCCGCGTCCGCTCACCGGGCCTCACCCCTGACCAGGACCTTGACCCAGCTGAGGTGCTGCCGGACGCAGTGCGCCGCCCCTTCGGCGTCACCGGCGCGGATCCGCTCCAGGATCTCGGCGTGCTCGGTGATGTTCTTGGTGATGCGGTCGGGCTGGGACTGCATCACGGCCACGCCCATCCGCAGTTGTCGGTCGCGCATCTGGTCGTAGAGGCGGGCGAGGATCTGGTTGCCGGCGTGCTTGACGATCTCGGCGTGGAAGCACCGGTCGGTGACGGCGACCTCGGCGAGGTCTCCCGCCTCGGCCTGGCGCTTCTGCTCCTCCAGGAGCTCTTCGAGCCGCTCGATCAGCGCGGCCGGCGCGGGCACGGCGCGGCGGACGGCGAACTCCTCGACGAGCAGCCGGGTCTCGACGACGTCGGCGATCTCCTGGGCGGAGACGGCGAGGACCAGGGCGCCCTTCTTGGGGTACAGCTTGAGCAGCCCCTCCATCTCCAGCTTGAGCAGCGCCTCCCGTACCGGAGTGCGGGACACCCCCACGGCCAGGGCGAGCTCGCCCTCCGTGAGCAGGGTGCCTCCCTCGTACCGGCGCTCGAGGACGGCCTGCTTGACGTGCATGTAGACACGGTCGGCTGCTGGGGGTGCGGATGCCATGCGCACAGCTTAGATACAACAGGGGTGCAACAGCAGGCCCCGTCCGCGATACGGACGGGGCCTGGCTCTAGTGAGCCGGGTCGGAGTCGTAGACCTGGCGCGCCTCGTCGACCTTCTCCAGGTTGTCGGCGGCCCATTCGGCCAGGTGGGCGAAGAGCGGAGCGAGGCTGCGGCCCAGCTCACTGATCTCGTACTCGACGCGGGGCGGCACCTCCGGGTGGTACGTCCGGACGACCAGGCCGTCGCGCTCCAGCTGGCGCAGCCGCTGGGTCAGCACCTTCGGGGTGATCCGGCCGATCGCCCGCTCCAGCTCCACGAACCGCTGCCGGCCGCGGGCGTTGAGGGTCCACAGGATCGGTGTGGTCCACCGGCTGAAGACGATGTCCACCACGGGAGCGACCGGGCAGGCGAGCTCCGGGTCGGTGTCCGGCGGAACCGTCCGTATCGTCTCGGCAGCCATGCGCTCCCCCTCGGGCATAGTCACTTTCCTCTAGGTACCTACTATATCGAGGCTGTTAGCGTCCTCGACATCAACCGCTCGACCTCACAAGGGAGTTGTCCATGCTGGTGGTGACGGGGGCGACGGGTAACGTCGGCCGATCGCTCGTACAGGTGCTCGCGGCGGCCGGGGAGCAGGTGACCGCGACGTCCCGGGGCATTTCGGACGCGGAGGTGCCGCCCGGTGTCCGGCAACTGCGCTCGGACCTGACGGACGCCGACACTCTGCGGCCCGTCCTCGACGGAGCCGACGCGCTGTTCCTGCAGGACGGCGGAACCAGTGCGCATCTGCTGCGTCCGCACGACATCCTCGACGCCGCGAAGGCCGGCGGCGTCCGTCGGGTGGTCCTGCTGTCCTCCCAGGGCGTCGCGACCCGGCCGGAGTCGGCCTCCCACGGGGAGACGGCACGCGCCATCGAGGACGCCGTCCGGGAGTCCGGCATGGCCTGGACGATCCTGCGGCCCGGCGGCTTCGCCTCCAACGCCTTCGCCTGGGCCGAATCGGTCCGTGCGCGCCGGGAGATCGCCGCTCCGTTCGCCGACAGGGGGCTGCCGGTCATCGACCCGGACGACATCGCCGAGGTCGCTGCCGTCACGCTCCGGGAAGACGGCCACGAGGGGCGGATCCACGAGCTGACCGGTCCGGCCCTCAGCACGCCCCGGGAACGGGCCTCGGCGATCGCCGACGCGCTCGGCGAGCCCGTGCGGTTCGTGGAGCAGTCCCGCGAGGAGGCACGGGCGCTGATGCTGCGGTTCATGCCGGAGCCGGTGGTCGAGACGACGCTGAGCATCCTCGGTGAGCCCCGCCCCGCCGAGCAGCGCGTCAGCCCCGACGTCGCGCAGGTGCTCGGCCGCGCGCCCCGGACCTTCGCCGACTGGGCGCGGCGCTACGTCGCCGCGTTCCGGTAGGAGAGGGAGGGACGCGCCGGTAGGAGGCGGGCGGGAACGCGAGAACGCCCGACCGGGGAGCCCGGTCGGGCGTTTCACGTGAAACGGCGCCTTGGCCGTTACGACCAGGTGATGAGGCGCTTCGGCTGCTCCAGGATCGCGGCGACGTCCGCCAGGAACTTGGAGCCCAGCTCGCCGTCGACCAGTCGGTGGTCGAACGACAGCGCCAGGGTGGTGACCTGACGCGGCTTCACCTTGCCCTTGTGGACCCACGGCTGGAGTTTGATCGCTCCGACCGCGAGGATCGCGGACTCGCCCGGGTTGAGGATGGGCGTACCGGTGTCGACGCCGAAGACGCCGACGTTGGTGATGGTGAAGGTGCCGCCCTGCATCGCCGCCGGGGTGGTCTTGCCGTCGCGGGCGGTGGCGACCAGCTCACTCAGGGACCGCGACAGCTCCGGCAGGGTCTGGGCGTGCGCGTCCTTGATGTTCGGCACGATCAGACCGCGCGGGGTGGCCGCGGCGATGCCCAGGTTGACGTAGTGCTTGAGAACGATCTCCTGGTTGGCCTCGTCCCAGGCCGCGTTGATCTCCGGGTTGCGCTTGACGGCGACCAGGACGGCTTTGGCGATGAGGAGGAGCGGGTTGACCCGCAGGCCCGCCATGTCCTTGTCGGACTTGAGCTCCTCGACCAGCTTCATCGTGCGCGTGATGTCGAAGGTCACGAACTCGGTGACGTGCGGCGCGGTGAAGGCCGAGCCGACCATCGCCGCCGCCGTGGCCTTGCGTACGCCCTTGATCGGGATACGGGTCTCCCGGACGCCCGCGCCCACACCAGCACCCGCCGAGGCCGGTGCCGAAGCGGGGGCCTCGGCCGCGGGGGACGGCACGCTCACGGGAGCGGTCACCGGCGCGGGTGCCGCGACGGCTGGCGCCGGGGCGGCCGCCGCGTGGACATCCTCGCGGGTGATGATCCCGTCCGGTCCGGTCGGGGTGACCGTGGCGAGGTCGACCCCGAGGTCCTTGGCGAGCTTGCGCACCGGCGGCTTGGCCAGCGGGCGTGCGCCCACGGGACCATGACCGTTGAGCTGCTCCGGTACGGAGACGGGCGCGGCGGTGACCGGGGCCTCGCCCGTGGACTTGCGCGCCCGGCGCTTGGTGGAGGTCGCGGCGACGCCGTAACCGACCAGGACCGGCTGCCGGCCCTGGGGCTCGGCCTCCTCCTCCGGGGCCTCCACGGTCGCCTGGACCGGAGCGGCCTGGGCGGGGGTCTCGGCCGCGGCCGGAGCGTCACCGCCCACGTTCACCGAGATGATCACCTCGCCGACGTCGACCGTCGTGCCCTCGGGGAAGCGCAGCTCGTGCACCACACCGTCGAAGGGGCAGGGCAGCTCGACCGCCGCCTTGGCCGTCTCGACCTCGCAGACGACCTGCCCGTCGGCGACCGTGTCACCGGGCTGGACGTACCACTTGAGGATCTCGGCCTCGGTGAGGCCCTCGCCCACGTCGGGCATCTTGAATTCGCGGATCGTCACGATGCTCTCCTCAGTACGCCAGCGAGCGGTCGACGGCGTCGAGCACGCGGTCCAGACCCGGCAGGTACTCCTCCTCCAGGCGCGCCGGCGGGTACGGCGCGTGGTAGCCGCCGACCCGCAGGACGGGGGCCTCCAGGTGGTAGAAGCAACGCTCGGTGATCCGGGCGGCGATCTCCGCGCCCGAGCCGTAGAAGACCGGGGCCTCGTGGACCACGACCAGGCGGCGGGTCTTCTCGACCGAGGTCTGGATGGCATCGAAGTCGATCGGGGACATCGAGCGCAGGTCCAGGACCTCCACCGACTTGCCCTCCTCCTGGGCGGCCGCGGCGGCCTCCAGGCAGACCTTCACCATCGGGCCGTACGCGGCGAGCGTGAGGTCGCTGCCCTCGCGCGCCACCCGTGCCTTGTGCAGCTCGCCCGGGATGGCCTCGGTGTCGACCTCGCCCTTGTCCCAGTAGCGGCGCTTGGGCTCGAAGAAGATGACCGGGTCGTCGCTCTGGATGGCCTGCTGGAGCATCCAGTACGCGTCGGAGGAGTTCGACGGCGAGACGACCTTGAGGCCCGCGACGTGCGCGAAGAGCGCCTCGGGGGACTCTGAGTGGTGCTCGACCGCGCCGATGCCGCCGCCGTAGGGGATGCGGATGACGACCGGCAGCTTGATCTTGCCGAGCGCGCGGGCGTGCATCTTCGCGAGCTGGGTGACGATCTGGTCGTACGCGGGGAACACGAAACCGTCGAACTGGATCTCGACGACGGGCCGGTAGCCGCGCAGGGCCAGGCCGATCGCGGTGCCGACGATGCCGGACTCGGCGAGCGGGGTGTCGATGACCCGGTCCTCGCCGAAGTCCTTCTGCAGCCCGTCGGTGACGCGGAAGACACCGCCGAGCTTTCCGACGTCCTCGCCCATGATGAGGACCTTGGGGTCGGTCTCCAGGGCCTTGCGGAGCGACTCGTTGAGCGCCTTGGCCAGGGGAAGCTTCTGTACGGCCATGGTTACTTGCCCTCCTCGGCGCCGGAGTCGGCGAAGGACGCCTGGTACGCGGCGAACTGCACGCGCTCCTCGTCGACGAGCGCGTGCCCGTCGGCGTAGACATTCTCGAAGATCGCCATGTGGTCCGGGTCCGGCATGGCACGGACGGCCTCGCGGACACGCTTGCCGAGCGTCTCGCTCTCCTCCTCCAGGGCGGCGAAGTAGGCCGCGTCGGCGAGCCCCTCGCGCTCCAGGTACGCCTTGAGGCGCAGGATCGGGTCCTTCGCCTCCCAGGCCTCGCGCTCCTCGTCGGCGCGGTACTTGGTCGGGTCGTCGGAGGTGGTGTGGGCGCCCATGCGGTAGGTGAACGCCTCGACCAGCGTCGGGCCCTCGCCACGGCGGGCACGCTCGAGCGCGGACCGGGTCACGGCCAGGCACGCGAGGACGTCGTTGCCGTCGACGCGGACGCCGGGGAAGCCGTAGCCCTGCGCGCGCTGGTAGAGCGGGACGCGGGTCTGCCGCTCGGTGGGCTCGGAGATCGCCCACTGGTTGTTCTGGCAGAAGAAGACGACCGGGGCGTTGTAGACCGCGGAGAAGGTGAACGACTCGGCGACATCGCCCTGGCTGGACGCGCCGTCGCCGAAGTACGCGATCACGGCGGAGTCCGCGCCGTCCTTGGCGACACCCATGGCGTAGCCGGTGGCGTGCAGGGTCTGCGAGCCGATGACGATCGTGTACAGGTGGAAATTGTTGGTGTTGGGATCCCAGCCACCGTGGTTCACACCACGGAACATGCCGAGCAGATTGGTGGGGTCGACACCCCGGCACCAGGCGACACCGTGCTCGCGGTAGGTCGGGAAGACGTAGTCGTCGTCCCTCAGCGCACGGCCCGAGCCGATCTGAGCGGCCTCCTGGCCGAGCAGCGAGGCCCACAGCCCCAGCTCGCCCTGCCGCTGCAGGGAGGTGGCCTCGGCGTCGAAACGCCGGGTGAGGACCATGTCCCGGTAGAGCCCGCGCAGCTCGTCGGCGCTCAGGTCGATGTCGTACTCGGGGTGCTGGACGCGCTCCCCTTCGGGCGTCAGCAGCTGAACGAGCTCGGGCTCTGCGCCCTGGCTCTTCTTGACGCTCGCGCTAGCGGTGCGCTTGGTGCCGCTGCTGCGTCGCGTCGTCTTGCGCGCGGCAGTGCTTTCCACGGTCACGTGCGTGCTCCTCCGTCGGTCCGGCCCCCGGGTTCGCCGGGTGGGCCAGTGCGGCTCCGCCTGTATCCGTACCCGCGCACGGGGTGGGTGCGACGCGGCCGGGGTCAGGCGTGACAGGTGCCCCGGCGAGCGCCCTGTCATAGGCACGTTACCCAGTGCGCCGCATTCCTGCGAAACCCCATTTGACCTGCGATTTTGCTTGGATTTCCAAGTAAATCGAGAAATGCGGGAACACAGCTGGTCAGCGCGGTGCAACGGCCATGAGGCCGCCGGAACACGGGCACGGTATCCCGCCACCCCCGGGCACGGGAAGAGCCAATATGTGAGACTGACCGCGTGCGCGAAGAGGGAAAAATCCGGGTATTTCTGTTGGACGACCACGAAGTCGTCCGGCGCGGCGTCCACGAGCTGCTCACCGTGGAGGACGACATCGAGGTGGTCGGCGAGGCCGGCACGGCGGCAGATGCCCTGGTCAGGATCCCGGCGACCCGTCCCGACGTGGCCGTGCTGGACGTGCGGCTGCCGGACGGCAGCGGTGTCGAGGTCTGTCGCGAGGTCCGTTCGCGGAATGAGGACATCAGGTGCCTGATGCTCACCTCGTACGCCGACGACGAGGCGCTCTTCGACGCGATCATGGCCGGGGCCTCGGGATACGTCCTCAAGGCCATCCGCGGCAACGAGCTGCTGTCGGCGGTACGGGACGTGGCGGCCGGCAAGTCGCTGCTCGACCCGGTCGCGACCGCCCGGGTCCTGGAACGTCTTCGCGAGGGAAACAGTCCGAAGGGTGACGACCGGCTCGCCAACCTGACGGAGCAGGAGCGCAGGATCCTGGACCTGATCGGGGAGGGCCTGACCAACCGGGCGATCGGCGAGCGGCTCCACCTGGCGGAGAAGACGATCAAGAACTACGTCTCCAGCCTGCTGTCGAAGCTGGGCATGGAGCGGCGCTCGCAGGCCGCGGCGTACGTGGCCCGGTTGCAGGCCGAGCGGCGCTGACGGAAGCGCTCCGGCGGGAGCGGCAGGAGCCGGCGGGACGGACCGGCGGGACCGACGACGACCGGCGAGCCGGACGGGGAGCGATTCGGGACCTACGTCCCTCCCGACCGGGGCATGGGCCCCTTTTCGGACTTGGTTCCGGTGACCGAGAGTGGACGCCATGTCCACCGAGGAGATCCGCGCCATCGAGCTGCTGAACCGCGTGTCGTACGGCTGGGTGGCGACGAGCATGCGCGCGATGCCGTTCGTCGCCCCCGCCCGGCACGTCGTGGACGACGGCGGCGTGCTGCTGCGGATGCACCGGGGCCTCGGCTACCACCGCGCCTGCGCGGGCAGCGTGATCGCGTACGGCGCGGACAACTTCGGCTCCGGCGTCGACTCCCTCTGGTCCGTGCAGTTCACCGGCACCGCGGAGATCGTCGAGCCCACCAAGGAGCAGCTGGCGGCGTTCGGCCCCGCCCCGCGCGTCGTGGACGGCGAGCCCTTCGACCCGATCCACCTGCGCCTCGCACCTCGGTTCGTGACCGTGCACCGGCTGGACTACTCCATGGGGCGACAATTCCACCACGTAGCGTGATCTAACATCTGGGGAGTGCCGCGCTCATCTGAAACGCTCGCTCCGCCCGTCGGCGCCCTGCTGCGCCGCTACCGGGAGGCCGGTGAGCCGCTCTCCTGCGAACCGGTCACCCAGGGCCTCCTCAACCGCGGCTACCGCCTCGCCACCACCCGCGGCGCCTACTTCCTCAAGCAGCACCTCGACGCCCCGACCGCCGACCGGGACACCATCAGCCGCCAGCACCGCGCCACGCAGCGCCTGCATGCCCTCGGGCTGCCCGTCGCCCCACCGCTCGCCGACTCCACCGGCCGCACCGTCGCCGTCATCGGCGGCCACTGCTACGCCCTGCACCCCTGGATCGACGGCCGCCACCGCGACGGCGCCCAGCTCTCCGCCGGCGGTTCCCGGCGCCTGGGCGCCCTCCTCGGCCACGTCCACACCTGCCTGGAGCAGGTGATGGAGTGCCCGCCGCCCGGCGCGGAACACGAGAGCGCCCGCCCGGAGGACACGTTCCGGCTCATCGACGAGCTGCTGCGGCTCGCCCGCGCCGGCCGCCCCCGCACCTCCTTCGACGCGCTCGCCGAACACCGGCTGCTCGAACGCCGGGTGCTGCTCTCCGAGCACGCCCACCGCCGCCCGCCGCCCGCCGCCGCGGCCGGCTGGGTGCACGGCGACTTCCACCCGCTGAACCTGCTCTACCGGGGCGCCGAGCCGGCCGCGATCGTCGACTGGGACCGCCTGGGCGTCCAGCCGAGGGCGGAGGAGGCAGTAAGGGCGGCCGCCATTTTCTTCGTACGCCCCGCCGGTGAGCTGGCCCTGGAGAAGGTGCGGGCCTACGCGCGGGCCTACCGGCGGGCGGTCGGCGCGGACGCGGCGGAACTGGCGTCGGCGGTGCACCGCGTGTGGTGGGAGCGGCTGAACGACTTCTGGATACTGCGCTGGCGGTACCAGCTCCACGACCGAAGGGCCGACCCGCAGTTCCCTGCGGCGTCGGCCCTGGCGGTGTGGTGGACCCGTGAGTACGAGGCGGTGCGCGACGCGTTCACGGGGTGAGTCCCGGGTCGGTCAGGGCGTGGTGCCCGCCGTCGTCCCCGTGGTGCTGCCCGCCGCCGTACCGGTGGACGTGCCCGTCGTCGTGCCCGTGTTGGTACTGCCGGTCGACGTGCCCGAGCTGCTCGTGCCGTCCGTGGTGCCCTCGGTGGTGCCTTCCGTGGTGCCCTCCGTGGTCCCCTCGGTCGTGCCCTCCGTGGTGCCCTCGGTGTCCGTGCCACCGGTCGCCGGATCCGTCGACGGCGACGAGGGGTTGTCCGACGGCGTCGACGGGGTCGACGGCCGGTACGACGGCCGGTACGTCGGGGTCTTCCAGGAGTCCTGGGTGCCGCCCGTCGAGGTGTCCGGCTCCTGCGTCTGCTGGGACGGCTCCTGCGAGGGCTGCTCGGACGGGGCCTGCGTCGACGGGGTGTTGCTCACCGTCGGCTTGTCGGTCGTCCCGCCGGACGTGCCGCTCTGCCGGTCCAGCGCGTAGACGACGCCCGCGACGATCGCGATCATCGCCAGCGCCACGAACAGCAGGAGCTTGCCGCGACCCCCCTTGCCGTTCCTCTGGCCGTACGGGCCGGGGTGGCCGGTGCCGTCGTACCCGCCGACGCCGCCGTCGTCCGGGTTCATCGGCGGAAGGATCGGGCGCTGCGCCGTCTCGTGGTGCATGGGGTGACCCATCGCCGTCGTCGCGGCCATGCCGCCGACCGGCGTGTGCCCGCCCTCGTGGACCTCCACCGGGCCGGTGTTCCACGTGCCGGTGTGGCCGCCCTGCTGCTGGAGCATCTGCAGGCCGTACTGGATCAGCCCGCGCATCTCCTCGGCGCTCTGGAACCGGTCGTCCGGGTCCTTCGCGAGCGAGCGCATCACCAGACCGTCGAGCTCCGGCGGCGCCGCCTGGGCCACGTCCGACGGCGGTACCGGCATGTCCTGGACGTGCTGGTAGACCACCGAGAGCGGGGTCTCACCCGTGAACGGGGGCCGCGACGCGAGCAGTTCGTAGAGCAGACAGCCGGTGGCGTAGAGGTCGGACCGGTGGTCCACGGCCTTGCCGAGCGCCTGTTCGGGGGAGAGGTACTGCGGCGTGCCCATGACCATGCCGGTCTGGGTCATCGTCGACTGCGCGCCGTGCAGGGCGCGGGCGATGCCGAAGTCCATCACCTTCACCGCGCCGGTGTGCGTGATGATGACGTTCGCCGGCTTGATGTCCCGGTGCACGATGTTGTGCTGGTGCGAGTACGCGAGCGCCTCGAGCACGCCCGAGACGATGATCAGGGCCTGCTCCGGACCCGGCGCCTCGGCGCTGATCAGCAGGTCGCGGATGGTGCGGCCCTCGACCAGCTCCATCACGATGTACGGCACGGAGTGGCCGCTCACGACGTCCTCGCCGGAGTCGTACACCGCCACGATCGCATGGTGGTTGAGGCCGGCGACCGACTGCGCCTCGCGTGTGAAGCGGGCCTTGGAGACGGGATCCTCGGCGAGGTCCGAACGGAGCAGCTTGACGGCGACCGTGCGGCCCAGGCGGACGTCCTCGGCGGCGAACACCTCGGCCATGCCGCCTCGCCCGAGACGGTGTGTCAGGCGGTAACGTCCGTCACCGACCACTCCGCCGACGCCCCAGGACTCCGCGGCGGCGCCCGACAGGCCGCCGCCGCCTGCTTCGGATTCGGGTGCCATCAGTCCTCGCCGTCGTATGTCTACCGTGCAGTGCCGTACCGCCGTCACGCTACAGGCTTCGTCCGACACCACGGTTCGAGATGGACCGGCCATCCAACCCCGTCCACGTACGCCTGTGCAAATTCCAGGCAGTTCCTGTAACGCTTGCGAGACGCTTCTTGCCAGGAGGGTCACGGAACGGGCACCTGGCTTGACGTGTCACTGCCCTGGGGCAGACTTGGCCAGGAAAATCCGGTGACAGCGCCGCCACGCGCGCGTAGGGGGAGCACGAATGAGCCAGGACGGCGCACAGGGCCGCTATGCGGGCGGTTCGGTCGCGAACGGCCGCTATCAGCTTCGCGACCTGCTCGGCGAGGGCGGCATGGCCTCCGTCTACCTGGCGTACGACAGCGCGCTGGACCGGCAGGTCGCCATCAAGACGCTGCACTCGGAACTCGGCCGGGAACAGTCGTTCCGCGAGCGGTTCCGGCGTGAGGCGCAGGCGGTCGCGAAGCTGTCGCACACCAACATCGTCTCGGTCTTCGACACCGGCGAGGACACCCTCGACGGCGCCGTCATGCCGTACATCGTCATGGAGTACGTGGAGGGGCAGCCGCTCGGCTCCGTGCTGGCCTCCGACGTGCAGCAGTTCGGCGCGATGCCGGCCGACAAGGCGCTGAAGGTGACGGCCGACGTGCTGGCCGCGCTCGAGACCAGCCACGAAATGGGCCTGGTCCACCGGGACATCAAGCCCGGCAACGTGATGATGACCAAGCGCGGCATCGTCAAGGTCATGGACTTCGGCATCGCCCGGGCCATGCAGTCCGGTGTCACCTCGATGACGCAGACCGGCATGGTCGTCGGCACGCCGCAGTACCTCTCCCCCGAGCAGGCCCTCGGCCGCGGCGTGGACGCCCGCTCCGACCTTTATTCGGTCGGCATCATGCTGTTCCAGCTGCTGACGGGCCGTCTTCCGTTCGACGCGGACTCGCCGCTGGCCATCGCGTACGCGCACGTCCAGGAGGAGCCGGTCGCGCCGTCCTCCATCAACCGCTCGGTGACTCCGGCGATGGACGCGCTCGTCGCCCGCGCGCTCAAGAAGAACCCGAACGAGCGTTTCCCGAGCGCGGCGGCGATGCAGGACGAGTGCCTGCGCGTGCTGTCGGCGGGCCAGACCGGCGCCCCGATGATCGTGGGCGGCGGCCCGGTCAGCAGCGGGGCGGGCGTGGGCTCGGCGGTCTTCCCGCCGGTCGGCCAGACCCCGCAGCCCTCGACCCACGGCGTCCAGCAGCCGTACCAGGCCCCGACGCCGCAGCCGGGCCCGTACGGTCCGCCGACGCCGGCCCCGTCCTACGGCTACCCGCAGCAGGCCCCGACGCCCGCCCCCGCTCCGGCGTACCAGACGCCCGCACCCGGGCCGTACACGATGTCGCCGCAGCACTCGTCGGTGGCGACGAGCGGCGGCTCCGGCGGGTCGAAGCGGAACACCCCGATGCTCGTGGGCGCGGTCCTCGTGGCGCTGATCGTGATCGGCGGTGTGATCACGGCGCTCTCCCTCAAGGAGGACGACCCGGGGAACACCGCGGGCGGCGACCCGAGCCAGAGCCAGTCGGCGGCGCCGGGACACAAGGGACCGGATCTCACCAAGACCATCGCGACGAAGAAGTGCACGGAGCCGGTCGAGTCGAGCGACGACCCGTCGAAGTTCGAGATCCCGAACTTCACGTACAAGAACATCCAGTCGGTGAAGGACTGCATCCACGCGGCCGGCTGGAAGATCAAGACGCAGACGCCGGTGGACGAGAACACCTACGGCGAGGGCACGATCCTCAGCCAGTACCCGCCGGCCGGTGAGGACGCGTCCAAGGACGACGCCGAGTTCACGCTCGAGATCTCCACGGGCAACCCGCCGCAGTAAGCACCCTCCGGGCGCCCCGGAACCCGCGCTCTCACCCCCTCCCTTGCACCCGGGATGCCGGATATACCCCGCTGTGTGACGCTGGGCCGACAACGGCGGCTCGGCACGGGAGGGGGTCATCGGTGACTCCAGGACTCCGCGGTACGCGGACGCGGGCCCTCGGCCCGGTCGTCGCGTGCTGGCTGGCGGTGGCTTCCGCGCCGGTGGCGTACGGGGCCGGGACCGGGCCGACGGCGGAGCCGAGGGCCCAGGCGGCGACGGGCTCCCCCGGGGCCTCGGCGGGCACGGCGTCCCGGCCGACGAAGCCGTCACGACCGTCGAAGCCACCGACGTCGCCAGATCCGCGGGAGTGGCGTGATCCGCGGGAGTGGCAGGGGCCTCAGGGGCCGAACGGGCAGCAGGGGCCGTGGGGGCCGTCGTCCTCGTCCGGGAGACCCGGCGACACCGTCATCCCCGGAGCCTCCGGCCCTCCCGCCGCGCGCCCCTCGGCCCCCGCGAAGGCGCCGGGGCGGCCCGGGGTCACCCGTACCGCCGAGCCCTCTCCCACGAGCTCCCTGGCGGGGCGACCCGCCGCCGTGGGACGAGAGCGGCCCGGTCGGCCGCCCTCACCGCCCGGAGCGAGCGCCTCCGCCGTGCCGGAGGACTCCTCACGTACCAAAACGGCAACAGGCGACGACCCCTCCGTCGAGGAGGGCGCGGCGGACGAGGTGCTCGAAGGGGTACCCGAGACGGACCCCCCGGGCGCCACGCGCGCACCCGCGTCCGCACCCGCCGCGGCTCCCCGGCTCCACCCCCGGGCCGGGGCCACCGCCGCTGACCGGCAGCTTCCCGTGCTCACCCTGGGGGCGGGGCTCACGATGATGGGGCTCGGGATCGGTTTCCTCGGCCTCCGGATGCGCCGCCGCTGAGCGGTCCGATCCCTGCGGAACCCCGCCTCGTCCCCCTTGAGACGGACCCGGAGGCTCCGTCTCAGGTCGCTTGTGGGCTCCGGCATACCCGGTATACATACTGAGTATGTCGATCCGCCACGGGCTCCTCGCCCTCCTCGAACGCGGGCCCCGCTACGGCTCGCAGCTCCGCACGGAGTTCGAGTCCCGCACAGGCTCCACCTGGCCCCTCAACGTCGGCCAGGTCTACACGACCCTCAACCGTCTCGAACGGGACGGCATGGTCGCCCAGGGCGGGGAGGACGAGGCCGGCCACGCCCTGTACGCGATCACCGACAGCGGTCGGGAGGAGCTCAGGAACTGGTTCGAGAAGCCCGTGGACCGCTCCAGCCCGGCCCGTGACGAGCTCGCCATCAAGCTCGCCATGGCCGTCGGGGCGCCCGGCGTCGACATCCGCGCCGTCATCCAGTCCCAGCGCCGGCACACCGTCCAGGCGATGCAGGACTACACCCGGCTCAAGGTCCAGGCACTCGCCGCCCTGGAGAGCGGCGGATCCCGGGAACGCGACGACGTGGCCTGGCTCCTCGTCCTGGAGCAGCTGATCTTCCGGACCGAGGCGGAGGCCCGCTGGCTGGACCACTGCGAGGCCCGGCTGATCCGGCTCTCCAGGGCCGCGACGGCCACTTCCACCGCGCCGAACCCGGCCGCCGGGGACACGCGGCCGCCCGAATCCGCCGGCACGTCCTCCCAGGACACCCGGCCGCCCGAATCCGCCGGCACGTCCTCCCAGGACACCCGCCCGGCCCCGCTGCGCTGACCCCGCGGCCCCAGATCCCGCACCACCTCTTCGACCGCTCCGTACCAGACCGCACCGGGCGCGCGCTGACCACACGTCACGCGGCCGTCCGTCGGCGTACGCCCAAGGGGGACCCCTCCATGTCCACACAGCAGCCCGTGCTGCAACTGCAGAACCTGACCCGTGTCCACGGCTCCGGCGAGACCGAGGTGCACGCCCTGCGCGGCATCGACCTCGACGTCTTCCCCGGTGAACTCGTCGCCGTCATGGGCCCGTCCGGCTCCGGCAAGTCCACGCTGCTCACCATCGCGGGCGGCCTCGACACCCCGACCTCGGGCCGGGTCGTCGTCGAGAACACCGACATCACCACCGCCGGCCGCAAGGCGCTCGCGGCCCTGCGCCGCCGCAGCATCGGGTACGTCTTCCAGGACTACAACCTGATACCCGCCCTCACCGCCGCCGAGAACGTCGCCCTGCCCCGCGAGCTGGACGGCACCTCCGCCCGGAAGGCGCGCGGCGAGGCCCTCGCCGCTCTGGAGGAGATGGAGCTGGGCCACCTCGCCGACCGCTTCCCCGACGAGATGTCGGGCGGTCAGCAGCAGCGGGTGGCCATCGCCCGCGCCCTCGTCGGCGACCGTCGCCTCGTCCTGGCCGACGAGCCCACCGGTGCTCTCGACTCCGAGACCGGAGAGTCCGTCCTCGCCCTGCTCCGCTCGCGCTGCGACGCCGGCGCCGCGGGCGTCCTGGTCACCCACGAGCCGCGGTTCGCCGCCTGGGCCGACCGCGTCGTCTTCCTGCGGGACGGGGCCGTCGTCGACCAGACCGTACGCAGCGAGGCCGACTCGCTCCTGACCGGCCAGGCGGCCGAGCGGTGAACAACTGGTTCCATTCCTGGCGCGCCGCGATCCGCATCGCCCGCCGCGACGCCTGGCGCTACAAGGGCCGCAGCTTCCTCGTCCTGGCCATGATCGCCCTTCCCATCCTGGGCGTGAGCGCCGCCGATCTGACCCTGCGCAGCTCTGAGCTCTCCACCGAGGAGAAGCTGGACCGGACGATGGGCGGGGCCGACGCCCGGTTCAGCGACGCCGGCGTGGGCGGCGTGCCGATCCTCCAGTCTCCGGACGGCGAGATGCACGCACCGGCCAAGGACTACGAGGACACGGTCTGGCCGAGCGGTTCGACCGATGTCACCAAGGCCCTGCCGGCCGGCGCCACCGTCCTCACGGACAGCTCCGGAAGCGCCAAGCTCACCACCGTCCATGGCCTGCTCCAGACCGAGATCCGCGAGCTCAAGGCCGCCGACCCGATGGCCCGGGGCATCCTGACTCTGCTGGAGGGACGCTTCCCCGAGAAGGCGGACGAGGTCGCCGCGACCACGCACTTCCTGGAGAGCAGCGGCCTGTCGCTCGGTTCGACCCTCTCGGCGCGCGGTTCCGACCGCACCTACCGGATCGTCGGCTCGTACGAGCTCCCCAACGACCTGAAGACCGACCAGGTCAACGCCCTGCCCGGCGCCTTCCTCGCCCCGTACGCCAAGGTGGCCGAGAAGGCCGGTATGGCCGCGGGAGGAGTCACCACCGTCCACCTGGTGAAGGTCCCCGGTGGTTTCACGTGGAACACCGTCCAGCAGGTCAACACCAAGGGCGTGGTCGTCACCTCGCGCGCCGTGCTGCTGAACCCGCCGGCCGACTCGGAGGTGCCGCTCTACCAGAAGGACGGCTGGGCCAACTTCGGGTCCGGCCGGGGGGCCCAGGCCGCCGAACTCGCCGCCGCCGGCACGGTCGTCGGGCTGGCGATGCTGGAGATCTGCCTGCTGGCCGGACCCGCGTTCGCCGTCGGCGCCCGCCGCTCGCGCCGCCAGCTCGGGCTCGTCGGCGCCAACGGCGGCGACCGGCGCCACATCCGGGCCATCGTCCTCGGCGGCGGCCTCGTCATCGGCGTCGCCGCCGCGGTCACCGGCACGGTCCTCGCCCTCATCCTGACCTTCCTCCTCCAGCCGGTCCTCGAGAACTCGTTCGGGCAGCGCTTCGGCAGCTTCGACGTACGCCCCCTGGAACTCCTCGGGATCGCGCTGCTCGCCGTGCTGACCGGCCTGCTGGCGGCGATCGTCCCGGCCGTCACCGCGTCCCGGCAGACCGTCCTGGCCTCGCTGACCGGCCGTCGCGGAGTTCGCCGCAGCAGCCGTGTGCTGCCGCTGATCGGCCTCGCGGCGCTGCTCCTGGGCGCGGCGATCGCGCTGTACGGGTCGGTGTTCTCCGACCAGTTCGTCATCGTCGCGGGCGGCAGCGCCCTCGCCGAGCTCGGCGTCGTCGCCATGACCCCCGCCCTGGTGGGTCTCTTCGGCCGGGCCGGCCGCTGGCTGCCGCTGTCGCCCCGCCTCGCCCTGCGGGACGCCGTGCGCAACCGGGGTCGTACGGCCCCCGCCGTCGCCGCCGTGCTCGCCGCGGTCGCCGGAACCGTCGCCGTCTCCACGTACGCGGCGAGCAGCGAGGCACAGCAGCGGGCGGAATACCGGGCGAGCCTGCCGCACGGCGCGGTCTCCGCCCTGGTCGTCGAGGAGGGTGGCCGGGACGTTCCGGCCGTCCGGGACGCCGTCCAGCGCCACCTTCCCGTCGACACCCGCGCGGACGTCGACCGGGTGCACGTCGGAAAGCCCGGCTGTTCGCCCTACGAGGAGACCCCGGGCTGCGGCAGGTACGAGATCGTCGTTCCGCGGGCCAACGAGTGTCCGCTGTGGTCCACCTCCGAGCGCGGCGAGGACCCCGCCGCGAAGTTCTCCAAGGAACAGCGGCGCAAGCTCGCCGAGGACTGGCGCTGCAAGCAGGAGGACGAGGGCGGCATCTACGTCGACGGCGGGCTGATGATCGGCGACGCCAAGGTCCTGAAGGTCCTCGGGATCAAGGACCCGGGCGCCGAGAAGGCTCTCGCCGAGGGCAAGGTCGTCTCCTTCTCCAAGGCCCAGGTCGACCGCAGCGGCACGATCGGCATCAAGCTGATCCCCGACACCCTGAAGGCGAGCGAGGCCGAGCAGGCGGGCAAGCCCGCACCGGGCGAGACCAGGACCCTGCCCACCTACCTCGCGCCCGACGAGGAGAAGTCGTACGGCGTCCAGGCGCTCCTCAGCCCGGCGGCCGCCAAGGCGGCCGGACTCACGACGGTGCCGATGGGCTCGCTGTTCTCCACCGACACGATGCCGAGCACCGAGCAGCGCCAGAAGCTCGACGGCGAGATCGCCAAGATCGGCAGCAATGTCGAG
Source organism: Streptomyces sp. NPDC029139 (assembly GCF_055564335.1). Taxonomy (NCBI): domain Bacteria; kingdom Bacillati; phylum Actinomycetota; class Actinomycetes; order Kitasatosporales; family Streptomycetaceae; genus Streptomyces; species Streptomyces sp. NPDC029139. The sequence goes on along the minus strand of NZ_JBVHWN010000004.1, from coordinate 285,780 downwards.
CTGCGCGTGGAGGACGGCTTCGTCAACGACAGCAGCATCGTGCTCCTCTCGCTGGCCGTCTTCGCCGGCCTGGTCACCATCGGCGCCGCCGGTATCGCCACCGGTCTGGCGCAGGCCGACGCCGAGGCCGACCTCAAGACGCTCTCGGCCGTCGGGGCGCCCCCGCGGGTCCGCCGCACGCTCAGCGGCTTCCAGTGCGGGGTGGTCGCCGCGATGGGTGTGGTCCTCGGGTCGGCGGCGGGTGTCCTGCCAGCGATAGGTCTGCGGCTCACCGAGGAGCGCCAGCAGCTGCGCTTCTACCAGGAGGCCCTGGACGAGGGCTGGGGCGGGATGTCCGCGCCGCCGTACGTGCCGGTCGTCGTCCCCTGGGAGACGCTGGTGGGGCTGCTGGTGGTCGTGCCGATCGGCGCCGCGCTCCTGGCCGCTCTGGTGACCCGCTCGCGCGGGGCCCTGGCCCGCCGCGCCGCGATCTGACCGGATTCGTTGCCTTGTCGTGCCCCTGGAGGAGGGTGGATCACTCTCCTCCAGGGGCACACCGTGTGGTGAGGCATGCGTGCGAGAGAATGGCGGCATGGAGATGCCGAGGAATGAACGGTCGCAGGAGAGCCCCCAGGTCCTCATCGTGGGACAGGACGGTATGGCGCTCGGCGGCACTCAGGGTGACGACGAATCCCGCGAGGTCCCGGTGACGGAAATGGTCGAGCAGCCTGCGAAGGTCATGCGCATCGGCAGCATGATCAAGCAGCTCCTGGAAGAAGTACGCGCGGCACCTCTCGACGAGGCCAGCCGGGTCAGGCTCAAGGACATCCACGCGAGCTCCGTGAAGGAGCTGGAGGACGGGCTCGCACCCGAGCTGGTCGAGGAACTGGAGCGCCTCTCCCTGCCGTTCACGGACGAGGCGATCCCCTCCGAGGCCGAACTGCGCATCGCGCAGGCGCAGTTGGTGGGCTGGCTCGAGGGCCTCTTCCACGGCATCCAGACGGCGCTGTTCGCCCAGCAGATGGCGGCCCGTGCCCAGTTGGAGCAGATGCGCAGGGCCCTGCCGCCCGGTGCGTCGCACGACGATGACGACGACCAGGGCCCCGGACACGCGGTCCGTTCGGGGCCGTACCTGTAGGCCGTCCACTCGGTACGTACGGAAGGGCCCGGGTGCACATGCGTGCGCCCGGGCCCTTCCGTGTGGCGGAGCCGGATGGTGAGGCGGGGTCAGGTACCGGACGGCGGCCGTGCGGGCCGTGCGGGCCGTGCGAGCCGTGCGGGCCGTGCGGGTCAGACCTCGGGGGCCAGCAGGAGCACCTTGCCGACGTGTGCGCCCGAGTCCAGCGCCCGGTGGGCCTCGGCGGCATCGGGCATCGGCACCGTACGGTCGACGACGGGGCGTACCGTACCGGCGCCGATGAGCGGCCAGACGTGCTCGCGCACCGCGGCGACGATCGTCGCCTTCTCCTCCAGGGGGCGGGACCGCAGCGTGGTCGCCGTGATCGCGCCGCGCTTGGCGAGCAGGGCGCCGAGGTTCAGCTCGCCCTTGACCCCGCCCTGCATCCCGATGATCGCCAGGCGCCCGTTGACCGCGAGGGCCTTCACATTCCGGTCGAGATACTTGGCCCCGACGATGTCGAGGATGACGTCCGCACCGGCCCCGTCCGTGGCCTTGTGCAGCTCCTCGACGAAGTCCTGCTCGCGGTAGTCGATCAGGATGTCCGCGCCCAGCTCGGCGCAGCGCGCCAGCTTCTCGGGGCTGCCGGCGGTCACCGCGACCCGCGCGCCGACCGCCTTGGCCAGCTGGATCGCCATCGTGCCGATGCCGCTGGCGCCGCCGTGCACCAACAGCGTCTCCCCAGGACGCAGATGGGCGATCATGAAGACGTTCGACCAGACGGTGCTGGTCACTTCGGGCAGCGCCGCGGCCGTGACCAGGTCCACCCCGTCCGGAACGGGAAGCAGCTGGCCGACGGGGACGACGACCTTCTCCGCGTAACCGCCGCCCACGAGCAGCGCGCACACCTCGTCGCCGACGGACCAGCCGGACACCCCCGGCCCGAGCGCGGCGATCCGGCCCGAGCATTCGAGACCGGGGTACGGGGACGTGCCCGGCGGCGGGTCGTAGAACCCCTTGCGCTGGAGCAGATCGGCTCGGTTGACGGCGCTCGCCACCACCTCGACGAGCACTTCGCCCTGTGCGGGCACGGGATCGGGCACCTCGGCCCAGACGAGGGCCTCGGGACCACCGGGTTCCGGAATCGTGATCGCATGCATGGCGGCGAGGCTACTCCGCGGCGAGGGCCTGCCTCTCGGGTCAGGCCCTCGGTGTCTTGTCGATCAGGCCGGATCAGTGAGCGGGGCATGGGCACGCGAGCCCGGCAAGATCGGCAAGACACCCTCTCTAGTCGGAGGGAGGGGTCGTCAGCGGAGTGAGGGGTGCCGCGCGCACGATCGTGATCACACGGTCCGTCAACTGCAGCGGGCTTGCGGCAGGGTCGTCGTATCCGAGGAGCCGGTGGCCGCGCAACACGCTCACCACGAGGTCCTCCGTCTCGCGCACGCTCTTGCCCACCTCGGCCTTTATGACCGGCCGTTCCACCAGGTCGAGACCCGAACCCTGCTGGATCAGGTCCTCCATGACCGTGCCGGCGCTGGGGCTGAGCACCGAGAGGCCCAGCAGCCGTCCGGCGGCGCTGGCGCTGGTGATCACGGCGTCCGCACCGGACTGGCGCAGCAGCGGGGCGTTCTCCTCCTCGCGCACGGCGGCGACGATCTTGGCGCCCCGGTTGAGCTGGCGCGCGGTCAGCGCGACCAGGACGGCCGTGTCGTCGCGCTGGGTGGCGATCACGATCTGACGGGCCTTCTGCACCTCGGCGCGGATCAGCACATCGCTCCGGGTCGCGTCACCGACCACGCCGACGAAACCGTCCGCGTTCGCCGTCTCGATCACCTTCGTGGACGGGTCCACGATGACGATCTGCTCCTTGCGCAGCCCGGTCGCGCAGAGCGTCTGGATAGCGGATCGGCCCTTCGTGCCGAAGCCGACGATGACGGTGTGGTCGCGCAAGGTGGACCTCCAGCGGTTCAGCCGCCACTCCTCCCGGGTCCTTTCGGTGAGGACCTCGAGAGTGGTGCCGACCAGGATGATCAGAAACAGCACGCGCAACGGCGTGACCACCAGGATGTTCACGAGCCGCGCCGAGTCGCTGTACGGGACGATGTCGCCGTAGCCCGTGGTGGAGAGGGTGACGGTCGCGTAGTAGGCACAGTCGAGGAAGTCGAGCGACTCGTCGGAGTTGTCGTGGTAACCGCCGCGATCCAGATAGACGATGACGGTCGTGAGGACCAGCACGCCCAGCGCCATCAGCAGCCGCTTGCCCACCTGCCACAGCGGCTTCTCGACGACCTGCCGGGGCATCCGCACCTGGGAGGGCGAGGTCCTCTCGTCCGCGTGCCGGGCCATGACATCCCGACTGGGAAGTTTCACGTGAAACACGCTCCTTGGTCCGTCGCGCCGAGAGCCGGGAACCCGGACCAGGGCAGGTCGAGGATCTCCAGCACGTCGCCGGGGCGGGCGCCTCCGGGCGGGACCACCGCCATCCCGTCCGCGGCGGCGATACCCCGGAGCATCGCCGGGCCGTTGTAGTGCAGCGGCACGAGCTCGTCGCCCTGGTGGACGACGGGTACGAGCCGGGTGTCGTGCGGATGACCGTGGATGCCGTCGCGTACGGGCATCCGGTACGGCGGCGGAGCCGGTGCTCCCGCCAGGGCGCGGAGCAGGGGCTCGGCCAGGGTGAGCAGCCCCGAGACCGCGGCGAGCGGGTTGCCGGGCAGGCCGACCAGGTGCCGGCCGCCGTCGAGGCGTGCGAGCAGCATGGGGTGGCCCGGGCGGACCTTCACACCGTCGACCAGGAGGGTGGCACCCGCCTTGGCGAGGACGGGGTGGACATGGTCGACGGGCCCGGCGGCCGTGCCCCCGGTGGTGATCACCAGGTCGGCGTCGGATCCGGTCACGGCGGTGTGCAGGGCCTCGGCGTCGTCGCCGATCCGCCGGGTGGCGAGCACGTCGGCCCCGAGGGCGTTCAGCCAGGGGCCGAGCATGGGGCCGAGGGCGTCACGGATCAGACCGTCGTGGGGGAGCCCGGACGTGAGGAGCTCGTCGCCGAGGACGAGAACTTCCACACGGGGGCGGTGCGGGGTCGGCAGTGCGTCGTACCCGGCGGCCGCGGCGAGGCCGAGGACGGCGGGGGTCACCGCCGTGCCGGCGGGCAGCAGCCGGTCGCCGGAGCGGCACTCCTGCCCCCGGGGGCGGATGTCCTGGCCGGGCACGACCTCGCGGCGGGCGTGCAGATGGCCGCCGGTGTCCGTGCGGGAGTGCTCGCTGCGGATGACCGCCGTGGTCTCGGGCGGTACGCGGGCGCCGGTGGCGATCCGTACGGCGGTCCCGTCCTCCAGCGCGGGGGCGGCGGCGTGTCCTGCGAGCACCGCTCCCTCGGTCCGGATCTTCCAGGGGCCGGGGCCGGCGACGGCCCAGCCGTCCATGGCCGAGGTGTCGAAGGACGGCAGATCGGTGAGCGCGCGGAGCGGCTCGGCGAGGACCTGGCCGAGCGCCTGCGCGAGAGGCGTACGGCGGGGTTCGCGCGCCGCCCCGGCCGCGGCTCCGGCACGGCCGGCGACCTCCCGGGCGGCGGGCCAGGCGGTGGCGCGGTGGGCCTCGGCGGGGCGCTCGGCGACACGGGGGTCGCTGGGGTGGGCGTCGCCGGGGCGGGACTCGGCGGGGCGGGACTCGACGGGGTGGGAGTCGGCGGCGCGGGGTTCGCCGGGGCGGGACTCGTGGGGGCGGGACTCGTGGGGGTGGGGGTCGGCGGCGCGGGGGTCGCCGGGGTGCCGGTCTCCGGGGCGGGCGTCGCCGGGACGGGCGTCGCCGGGGCGCGGGTCACCAGGGCCGGCGTCGGACCGGGCGCTGCTGCCTCGATGGGACGGGGTGGGCCGGGGGGCGCCCGGCCGGGGTCGGGCGGCACGCGGCCGGGCGACGAGGGCGAGGGCTTCGTCCACGCCGTCGCTCTCGGGTACGGGGGCGCTCTCGGGCACGCGGGCGCCCGCAGTCCCGGTGGTGAGCGCTGCCTCCGGCCCGGTGGCCGGCGCGATGCCCGACCCCGTGGCCAGCTCGATGTCGGGCGCGGTGCCCGAGCGGGTGGCCGGCTCGGTTTCGGTGCCCGTCCCGTGGCCCGCCACCGTGCCGGGCTGGGCCGCGCGCTCCTGCGGTGTCATCCGGCTTCGCCCTGCTCCGTCTCGGCTGCCCAGCGGTTGGCGAGGGCGGCGGCCTTGCGGGCGGCCTCGGCGACCGCCTCGGGGCCGCCCTCTCCACCGGCGGCGCGCGCCGCCGCGTACCCGACCAGGAACGTGGTCAGCGGCGCGGCGGGGCGGGCGACCCCGTGAGCGGCGTCCCGGGCCAGATCGAGCAGGACGCCGGTGTCGACGTCGATCTCGATGCCCAGTTCGTCCTTGACTGCGGTGATCCATTCATCCAGCACGTTCCCATGCTCCCTGATACGGGTCCGGGCCGCGGCAATGTCCTCCCAGGTGTCGCAGTCGAAGGAGGCGAGGGGGTCCGCGGCGACCCGGACGATGCGGAGCTCCCGCGTGATCAGACGCAGCGGGAGGCCGTCGAGGGTGCCGTGCGCGGCGGCGATGAGATCCACCTCACGCCGGAGCGCCTCGGTGCGGTAGGCGGCGACGAGTGGCTGGTCCCGGCCGTCGGGGTCGACCAGCAGCGCGGCCTCGGCGTCCGGCGCCCCGGAGAGGGCTTCGAGAAGCTGCCGGCCGGTCCCTTCGTCGAGGAACGGCAGGTCGGCGGAGAGGACGAGCACCGTGCCGGCCTCCACCGCGCGCACCCCGGCGTCGAGCGCGGCCAGCGGCCCTCCGCCGGGCGGTTCCTCCCTGGCCCACACCACGGGGCGCGCGGTCGTCCGGCGTCCCCCGACGACCACGGTGCGGCCGGCACCCCGGCAGCCCGTCAGGACCCGGTCGAGCAACGCCCGGCCCCCGACCCGTACCCCGGGTTTGTCCGCGCCGCCGAGGCGCTTCGCGGCGCCCCCGGCGAGCACGATGGCGTCATACACGGTCGTCATGCCAGCAGTATGATCCGCGCCCGCCCGGTCCGGCCCGGAGATCGCCGCCCGTCTCATCCATGGAGACGGACGGCGACGGGGGACAGGGCCGGGCGGGCGCGGGCCGGGCCGGGCCGGGCCGTCAGAGCGTGCGGAGCAGGACCGCGGGGTGTTCGACGCAGTCCGCGACATAGCGCAGGAAGCCGCCCGCCGTGCCTCCGTCGCAGACCCGGTGGTCGAAGGTCAGCGACAGCTGGACGACCTTCCGAACGGCCAGTTCGCCCTCGTGGACCCACGGCTTGGGGATGATCCGGCCCACCCCGAGCATCGCCGCCTCCGGGTGGTTGATGATCGGCGTCGAGCCGTCGACCCCGAACACCCCGTAGTTGTTCAGCGTGAACGTCCCACCGGTCAGCTCGGCGGGCGTCAGCGTGCCCTGCCGGGCGGACTCCGTCAGCCGCGCGAACTCCTCCGTCAGCGACTCCGCGGTCCGCGTGCCCGCGTCCCGGACCACCGGGACGACCAGGCCGCGCGGGGTCTGCGCCGCGAACCCGAGGTGCACGGACGGCAGCCGGACGATCTCCCGGGCCGCCGTGTCCACGGTGGAGTTGAGCTCGGGGAACCGGGCGAGGGCGTGGGCGCAGATCCGGGCGAGCAGCGCGAGCAGCGAGATCTTCTGCCCGCCCGCCGCGTTCATCGCGGCCCGCGCCGCCATGAGTTCGGTCGCGTCCGCGTCGACCCAGCAGGTCGCGTCCGGGATCTCCGTACGGCTGCGGGAGAGCTTGTCCGCCACGGCACCACGGACTCCGCGCAGCGGGATCCTCTCGCCCCCGGCCGCGGACGCCGGTGCGGCGGCCGGAGCCGGACGCGCGGCGGCCGACTCGGCGGCGGCCAGGACCGACTCAACGTCGGCCCGCAGGATCAGCCCGTCCGGACCGGACCCGCGCACCTCCCGCAGATCGAGCCCCTTGTCCCGGGCCAGCTTCCGCACGAGCGGCGAGATGACCGGGACGGGACCTTCGGCGGCCGCCGGCTTCACGGGCATGTGCCGGGCGGGCGCCGTCTCCCTGGCCGTCGACTGCGCGGGCGCCGCCGTCACCGGGGTCGCGGCCGCGGGAACGGTGTCCCGGCGGACTCGGCGCCGGCGCGCCGCCGGCCCCGCCGTCCCGTAACCGACCAGCACGTTGCCGGAGTACTCCGAGGACTCGGCGTCCCCGGCCGACGCGGCGGACTTCACCGAGGACGCGGTCGACGCGGGCGCTGTCCCCGTGGCCTCCGCTCCTCCCACGGCGACCGTCAGGAGCGGCGCCCCGACGGGCAGTTCGGTGCCCTCCTCGCCGAAGCGGGCGGTCACCACCCCGCCATAGGGGCACGGGACCTCGACCATCGCCTTGGCGGTCTCGACCTCGACGACCGGCTGGTCGATGGCGACGACGTCGCCGACGTCCACCAGCCAGCGCACGATCTCCGCCTCGGTCAGCCCCTCGCCGAGGTCCGGCAGCTTGAATTCGAGTACCTGGGCCATCAGCTCCCCGCCTCCCACTGGAGCCGCGCCACCGCGTCGAGCACACGGTCCACGCCCGGCAGATGGTGCCGCTCCAGCATCGGCGGCGGGTAGGGGATGTCGAACCCGGCGACGCGCAGCACCGGCGCCTCCAGGTGGTGGAAGCAGCGCTCGGTCACCCGCGCGGCGATCTCCCCGCCCGGTCCACCGAACCCGGCCGACTCGTGGACGACGACCGCCCGCCCGGTGCGCCGCACCGACGCGCAGACCGTCTCGTCGTCGAACGGCACCAGCGAGCGCAGGTCGACGACCTCCAGGTCCCAGCCCTCGGCCCGGGCGGCCTCGGCCGCCTCCAGGCAGACCGGTACGGACGGTCCGTACGTCAGCAGCGTGGCGCTGCTGCCGGGGCGCCGCACCACGGCCTTGCCGATGGGCTCCACCGCCGTCGGCGCCTCGGGCGACCAGTCGGACTTCGACCAGTACAGCCGCTTGGGCTCCAGGAAGACGACCGGGTCGTCGGAGGCGATCGCCGCCCGCAGCAGGCCGTACGCGTCCTCGACCGTCGCCGGGGTGACGACATGGAGACCGGGGGTCGCCATGTAGTACGCCTCGGAGGAGTCGCTGTGGTGCTCGACGCCGCCGATCCCGCCGCCGTACGGCACCCGGATCACCATCGGCATGGGCATCGCGCCGCGCGTGCGGTTCCGCATCCGCGACACATGGCTGATCAGCTGCTCGAACGCCGGGTAGGCGAAGGCGTCGAACTGCATCTCGACGACCGGCCGCAGCCCGTACATCGCCATGCCGACGGCCGTGCCCAGGATGCCGGCCTCGGCCAGCGGGGTGTCCGTACAGCGGTCCTCGCCGAACTCCTTGGCGAGGCCGTCCGTGACCCGGAAGACACCGCCGAGCGTGCCGACGTCCTCGCCCATGACGTGGACGGTCGGGTCCTCGGCCATCGCGTCGCGCATGGCCCGCTGCAGCGCCTGTGCCATCGTGGCCGGCTTGGCCGCGGCCTTGGTTCCACTCCGGGCCGCTGTGCTGGTCGTCATCACGCCTCGCTCTCGGCGTCGAGCTCGGCCCGCAGCTGCGCCGCCTGCTCGCGCAGCTGTGTCGTCTGCTCGGCGTAGACGTGCGCGAACAGGTCCATCGGGTCGAGGACCGGGTCGGCGTTCATCCGCTCGCGCAGCGCCGCCGCCATCGTCTCGGCGGCCTCGGCCGCCGCCCGCCTTCCGTCCTCGTCGAGCATTCCGCGCTCCGTCAGTTCCCGCTCGAGGAGCAGGATCGGGTCATGTGCCTTCCATGCCTCGACCTCGCTGTCGCCGCGGTAGCGGGTGGCGTCGTCGGCGTTGGTGTGGGCCTCGATGCGGTACGTGACCGCCTCGACGAGCGTCGGCCCGCCACCGCGTCGCGCGCGTGCCACGGCCTCGCTCAGCACCTGGTGGACGGCGACGGCGTCGTTGCCGTCGACCAGCCGGCCCGGCATGCCGTACCCGACGGCCTTGTGGGCCAGCGAGGGCGCCGCGGTCTGCTTGGCGAGGGGCACGGAGATCGCGAAACCGTTGTTCTGGACCAGGAAGACCACGGGGGCCTGCCAGACGGCCGCGAAGTTCAGCGCCTCGTGGAAGTCGCCCTCGCTGGTGCCGCCGTCGCCGACCATGGCGAGCGCGACCACGTCGTCGCCCTTGAGCCGGGCGGCGTGGGCCAGGCCCACCGCGTGCGGCAGCTGGGTGGCGAGCGGCGTGGACAGCGGAGCGATGCGGTGCTCACGCGGGTCGTACCCGGTGTGCCAGTCGCCGCGCAACAGCGTCAGCGCCTGGACCGGGTCCAGGCCGCGGGCGACGGCCGCGAGGGTGTCGCGGTAGGAGGGGAACAGCCAGTCCCGGTCCTCCAGGGCCAGCGCGGCCGCGACCTCGCAGGCCTCCTGGCCGGTCGTCGACGGGTAGACGGCGAGCCTGCCCTGCTTGGTCAGGGCCGTGGCCTGCGCGTTGTACCGCCGGCCGCGCACCAGCTCGGCGTAGAGCCGCCGCAGCAGGTCGGGGTCGGCGTCGGCCACCGCGTCCGTACCGAGGACACGGAACGGCTCGGCGTCGGGCAGCAGCGGCGCGGCTTCGGTACGCGGCTTCCACGCCGGGGGCGGGGTGGGCCGGTAAGCAGCGGCGGGCGGCTCTTGGACTGTCGAACTGCGCTGTTGCAACGAGTCCACCTCCTCGTGGGAGCGGGCATAAGACCCGAAGGCGGGTGGCGCGGGTGTGGCGCGCCTCACCTACCGATTGTTCGGTCGTGGAGGCATTTTGGCTACAGGCGCCCTCAGCCTGTGGACAATCGGTTCTCCACAGCCTGGGATAGGAGCATGTCGTCCATGGGAGAGAGGCGGGGGGACATGGCGGATGAACAAATGGCCGAGGGTTGGGAGAGGGCGCTCTCCACGGGCCCGGGCCTGACGGCCGACGGGACGTCCCAGGAGTCCCAGGGGGCCCCGGCGCGCCCGCTGGACGCGATCGACCGCGACATCCTGCGCATCCTCCAGACGGACGGCCGCGCATCGATACGTTCCGTGGCCGAACGGGTCCATGTGTCCCGGGCCAACGCCTACGCGCGGATCAACCGGCTCATCGACGACGGGGTGATCCGGGGCTTCAGCGCGCGGGTCAACCACGAGCGGGCGGGCCAGGGCGCCTCGGCCTACATCACGCTCAAGATCGTCCAGAACTCCTGGCGCACCGTGCGCGAACAGCTCCAGGCCCTGCCCGGCGCCGCGCACATCGCGCTGGTCAGCGGGGACTTCGACGTACTGCTGCTGGTCCACACGCCCGACAACCGGACCTTGCGCGAACTCGTGCTCACCAAGATCCAGTCGATCCCCGAGGTGCTCTCCACCCGCACCCTGCTGGTCTTCGAGGAGACGGACCTCGACCCGGACCACCACTGACCGCTCTCTGAGGCCGCTGCGGGGCGGCCACCGGTCCAGCAAGGCCACCGGTCCAGCAAGGCCACCGGCGCGCCCCAGGGCGCGCCGGAGCGTTCTCAGCGGGCCGTACGCAGCCCGTCGAAGGCGAGATGCACGACGGTGTCGGCGAGCTGCTCGCGCACCGCGTCGGCGCCCGGCAGCGGCCGGTACCACTCCACCAGCGAGTTGATCATGCCGAAGAGCAGACGGGTGGCCAGCTTGATGTCCACGTCCGCCCGCAGGTCCCCGTCGGCCACGGCCGCCTTCAGCAGCTCGGCCACCTTGTGGTCGAACTCCCGGCGCCGCTCCATCGCCCACCGCTCGGTGTCGGTGTTGCCCCGGACCCGCAGCAGCAGCGTCACGTACGGCAGCTCCGCCATCAGCACCTCGACGGTGCGCCGGGTGACGTACTCGACCCGCTCGATGGCCCGCCCACGTCCCGCGCCCGGCTCGTCGAGGATCCCGAAGAGTCCGTCGATCGCCCGGCTCACGGCCCGCCGCAGCAGTTCCTCCTTGCCCGCGACGTGATGGTAGATCGAGGACTTGGAGATCCCGGCGGCCTTGGAGAGGTGCTCCATGGACGTGCCGTCGTAGCCGCGTTCGTTGAAGACCCGCACGGCGACGGAGAGCAGCGTCTCGGGGGTGTACGTGTCGCGCTTCGCGGTGGTCATCGGCCGCCCTCCTGCTCCCCGGCGGCGTACGAGTGACGGAAGAGCGCCAGCGAGGGCGCGTACGGTCCGCTCGGGTCGCGCTGGTGCAGCTCCTCGAGGAGGCCGAAGGCCCAGTTCTTCCCGAGCCGCCGGCTCCATTCGAGGGGGCCGAGCGGGTAGTTGACGCCCAGCCGCATCGCCGTGTCGATGTCCTCCTCGGTGGCCACGCCCTTGGCGACGGCGTCGTGCGCGAGGTCGATGAGCCGGGCCACGGTCCGGGCCACGATCATGCCGGGGACGTCGCCGATGACGCTGACCTTCTTGCCGAGCGCCTGGAACAGCCCGGTCGCCTGGGCAAGCGTCTCGGGCGGGGTGTCCGGCCCGGCGGAGAGGGCGATCCTGGTCGCCTCGCGGTAGTCGAGCGCCAGGTCGAAGTAGACGACGTCGCGGAACTCGACCGAGGTCTGTCCGTCCGCGGGCACGAGCTGGCCACCGCTGGGCAGCACCAGTCGGCTGCCCCTGTCCTCGGGCTCCTCGCGCACCGTGATCCCGGCCTCGCGGATCATGGCCAGCAGCTCGGTGCCGACCGCTCCGAGGTCGCCCTCGGCGATGACATGGGCCGGCGGTTCCGCGGGGTCGGCGGTGTGCGGTTCGGGCCGGTGCGCGCCTTCCTTGTACGTGTACCAGCCACGGCCCGTTTTGCGGCCGAGCATCCCGGACTCGACCAGGCGCCTCTGGGCGAGCGACGGACGGAACTTGGGATCCCGGAAGAAGGCCTCCCACACGGAGTGGGTGACGGCCTCGTTGACGTCGTGGCCAATCAGGTCGGTCAGCTCGAAGGCGCCCATGCGGAAGCCGCCCGACTCGCGCAGGACGGCGTCGATGGTGGCGGCGTCGGCGCCTCGGTCCTCCAGGACCGCGAAGGCCTCCGCGTAGAAGGGCCTGGCTATCCGGTTCACGATGAAGCCGGGGGTGTCCGCGCACCGCACCGGCGTCTTGCCCCAGCCCTTCACCGTCTCGTACGCGCGCGTGGCGGCGGAGGCGTCGGTCGCGAAGCCGCTGACGACCTCGACCAGCGGGAGCAGCGGGGCGGGGTTGAAGAAGTGCAGTCCGACGAACCTGCCGGGCAGCCGCAGCCCTCCCGCGATCGCGGTGACGGAGAGGGAGGACGTGTTGGTGGCAAGGAGGGTGTCGTCGCCGACGATCTTCTCCAGCTCGGCGAAGAGCTGCTGCTTGACCTGGAGGTTCTCGACGATCGCCTCGATGACGAGGGCGGCGTCGGCGAGCTCGGACGGATCGCTCGCGGCGTGCAGGCGGGCCACGGCGGCGTCCCGCTCCGCCCGCTCCATCCGGCCCTTCTCGACGAGGCGGTCCAGGCGGGCGGCAAGGGTGGTCACGGCCTCTTCGGCCCGGCCGGGGGCGCTGTCGTAGAGCCGTACGGGGTGGCCCGCGATGAGGGCGACCTGGGCGATGCCCTGGCCCATGGTCCCCGTGCCGACGACGGCGACGGTCCGGCTCGGGTCGATGACATCGGCGGCAACGGTGCCCTCGGCGCCGGGCCGCGGCGCGGGATCCGGCACGGCGTCCGGCGCGGAGTCGCTCACATTGGCGGTCATACGACTGATCCTCCCCGATGGGTTGTCCACAGCTTCGACAGACCCCCTTGTCCCGACCGATCGTTCGGTTACTCTAACTCTGTCAGTCACTCCCTGCCCAGCTCGACGAGGAGTTGGTCCTGCAATGGCCACCGCTCAGCTGACCACCGACGCCCTGGCCGAGAAGCACCGGTCCACACTCGACCAGGCTCTCGACACCATCCGCACCCGTGCCTACTGGTCGCCCCACCCCGAGCACCCGAAGGCGTACGGAGAGAACGGCTCGCTCGACGCGGCCGCCGGTCTCGACGCGTACAAGGCACTGCTCGACACCCGCTTCGAGCTGGACCAGCCCGGCACCGACGGCTGGACCGGTGGCGAGATCTCGCCGTACGGTCCGGCGCTCGGCGTGGAGTACCCGCACGCCGACATCGACGTCCTGCTGCCCGCGATGCGCGCGGGCATGGGCGCCTGGCGCGAGGCCGGCCCCGAGGGGCGCGCCCTGGTGTGCCTGGAGATCCTCACCCGGATCTCCGCCCGCACCCACGAGTTCGCGCACGCGGTGATGCACACCAGCGGCCAGGCATTCATGATGGCGTTCCAGGCCGGCGGCCCGCACGCGCAGGACCGCGGCCTGGAGGCGGTGGCGTACGCGTACGCGGAGCAGACCCGCACTCCCGGTGGCTCCGCCTCCTGGTCCAAGCCGCAGGGGAAGCGCGACCCGCTGGAGCTGACCAAGGAGTTCACCCCGGTCGCCCGCGGCATCGCGCTGATGATCGGCTGCAACACCTTCCCGACGTGGAACGGCTACCCCGGCCTGTTCGCCTCCCTGGCCACCGGTAACGCCGTCCTGGTCAAGCCCCACCCCCGGGCCGTGCTCCCGCTGGCGCTCACCGTCCGCGTCGCCCGCGAGGTCCTCGCCGAGGCCGGCTTCGACCCGAACCTGGTGGCGCTGGCCGCCGAGCGTCCCGGCGAGGGCATCGCCAAGACCCTCGCCGTCCGCCCGGAGATCCGGATCATCGACTACACCGGGTCGACCGCCTTCGGAGACTGGCTGGAGGCCAACGCCCGCCAGGCGCAGGTCTACACCGAGAAGGCCGGCGTGAACACGGTCGTCGTCGACTCCACCGACGACTACAAGGGGATGCTCTCCAACCTGGCCTTCTCGTTGTCCCTCTACAGCGGGCAGATGTGCACGACCCCCCAGAACCTGCTGATCCCCCGCGACGGCATCACCACCGACGCGGGCCCGAAGTCGTACGACGAGGTGGTCGCCGACCTCGCGGCGGCGGTGGGCGGCCTGCTGGGCGACGACGCCCGGGCGAACGCCCTGCTCGGCGCGCTGGTCAACCCTGACGTGAAGGCGCGCCTGGAGGCCGCGGCCGAGCTGGGCGAGGTGGCGCTCGCCTCCCGCGAGGTGGCGAACCCGGACTTCCCCGGCGCCGTCGTCCGTACGCCGGTCATCGTCAAGCTGGACGGCTCACGGAAGCACTGGGAAGGGGCCGACACGGAGGCCGCGTACTTCTCCGAGTGCTTCGGCCCGGTGGCCTTCGCCGTCTCCGTCGACTCGACCGCCGACGGGCTCGACCTGCTGCGGCGCACGGTCCGCGAGAAGGGCGCGATGACGGTCGGGGCGTACACCACCTCGGCCGACACCGAGCGCGCCGTCGAGGAGGTCTGCCTGGAGGAGTCGGCCCAGCTCTCGCTGAACCTGACGGGCGGGGTCTACGTCAACCAGACGGCGGCGTTCTCCGACTTCCACGGCTCCGGCGGAAACCCCGCCGCGAACGCGGCGCTGTGCGACGGCGCGTTCGTCGCGAACCGCTTCCGCGTGGTGGAGGTCCGCCGCCAGGCGTGAGCCACCCGGCGTCGCGGAGGTCCTACGGGGCCTCCGCGGCAGCTCCGGCCTCCGCGATCGCCCCGGGCTCGCCGATCTCCGCGTACCGCTGCACCCACGCGTGCATCGCGATGGCGGCCGCGGCCCCCGCGTTGATCGACCGGGTGGAGCCGAACTGGGCGATCGAGCACACCATCTCCGCGTGCTCACGGGCCTCCTCGGTGAGGCCCGGCCCCTCCTGGCCGAACAGCAGCACACAGCGCCTCGGCAGCACGGTCCGCTCCAGCGGCACCGCGCCCGGCAGATTGTCGATCCCGATGATGGGCAGACCCTCGGCCGCGGCCCACGCGGTCAGGGACTCGGTGTCCGGGTGGTGGCGCACATGCTGGTAGCGGTCTGTGACCATCGCCCCACGCCGGTTCCACCGCCGCCGGCCCACGATGTGGATCTCCTTCGCCAGGAAGGCGTTGGCGGTCCGCACCACCGACCCGATGTTGAAGTCGTGGCCCCAGTTCTCCACCGCGACGTGGAAGTCGTGGCGGCGGGTGTCCAGGTCGGCGACGATCGCCTCCCGCGTCCAGTACCGGTACCGGTCGACGACATTGCGCCGGTCCCCACCGGCCAGCAGCTCGGGGTCGTAGCGCTCGCCGTCCGGCCAGGGCTCCGGATGCGGCCCGACACCGACCTCGGGGGCGTACCCCTCGTCGTACTGGATCGGCTCGGACTGTTCAGCGATGCTCACCCCACGAGGGTACGGGGGGCCGGTTCCTCACCCGTACGGCGATGGTCGGGCACATCCCCGCGCCCTCGCGACAGCAGCCGGTCCCGGCCACGCACCACCCGTGCGCCCAGCCACACCAGGAACGCCGTCGGAAGGAACACGGCGTCCGCGGAGATCATCGCGAGCGAGAAGAGGGGCAGTCCGAGGAGCACCGCGATCCCGGCGTGCTCCAACATCATCGCCACCAGCAGGACGTTCTTGACCTTGCGGTTGAACAGGGCGAAGGGGAAGGCGACCTGGATCAGCACGGTGCCGTAGGTCAACAGCATGACGATCACGCCGTTGGAGCCGAGGAGATCGGACAGCGCGGGCCACGGCGCGAAGTAGTCCAGCTCGAGCGGGTAGTACAGCGCGGTGCCGTCCTGCCAGCGCGAGCCCTGGATCTTGTACCAGCCGGCCGTGGCGTAGATCAGACAGACCTCGGCCATGATCACGACGAGCGCCGCGTTGTGGGCCAGGTTGGCGAACACGTCGAGGAGGGTGCGCGGCTCGCCGGGGGCGTAGCGGCACACCACCCACCACAGCGCCTGCGACAGCCACAGCACCCACATCAGCACCAGCAGCCACAGCGATCCGGTGGCGTCGAGGAAGGCCGTGGCGGGGATCAGGAAACCGCCGCACACCACCCACAGCAGCGGCCCGACGGCGTCGCGGCGGGGCGGCAGCCCGTCGGAGGCCCGCCGTGCCTCTCTGGCGGCCCGCCGGGCGTCCAGGGACCACACCTGGCCGCAGCGGGTCAGGACGAGGTAGATCGCGGCGAGGTGGATGACGTTGTCGCCGCCGTCGCCCATGAAGACGGAGCGATTCTGCAGGGACAGGACCCCGACCATGAAGACCACCGACACGGCGCGGGTGCGCCAGCCCACCAGGAGCAGGCCCGCGGACAGCACGGCGACCGCGTAGACGATCTCGAACCAGAGCCCGCTGTCCGACCACATCAGTGCCGTGAAGGCGCTGTTGTCGGAGATCAGCCGTCGGCCCATCTCCCACGACCAGGGGCCGTCGGGGCCGTACAGCTCATGGCGGTGGGGCAGCTCGCGGAGCAGGAAGAGCAGCCAGGTGAGCGAGAAGCCGATGCGGATGATCGCGCTCTGGTACGGGCCGAGGGCGTGGGCCGTGACCTGCTGGACGGCCCGGGCGAGCCGCCGGTCGAACGGTTCGCGGGCACGACCACGGCCGGCGGGCCGGTCGGAAGGGCGGTCGGAGGCCCATGCGGAGGCGTGGTCCGGGGCCCGGTCGGAGGCGTGGTCCGGGACGTGGCCGCCAGTCCGGTCGGGGGTCCGGCCCGGGCCGCGGTCCGACGCCCGGTCGGACGTCCGCTCCGGTGCCTGCTCGGGGGGCTGTTCGGCGGATGGCTGGTTCACGAACGGCTGATTCACCGGGCCGCCTCCGTACGGTCGTCCTCGGAGCCGCCGGGCAGATCGGCGGCGGTCACCTTCCACCACGGGAACTCCCGGTGGACGGGCCCCGTGTCGGTCTTCTCGTTGCTCCACGACGGGGGCTGGACGGCGCGGGCGGCGGAGCGGAGCTGAATCTGCTCCACGGTGCCGCCAAGACGCCGCTCGTCGAGGCGGAGCATGACGATCCGGCGCATGTACAGCTCGGAGAGCTCCCCGCGCAGACCGTTGGGCCGGTGATCATCGGTGTGGGAGTTCAGATAGAAGTCCCACGCCCGGCGCAGCTCGTTCTGCTCCGTATGGCTGGGGATCAGGCTGCCGCGGATGGCCTCGACGTCCTGCCCGCTCAGATCGATCCAGCCGGTGGTGCGCCGGGTGCCGTCGTCACCGGTGACCTGCGCCCGGACGTGGACGGCGATGTTCTGCTGCAGCGGGTTGGGCGCGAAGAGCTTCCAGTTCTGTTCGAACTCGGGGTAGATCCAGTCGTCGACGGCCGCTCCGTGCTGCTTGGTCAGCGTGTTCGACGGCGCGACGTGCAGAAACACCATCGCGAGGTGGACGCAGGCGAAGACCCCCACGACAGCGAGCGCGACGGCCGCGGCGACCTGGTAGGGGAGCGAGAGCGAGGCGATTCCGGCGCCTTCGTGTGCCCCCGATCCGGTGACTGGGCGCCCCTCGCGCCCCCTCACGCCGTCGTACGAGTCCATCCCGCCCCGATCCCTATCGGTCCACCCCGGTTATCCACAGGGTTGACACCATACGGGCCGTCGACCGACCATTGAAGTCATTCAACCGAACGATCGGTCGGTAGGGGGTTCGATGACCACAGGGACGTCAGCGACAGCGGTGACCACGGACGCACAGGACGCACCGTCCGCGCGGGACGCGGCCACGGCGGCGACCCAGGCCGCCTACGAGGCGGTGTTCGACGCCGCCGTCGCCGCCGACGAGCGCATCGAGCCACGGGACTGGATGCCGGACGCCTATCGGGCGTCCCTCGTCCGCCAGATCGCGCAACACGCGCACTCCGAGATCATCGGCATGCAGCCCGAGGCCAACTGGATCACCCGCGCGCCCTCACTGCGCCGCAAAGCGATCCTCATGGCCAAGGTCCAGGACGAGGCCGGCCACGGGCTGTATCTGTACAGCGCCGCGGAAACCCTCGGCACCAGCCGCGACGAGCTCCTCGACAAGCTCCACTCCGGCCGCCAGAAGTACTCCTCGATCTTCAACTACCCCACGCTGACCTGGGCCGACGTCGGCGCGATCGGCTGGCTCGTCGACGGCGCCGCCATCACCAACCAGGTCCCCCTCTGCCGCTGCTCCTACGGCCCGTACGCCCGGGCGATGGTCCGCGTCTGCAAGGAGGAGTCCTTCCACCAGCGCCAGGGTTACGAAGCCCTGCTCGCGCTCTCCCGCGGCACCGACGCCCAGCACGCCATGGCCCAGGACGCGGTGAACCGCTGGTGGTGGCCCTCCCTGATGATGTTCGGCCCCCCGGACGACGAGTCGGCGCACTCCGCCCAGTCCATGGCCTGGAAGATCAAGCGCCACTCCAACGACGAGCTGCGCCAGCGCTTCGTCGACATCGCCGTCCCCCAGGCCGAAGCCCTCGGACTCACCCTCCCGGACCCGGACCTGCGGTGGAACGAAGAGCGCGGGCACTACGACTTCGGACCCATCGACTGGGCCGAGTTCTGGGACGTGCTCAAGGGCAACGGCCCCTGCAACGAACAGCGGCTCGACCGACGGCGCCAGGCCCACGAGGACGGCGCCTGGGTCAGAGAAGCCGCCGCGGCATACGCCGACAAGCACGCACAGCACCAGACGAAGGACGGGGAGGCAGGCGCATGACCACCGACGGATGGCCCCTGTGGGAGGTGTTCGTGCGCTCGCGCCGCGGACTGTCCCACACCCACGCCGGCAGCCTTCACGCACCGGACGCCGAGATGGCCCTGCGCAACGCCCGCGACCTGTACACCCGCCGCAGCGAAGGCGTCTCCATCTGGGTGGTGCCCTCCGCCGAGATCACCGCCTCCTCGCCCGACGAGAAGGACCCCTTCTTCGAACCGTCGGCCGACAAGCCCTACCGCCACCCCACCTTCTACGAGATCCCCGAGGGAGTGAAGCACCTGTGACCGCACAGACCACCGTGCCCGCGGCCGCCGCACTCGCCCTCGGAGACGACGCGCTCGTCCTCTCCCATCGGCTGGGCGAATGGGCCGGCAACGCCCCCGTTCTGGAGGAGGAGGTCGCCCTCGCCAACATCGCGCTCGACCTGCTCGGCCAGGCACGCATCCTGCTCTCCCTCGTCGGCGACGAGGACGAGCTCGCCTACCTCCGCGAAGAACGGGCCTTCCGCAACACCCAGCTCGTCGAGCAGCCCAACGGCGACTTCGCCCACACCATCGCCCGCCAGCTCTACTTCTCCACCTACCAGCGCCTCCTCTACGCCCGACTCGCCACCGGCGACGGACCGCTGACCGGACTCGCCGCCAAGGCCGTCAAGGAAGTCGCCTACCACCAGGACCACGCCGAGCACTGGACCCTCCGCCTCGGCGACGGCACCCCCGAGAGCCACGACCGGATGCAGCGCGCCTGCGACGCGCTCTGGCCCTACACCGGCGAGCTGTTCCAGCCCGTCGACGGCCTCGACGTGGACCACGAAGCGATGGAAAGCGCCTGGCTCGACTCCGTCACCACCGTCCTCGAAAAGGCCACGCTCACCGTCCCGAACGGGCCCCGCACCGGCGCCTGGGCCGCCGGAGCCGGCCGACAGGGCCTGCACACCGAGCCCTTCGGACGCATGCTGGCCGAGATGCAGCACCTGCACCGCAGCCACCCGGGGGCGACATGGTGACCATGACGGACCTGGAGCGGGAACTGAGTCGGATCGCCGGCGCCGTCCCCGACCCCGAACTGCCCGTCCTCACCCTCGAGGAACTGGGTGTCCTGCGCGGCGTCCAGGTCCTCGGCCCTGGCCGCGTCGAGGTCGAACTCACCCCCACGTACACCGGCTGCCCCGCCATCGAGGCGATGTCCAGCGACATCGAGCGCGCCCTGCACGAGCACGGCGTGCCCGAGGTCTCCGTCGTCACCGTCCTCGCACCCGCCTGGTCCACGGACGACATCAGCGAGGAAGGGCGGCGCAAGCTCGCCGAGTTCGGCATCGCCCCGCCCCGCCCCCAAGGCCCCGCCGGCGGGCCCGTCCCCCTCACCCTGGCCATCCGCTGCCCGCACTGCGGCTCCACCGAGACGGAACTGCTCAGCCGGTTCTCCTCCACCGCCTGCAAGGCGCTGCGCCGCTGCACGGCCTGCCGCGAACCGTTCGACCACTTCAAGGAGTTGTAGATGCCGTCCTCACAGGCCGGACGGGCTGGATTCCATCCGCTCCGGGTGAGCGAGGTCGAGCAGCTCACGGACGACTCGGTGGCCGTCACCTTCGCGGTCCCGCCCGAGCTGCGCGAGACCTATCGCCACACCCCCGGGCAGCACCTCGCCCTCCGCCGCGCCGGGCGGGACGGCGACGAGATTCGCCGCACCTACTCGATCTGCGCCCCCGCCGCCCCCGCCGGCCAGGAGCCCGTCCTGCGCGTCGGCATCCGGCTGGTCGACGGCGGTGAGTTCTCCACCTACGCCCTCAAGGAGCTGGCCGTCGGCGACACCGTCGACGTCATGGAACCGATGGGCCGCTTCACGCTCACCCCCCGCCCCGGCCACTTCGCCGCCGTGGTCGGCGGCAGCGGCATCACACCCGTTCTGTCGATGGCGGCGACCCTCCTCGCCCAGGAACCGGACGCCCGGTTCTGCCTCGTACGGAGCGACCGCACCGCGTCCTCCACGATGTTCCTCGACGAGGTCGCCGACCTGAAGGACCGCTACCCCGACCGCTTCCAGCTCGTCACCGTGCTCTCCCGCGAAGAGCAGCAGGCGGGCCTCCCCTCAGGGCGCCTCGACCAGGAACGGCTCACCGGCCTGCTCCCCGCCCTCCTGCCCGTCACCGACATCGACGGCTGGTTCCTGTGCGGGCCCTTCGGCCTCGTCCAAAGCGCCGAACGCGCCCTGCGCGGACTCGGCGTCGACCGGACCCGCATCCACCAGGAGATCTTCCACGTCGACGACGGCTCCGCGCCCGCACCCGCGGCCGGCGTCCGCGCCCCCGTCCACGCCACCCTGACCGCGACCCTGCACGGCCGCTCAGGCAACTGGCCCGTGCAGGAAGGCGAGACGCTCCTCGAGACCGTCCTCCGCGCCCGCGCCGACGCCCCCTACGCCTGCAAGGGCGGAGTGTGCGGCACCTGCCGCGCCTTCCTCGTCGACGGCGAAGTGCGCATGGACCGCAATTTCGCCCTGGAGCCGGAAGAGACCGAGGCCGGATACGTCCTGGCCTGCCAGTCCCGTCCCGCCACCGCGGAAGTGGAGCTCGACTTCGACCGCTGACCGCCCCCGCGGCACCACGGCCATTCCCTTCCCCTAGAACCTGTTCTATCTTGACGTCCCGTCAGATGAGCAATGGGAGGGCATGGCCGTGGACTTCACCTTCACCGAGGAACAGCAGGCGGCCGTCGAGGCGGCCAAGGCCGTCTTCGCCGACGTCACACCCGACGGCGTACCGAGCCCCGCGCTCACCGCCCGCGCCGTCGCCGACGACTTCGACCGACCCCTCTGGTCCCGCCTCGCCAAGGCCGACCTCCTCAGCCTCGTCCTCGCCCCCGAACACGGCGGCGCCGGCCTCGACACCATCGCCCTCTGCCTCGTCCTGCGCGAATCAGCCCGCGTCCTCGCCCGCGTCCCCATCCTGGAGACCAGCGCGGTCGCCATGACCATCCAGCGCTACGCCACCGACGACACGGCAGCCGCACTCCTGCCCCGCATCGGCCGCGGCGAACTCGTCCTCACCGCCGCCTCCAACGGACGCACCGGCCACGACCCCGCCGAACTCGCCGTCACCGCCGACCGCGACGACACCCACTGGATCCTCGACGGCCTCCAGAGCGCCGTCCCCTGGGCCCACGGCGCCGACCGCATCGCCGTCCCCGCCCACACCGCCGACGGACGCACCGTCCTCGCCCTGCTCCCCCGTAACCACCACGGCCTCACCCTGGCCGAGCAGTACTCCACGAACGGCGAACTCCTCGCCGAGCTCCACCTCGACTCCGTACGCCTCGACCCCACGGACGTCATCGACTCCGACGTCGCCTGGGAATGGCTCCGCGGCGTCCTCGCCACCGGGACCTGCGCCCTCGCCCTCGGACTCGGCGAGAACGTCCTCGCCATGACAAGCCGGTACACCGGCGAACGGGAACAGTTCGGCCACCCCGTGGCCACCTTCCAAGCCGTCGCCGTCCAGGCCGCCGACCGCTACATCGACCTGCGCGCCATGGACGCGACCCTCTGGCAGGCCGCCTGGCGCATCAGCACCGGAGCCGGCGGCCCCCTGCCCCCCGCCGCGGACATCGCCGTGGCCAAGATCTGGGCAGCGGAAGGCGTCCGCCGCGTCGTGCAGACCGCCCAGCACCTCCACGGCGGCTTCGGCGCGGACACCGACTACCCCCTGCACCGCTACCACGCCTGGGCCAAGCAGCTCGAACTCGCCCTCGGCCCCGCCGCCGCCCACGAGGAAGCCCTCGGCGACCTCCTGGCCGCCCACCCCCTCGGATGAACCGCCCTACAGGACGAAGCCCGGGCTGCCGTCGTTCGACACGACCGGCCGCCCGGCACCGTCCCAGGCGAGCATCCCGCCGTCGACGTTCACCGCGTCGATTCCCTGCTGCACCAGATACTGCGTGACCTGAGCCGAACGGCCACCGACCCGGCACATCACATACGCGCGGCGCCCCTCGGCCACCGCCTCGGTCACCTCACCGAAACGCGCCACGAAGTCGCTCATCGGCACATGCAACGCGTCCACGACATGACCGGCCGCCCACTCGTCGTCCTCCCGGACATCCAGCACCAGGGCATCGGCCGGCACGGAGGCCGCGTCCACGGAGGGAAGCGGGGAGAAATTCATGGAACAGGCCTTCTCTCATCAGAACCGTGGTCTCGCAAAAAACCTACTGCACCAGCGAAGCCAGTTCCGCCTCCCGATCGGAGACCTGCGCCAGCAGCTGCTCCGCGATCTCCTCCAGCAGCCGGTCCGGGTCGTCGGGCGCCATCCGCAGCATCGCGCCGATCGCACTCTCCTCCAGCTCCCGCGCCACCAGCGTCAGCAGCTCCTTGCGCTGTGACAGCCACTCCAGACGCGCGTACAGCTCCTCGCTCTCGCTGAGCCGCTCCTCCTCCGGAACGGGCCCGGCGGCCCACTCCGCGGACAGCTCGCGCAGCAGCGCCACGTCACCGCGCGCGTACGCGGCGTTCACCCGCGTGATGAACGCGTCACGCCGCTTCCGCTCGTCCTCGTCCCGCGCCAGATCCGGATGGGCCTGACGGACCAGTTCCCGGTACAGCTTCCGGGCCTCCTCGCCGGGCCGGACGCGCTTGGGCGGCTGCACCGGCTGCTCGGTCAGCATCGCGGCGGCCTCGGGGGACAGCCCGTCGGAGTCGATCCAGTCGTGGAAGAGTTCCTCGACGCCGGGCATCGGCATGACGATCGAGCGCGCTTCCTCCGCCCGCCGCAGATCCTCCGGATCCCCGGTCCTGGCCGCCCGCGCCTCAGCGATCTGCGCGTCCAGCTCGTCGAGCCGGGCGTACATCGGGCCGAGTTTCTGGTGGTGCAGCCGGGAGAAGTTGTCCACCTCGACCCGGAACGTCTCCACCGCGATCTCGAACTCGATCAGCGCCTGCTCGGCCACCCGCACGGCCTTCTCCAGCCGCGCCTCGGGCCGCTCCGCCCCGGCCTCGCCACCCGCACCCGCGCCCGCGCTCGCGCCCGGGTCCACGTCCTGGTCCACGCCCACGTCCTCGCTCCGGTCCGTCACCCCACCAGCCTACGATCCCCCGGGGGCCCTCCCCCCTCCCTCCCCCGCCCCCATCCCCCCGTGTCCTCCGTGGCTGTCGGCCGCCCGGTGGTGGGCAGGCGTCGGCCTTCACACTCCGAGCTCGGCCGCTATCCGGCCGGTGCGCACCGCCGCGACCAGGTCGGCGTGGTCCGCCGTGGTGCGGTCCGCGTACGCGACGGCGAAGGCGGCGATCGCCTCGTCGAGCTCTTCGTTCTTGCCGCAGTAGCCGGCTATCAGGCGTGGGTCGGCGCTGTGGGCGTGCGCGCGGGCCAGCAGGGCGCCGGTCATGCGGCCGTAGTCGTCGACCTGGGCCGGTGTGAGGGCGGCCGGGTCGACGCTGCCCTTGCGGTTGCGGAACTGACGCACCTGGAAGGGGCGCCCCTGCACCGTTGTCCAGCCGAGGAGGATGTCGCTGACGACCTGCATGCGCTTCTGTCCGAGGACCACGCGCCGTCCCTCGTGTGCCGGTTCGTGGGCGGTGAAGCCGACGGCCGGCAGGTGGGGGAGCAGGGCCGAGGGCCGTGCTTCCTTCACCTGCAGCACCAGGGCCTCGCCCCGGTGGTCGAGGAGCAGTACGACGTAGGAGCGGGTGCCGACGCTTCCGGTTCCGACGACGCGGAAGGCGACGTCGTGGACGGCGTACCGGGCGAGCAGGGGCAGGCGGTCCTCGGAGACGGTGGTCAGGTATTCGCCCAGGGAGGCGGCGACGGCCGCCGCTTCCTGGTCGGGGACGCGCCGCAGTACGGGTGGGGCGTCCACGAAGCGCCGGCCTTCGCCGTCGGTGTCGGTGACGGGCTCGGTCGATCTGGCGGCAAACCGTGCGCTGGTGTTGTTCCTGGCCTTCTCCGAGACCCGGTCGAGGGTGCCGAGCAGGTCTCGGGCGTCGGTGTGCGAGACGAGTTCCTCGTCCGCGATGGCGTTCCAGGCGTCGAGGGCGGGGAGCCGGGCGAGCAGGCGCATCGTGCGGCGGTAGGCGCCGACGGTGTCGAAGGCGGCGGCCCGGCAGGTGTCCTCGCTCGCTCCCGCCTCCCGTCCGGCGAGCACGAGTGAGGTGGCGAGCCGCTTGAGGTCCCATTCCCAGGGGCCGACGACGGTCTCGTCGAAGTCGTTGAGGTCGATGACGAGGCCGCCGCGGGCGTCGCCGTAGAGGCCGAAGTTGGCCGCGTGCGCGTCGCCGCATATCTGGGCGGCGACGCCGGTGACGGGGGAGCCGACGAGGTCGTGGGCCATGAGTCCGGCGGAGCCGCGCAGGAACGCGAAGGGGCCGGCGGCCATTCTGCCGACGCGTATCGGTGCGAGTTCCGGCACGCGGTCGCGGCTCGATTCCTCGACGGCCCGGACGGCGTCGGGCCGGTCGGGGGCGAGTGTGAGGGTGTCGTGGGCGGTGCGGGGGACACGCTCGCGCAGCCGCTTGCCCTGTTCCTTGGGGGTGTTCGTCGCCCCTGCGGCTGCCCGCTGCGCGAACCCGGCCACGTGCGGAACGCGTCCGCCGGCCGTGTCTCGCTGTTCTGGTACCAGTGCGCGGATCTCGCCCATGGGACATCCTCCCCCGACCTCGTGTGACGCTGTGCAACATCAACTGGGCATGACGGTACCGCCGGGCTCGGCGGCCCGTCTTCCCCTGTGGACAACGGGCTGTGGACAACGGGTGCGGCCCGCCGACGCCCGTCGTGCACAGGGCCTCCGCGGACTGGAAGCTGCTGTCGGCGACGGGCGGAGCGGGCTGAGCGGGTGGGGCGGGCTGCCAGGGGCTCAGACGCCTACGGCCTCTTCCATCTCCTCCTCCGTCTGCTCCTCGGCCGGGCCGGCCGCCAGCGAGGGGACGGCCGCCGGTGAGGGGACGGCCGCCGGTGAGGGGATGGCCGCCTGCCGCCGGCGTGCTTCCGCCACGGCCGCGAGGGCCGTCACGGCGACTCCCGCGAGGAACCAGAGCGCGAGGACGAGGAGGTGTCCTCCGAGTGCGTTGTCGTCGAAGTAGACGTGGCTGCGGACGCCTTCGACGAATCCGGCGCCGTTCCAGAAGGCGTGCAGTGCGGCGAAGAAGCCGGGCTGGAGTTCGGGGCGGTAGATGCCGCCGGAGCTGGTGAAGTTGAGCATGACGAACAGCACCATCACGCCGAGGGTGGTCCAGCGGCGCAGGAAGGTGTGGAGGCCGACGCCGATCAGCAGGATGCCGGCCGAGTACAGCCAGGACATGGCCCAGACTCCGCCGAGCCCTCGGTCGACGAGGTGGAACATCGGTCCGGCGAAGACGGTGCCGATGAGGCTGACGACGAGCGACATTCCGGTGGCGAGCAGGGCGCGGATCCTCATGGGGAGGACGGCGCCCGCGCCGCCGATGACGGCGACGGATGCGTAGGAGCCGATGCTGAGGGCGACCAGGAGGAAGAAGATGCCCTGCCCGGTCGGGTCACCGTGGGAGACGGGGGCGACGTCGGTGACCTTCAGGGGCGCGTCCTGTCCGGCCGCGATCTTGGTGAAGACCTTCTCGACGGCCATGGCGCTGGTGTCCGAGGAGGCGGAGGCGACGAGCAGTTCGGGGTGGGCGCCGGGGATGTAGGCGCCGTAGGTGGACTGGTCGTGCAGTGCGGAGACGGCGGTCTCGCGGTCGGTGACGGTACGGACGTCGAGGGCGCCGGCGCTCTTGTCGTGGAGGGTCTGGGCGAGGACCTGAGCGCTGGGCCCGGATCCGACGATGTCGACGCGTAGGTCGTGGGGGTGGGGGGCGTGGAAGGCGCCGAGGTAGGCGAGTCCCATGCCGAGGCACATGAGCAGCGGGGTGAGCAGGTGCCCGAGGACGTGCCGTAGCGCCGTCGCCGGGGGTGATCCGGCCGGTGCCTGTCGCTTCCCTACGGACGGCTCCGGTCCCGCCGATGCCGGTTTCGGCGGTGCCGATCGCGTTTCTGCGGACATGAGCGCTCCATGGTTGGCTTTTACAACTAAACAACCGTTGTACTATACAACTGAAAAGCGCCCAGCACACCCGGGCCCAGAGGAGCGCACATGACCGACGCCCCGACCGACTTCCCGCCGGACGCCCCGATTGGCACCCTCGCCGACACCGCGGCCCGCACCCCGACCGACACCGCGGCCCGCACCCCGACCGACACCGCGGCCGGCAACTCGATCGGCGCCACCCGTGAGACATCGGTCGAGACCATCCAGCGGGAGCTGACGGCGTTCGCCCGTCGGGCCCGCGCCGCGGCCGCCCGGCTCCATCCGGAGCTGCCACTCGTCTCGTACACGCTGCTCGCGCACATCGTGGACCAGCGGGGCTGCCGCGCCACCGACCTCGCCGCCCACTATCTGCTGGACAAGTCGACGGTCAGCCGCCAGGTCGGCGGCCTGGAGAAACTCGGCCTGGTCGAGCGCCGCCCGGACCCCGACGACCACCGCGTCCAGGTGCTGCACCCGACAGAGGCGGGCACCCGCCTGCTGGCCTCCACCCAGGCGAGCCGCCTCGCCGCCTACCAGGAACGCCTCAAGGACTGGCCGGCCGAGGACCTCGCCCGGTTCGCCGCGTACCTGCTCCGCTACAACGCGGCCGGCACCGCCGGCCTCTCCGACGGCCCCACCCCCACGGCCGACCGCTAGAGCCTGGCGTCACGCGCCAGCAGCGCCGCCTGCACCCGGTTCTCGCACCCCAGCTTGGCCAGGATCCGGCTGACGTACGTCTTCACGGTGGCCTCGCTCATGTGCAGGCGCCGCCCCGCGTCCGCGTTCGACAGTCCCTCCCCGAGCACGGCGAGCACCTCGCGTTCCTTCTCGCTCAGCCCCGCCACCCGCCCCCTCGCCTGTTCGGCGCGCGCCACCTCCCGCCCCGAGGCCAGCTGCTCCACCACATGCCGGGTGGCGGCGGGCGAGAGATAGGCGTCGCCCGCC
Organism: Streptomyces sp. NPDC029139; assembly: GCF_055564335.1. NCBI lineage: Bacteria > Bacillati > Actinomycetota > Actinomycetes > Kitasatosporales > Streptomycetaceae > Streptomyces > Streptomyces sp. NPDC029139. The sequence goes on along the minus strand of NZ_JBVHWN010000004.1, from coordinate 258,151 downwards.
GCCGCGGCCCGTACCGCCCGGATGAGTTCGGCGGGCGCCGTGTCCTTGAGGAGGAAGCCCACGCCGCCGTGCTCGAGGGCGCGCAGCACGTTCTCCCGCTCGCCGAAGGTCGTGAGCACGATCACCTTCGTGGAGGGCGCCGCGCGGCGCAGTTCGGGCAGCGCGGAGAGCCCGTCGAGAACCGGCATCTGGATGTCGAGGAGCGCGACGTCGGCGGCATGGGCCCGCGCCTGCTCGACGGCCTCCCGGCCGTTCGCCGCCTCCGCCACCACCTCGATGTCCTGGTCCGAGGTGAGGATCATCCGGATCCCGGCCCTGATCAGGGGCTCGTCGTCGGCGATCACGACCCTGATGCGCTGCCCTGTCACAGCTTCTCCCCCACGGCTACCGATTCGGGCGGGTCACGCTAGCGCTTGACCTCGTACGACTTCTTCTCGATCAGCTTGCCGTCCTTGAAGCAGAACCGGAAAACCGGCTCGGCCTCCATGGCGTCGCCGACCTCCGAGGACATGAGGACCAGGCACTTCGAACCCTCGGGCTCCTTGGGCCCCTTGCCGTGCAGCCCGGTGGTCGCGATCGTGTCGCCGGAGGGCAACTGGCCGCGCACCTCCTGCTCGGGCGCGCCGACCTGGACGCTGTCGTACTGAGCGGGTTCGATCATCCCCTCCCGCATCGACCCCATGAGGAAGTAGATGCCGAAGCCCCCGGCAACCAGCAGCAGCACCAGCGCGGCGAAGGCGATCCCGCATCCCAGCGCGACCCCGCCACTCTTGCCCCTGCCCCCGCGCAACGCCATCGCCAGCTCCCGTTCCGTGAACGTCCAGTCGGCCGGTCCGACCGTGACCGGACCACGGTCGCCCACCAGGGGCTGCGTCGACTGCTGCCGGAAGTCGTCGGCCGCATCGACCAAAGGCGCTGCTTCCACCACCCCGTAGGGCAGTACGCCGGCCACCCGGAACCCGCCGCCGTCGGCCGGGCCGGCGTGGACCATGCCGCCGACGAGCCGGGCCCGCTCGTACAGCCCGGTCAGCCCCTGTCCGCCGCTCACCACGTCCCGCGGCGGGGTCGCGACGTCCTCGTTGACGATCTCGATGACCAAGGAGTCCGGCTCGTACCGCACTTCGACGTCGATCGGCGCGCCCGGCGCGTACTTGTAGGCGTTGGTGAGGGCTTCCTGGACGATCCTGTACGCGGCGTGGTCGGCGGCCGGTGGCAGGGGCTGGTACTCCCCGCGCCGCCGCAGCTCCACCCGGTTGCCCGCGGCCCGCGCCGCCTCGACGAGCCCCTCGATACCGGCGGTCCCCCGCGCCGCCCGTCCCGATTCGTCGCCGGCCCGCAGCGGTGCGGCGAGCTCCACGGCCGGTGCCTCGACGCCGTCGCGCAGAATGCCGACGACCTCGCGCAGCTCGTGCATCGCGGTCACCGAGGCGTTCCGCAGGACCCCGACGACCTCCCGCTGCCGGTCGGTCAGCTCGCGGTCGACCTCCAGGGCTCCGGTGTGCACGGAGATCAGCGCCAGCTGATGGCCGAGGCTGTCGTGCATGTCCTGGGCGATGCGCTGCCGCTCGCGGAGCCGCGCCTGCCCGGCCACCATGGCACGCTCCCGCAGCAGCTGGGCGTTGCGCTCCTGCAGCGCGTGCAGGAGGCTCCTGCGCTGCGTCCAGTACCGGTTGGCGAGCCCGGGGGCCAGCGTCGTGGCGAGGTAGTACAGCGTCGTGATGAACACGACGGTCAGGGACCGGTGCAGGTCCCCGATGTCCAGCAGGCTCGTGGCGATGTTGAGTACGTACGCGACGGTGAACGCGATCAGAGCCCGCCCGGCACCGGCGATGTACCGGCCGGCCGACCAGCCGACGAGTATCAGGAGCACCAGGAAGCCGGGGACGAGAGGGGCGAGTCCGCCGGTGACGATGAGGACGGTCGAGGGGAGCCTGCGGCGCAGCAGCGACAGCACGGCGGCGGCCGACGCCACCCCGACGAGCTGCCAGCCCTCTCCGCCGAGCAGTTCTTCCGTACCGGCGGCCAGCAGCGCCATGACGACGGCGAGCACCACCTCGCCGGCGGTCCGGCGCCGCGACCACATGACGGGCGTCGCGAACCATGTCCAGCCGGCGCCGATCCGGGCCCTGATCTTCGAAGTCGCGTCCACGCTCGCACCCTAGGCAGCGCCCGGCCCGGCCCGCGGCTCTCTTTCGTCTCGTCCCACCGCGACGAAGGTCTCACCCCCCACCACCGGCACCGTGCCCGCGCCCAGCACCCACCACGCGCGCACCCGCGCCCCCTCGCACGATTCAACGCGCACGCACATACGCGGAAGCCCCGTAGGTCGATGACCTACGGGGCTTCCGTCTGGTGCGCGAGGGGGGAGTTGAACCCCCACGCCCTTTCGGGCACTGGAACCTGAATCCAGCGCGTCTGCCTATTCCGCCACCCGCGCATTGGGTGTGCTCCGGGCTTCCTCACCTTTTCGGTGCGATCGCCTGGCGACATCTGAAGATTAGCACGCCGCAGACCGTGGATTCACATCCGTTTGTTTGGGCGCCTCCCCGAGCGACAAGGACGAGGAGCGGGCCGACGCACCACCGGACCACAGGACGACCGGACCGCCGCGAGGGCCGGACCGCCGGACCGCCGCGAGGGCCGAGGGCGAACAGCGAGACGAACGGGCGGACGAACAGAAGGATGAACGGACGGGCGACCAGAAGCACGGACAGGCGGACGGACGGACAGACGGAAAGACGCACAGACGGACGGACGCACAGGGAAGGAAGGCAGACTCGGCGTGAACGACGAGCCCATGGGTAACGGGAGGAACGGGACGGACGACGCCCGCCGTCCTGCCCCGCTCCCCCTGCTCGCTCCCCGGGTGCGGGACACTGTCCAGGGGCCCCCTCTACGATCCGTGGGGAAGGCTTGTGAGAGGTGACACTCGTCCACAGGGCAGAGAAGGGGAACCAGCCGATTTCCCGACGCGTGGATACGATCAGTAAGCAGTACCAGGACGACAACGACGGAGGAGGTGCCCCATGGGAGTCCTGAAGCGTTTCGAACAGCGGCTCGAAGGTCTGGTCAACGGCACCTTCGCCAAGGTCTTCAAGTCCGAGGTCCAGCCCGTCGAGATCGCGGGCGCTCTCCAGCGCGAGTGCGACAACAACGCGACGATCTGGAATCGCGAGCGGACCGTCGTCCCCAACGACTTCATCGTGGAGCTGAGCGCGCCGGACTACGAGCGCCTCAGCCCGTACTCGGGCCAGCTCGGCGACGAGCTCGCCGGCCTGGTCAGGGACTACGCCAAGCAGCAGCGCTACACCTTCATGGGCCCCATCAAGGTCCACCTGGAGAAGGCCGACGACCTCGACACCGGTCTGTACCGGGTGCGCAGTCGCACGCTCGCGTCGAGTTCGTCACAGCACGCCGCCGCCCAGCCGTCCCCGGTCGCCGGTCCCCAGCCGGGCCGTGCTCCGGGTGGATACGGCTATCCTCCGGCCGGTGCTCCGCCGATGCCCGCCGCCCCGCCGCCGGGTGCGGCCGGTGCGCCGCGGCCCGGCCAGCCGCCCGTCGCGGGCCGACCCGCGGCCGGTGGTCCCGGCCCCATGCCTGCCTCCGGCGCCCAGGTGCGCCGGTGGATCGAGATCAACGGCACCCGCCATCAGATCTCACGCCCGACCCTGGTCCTTGGCCGCAGCACCGACGCGGACGTGAGGATCGACGATCCCGGCGTCTCCCGCCGGCACTGCGAGATCCGGACCGGAACGCCCTCGACGATCCAGGATCTCGGATCCACCAACGGCATCGTGGTGGACGGGCAGCACACCACCCGCGCTACGCTCCGCGACGGCTCGCGGATCGTCGTGGGCAGCACCACCATCGTTTACCGGCAAGCCGAAGGGTGAAGCGGGGGCAATGTCAGAGCTGACCCTGACGGTCATGCGGCTGGGTTTCCTGGCCGTTCTGTGGCTGTTCGTGATCGTGGCCGTCCAGGTCATCCGCAGCGACCTGTTCGGCACGCGTGTCACGCAGCGCGGTTCGCGCCGCCAGGACGCCCGTCCGCAGCAGAACGCACGCCAGGCGGCCGCCGCGCCGCCTCAGCAGCGCGGACAGCAGAACGCGGGCGGTGGGCGGCAACGCCGCGGCGCCCCGACCAAGCTGGTCGTCTCCGAGGGCACCCTCACCGGCACGACGGTCGCCCTGCAGGGGCAGACCATCACGCTGGGCCGGGCGCACGACTCGACGATCGTGCTGGACGACGACTACGCGTCCAGCCGCCATGCCAGGATCTACCCGGACCGGGACGGGCAGTGGATCGTCGAGGATCTCGGGTCCACCAACGGCACGTATCTCGACCGGACCCGCCTCACCACCGCCACGCCGATTCCGCTGGGCGCGCCGATCCGCATCGGCAAGACCGTCATCGAGCTGCGGAAGTAGTGCTACGTCATGTATGAGTGCGAGCGGAGCGAGCGGGCCGGGGCGGTCGCCACGGCGGGCCGCGCGGCGGATCGCCAGGTCCCGGCCGCGTCCCGGCACGGGCTCCCGACCGGAGGGTGGGCAGTGTGGCTCGAGACCGGCTGTACCCCGAGGCGGCGTCGACGGGGCAGGTGCGCATGAGTCTGTCACTGCGCTTCGCCGCCGGGTCGCACAAGGGCATGATCCGCGAGGGCAACGAGGACTCCGGTTACGCCGGTCCCCGGCTGCTCGCCATCGCCGACGGCATGGGCGGCCAGGCCGCCGGTGAGGTCGCCTCCTCGGAGGTGATCTCCACGCTCGTCACCCTCGACGACGACGTCCCCAGCTCGGACATCCTCACCTCGCTCGGTGCCGCGGTGCAGCGGGCCAACGACCAGCTGCGGATGATGGTCGAGGAGGACCCCCAGCTGGAGGGCATGGGCACCACGCTCACCGCCCTGCTGTGGACGGGCCAGCGCCTCGGCCTGGTGCACGTCGGCGACTCCCGGGCGTACCTGCTGCGGGACGGGGTGCTCACGCAGATCACCCAGGACCACACGTGGGTGCAGCGGCTCGTCGACGAGGGCCGGATCACCGAGGAAGAGGCCACGACCCACCCGCAGCGCTCGCTGCTGATGCGCGCGCTGGGCAGTGGCGACCATGTCGAACCGGACCTGTCGATCCGTGAGGTCCGGGCCGGCGACCGCTATCTGATCTGCTCCGACGGGCTGTCCGGAGTCGTCTCTCACCAGACGATGGAGGACACCCTCGCCAGCTACCAGGGCCCGCAGGAGACCGTGCAGGAGCTGATCCAGCTCGCGCTGCGCGGTGGCGGCCCCGACAACATCACGGTGATCGTGGCCGACGTCCTCGACGTCGACGGCGGTGACACCCTGGCCGGTCAGCTCAGCGACACCCCGGTGATCGTGGGCGCGGTCGCCGAGAACCAGGTGCAGCCCGCCGACGGCGGGGCGATGCAGACCCCGGCCGGCAGGGCTTCCGGGCTCGGCCGTCCCGCGCCGCACCAGCAGCCCCCGGCGGGCGGATTCGGCCCGCCCGGCAGCGGCGACGACCACGGCTACGGCGGGATGCCGCCGCAGGGCTCCTTCGGGTCCTACAGCGACGAGGACTTCTCCAAGCCGCGCACCGGCCGCAAGTGGCTGAAGAGGAGCTTCTTCCTGCTCCTGGCGCTGGCCGTGCTCGGCGGCGGCGCGTACGGCGGCTACCGCTGGACGCAGACCCAGTACTACGTCGGCTCCAAGGACGAGCACGTGGCGCTGTACCGGGGCATCAGCCAGGACCTGGCGTGGGTCTCGCTCTCGGAGGTGGAGAAGGACCACCCCGAGATCGAACTCAAGTACCTCCCGCCGTACCAGCGCAAGCAGGTCGAGGACACGATCGCCGGCGGCAGCCTCGGCAAGGCGCAGACGAAGATCGCGGAGCTTTCCGCGCAGGCGTCGGCGTGCAAGAAGGCCGAGCAGCGCCGCGAGGCCGCCGACAAGGCCGCGGACCAGGCGAGCAAGCCGCCCGCCGACGGTTCCACCCCCGACTCCAAGCCCACCACAGCCGCTCCCTCCCCGGGCCCCACCCTCACGGAGGACGAGCAGAAGCTGGCCTCGAACTGCGGCAAGCAGTAAGCACCCGTAGGGGGCCTTCACCACCATGAGCGTTGTCACCAACACGACCACCATCGGCGCGATCGAGGCGCCGAGCCGGCGCAACACCGAGCTGGCGCTGCTGGCGTTCGCCGTCGTCATCCCGGTGTTCGCCTACCTCAACGTGGGCCTGGCGATCGACGGCGAGGTGCCCGCGGGCATGCTCGGGTACGGGCTCGGCCTCGGCCTGCTCGCGAGCGTCGCGCACCTCGTCGTGCGCAAGTTCGCCCCGTACGCGGACCCGCTGCTGCTGCCGCTGGCGACCCTGCTGAACGGCATGGGCCTGGTGCTGATCTGGCGCCTGGACCAGTCGCCGCGCATCATCGCCCGCTACAAGACGTTCAGCCCGGACGCCCCGAGCCAGATGTTGTACTCGGCGATCGCGGTCGCGATGTTCGTGGGTGTCCTGCTGATCCTGAAGGACCACCGGGTCCTCCAGCGCTACACGTACATCTCGATGGTGGCGGCCCTCGTCCTGCTGCTGCTGCCGCTGGTGCCGGGCCTGGGCGCGGACGTCTTCGGCGCGAAGATCTGGATCAACGTCGGTGGTTTCTCCATCCAGCCCGGTGAGTTCGCCAAGCTGGTCCTGGCGGTGTTCTTCTCCGGCTATCTGATGGTGAAACGGGACGCGCTGGCGCTGGCCAGCCGCCGCTTCATGGGCCTCTACCTGCCGCGTGGCCGTGACCTCGGCCCGATCCTCACGATCTGGGCCGTCAGCCTTCTCATCCTGGTCTTCGAGAACGACCTCGGTACGTCGCTGCTGTTCTTCGGCATGTTCGTGATCATGCTGTACGTGGCGACGGAGCGGACGAGCTGGGTCGTCATGGGTCTGCTGATGTCCACCGCGGGCGCGGTCGTCGTCGGCTCCACCGCCACCCACGTCAAGTCCCGTGTGGCCGCCTGGCTCGACCCCTTCGAGTGCCTGAAGACGGCTCCCGAGGGATCGAACATGGCCGCCGCCTGTGACCAGATGACCCAGGTGCTGATGTCCTTCGGCTCCGGCGGCATCCTCGGCACCGGTCTCGGCCAGGGCAACTCCGACCTGATCGGCTTCGCCGCCAACTCCGACTTCATCTTCGCCACCGTCGGCGAGGAGCTCGGGCTGGCCGGTGTGATGGTCTTCCTGCTCCTGTACGGCCTGATCATCGAGCGCGGTGTCCGCACCGCCCTCGCGGCCCGCGACCCGTTCGGCAAGCTGCTCGCGATGGGCCTGTCCGGCGCCTTCGCCCTGCAGGTCTTCGTCGTCGCCGGCGGTGTGATGGGCCTGATCCCGCTGACCGGTATGACCATGCCGTTCCTCGCGTACGGCGGTTCCTCCGTGATCGCCAACTGGGCCCTGATCGGCATCCTGATCCGGATCAGCGACACCGCGCGCCGCCCGGCGCCCGCCCCCGCCCCGTCCCCCGACGCCGAGATGACCCAGGTGGTCCGTCCGTGAACAAGCCCCTGCGCCGGGTCGCCGTCTTCTGCGGCCTGCTGGTCCTCGCCCTGCTGCTCCGCGACAACTGGCTCCAGTACGTCCGCGCCGACGAGCTCAACGCGCACCCGAAGAACCGCCGCGTCACGATCGAGCGGTACGCGAACGAGCGCGGCAACATCATCGTGGACGGCAAGCGGATCACCGGGTCGGTCGACTCCCAGGACCCGTACTACCGGTTCAAGCGGACCTACATCGACGGCCCCATGTGGGCGCCGGTGACCGGCTACGCCTCGCAGGCGTACGACGCCAACCAGATCGAGAAGATCGAGGACGGCATCCTCACCGGCAACGACGACCGGCTCTTCTTCGACCGGACGCTGGCGATGTTCACCGGCGACAAGAAGAAGGGCGGCGACGTCGTCACGACGCTGAGCGGCGCCGCCCAGAAGGCCGCCTTCGAGGGGCTCGGCAGCAAGACGGGCGCCGTCGTCGCCATCGAGCCCAAGACCGGCAAGATCCTCGCGCTCGCCTCCACTCCGTCGTACGACCCCTCGACCTTCGCCGGCTACTCCGCGAAGGACGAGAAGGCGTGGATCGCGCTGGAGAAGGACAAGAACAAGCCGAAGCTCAACCGCGCGCTGCGCGAGATCTACCCGCCCGGCTCCGTCTTCAAGGTGGTCACGGCGGCGGCGGCGCTGGAGAGCGGCAAGGTCACCGACATCAACGCGGCGACGGACACCCCGGAGCCGTACAAGATCCCGCTGTCCACCAAGCCCATGGTCAACCACGCGAGCGGGTGCGAGAACGCCAGCCTGAACAAGGCGCTGGAGGTCTCCTGCAACTCCGTCTTCGCCAAGCTCGGTGACGACGTCGGCCGCGACAAGATGGTCGAGACGGCCGAGAAGTTCGGTTTCAACGCCGAGCAGTTCACCCCGGTCCGCTCGGCAGCCTCCGTCTACGACAAGCAGATGGACCGCGGCGGCAACGCGCTGTCCTCCATCGGCCAGTTCAACACCGCGACCACCCCACTCCAGATGGCCATGGTCACGGCCGCGATCGCCAATGACGGCAAGCTGATGAAGCCGTACATGATCGACAAGCTGCAGGCTCCGAACCTCGACGTGATCAAGCAGAACGAGCCGGAGGAGATGAGCCGCCCGGTCTCCGCGCAGACCGCGCAGCAGCTCCAGCAGATGATGGAGAACGTCGTCTCGAACGGCACGGGCGGCAAGGCCGACCTGAACATGGATGGCGTGAAGGTCGGCGGCAAGACGGGTACGGCCCAGCACGGCGAGAAGAACGCCAAGCGTCCCTACGCCTGGTTCATCTCCTACGCCAAGACCGACCAGGGCTCTCCGGTCGCCGTCGCCGTGATCGTCGAGGACTCCGCCGGCACGGACCGTGAGGACATCAGCGGTGGCGGCCTCGCCGCCCCGATCGCCAAGGCTGTGATGAAGGCGGTTCTGAAGAGCAGGGGCTGACCTTCAAAGGGCGGGCACTGGCCAGTAGCGGCCAGGTACCGGTCCTGTATCAGGTGGCGGTCGCGGGCGGAACGCCTTCCCGTGGCCGGTAGCGTATGCGCGAACAGCACACCGCCGGACCACACACGGGTGCGGTCGGGACAGACGGAGAGGGCTGGATCAGTTATGGAAGAGCCGCGTCGCCTCGGCGGCCGGTACGAGCTGGGCTCGGTGCTCGGCCGTGGTGGCATGGCGGAGGTCTACCTCGCCCACGACACCCGGCTCGGCCGCACCGTCGCCGTGAAGACGCTGCGGGCCGACCTCGCCCGCGACCCGTCCTTCCAGGCCCGGTTCCGCCGTGAGGCCCAGTCGGCCGCCTCGCTCAACCACCCCGCGATCGTCGCTGTCTACGACACCGGCGAGGACATGGTGTACGACAGCGCGTCCGGCGGGGGTTCCGGGGTCTCCATCCCGTACATCGTGATGGAGTACGTCGACGGCTCGACCCTGCGTGAGCTGCTGCACTCCGGGCGCAAGCTGCTGCCGGAGCGCACGCTCGAGATGACGGTCGGCATCCTCCAGGCGCTGGAGTACTCGCACCGGGCCGGCATCGTGCACCGTGACATCAAGCCGGCGAACGTCATGCTGACGCGGACCGGTCAGGTCAAGGTCATGGACTTCGGCATCGCGCGCGCCATGGGCGACGCGGGCATGACGATGACGCAGACCGCGGCGGTCATCGGCACGGCGCAGTACCTCTCGCCGGAGCAGGCCAAGGGCGAGCAGGTCGACGCCCGCTCCGACCTGTACTCCACCGGTTGTCTGCTGTACGAGCTCCTGACCGTCCGGCCGCCCTTCGTGGGCGACTCGCCGGTCGCGGTCGCGTACCAGCACGTGCGGGAGGAGCCGCAGCCGCCGAGCAACTTCGACCCCGAGATCACGCCGTCGATGGACGCCATCGTCCTGAAGGCGCTGGTCAAGGACCCCGACTACCGCTACCAGTCCGCGGACGAGATGCGGGCCGACATCGAGGCCTGCCTCGACGGGCAGCCGGTCGCGGCCGCGGCGGCGATGGGTGCGGCGGGGTACGGCGGCGGTTACGGGAACGGTTACGGCGGCTACCCGGACGACCAGCCGACGACGGCGCTGCGCCAGACCGACCCGGCCGGCCAGACCTCGATGCTTCCGCCGGTGAACCCGGACGACGGCGGCTACGGCTACGACGACCGCCCGGCCCGCCGACGCCAGAAGAAGTCGAACACCTCGACGATCCTGCTGGTCCTCGCGGGCATTCTGGTGCTGGTCGGCGCGGTCCTCATCGGCCAGTACCTGTTCAAGAGCAAGGAAGGCGCCGACCAGGTGCCCGTGCCGCAGCTCGTCGGCCACACGCTCAAGGAAGCCGAGGGCCTGACGACCAACGCCCAGGTGAAGCTCGTCAAGGCGGGCTCCGAGCGCTGTGCCCAGGACGCGGGCAAGATCTGCAGCCAGACCCCGGTGGCCGACGGCGTGGCCAAGATGGACATCGGCGCGACGATCTCCGTCATCGTCTCCGAGGGCGCCCCGCAGGTCGAGGTCCCTGACGTCACCGAGAAGTCCCAGGAGAGCGCGGAGCAGTCCCTCAAGGACAAGGGCTTCAAGGTCAAGATCGAGTACGAGGAGTCCGACGAAGAGGTCGGCCGGGTCCTCAAGCAGAACCCGACGGGCGGCTCCAAGGCGGAGCAGAGCGCCGAGGTCACGATCACGGTGTCGAAGAAGAAGCAGACACCGCTTCCCGACGTCACGGGCCGGGACGTCAACGTCGCCATCCAGCAGCTCAACGCGCTCGGTTTCACCAACATCGCGCGCCAGGAGGTGGACTCGGAACAGCCTGCCGGCCTGGTCATCGAGCAGAGCCCCAAGGGCAACACGGACCAGCCCAAGGACAGCCAGATCACGCTGAAGGTCTCCAAGGGCCCGCAGCAGACCCAGCAGCCCGTTCCGAGCCTCTTCGGTCTGACCGTGGACCAGGCCCGCGCCCAGCTGGCCGCGACGGGCTACCAGCTCGGCAATGTGGACGGCTCGGCGGACGGCAACGCCCGTATCAAGGAGCAGGACGTCGCGGCCGGCACGGTGGGTCAGCCCAACCAGGCGATCAACGTGAAGACGTTCGGCGGCGGCGACGGCGGCGGCTTCTTCGACTGACCACCGGCCGCACCGGCAGGACCACGTGAAGAGCCCCGGCATCCTCCTGGATGCCGGGGCTCTTCACGCTCGGGGCGGCCCGCCCCGTCAGAGGGCGGCCGTCACCGCAGCTCCGCCGGCGGCGTGCGTGCCGCGTCCACCTTCTCCGTGCGCTCCAGTTCGCCCCACACGATGTACCGGTAGTCCGACGTGTACATCGGCGTGCACGTCGTCAGCGTGATGTAGCGGCCGGGCTTGGTCCTGCCCGACTCCTCGGGGACCGGCTGGAGGACGTCCACGTTGTACTTCGTCGTCTGTGGCAGGGACTTGTAGACCTTGTAGACGAACCAGGTGTCCTTGGACTCGAAGACGATCGAGTCGCCGTTCTTCAACTTGTGGATGTTGTGGAACTTCGCCCCGTGCCCGTCGCGGTGCGCGGCGAGCGTGAAGTTGCCCTGCTTGTCCTGCGGGAGGGCCGACTTGACCGGGTCGAGGTAGTAGCCGGCGACACCGTTGTTGAGCGTGTCGGAGTCCGTGCCCTTCTTGACGAGTATCTCGTCGCCGCCCATCGCCGGGACGTGCAGGAAGCCGATGCCGTCCTTGGTGTCCAGGGCGCCCGGGCCGCCCGCCCAGCGGTCGCGGACCTGGTCGCCCTCCTTGTCGGCGGCGCGGTCGGCGAGGACGTTGGTCCACCACAGCGAGTAGACGACGAAGAGGCCGAGGACCAGGCCCGCGGTGATGAGGAGCTCACCGAAGACACTGATGACTCCGGCGATCCGGTTGCGCGCACGTGCCACTGACGTCGTCCCGTTCTGAGGTGTGGGGGTCGTAGGGTCTCAGCCTACGAGCGCGTCCGGCTTTCCCTTGCTCCGCGGGCGTTCCTCGACCATCTTGCCCCACACGATCATGCGGTACGTGCTGGTGAATTCGGGCGTGCAGGTGGTCAGCGTGATGTACCGCCCGGGCTCCTTGAAGCCCGACTGCTTCGGCACCGGATCGATCACCGACACGTTCGACGGCGCGGTCTGGGGCAGGATGCTCGCCATCTCGTACGTGTAGTACGCGTCCCGCGTCTCGACGACGATCGGGTCGCCGGGCTCCAGCCGGTTGATGTAGCGGAAGGGCTCGCCGTGCGTGTTGCGGTGACCGGCCACCGCGAAGTTGCCCTGCTTCTCGTGGGGCATCGCCGTCTTCAATGAGCCCTCGGAGTAGTGACCGACCATGCCCCGGTCCAGGACCTTGGGCTTGTTGATGCCCTCGGCGACCGGGACGACCACGTCCAGCTTGGGGATGTACATGATGGCGAACCCCTCGCCCGGCTCGAACGCGCCCGGGGCGCGGCCCTTGGCCCAGGCGTCCTCGATCTGCTCCTTGGCCCGGTCGGTCTGCTGGCCGGCGCGGACGTTCGTCCACCACAGCTGGTACGTGACGAACAGCAGCATGACCACGCCGAAGGTGATGAACAGCTCGCCCACCACGCGGCTGGCGACGACACCGACGCTTTCCTTGCGGGCCCGGGCGGCCCGGCGCGCCTCGACGCGCGAGAGCGGGGCGGCGGGGACCTCGGAGACCGGCTCCTGCGCTCCTCTGCGGCCCTTGCCCCTGCCCTTGGCGGCCCGGCGGCGTTCGGCCCTTCCCGGGCCGGGAACGGGCGCGGGAGAGGGCTCCACGGTGCGCAGGGCCATCGTCTCGTCGTGCGTGTCGTCCGGCGTCACGGCGGAGGTGCGCGTCTCCTCGGACGGGATGGCGTAGGTGTCGTCGTGCGTCGCGAACGCGGGCTCAGGTGCCGCCATCGGCTCGTAGGCCGCAGGCTCGTACGCAGCCGTCTCGTACCCCGGTGCCTCGTACTGCGGCGCCTCGTACTGCTGCGTCTCGTACCGCGGTGGCACCTCGTACCGCTGCGGCGCCGGCGCCGGTATCGGCTCGGGCTCCGGCTCCGGGTCCGGCACGTTCGTCGCCCGGAACCACGGCGACCCCGCCGTCACGCGACGGCCTTGCCCACCACCGGCGCGAGCCCCGCCGACCGGCCCACCGCCCCCTTGTCGCCGCACTGCTCCAGCCAGTTGGCGAGCATCAGGTGGCCGTGCTCGGTGAGCACCGACTCGGGGTGGAACTGCACGCCTTCGACGGGCAGATCACGGTGGCGCAGCCCCATGATGATGCCGTCGTCCGTCCGCGCGGTCACTTCGAGCTCGGCCGGGAGCTCCGCGGGCTCGGCGGCCAGCGAGTGGTAGCGCGTCGCGGTGAACGGCGAAGGGAGACCGGCGAAGACGCCCTTGCCCTCGTGCGTGACGAGCGAGGTCTTGCCGTGCAGCAGCTCGGGGGCGCGGTCGACGACACCGCCGTACGCCACCGCCATCGACTGCATCCCCAGGCAGACGCCGAACACGGGCACGCCGGTCGTGGCGCAGTGGCGCACCATGTCGATGCAGACGCCGGCCTGTTCGGGCGCGCCGGGGCCGGGCGAGAGCAGGACGCCGTCGAAGCCGTCCTGTGCGTGGTCCGGCCGGACCTCGTCGTTGCGCAGCACCTCGCACTCGGCGCCGAGCTGGTAGAGGTACTGGACGAGGTTGAAGACGAAGCTGTCGTAGTTGTCGACGACGAGAATCCGCGCGCTCACTATCGGTCCACCGTCACATCGTTGAACGGAAGCAGTGGCTCCGCCCAGGGGAACACGTACTGGAAGAGGGCGTAGACGATCCCGAGGACGAGGACGAGCGAGAGGACCGCCCTGACCCACGCGTTGCCCGGCAGATGCCGCCAGATCCAGCCGTACATGACGTCCACTGCCCCTTCCGTTCGTTACGGGCACCAGAGTACGGGGCATCGGCGCCGTGAGGGGTCAGCCGGCCAAAGCCGGTGGCTTGCCCTGCGTCACAGGCAGGGTGGTGTCCAGGCGCGCCCAGGCGATCAGCCGGTGGCTGCTGCCCCACTCGGGTTCGCAGGTGGTGAGGGTGAGGTAGCGGCCGGGCCGGTCGAAGCCGGCGGCGTTCTTCCTCAGGGGGCTCGGCACGGGGTCGATCACGCCGATGTCGGTGGGCACGGTCCGGTACGGCTTCGTGGTGACGCGGTACGTGTACCAGGTCGTGCCGTCGGTGAGGACCACCGCGTCACCCGGGCGCAGCCGGGGGAAGTCCTTGAACGGATCTCCGTACGTGCGCCGGTGGCCCGCCACGGAGAAGTTGCCGGTCTCGCCGAGGCGGGCGGTGCCGGCGTAGTGGCCGAGGCCCTTCTTCAGGACGGCCGGGGAGGTGCCTTCCAGGACGGGCCACTCCCAGTTCCGGCCGAGGCGGGGGATGTACATGACGGCGATGCCCCTGCCCGGTGCGTACGCCTTCGGGGGCGGTGTGGCCGTCGCCGTGGGGCCGGGTGCGGGTACGGGCTGCTCGACCCACTCGCGCTGGAGGGTGTCGATCTGGCCGGCCGTGGCCCCCTCGGCCCGGACGCCGGTCCAGAACATCACGTAGACGACGAAGAGGACGATCAGGGCCCCGACGGTGATGCACAGTTCGCTGAACGCCCTGACGATCAGTCGCACCGCCACCGGCCGGGCCTCCCCGCAGTCAGCTCACAGGCTTCGCGTAGTGGAGATCCACTGTGCCGGAGTAGCCGGGGAGAGTCACTGCCCTGTGCTCGTCCACTTTCCAGCCGAGCCCGTACGCCTTCACGTACAGCTGGTAGTTCTGGACGGCGGGCGAGTCGGCGAGCGCCTTGTTCAGCTTTCCCCGGTCCCCCACAGCGGTGATCTTGTACGGGGGTGAGTAGACGCGGCCCTGGAGGATCAGGGTGTTGCCCACGCAGCGCACGGCGCTGGTGGAGATGAGCCGCTGGTCCATGACCTTGATGCCCTGGGCCCCGCCCTTCCACAGGGCGTTCACGACGGCCTGGAGGTCCTGCTGGTGGATGACGAGGTCGTTGGCCTGCGGTTCGGGGTAGCCGGGGGCGGCCTGGGCGTTCGGCGGAGCGTCGTTGAGGGTGACGGTCAGGCCGGATCCGGAGGTCGGGGTGGTCCCGGCGGCCGTCTCCAGGGCGCGCAGCTTCTCGTCCTCGGCGCGGGTGGAGCCGTCGTCGCGGGCGGCGAGGGCGTCGACCTGGCCGCGCAGGGTGGCGGTGGACTCGTCCAGGCCGGCGTTCTTGTGGCTGCGTTCCTGGATCAGGTCGGAGAGCCTCAGCAGTGAGGCGTCCGTACGGATGTTGGTGCCCTTCGCGGTGTTGAAACTGGTCACGAAGATCAGTCCGGCGAGGGCGAAGACGGCAGCGGTCAGCACCCGGACGGGGCGCCACCTGGCGGGTCGGCCCGGCCCGGGGGCGGAGTCGGCGGAATTGCTCAACGTACCCTGATCCCCTTCGGTGCCGTGGAACCACTACGCTAACGGACGCCCGGGGGACGCAGTGGTCCTCCTACGTCACCCAGCCGTCCCGCCCCGGCGCCAGCCACAGTTCTCTGCGCGGTCACGCAGCGCATCGACAGGAGAGTCCCTCGTGCCGAAGTCACGTATCCGCAAGAAGGCCGACTTCACGCCCCCGCCCGCCAAGCAGGCCACCAACATCAAGCTGACCAACCGCAGCTGGGTGGCTCCCGTGATGCTGGCGCTGTTCGCGATCGGGCTGGTGTGGATCGTCGTCTTCTATGTCACCGACGGCACGCTGCCGGTGAAGTCCCTCAACAACTGGAACATCGTGGTGGGCTTCGGCTTCATCGCGGCGGGATTCGGCGTCTCCACCCAGTGGAAGTAGCCCTCCCGCGTCCCGCTCGTCAAGCCCTGCCCTGAACTTATCCACAGCGTTGTGCACAGCACTGGATAACTTACGAAGATCTGTGGATAACTCCAGGGCAGGTTGACGCCGGTGTGACTGCCGCGCCTCTTCCGAATGAGCACCCCGCCCCTCGCCGCGCTGGAAAAGCCCAGCTCAGCGGCGGGGGGCGCAGTCGTTTCCCCCGGCCTGCACACATCCCGCCACGCGCTGTGGATAACTCTGGGGAAAGCTTTCCCGGCAGCTCGTCCACAGCCCTTGACGCTCAGGTGAGCGCGGCCGAGCGGGCCAGCACCATGCCGAGGTCGACGAGCAGGACCAGTCCGCAGGCCGCGTACTGGATCACGTTCCGCCGGGCCCTCGGCGCGTGCAGCAGGCCGTAGGCCACCAGGGCACCACCGACGAGGCCGCCGATGTGCGCCTCCCAGGAGATGCCGGGGCGGGTGAAGGTCAGCAGCAGCGACAGGCCCACGAAGAGGATCACCGGCCGCATGTCGTACCGCTGCCTACGGGTGAGCACCGCCCAGGCGCCGATCAGGCCGAAGACGACGCCGGAGGCCCCCAGGGAGGGCTGGTTCGGCGCGGCGAGCAGATAGGCGAGCGCCGAGCCGGAGAGGCCCGAGAGCAGGCAGAGCATGGCGTACCGGATCCGGCCGAGCTCCGGTTCCACGATCCCGCCGATGACCCACAGTCCCAGCATGTTGAAGACGAAGTGCGCGACCTCCTGGTGGAGGAAGGCCGAGGTCAGCAGCCGGTACCACTCACCGTCGGCGACGCCGACCACCTCGCCGAGCCCAGGACTGTAGGCGAATCCGATCAGCGTCAGCTCGTCCACGAGCCGGTCGCCGGCCACCTGGACGGCGATGAAGAGGGCGAGGTTGACGGCGATGAGGATCTTGGTGATCAGCCGCCCGTCGGACGCGACGCGGCCACCCGCGAGCGTACGGGGCTGGTTCGCGTCGGGCGCGTGGCCCGTGCCGGAGCCGTTCCGTACACAGTCCGGGCACTGGAAGCCCACGGAGGCGGAGACCATGCACTGCGGACAGATCGGCTTGTCGCAGCGGGTGCAGCGGATGCCAGTCTCGACGTCCGGGTGGCGGTAACAGCGCGGCAGGCCGGACTGCGGCTCCATGGAGATCCCTCCCGAGGAGATGGGGCGGCGAGGCAGCGCCCCGCCCTCCTGATACGGACGGACGGGGCGGAAAGGTTCCCACGGGAACCGGCTGACGGTCGTGCGGGACCGGCTGACGGCCCGATGGCGCCGGACCGGCTGACGGCCCGATGGCGCCGGACCGGCTGACGTCGTGCGGTCAGCGGGTCTCGATGACGACGGACTCCAGGACCACGTCGTCGAGCGGGCGCTTGGTGTTCGCGTTGACCGGCGTCGCGGCGATCGCGTCGACGACCTTCTTGCTCGCCGCGCCGACGACCTCGCCGAAGATCGTGTGCTTGCGGTTCAGCCAGGTCGTCGCCCCGAGGGTGATGAAGAACTGCGAACCGTTGGTGCCCGGGCCCGCGTTGGCCATCGCCAGCAGGTAGGGGCGGTCGAAATAGAGCTCCGGGTGGAACTCGTCGGCGAACTCGTACCCCGGACCGCCCGTGCCGTTCCCCAGCGGGTCGCCGCCCTGGATCATGAAGCCCTCGATCACCCGGTGGAAGACGGTGCCGTCGTACAGGCGGTCCGCGGCGACATTTCCGGTGGCCGGGTGCGTCCACTCCCGCTCGCCCCGCGCGAGCTCGGTGAAGTTTCTGACCGTCTTCGGGGCGTGGTTCGGCAGCAGCCGAATCTCGATGTCGCCCAGGCTGGTCTTGAGAGTGGCGTAGAGCTGCTCGGCCACGGTCCGCCTTCCGTAAGTCTCCACTGACGCGCATCGCATCCTCGCACGGAAGAGACAGGGGTATGCCCCGGATGCCCGCCCCGCATGCCGGACCGCGTCAGGGCAGGCATGATTTCGAAATGGGTGGAAAGGCGAAAAACCGATAAGGCCACCGACGAGGAGGATCCCGTGACCCGGATGGACAGCGTGCGCGCCGCGACCGATTCGGCCAAGGACAGCGTGCTGCACGCCGCGGACGTGGTGGCGCCCTACGCCGGCACGGCCAAGAACCAGGCCGTGCAGTACGCCGGCACGGCCAAGGACCACGCCACGCACTATGCGCACGAGGCACGCGTCCGGCTCGCGCCGAAGGTCTCGAAGGCGGCTCGGCGGGCTCGTAAGCAGGCTCGTAAGCAGTACGCCTGCCATGTCGCCCCGCATGTACCGCCGCGGGTCGACGAGGCCGCGCAGCGCGCCGCGAGCGTCACCCGCAATGCCGCCCGTCAGGCGGCCGACTACACCGTTCCGCGTGTCGAGCACGCGGTCGCCGCGACCGGTCCCGTCCTCGACGAGGCGGGTTCGCGTTCGGTGGCCGCCTGGGCCGCGCTGCGCGGACAGGTGACACCGAAGGAAATTCGGAAGATCGTGAGGAAGCACGAGCGTCGGGCCAGGGCCGGACGCCTCGCCAAGGGCCTCGCGGTCCTCGGCGTACTGGCCGGCGGCGCCTTCGCCGCCTGGAAGTGGTGGGACAAGCAGGCCAACCCGGACTGGCTGGTCGAACCGCCCGCTCCCACCGAGGTCGATGAGGGCATGTCGGAACCGTCGTCCCTGACGCCGCCGCTGTCGTCCGTCGACGGCAGTGGGGCTCTCGATCCTGAGGTGGAGGCCAAGGAGGCCGAAGCCGGAAGCGAGGCCGAGACCGACACGGATCGCGACGATCGTCGCTGACCGCGGGCTGCCTCCGGGTGGTGCGGTGGGGCGTTGTGCGCTGGGACCTCGTACGGCGGGACCTCGTGTGAGGGAGCCTCGTACGGCGGGGTCCCGGGCGGTGAGACCTCGTACGACGGAGCCTCCTGCGGGAGGGCCTCGTACGGCAGGGTCCCGTGCGGTGGCGTCTGCTGCGGTGCGGTCTGCTGCGGTGGTTCGTGGGGCGCGGGGAGCATGTCGACTCCCTGCGCCCTACTTCGCCGTCGCGGCGAGTGCGAGCTCCGACAGCTCCTCCGTCGGGTCCGCGAGAGCGGTCTCGACCGGGGGGTCGGCGCGCAGGTGACGGACGGAGGGCGAGGAGTTGTGCGCCTCGGCCCGGATGCGCTGCTTGATCGTGGGCGGCAGCGCACGGTCTCGCGCGGCGGGCCATTGAGAGGCCCTTCGCTGTGCCGGTACGGCGGCGAGGGTGCGCGCGCCGGTGGTGGCGGAGGAGGCCGGCTCCTCCGGCTGCTGGACGGCGGGAGCCTGAGCGGCGGTGGCGGTGCTCGCCAGGCCGACGGAGGCGAGCAGGGCGAAGAGTACGGAGATGAAGGCGGTCCAGAACTGCTTGACCTTGGCGGTGGCCATGGCCCCTCGCTTTCGTGACGTTCTCGGATGGTTCAATTCGAATTGCGCGCTTTTCGTACCTTCCTCATGATGTGGACGAGCGCCCCGATTTCTCGGAGCGACGCCATCCCCGCGCAGTTCTTCCGATGAACACCACTCGTCCGGCTCAGTGGGCGCCGACGACCTCCGTGACTCCGCCGGTGGCGGGCGCCTGCGCGCGTGTTCTCTCGGCCCAGCGGACGGCGGGCTTCGTCGCCACAGCGGCCACCAGGAAGATCCCGCCGAGAACGAGCCAGCCGGGCATGCCCCAGCTCACCAGGAGCGTCGTGACCAGCAGCGGACCGAGGGTGCGGGCGACCGGGACACCGGTGCCGTAGAAGCCCTGGTACTGCCCGATCCGGCCGGCCGGCGCGAGGGCGAAGCCGATCTGCCAGGACCCGGCGGAGTGGCGCATCTCGGCGGCGACCTGGAGCGCGGCGCCGAGCGCGAGGACCGCGACGGTCGTCCAGGGCCCGAGGCCGGCCCCCGTCACCGCGAACACGGCGCAGGAGGCGAGCATGACGGCCCCTGAGCGGCGCACCGCGCGCGTGGCCTGGGGAAGTCCGGTCACCGCCCTCGCGGTCCGTACCTGGAAGAGCATCACGGCCGCCGTGTTGAGCACGAACAGCGCCGAGACGATCCAGCCGGGCGCCGAGGTCCGCTCGACGATCCACAGCGGCAGGGCGAGGCTGAGCAGCGGGAGCCGCAGGAGGAGCAGCGCGTTGAGGAGGGTGAGCAGCGCGTAGGGGCGGTCGCGGAGCACCGCGAGGCGCGGTTCGCCGCCGGTCACCGCCGGGGCGGCGGGCACGGACGGCAGGCCGCGCAGCACCAGGGCGCAGAGGAGGAAGCCGGCCGCGTCCAGCGCGAAGACGGACAGGTACGCCTGACGCGTGCCCGCGTGCAGGGCGAGGCCGCCGATCCCCGCGCCGACGGCGAGGCCGGCGTTGAGGATGGACTGCAGGCGGGCCAGCACCTCCGTACGGGCCGAGGGCTCGACCAGGCCCGCCAGCAGCGCCTGGCGTGCGGCGGCGAGTCCGCTCTGGGCGGTGGCGTACACCGCTGCCGCGATCAGGAACGGCACGAAGGAGCGGATGAAGAGGAACGACGCGACGGCCGCCGCGGTCGCGAGCGCCAGCAGCACGGCGGTCCCGCGGGGCCCGCGCCGGTCGGCGAGGTGGCCGAGCCAGACGCCCGCGACGGAGCCGACGGCCCAGGCGAGCGTGAGCCCGAGGCCGATCTGCGCGGCGGACAGGCCGACGATCCGGGTGAAGTAGAGCGCCGAGGAGACGTAGAAGGCGCCGTCGCCGATCGCGTTGCTCAGCTGGGCGTGGAGGAGCGCTCGCGGAGCCCGTGAAGCCAGCGGGGCCCCGGCTCGGTGGAGGGGGTTCGGCATGTCCACGACGCTAGGGCGGTATGGCCCAGGCCCACAGGTCCATTGAGCGCCCAGGGATCTGGGCCACTTGCAGCCCCGCGCCCGGCCCGGCGGGGCGTCCACCGGCCGCCGGCCCGCGTCCGAGAACGCAGAAAGCCCCTCCGATCTGCGTTTCCACAGACCGGAGGGGCTTCTCCGGTGGAGCCTAGGGGAGTCGAACCCCTGACATCTGCCATGCAAAGACAGCGCTCTACCAACTGAGCTAAGGCCCCGGAACGAGAACAGAGTACCGGGTCACACCCTCTTTCCCGCAAAAGGATTGGGACTCCCGGTCGGCGACCACGCTCCGTAAGATGCTGACGAGGTTCGCAGTGGCGAACCGCAGGGATGGGGAGAAGTAATGGACGCAGTGCAGCAAGAAGCCACGGCCAGAGCCCGCGAGCTTCAGCGCAGTTGGTACGGGGAGCCGCTGGGGGCGCTCTTCCGTCGCCTGATCGACGATCTCGGGCTGAATCAGGCGAGGCTCGCCGCTGTGCTCGGGCTGTCGGCGCCCATGCTCTCCCAGCTGATGAGCGGCCAGCGGGCCAAGATCGGCAACCCGGCCGTCGTGCAGCGCGTCCAGGCCCTTCAGGAGCTCGCCTCGCTGGTCGCCGACGGTAGCGTCAGCGCCGCCGAGGCCACCGACCGCATGGACGAGATCAAGAAGTCCCAGGGAGGCTCGGTGCTGACCGGCACCAGCCAGACCGCCACCAGCTCGGGCGCGCCGACCGTCCGCCGCGTGGTGCGCGAGATCCAGTCGCTGCTCCGCTCGGTCGCCGCCGCCGGCGACATCATCGATGCGGCCGACTCGCTCGCCCCGGCCCATCCGGAACTGGCAGAGTTCCTCCGGGTGTACGGCGCCGGGCGGACCGCGGACGCGGTCGCGCACTACGAGTCGCACCAGAACTGACGCGGAACAGCAGCCGGTCCGTCGGAGCGGACTCGGGACGACGGGGAGCGGGCGCAGCGCAATGGGTGAGGTCTTCGCCGGTCGGTACGAGCTGATCGACCCGATCGGCCGCGGTGGCGTCGGCGCGGTGTGGCGTGCGTGGGATCACCGGCGCCGCCGCTATGTGGCGGCCAAGGTGCTCCAGCAGAGCGACGCGCACACCCTGCTCCGCTTCGTCCGGGAGCAGGCGCTCCGGATCGACCACCCGCACGTCCTCGCCCCGGCCAGCTGGGCCGCCGACGACGACAAGGTGCTGTTCACCATGGATCTGGTGGCGGGCGGGTCGTTGGCGCACGTCATAGGTGACTACGGTCCGCTGCCGCCGCGCTTCGTCTGCACGCTGCTGGATCAGCTGCTCTCCGGTCTGGCCGCGGTGCACGCGGAGGGGGTCGTGCACCGCGACATCAAACCGGCGAACATCCTGCTCGACGTCACCGGAACCGGGCGGCCGCATCTGCGGCTGTCCGATTTCGGCATCTCGATGCGCAAGGGAGAACCCCGGCTCACCGAGACCAACTACGTGGTGGGGACGCCCGGTTACTTCGCGCCCGAGCAGATGATGGGAGCGGAACCGGACTTCCCGGCCGACCTCTTCGCGGTCGGCCTGGTCGCGCTCTATCTGCTCCAGGGCCAGAAGCCCGACTCGCGCGCCCTGATCGAGTACTTCATGGCGCACGGGACGCCCGGAGCCCCTGAGGGCATTCCGGAGCCGCTGTGGCAGGTCATCGCGGGTCTGCTCCAGCCGGACCCGCAGGCCCGTTTCAAGACGGCGACGGGCGTACGCAAGGCGCTGACCTCGGCGGTCGAGATGCTCCCCGAGGCCCGCCCGGACGAGGAGCCGGTCGAGGTCTTCGACCAGATCGGCCCGCTGCCCCCCGGTTTCGGCCCGAACGGCCCGGAGTCCCCGGCCACCTCCGCCCCGGCCCCCGTACAGCCCCGGACACCGACGCAGCCGCAGCCCCAGCCGCAGCAACAGCAGCCGGTGCCGAGCCCCTCCGAGACGGGCAGCTTCCATCTGCCCCCGCCCCCACGGCCGGTCGCCGCCCCCACGCAGCCCCCGGTCCCCGCCCCCTCCGCGCACACGGCCTCCCCCCATCCCGCCGTCGCGCCGGAATTCGCCCAGGTCCCGACGGCCGCGGTGCCATATCCACAGGCCCCGACGCATCAGTACACCGCTCAGGCCGGACAGGTTCCCGCCCAGGTGACGCCTGCCGCCCCGACGTCGGCGACCGCCCCGGCGCCGGCCCCGGCGAAGCGACCGGGACCGCCCCCGAAGGTGGCGATCCCGGTCCTGGCCGTCGCGCTGATCTGCTTCGCGGTCGGCATCTGGGCGCTCACCCAGATCTGATCCGGGGCCTACCAGGCCGTCGGCGGGCCGAACTGCGGCGGACCGTCCTGCGGCCCGTGGGGCGTCTGTCGCGCCGCCCGGCGCCGCCCGGCGAACGTCCACAGGCCGAGCCCGACGATCAGTACCGTTCCGGCGCCGAGCCCGGCCGCCGCGACCACGACCATGCCCGCGTTCTTCTGTGCCTGCGCCCCGCTCGCTCCACTGGCCGCCGCGTCCCGGTCGTCGTCGGTGACCTTGAAGATCCCGGCGTCCCCGGCGTACGCGGGAGCCGCCTTCGCCGTGCCGGTGACGTTCACCCGCAGCGTCAGCGGCACCGGCTTGTCCCCGTACGCCTTGGTGATCTCCGGGCTGAGCGTGGCCGACAGGTAGTACCAGCCCGCGAACCGCATGGCGTTCGTGTAGCTGTTGGAGGCGTACCGGTTCTCGAAGGCGACCGGCCGGTGCGGGTCGAGCGCCAGCGTCGCCGGCTTGCCGTCGTAGCTGACGGTTTCCTGGTCGACGTGGCCGCGGGCCGGGTTGTCTAGCGACAGCACCAGCGCGTTGCTCACGTACTCGGTGGCACCGGTGGGGCTGCTTCCGAGCTCCGCCGTGGCGAAGATCTGCTGCCCCCAGTCGACGGGCACCCGGTAGAAGAGCGTCTGCCCGGGCTTGATGTCGGCGCGCCACTCTCCCTGCTTCAGCGAGGTGGCGTCGTGGAAGCCCGCGCCGCCCTGCCGCTTCTGCGGGCCGCCGGAGGGCGGCGGAGGTGAGGAGGAGGGCCAGTTCTCGGGCAGCGCCGTGGGGCCGGTCTGCTGCACCCCCGGCTCGGTGAGGTACCGGATCTCCAGCTCCCAGTCCTCGGGCGTGGAGAGGGCCTTGGAGGTCCGCTCGACCAGTACGTAGTAGGCGCCGGCACGCTGGCAGGTGGAGCGGTCGGGCTCGATCGTGCGGTGGGCGTACGCGGTGATGGGCCGGGTGAAGCCGGCGGACTCGAACGACGCGTCCTGGTAGCCGCACTGGGAGCCGGAGCCGTCCTGCAGGCTGACCTTGATGCCGTCGCCGTACTCCGCCTCGCCGCCGGGCCTGGGCACGGCGACCACCGACACGTACGCGTTCTGCTGCGCGTCGAGATCGACCCGGTAGTAGAGCTTGCCGTCCTTCTCGATGCTGTCGCGGTAGCTCTGACCGGCCTTCAACTGCTGCGCGTCCAGGCTCGATGCGGCCCCCTGGACCGGCGTGGCCCCGTCGTCGAAGGTGTACGGGTTCCCTTCGGCCGCCCATGCCGCACCGGGCAGCGCCGCGGCCGTGAACACCGCCGCCGCTGCCAGCGCGGCCACCGCCGTACCCGCCGCCGCGGCCCGGGACCCGGCCGCCCGCAGCCTCCCGCTCCGCCAGTTCACGCGCTTCCTCACGCGCCTCTCCTCGTGTCCGTAGCCGTCCCGCCCCGTGCGGCCGCAATGACGGTCCATCCTGCCCCGCCCGCCCCTCCGCTGTCTGCGCGGGTGGACGATTCGCCCGGCTCGCCGGATCCGAGCCCGACCGACTCCACCCCTTGACCGAGGTCACTCAATTTTGCTCTCGCAACCTCATCATTCGCGGGGGTGAACCCAGGAGGGGGGTGTCACGTGCGGGACGGAGGCCCCTGAACGGCATGAAGCCCCGGCCGCGATCGCGGCCGGGGCTTCACCCTTGGACAAGCTGCGTCTCAGACACCCGAACCTGCGGGCACGGAGTCGGTCGCCTCCGTCCACAGATCCTGCTCGGCGCGATCCGCCTGGATCTGGCGGTACACGAGGAGCCCGCCGATGGCGGCCAGTGCGACCAGGAGAAGCTTCTTCACCGCGCGACCTCGTCTTTCGTTGACGTAGGAGACTTCTGACGCCCACTCTACACACCGACCGATACCGATCGGTGACCTCCCCGAGCAGCCGTTCCCCCGCACAAACCAATCGGCCGCACGACGAACCCTCGCCGGCCGCGCCGCCCCCGACGGAGGGGGCACGCGATCACAGTCGGGACCTACCCCCGCGGACGACCCGTACATGCCGAAGACCCCCAACCATGATCGGTTGGGGGTCTTCGTGCTGGTGGGGCTAACAGGATTTGAACCTGTGGCCTCATCCTTATCAGGGATGCGCTCTAACCAACTGAGCTATAGCCCCGCCGCGCTTTTGCGAGGTGTCCCGCGCGCTGACTCCTGAAGATTAGCGCACGTGGGGGCCAGTCCCAAAATCGGTTCCCCGAGGCCCCCACGCAGCTCATTCGTCCTCCGCCAGCGTGAGCTCCACACCGCCCACGAAACCGGCCGACAGGTTGTAGATGAACGCCCCGAGGGTCGCCAGCGCGGTCATCAGGACCACGTCGATCACGGCGATCACCGAGGTGAACATGAGCACCCGCGGCAGCGAGAGGAACGACTGCAGGTCGAAGCCGTTGGACTCGTTCGAGCCCGTCGCCTCGCTGATCGTTCCGCCGACGGTCGAGAAGACGCCCATGGCGTCCATGACCATCCACAGCACCGACGCGGCCACGACCGTGCAGATGCCCAGCGCGATGGAGAGCAGGAAGCTCACCTTCATCACCGACCACGGATCGGCCTTGGCCACCCGCAGCCGCGCCTTGCGCGTACGGGGCGTCGTGCGGGCCCCCGTGCGCGGGCGACGCACGGCGCCCGTGTTCTGGCCGGCCGTGCCGGCTCCACCGCCCGCCGCGGCGGCCGGCGCCTGAGCGCCGTACGCCTGTGGCGGGTGGTACGGCCCGCTCGGCTGCTGCGCTCCCGCGCGTTCGCCGGGCAGCGGCCCGTTGTACGTCTCGTACGAGGGCTTGGGCCCTCGGGTGTCCGTCACCGCAACCCCCTGGGAGTCCGTGGCGGAACCACGGGCACCGTTCGCTCCAGCACCAGCAGAAGCTCCGGCAGCCGCCGATCCGGCGCCCGTGGCTCCACTCACGCTCTACTCCTCGTGCTCCCCGGCCGAGGACTGCATGCCCTCGGCTGCCTCGGTCGCGGTCGCGACCTCGACGCCTTCCTCGACATCGGCGACGCCGTCGACGTACTCGGCACCGTCGACCTCTTCGGCCTCGCTGCCCGCCTCGGCGTTCCGTGCGATGCCTACGACGGCATCACGCTTGCCCAGGTTGATCAGCTGGACGCCCATGGTGTCACGGCCGGTCTCCCTGACTTCGTTGACTCGCGTACGAATCACACCGCCGGACAGCGTGATGGCGAGGATCTCGTCCGTCTCCTCGACCACCAGCGCGCCCACGAGCGAGCCGCGGTCCTCCACGATCTTGGCGGCCTTGATACCGAGGCCACCGCGACCCTGGACGCGGTACTCGTCCACGTTGGTCCGCTTCGCGTACCCACCGTCGGTGGCGGTGAAGACGAACGTACCGGGCCGGACGACATTCATCGAGAGGAGCTCGTCGCCCTCGCGGAAACTCATCCCCTTGACGCCGGACGTCGCTCGTCCCATCGGACGCAGCGCGTCGTCCGTCGCGGTGAAGCGGATCGACTGCGCCTTCTTGCTGATGAGCAGCAGATCGTCCTCCGCCGACACCAGCTCCGCGCCGATCAGCTCGTCGTCGCTGCCGTCCTCCGTCTCCCGGAGGTTGATCGCGATGACGCCACCGGAACGCGGCGAGTCGTAGTCCTTCAGCGCGGTCTTCTTCACCAGGCCGGCCTTCGTGGCGAGCACCAGGTACGGCGCGGCCTCGTAGTCGCGGATCGCCAGGATCTCGGCGATCTGCTCGTCCGGCTGGAAGGCCAGCAGATTGGCGACGTGCTGGCCGCGCGCGTCCCGGCCGGCGTCCGGAAGCTCGTACGCCTTGGCCCGGTAGACCCGGCCCTTGTTCGTGAAGAAGAGCAGCCAGTGGTGGGTCGTGGACACGAAGAAGTGGTCGACGATGTCGTCCTGCTTCAGCTTCGTGCCGCGCACGCCCTTGCCGCCGCGCTTCTGCGAGCGGTAGTCCTCGGTCTTCGTACGCTTCACATAGCCGCCACGCGTGATGGTGACGACGATGTCCTCCTCGGCGATCAGGTCCTCGATGGACATGTCACCGTCGAAGGGCACCAGCTTGGAGCGGCGGTCGTCGCCGAACTTCTCGACGATCAGCGCCAGTTCCTCGCTGACGATGGCGCGCTGACGCTCCTCGGAGGCGAGGATCGCGTTGTAGTCGTTGATCTTCGCCTGAAGCTCGTCGTGCTCGGCGACGATCTTCTGGCGCTCCAGGGCGGCGAGCCGGCGCAGCTGCATCTCGAGGATGGCGTTGGCCTGGATCTCGTCGATCTGGAGCAGGCCCATCAGGCCCTCGCGCGCGACGTCGACCGTGTCGCTGCGCCGGATGAGCGCGATGACCTCGTCGATCGCGTCCAGCGCCTTGAGCAGACCGCGCAGGATGTGGGCGCGCTCCTCGGCCTTGCGCAGCCGGAAGCGGGTCCGGCGGACGATGACCTCGATCTGGTGCGTCACCCAGTGGCGGATGAACGCGTCCAGCGAGAGGGTGCGCGGCACGCCGTCGACGAGCGCCAGCATGTTCGCGCCGAAGTTCGTCTGCAGGTCGGTGTGCTTGTACAGGTTGTTGAGGACGACCTTGGCGACGGCGTCGCGCTTGAGCACGATGACGAGCCGCTGGCCGGTACGGGACGAGGTCTCGTCACGGACGTCGGCGATGCCGCCGATCTTGCCGTCCTTGACCAGGTCGGCGATCTTCTGCGCGAGGTTGTCCGGGTTCACCTGGTAGGGCAGCTCCGTGACCACGAGGCACTGGCGGTTCTGGATCTCCTCGACCTCGACGACCGCGCGCATCGTGATGGAGCCACGGCCGGTGCGGTACGCCTCCTCGATGCCCTTGCGTCCCACGACCAGAGCGCCGGAGGGGAAGTCCGGGCCCTTGATCCGCTCGATGAGCGCGTCGAGCAGCTCCTCGTGCGTGGCCTCCGGGTGCTCCAGCGCCCACTGGGCTCCGGCCGCGACCTCGCGCAGGTTGTGCGGCGGGATGTTGGTCGCCATACCCACGGCGATACCGGCCGAGCCGTTGACCAGCAGGTTCGGGAAGCGCGCCGGCAGGACCGTCGGCTCCTGGTTACGGCCGTCGTAGTTGTCCTGGAAGTCGACGGTCTCCTCGTCGATGTCCCGGAGCATCTCCATCGACAGCGGCATGAGCTTGCACTCGGTGTACCGCATGGCGGCCGCCGGGTCGTTGCCCGGGGAGCCGAAGTTGCCGTTGGAGTCGACCAGCGGCAGGCGCATCGACCACGGCTGGGCCAGCCGGACCAGGGCGTCGTAGATCGAGGAGTCGCCGTGCGGGTGGTACGTACCCATGACGTCACCGACGACACGGGCGCACTTGTAGAAGCCCTTCTCGGGCCGGTAGCCGCCGTCGTACATGGCGTACAGCACGCGCCGGTGGACGGGCTTGAGACCGTCCCGTACGTCCGGCAGCGCACGCGACACGATGACGGACATCGCGTAGTCGAGGTACGAGCGCTGCATCTCGGTCTCGAGCCCCACGGGCTCCACGCGCATGCCCACGCCCGGAACCATCGGCTCCTCTTCGGGCATCACAGGGGTGTTCTCGTCGGCCATTGCTGGTCTTCAGTCCTTTCGTACGGTCAGCTGAGGCCGACTCAGATGTCGAGGAAGCGAACGTCCTTGGCGTTGCGCTGGATGAACGAGCGCCGTGCCTCGACGTCCTCACCCATCAGCACCGAGAACAGATCGTCGGCCTGCGCCGCGTCGTCGAGGGTGACCTGGCCGAGCACGCGGTGGTCCTGGTCCATGGTGGTGATGCGCAGCTCCTCCGCGTTCATCTCACCGAGACCCTTGAAGCGCTGGATCGAGTCCTCGCGGATCCGCTTGCCGTTCTGCTTGCCCAGCTCGACGAGCGCGTCGCGCTCACGGTCCGAGTACGCGTACTCGAAGTCGTCCCGGCCCCACTTGATCTTGTAGAGCGGCGGGCGCGAGAGGTAGACGTGGCCGGCCTCGACCAGCGGGCGCATGAAGCGGAAGAGGAAGGTCAGCAGCAGGGTGTTGATGTGCTGGCCGTCGACGTCGGCGTCCGCCATCAGAATGATCTTGTGATAGCGAAGCTTCTCGATGTCGAAGTCCTCGTGGACTC
Source organism: Streptomyces sp. NPDC029139 (assembly GCF_055564335.1). Taxonomy (NCBI): domain Bacteria; kingdom Bacillati; phylum Actinomycetota; class Actinomycetes; order Kitasatosporales; family Streptomycetaceae; genus Streptomyces; species Streptomyces sp. NPDC029139. Next base: position 229,062 of record NZ_JBVHWN010000004.1, on the reverse strand, counting down.
CGGTACCGAAGGCCGAGATGAGCGCCTGGACCTCGGTGTTCTGCAGGATCTTGTCGATCCGGGCCTTCTCGACGTTCAGGATCTTGCCGCGGATCGGCAGGATGGCCTGGTACATCGGGTTGCGGCCGGACTTGGCCGAACCGCCGGCGGAGTCACCCTCGACGATGAAGATCTCGCACTTGGAGGGGTCGTTCGACTGGCAGTCGGACAGCTTGCCCGGCAGCGAGGCGCTCTCCAGCAGGCCCTTGCGACGCGTCAGGTCGCGGGCCTTGCGGGCCGCCACGCGCGCGGTGGCCGCCTGGATGGACTTACGGATGATGTCCGTGGCCTCGTTCGGGTTCCGGTCGAACCAGTCGTTGAGGTGCTCGTGCACGACCTTCTGCACGAAGGTCTTCGCCTCCGTGTTGCCCAGCTTGGTCTTGGTCTGGCCCTCGAACTGCGGCTCGCCCAGCTTGACGGAGATGATCGCCGTCAGACCCTCGCGGATGTCCTCACCGGTGAGGTTGTCGTCCTTCTCGCGCAGCAGCTTCTTGTCGCGCGCGTACCGGTTGACCAGACCCGTGAGCGCGGCACGGAAGCCCTCTTCGTGCGTACCGCCCTCGTGGGTGTGGATCGTGTTGGCGAAGGAGTAGACACCCTCGGTGTACTGCGAGTTCCACTGCATCGCGATCTCGACCGAGAGCATGCGCTCCTTGTCCTCGGCCTCGACGTCGATGACGGTGGGGTGGATCAGCTCACCCTTGCGGGAGTTGAGGTACTTCACGAAGTCGACGATGCCGCCCTCGTAGTGGTACTTCACCGTCCTCGCCGGCTGCTCCTCCGCCGCCTCGGCGTCGGGGTCGTCGGCGCCGACCGTGGCCTTCGCGGAGTCGCGCTCGTCGGTGAGCGTGATCGTCAGGCCCTTGTTGAGGAAGGCCATCTCCTGGAAGCGGCGCGACAGCGTCTCGAAGGAGTACTCGGTCGTCTCGAAGATGTCCGGGTCGGACCAGAACGTGACCGAGGTGCCGGTCTCGTCGGTCGCCTCGTGCTGCGCGAGGGGCGCGGTGGGGACGCCCATCTTGTAGTCCTGCGTCCAGCGGTGGCCGTCGGTCTTGACCTCCACCGAGACCTTGGTGGAGAGGGCGTTGACGACGGAGACGCCGACGCCGTGCAGACCGCCGGAGACCGCGTAGCCGCCGCCGCCGAACTTGCCGCCCGCGTGCAGGACCGTCAGCACGACCTCGACGGCCGGCTTGCCCTCGGACGGGACGATGCCGACGGGGATACCGCGGCCGTTGTCGACGACGCGGACACCGCCGTCGGCCAGGATCGTCACGTGGATGGTGTCCGCATGACCGGCCAGGGCCTCGTCGACCGAGTTGTCGACGACCTCCTGCACCATGTGGTGCAGGCCACGCTCACCGGTGGAGCCGATGTACATGCCGGGGCGCTTGCGGACCGCGTCCAGACCCTCGAGCACGGTGATCGCGCTGGCGTCGTACGACGCAGCGTTGGCGGACTGGGGGTTCTCGTTGGGGTTGCCGGAATCGGCCACGAAGCGCCCTTTCTGGCACAGCACAGGCCGTTCTCCGGGCATACGGGAGCGGCTGCGTCGTTCGACATGTTCCGCAGGGTGGCGGGATTGTCTTCCAGTCTACCGGTAGCGCTGACACTCATGGGGGTTTGCCGGTACCTGAGTCCGCATGTGCCGCCCTGAGCGGGAGCGAGACGACTCCCCATATCCAGGGAGGGGCTCCAAAGGGCTCTGACGGCCACCCAGCGCTTCGGGCGGTGACGCCCCGCTGTGGGCGATCGGTCCGCCGGGAAGGTCAGGGTGAAGCCCTGGGGAAAGCACCGCGCGGGCACCGCGGAACGGCGCCTTCTCGGGCGCGCTCCGCACCGGTACTCACCGGTACTCGCCTTCCACCACGTGCGCACGCGCGCGTGACCCCTGACAGCCGTGGGTGCGCGTGCGCCCGCGCAGGCGCGCGTGGCCCTCGACCCGGCCCTGCACCCCGTGCGCACGCGCGCGTGGCGCCCGAACCCACCCGGGCGTCCTACCCGTACGTGTCTCCCGGGCCGACGGACCCAGGCGCCCGCAGGGGCCCGTACCCCCGCCGGGGCCCGGCCGACGGCCCCAGGACCTTGATCACCCGTACCGTCCCGTGCCCGAGGTCCTCGTTCAGCCGGGCCACCAGCCTCGGCGCCAGCAGGCGCAGCTGCGTCGCCCACGCCGTCGAGTCGCACTGCACGGTGAGCACCCGCTCCTCCGGCGCCTCGTCGTACTTCAGAGGCACGCAGTGTTTCGCCAGGTCCTCGCCCACGATCTGCGGCCAGCGCCCCATGACCCCGCCTACCGCCGCCGGCGTCTCCCAGCCGCGCTCGGTGATGAGCCGGTTGATCGCGGCACCGAGCCCGACCGGGTCCCGCCCGTCGGCGTGCGCGCCCGAGCGCAGCCCGCCGCCCCGCCGGGCCTGCTTCTTCTGCTGGGCCGCGGCGCCCCGCGCCTTCGCCTGCTCCTTGGCGGCCCGCAGCGCGACCCGCGCGAGGTCCACCCCCGAAGGTTCGGGGGCCTTGGGGGCCGGGGCGGCCTGGGGGCTCTCGTTCTCGCTCACGACCTCACAGCCTCTCCACCGAACCCCCCGCGACCGTGTACCGGGCGCCCGCCAGCACCCCCGGCACGTCGTCGTCGACCGCCGCCGTCACGAGCACCTGCTCGCCCGGGGCCACCAGCTCCGCGAGCCGCTCCCGCCGCCGCGCGTCCAGCTCGGCGAAGACGTCGTCGAGGACCAGCACGGGCTCGTTCCCTTCCGCCCGCAACAGGTCGTACGAGGCCAGCCGCAGTGCCAGCGCGTACGACCAGGACTCCCCATGACTCGCGTAGCCCTTCGCCGGCAGCTCACCGAGTTTGAGCAGCAGCTCGTCCCGGTGCGGCCCGACCAGCGTCACGCCCCGCTCGATCTCCTGCTTGCGCACCTCCGCGAGCGCGGCGATCAGCTGCTCGTACAGCTCCTCGCGCGTGTGCCCGGGGCCCGGGGCCGACGGCCGGTACTCCAGCAGAATCGGTCCGCCTGCCGGCGCCAGCTGCTCGTACGCCTTGTCGGCCAGCGGCTGCAGAACGGCGATCAGGTCCAGCCGCTGCGCCAGCAGCTCGGCACCCGCCCTCGCGAGGTGTTGGTCCCACACGTCCAGCGTCGACAGGTCCATGCCACGGCCGCCGTGCCGTCTGGCCATGGCGGCCGACTTCAGCAGGGTGTTGCGCTGCTTGAGCACCCGCTCGTAGTCGGAGCGGACACCCGCCATGCGCGGTGAGCGCGCCGTGATCAGTTCGTCGAGGAAGCGCCGGCGTTCTCCGGGATCGCCCTTGACCAGGGCCAGGTCCTCCGGCGCGAACAGCACGGTCCGTACGATCCCCAGCACGTCACGGGGTCTGACCTGCGAGGATCGGTTGATACGAGCACGGTTGGCACGGCCCGGGTTGAGTTCGAGCTCGACGAGCTGCGAGCGCTCGCCCTGGGTGACGGCGGCCCGGATGACCGCCCGTTCCGCCCCCATCCGTACGAGCGGGGCGTCCGACGCGACGCGATGGCTGCCGAGGGTGGCGAGATAGCCGACGGCCTCGACCAGGTTGGTCTTGCCCTGGCCGTTCGCGCCCACGAACGCCGTGACGCCCGGGTCGAGCGGGACCTCGACCCGGGCGTAGGAGCGGAAGTCGGCCAGCGACAGATGCGTGACATGCATGGTGGGCGCCGACCTCCCCCGGCCGCTGTGCACCGAGGATGCACAGCCTGTGGATTACTTCTTGGACTCGACCGCGTGGCCACCGAACTGGTTGCGCAGCGCGGCGATCATCTTCATCTGCGGGGAGTCGTCCTGACGGGAGGCGAACCGCGCGAAGAGCGACGCGGTGATCGCGGGCAGCGGCACCGCGTTGTCGATCGCCGCCTCCACCGTCCAGCGGCCCTCACCGGAGTCCTGCGCGAAGCCGCGGAGCTGGTCCAGGTGCTCGTCCTCGTCCAGCGCGTTGACCGCCAGGTCGAGCAGCCAGGAACGGATGACCGTGCCCTCCTGCCAGGAGCGGAAGACCTCGCGCACGTCGGTGACGGAGTCGACCTTCTCCAGAAGCTCCCAGCCCTCGGCGTACGCCTGCATCATCGCGTACTCGATGCCGTTGTGGACCATCTTCGCGAAGTGGCCGGCGCCGACCTTGCCCGCGTGGACGGAGCCGAACTCGCCCTCGGGCTTGAGGGCGTCGAAGATCGGCTGGACCCGCGCCACGTTCTCGGCGTCGCCGCCGTACATCAGCGCGTAGCCGTTCTCCAGGCCCCAGACGCCGCCGGAGACACCGCAGTCGACGAAGCCGATGCCCTTGGCGGCGAGCTCCTCGGCGTGCTTCTCGTCGTCGGTCCAGCGGGAGTTACCGCCGTCCACGACGATGTCGCCGGGAGAGAGCAGTTCGGCCAGCTCGTCGATGGTGGACTGGGTCGCGGCGCCCGCCGGGACCATGACCCACACGACGCGCGGACCCTTGAGCTTGCCCACAAGCTCTTCGAGGCTGTGGACATCGGCGAGGTCCGGGTTGCGGTCGTATCCGATGACGGTGTGGCCTGCGCGGCGGATGCGCTCACGCATGTTGCCGCCCATCTTGCCGAGACCGACGAGACCGAGCTCCATCAGAGATTCCTTAAGCGTCGTGTGCGGTTTACCCGGGTCCGAGCCTACGCCCGGACCCGGGTGCACACCTGTGGGGTCAGCCGCTCAGTCGACGCCTGCCCGCGGGCGGTCAGCCGCTGAGGCGCACCGGCATGATCAGGTACTTGTACGCCTCGTCCGCCTCGGCGTCCAGAGCCGGCTTTCCGCTCAGCAGCGCGGGCTTGGTGGACGTGGTGAACGAGAGCTGGGCGACCGGGGAGTCGATCGCGCTCAGGCCGTCCAGCAGGAACGTCGGGTTGAAGGCGATCGAGATGTCGTCACCCTCCAGCTGCGCGTCCACACGCTCCACAGCCTGTGCGTCGTCGCTGGAGCCTGCCTCCAGGATCAGCACGCCCTGCTCGAAGCTGAGCCGGACCGGGGTGTTGCGCTCGGCCACCAGGGCCACACGCTTGACGGCCTCGACGAACGGGGCGGTCTCGATCACCGCGACCGAGTTGAACTCGGTGGGGAAGAGCGTGCGGTACTTGGGCAGGTCGCCCTCGAGCAGCCGCGTGGTGGTGCGGCGGCCCGCGCCCTCGAAGCCGATCAGGCCCTCGCCCTTGCCGGAGCCCGAGAGCGCCAGGGTGACCGTGTCGCCGCTGGTGAGTGCCTTGGCGGTGTCCAGGAGGGTCTTGGCGGGCACCAGGGCGACGGCGGAGGCGTCCGGGGACTCCGGCTTCCACAGGAACTCGCGGACGGCGAAGCGGTAGCGGTCGGTGGAGGCCAGGGTGACCGTGTCGCCCTCGATCTCGATGCGCACACCGGTGAGGACGGGCAGCGTGTCGTCGCGGCCGGCGGCGATGGCCACCTGGGCGGCCGCGGAGGCGAAGACCTCACCGGGGACCGTGCCGGTCGCGGTGGGCATCTCCGGAAGCGCCGGGTACTCCTCCACAGGCAGGGTGTGGAGGGTGAAGCGGGAGGAGCCGCAGACCACGGTCGCCCGTACACCGTCTGTGGAGATCTCCACCGGCCGGTTGGGCAGGGCGCGGCAGATGTCGGCGAGCAGGCGACCGGAGACCAGGACCGTGCCGTCCTCCTCGACCTCCGCCTCGACGGACACCCGGGCCGAGACCTCGTAGTCGAAGCTCGAGAAGCTCAGTGCGCCGTCCTCGGCCTTCAGCAGAAGGCCCGCGAGTACGGGCGCCGGCGGACGGGCCGGGAGGCTGCGGGCCACCCAGGCCACCGCCTCCGCGAGTACATCGCGCTCCACCCGGATCTTCACCGGAACCGCCTCCTGCTGTTGCTGGCTCTTCGTCGACTGCGGGAACCAGTCTGACGTACGCCGCCGACACTCGGTGCGGCTCGGGGTCAAGTCGCGACAAGAGCCCGCCGAGGCTCCGGCGCCGAGTTGTGCACAGGTCCCACTTCGAAGCGGATTCCGGGCTAACTCTAAGTGGGAGTAGTAGTAGGGCCTGTGGAAACCGTGGATAACCCCGTATGCGCAGGTCAGGGTCGGTTTTTTGTCCACCGCCCCTGTGGGCGGACCCGGTGGACAACTCAGGGGTTCTGTGGACACCCGAAAGTTCTGCACACCCGGTACACAGGCAGGGCTGAGTTCTCCCCAGTGCTGTCCCCAGCTTTACCCGTGTTCCCCACAGCCCAATCGTCTCCGTTGGTGTGACCGCTTTCACTCGATGCCGTGAGCACGGGCGATTCGTTGCCGAACAGTGGACAGCGGTGTGGAGAAGCTGTGGGCAACCGACAGCCCCCTGTGGGTTGCCGGTGGACAACCGAGAAGGGGCCCTGTGGACGAAAGATTCGTCCACAACCTGTGGATCAAGGTTGCCAACAAATCCACACCCATCTGACCTGGGGTGATGGCCTCGCGGCCGCCGCGCCTGTGGACGCGATCCGGATAACTCCGCAGTCCCCACCCTGTGGACGGAAGATCATCCCCCAATCTGTGGAGAACTGACCACCCGCCCCGCGTATTCGAACACCGCCGTCACGCACAGACGGGCGAGGAGCCGTGCACAGGTGACCGGGAAGCTGTGCAGAGGCGGGGCGGAGGCCGCGAACGGCTGACGGAGAGGACGTACGGAGGCGTCGCGGAGGACGTGCACAGGCGGCGGAGAAAGACGTACACAGGCGACGGTCAGGGCGGGCGCAGCCGTCCTGGAGACGCGAAGGGCGCCCCGGGAGGTGTCCCGGGGCGCCCTTCAGAGGTGTGCGTCGGCTCCTGGCCGCTCGGCCTCGTCCTCAGCCGTTCTTGATGCGGTTGGTCAGCTCGGTGACCTGGTTGTAGATCGAGCGCCGCTCGGCCATGAGCGCGCGGATCTTCCGGTCCGCGTGCATCACCGTCGTGTGGTCGCGGCCGCCGAACTGCGCACCGATCTTCGGCAGCGACAGGTCGGTGAGCTCCCGGCACAGATACATGGCGATCTGGCGGGCGGTCACCAGGACCCGGCTCCGTGAGGAGCCGCAGAGGTCCTCCACCGTGAGTCCGAAGTAGTCCGCCGTCGCTGCCATGATCGCCGGTGCCGTGATCTCGGGCGCCGAGTCCTCCCCGCCCGGGATCAGGTCCTTGAGGACGATCTCGGTGAGCCCGAGGTCCACCGGCTGCCGGTTGAGGCTCGCGAACGCCGTCACGCGGATCAGCGCGCCCTCCAGCTCACGGATGTTCCGCGAGATCCGGGAGGCGATGAACTCGAGCACCTCCGGCGGGGCGTTGAGCTGCTCCTGCACCGCCTTCTTGCGGAGGATCGCGATGCGCGTCTCCAGCTCGGGCGGCTGCACATCGGTGGTCAGGCCCCACTCGAAGCGGTTGCGGAGCCGGTCCTCCAGGGTCACCAGCTGCCGGGGCGGCCGGTCCGAGGAGAGCACGATCTGCTTGTTCGCGTTGTGGAGCGTGTTGAACGTGTGGAAGAACTCCTCCTGCGTCGACTCCTTGCTCGCGAGGAACTGGATGTCGTCGACGAGCAGGATGTCCACATCCCGGTAGCGCTTGCGGAAGGCGTCGCCCTTGCCGTCGCGGATCGAGTTGATGAACTCGTTGGTGAACTCCTCCGAGCTCACGTACCGCACCCGGGTGCCGGGGTAGAGGCTCCGCGCGTAGTGCCCGATGGCGTGCAGCAGGTGGGTCTTGCCGAGGCCCGACTCCCCGTAGATGAAGAGCGGGTTGTACGCCTTCGCCGGCGCCTCGGCCACCGCGACGGCGGCCGCGTGCGCGAACCGGTTCGAGGAACCGATGACGAAGGTGTCGAAGAGGTACCTGGGGTTCAGGCGCGCGTGCTGCTCCCCGGGGGCACCGGAGCCCGGCCCCTGCCCGGTGGAGGAGCCACCGCCCATGGAGCCCGGGGCCTGACCACCCTGGCGGGGGCCGGGGCCGCCGCCAGGACGCGGTCCGTCGGGCAGCTCTCCCCGGTCCGGCCGCTGCGGCTGGTCGTAGGCGGACGGCCGCTCGTCGTACCGCGGCTGCTGGGACTGCTGCCGAGGGCCGGCGTACGGGTCGCGCTCCTGGAACGAACCGAGCCGCGGCTGCTGCCAGGAGAGGTCCTCCTGGGTACGCGGCCAGGAGCCCGGGTCGGGTCGCTGCTGCTGGTAGTCCGGGTAGGCGGGGCGCGCGGTGGGCAGGCCGTCGTCGGGCATGGGCCGGTGGCCGTAACCGTCGTACTTGTCGTACGGCTCCGCGGTCGGCCGTTCGTCGTACCGCGGCTGCTGCTGGGCCGGGGGCGCGAGGGGCGACGGCTCGCCGACGGAGTCGTCGACGGTGATCGCGATCCTGATGGGGCGGCCGCATTCGCGGGTCAGGGTTTCGCTGATCAGTGGCGCGAGGCGGCCTTCGAGGACACGCTTGCCCCATTCGTTGGGGACGGCGAGCAGTGCGGTGTCGGCCACCAGTGCGAGAGGCTGGCAGCGCTCGACCCACTGCTTGTCCTTGGGCTCGATGCCCTGCTGGCCTTCTCCGAGGAGTTGCTCCAGCACGCGTGGCCACACTGCGGCAAGATCGGCAGGTACGTCAGCCACAGGGCACGCTTTCTCGCAGGTCCCACGAATGTGTGGTTCTCGGGACGGTTGGTCGAAGTCCGTCAGGACAGGTGAGGACAGAACGGAAAAAGATTGAGGAGTCCAGCCACGGTAGTCGTGGCGGCTGACCTCGTTCAAGTTGTTGTCCACAGCCTGTGCACAATGGACCCCGCTGATCGGTCGGTTTGACCGGATGGCGTAGCCGCGCGTACCGTAACCAGGTCGAGTTGTCGATGGCTGCTGCCGCCTGCCTCCGATGGGCAAAGATCACGGTCTGTGATCGTGAAGCGGTGCACTCGGGCGTATTGCGAGCTACTCGTGGGCGCACGGTGACAGCCAGGCGATGTCCCGCCACCAACGAATCATTTCTGGAGCCCCCGAGTGAGCAAGCGCACCTTCCAGCCGAACAACCGTCGTCGTGCCAAGACCCACGGCTTCCGCCTGCGGATGCGCACGCGCGCCGGTCGCGCCATCCTGGCGAACCGCCGTTCCAAGGGTCGCGCGAGCCTGTCCGCCTGATCCGCATCAACAGGTCATGACGTGCTGCCTACCGAGAATCGGCTGAGGCGGCGCGAGGACTTCGCAACCGCGGTACGCCGAGGGCGCCGGGCCGGTCGCCCGCTCCTCGTCGTCCACCTACGCAGCGGTGCAACGGACCCGCACGCGCCTGGGGAGAGCGCTTCCCCGACGCGTGCGGGTTTCGTCGTGAGCAAGGCCGTGGGCGGCGCCGTCGTACGCAACAAGGTGAAGCGACGCCTGCGCCATCTCGTCCGCGAACGACTGTCCGAGCTGCCCCCCGGTAGCCTGGTGGTCGTACGGGCATTGCCCGGAGCCGGCGACGCCGATCACGCACAGCTGGCCCAAGACCTGGACACCGCGCTTCAGCGGCTCCTGGGAGGGGGCACGCGATGAAGTACCCGCTGCTGGCTCTCATCAAGCTGTACCAGTGGACGATCAGCCCGCTCCTCGGGCCCGTCTGCCGGTACTACCCGTCGTGTTCCCACTATGGATTCACGGCCATCGACCGGCATGGCGCGATCAAGGGCACAGCCCTGACCGCCTGGCGCATCCTGCGGTGCAATCCGTGGTCGCCCGGCGGCGTGGATCACGTGCCTCCGCGCAAGCGTCCTCGCTGGCACGAACTGCTGCGGAACGCGCTGCGCGGCGACAAGGGCGGGTCCACCGCCGAGACGAGCCCGGCCGCAGAGACTTCGCCCAATGCTCAAGGAGCCTGATTAGTGGACACGATTGCCAGTTTTTTCAGCTTCATCACCACACCCGTCTCATGGGTGATCGTCCAGTTCCATACGTTGTACGGGGCGATGTTCGGCCCTGACACGGGCTGGGCCTGGGGCTTGTCGATCGTGTCCCTGGTGGTGCTGATCCGGATCTGTCTGATCCCGCTGTTCGTCAAGCAGATCAAGTCGACCCGGAACATGCAGGCGCTCCAGCCGAAGATGAAGGCGATCCAGGAGCGCTACAAGAGCGACAAGCAGCGTCAGTCCGAAGAGATGATGAAGCTGTACAAGGAGACGGGCACCAACCCGCTCTCCTCGTGCCTTCCCATCCTGGCGCAGTCGCCGTTCTTCTTCGCTCTCTACCACGTGCTGAGCAAGATCGCCGATGGCAAGGAGATCGGTGTCCTCAACCAGGACCTGGTCAACAGCGCCCGTGAAGCCCATATCTTCGGTGCTCCGATCGCCGCGAAGTTCATGGACGACCCCGCGAAGGTCGAGGCTCTCAACGCCTCCCTGACCGATGTCCGCATCGTGACCGCGATCATGATCATCCTGATGTCGGCCTCGCAGTTCTTCACCCAGCGCCAGCTGATGATGAAGAACGTCGACCTCTCGGTGAAGACGCCGTACATGCAGCAGCAGAAGATGCTCATGTACATCTTCCCGTTGATCTTCGCCGTCATGGGCATCAACTTCCCCGTCGGTGTTCTCGTCTACTGGCTGACCACGAACGTGTGGACCATGGGCCAGCAGATGTACGTGATCAACCAGAACCCGACCCCGGGCAGCAAGGCCCAGGACGCCTACCTGCAGCGCCTGCTGAAGAGCGTCACCCACCACAGTGAGGTCCGCGGCCGTCGTCGCAAGAGCGTCGTCAAGGCGATCGTCGCCAAGGGCCCCGACCGCAACGAGAACGAGCGCCGCTTCTTCTCGGGTCTGGCCAAGGCCGGCTTCGCGCCCCAGGCCGACGGCACCGTGATCAAGAGTGACGCCGTCGCCGCCGAGGTCGAGAGCGGCGCCGCGGCCAAGCGTCAGCAGCCCAAGCGTCAGACCAAGGCGAAGCGTCAGGCCGCGGCTCAGCACTCCACGGTCAAGAGCGCCGAGGACGCCGCGTCCGACGTGTCCGACGTGTCCGACGAGAAGCCCACCACCTCGCTGGAGAAGAAGCCGCAGGGCGAGGCGAAGGATGCAGGACAGGGCGACAAGCCCGCGCGTCCGAGGGCCAACTCCGGGGGTTCCCGTCAGGCCAAGTCCGGTCAGCGCAAGGGCCAGCAGCGCCCCAAGCACCCGTCGTCCAAGAAGTAGAAGGAGTCCATCCGTGTCGGAAGGCACCATCTCCGCCGCCGCCGAGGGTGGCGACACCCTGACCCGCCTGGAGCAGGAGGGTGAAATCGCGGCCGACTACCTCGAGGGTCTGCTCGACATCGCCGACCTCGACGGCGACATCGACATGGACGTCGAGGCGGACCGGGCCGCGGTCTCGATCGTCAGCGACTCGAGCAGCCGTGACCTGCAGAAGCTCGTGGGGCGCGACGGCGAGGTGCTGGAGGCGCTCCAGGAACTGACCCGCCTGGCGGTGCACCGGGAGACCGGCGACCGCAGCCGGCTGATGCTCGACATCGCCGGGTTCCGCGCTCAGAAGCGCTCGGAACTCGCCGAGATCGGCGCCAAGGCCGCGTCCGAGGTGAAGTCGACCGGTGAGCCGGTCAAGCTGGACCCGATGACCCCGTTCGAGCGCAAGGTCGTGCACGACGCGGTCGCCGCGGCCGGTCTGCGCAGCGAGTCCGAGGGCGAGGAGCCGCAGCGCTTCGTCGTCGTTCTCCCTGCCTGACCCCTCTCGCAGTGTCGGCCCCGTCTGCTCGCAGGCGGGGCCGATCTTGTCAGCCTGATAGTCAGCCATCACAGTGCGCTCGCACCTTTGTGTGCGGTGCGGAAGGACGGTTCCCGTGACGGAGGCAGCGGAGCTCCCCCCTGCGCCCGAACAGGCGCGGACGGTATTCGGTGAGTTCTTTCCGGAGGCCGTCCGGTACGCGGAGCTCCTCGCGGACGCGGGCGTCAAGCGCGGGCTGATCGGCCCGCGTGAGGTTCCCCGGCTGTGGGAGCGACACCTGCTGAACTGCGCGGTGCTCTCCGAGGTGGTGCCCGAGGGCGTCACCGTGTGCGACGTCGGTTCGGGTGCCGGGCTGCCCGGTATCCCGCTGGCCCTGGTGCGGCCGGATCTGAAGATCACGCTCCTGGAGCCGCTGCTCCGCCGTACGAACTTCCTCCAGGAGGTCGTGGAGCTGCTCGGGCTGGACCACGTCACCGTGGTCCGTGGCCGTGCGGAGGAGATGCTCGGTAAGGTCCCGCCGGTGCATGTCGTCACCGCCCGCGCCGTGGCGCCGCTGGACCGGCTGGCCGGCTGGGGCGTTCCACTGCTGCGTCCGTACGGAGAGATGCTGGCACTCAAGGGCGACACGGCCGAGGAGGAGATCGCCGGCGCCCGCGCCGCGCTCTCCAAGCTCGGTGTGGTGGCGGCCTCCGTGCTCCAGGTCGGCGAGGGCATTGTGGACCCTCTGTCGACCGTTGTGCGGGTGGAGGTCGGGGAGAGCCCGGGTGGTGTGAGGTTCGCCGCCAAGCGGGCCAAGGCGGCCCGCCCCAGCCGGACGCGGCGTCGCCGCTGAGCGTCAAGGCGGCGGGAGCGAGCCGTCAACGTGGCGCAACTGATCCGTACAAGCTGCCATACGTACGTATTTCGGAGTGTCGAGCGGTCCTGAGTGGGCGGCGCGTGCATCGTGTTTCACGTGAAACGTCGCTCACTGCTGCAGGGGATCATCAGCCGCGGTCGCGCGGCTGCCGCGCCCCGGGACCGCACACCCCTCGCGAAGCCGCTCGCGAGGGGTACGGGATTGTCCACATCGGTGGATTCATCCACAGAACCACGGGCCTCGCTGGTTCATGACCCCGAAAGCATGGCAGGCTCTGTTCATCGCGAGCCTGAAGCCGAGGAGAGTGAATCCTTGCGGTCCGACGCCAACATTGCGGGACCGATGACCGAACCGGTCCCCGGTCCCCGAACCGAATCGGTGGGGGAGGATGTTTCACGTGAAACACCGCCCCCCATGGACGACACCCCCATTGGTCGTGCTGCCCAACTGGCAGTAGAGGCACTGGGGCGTGCCGGTGAGGGCCTCCCTCGGCCGGCCCAGACACGCGTGATGGTGGTCGCCAACCAGAAGGGCGGCGTGGGGAAGACGACCACGACGGTCAACCTTGCCGCCTCCTTGGCGTTGCACGGGGCCCGCGTCCTGGTCATCGACCTCGACCCCCAGGGCAATGCCTCGACGGCCCTGGGTATCGACCACCACGCCGACGTTCCCTCGATCTATGACGTCCTCGTGGAGAGCAAGCCGCTCTCCGACGTGGTGCAGCCGGTCCAGGACGTCGAAGGCCTCTTCTGCGCCCCTGCCACCATCGATCTCGCCGGTGCGGAGATCGAGCTGGTGTCGCTGGTGGCGCGGGAGAGCCGACTGCAGCGAGCGATCCAGGCATATGAGCAGCCGCTGGACTACATCCTGATCGACTGCCCGCCTTCGCTCGGACTGCTGACGGTCAACGCCATGGTGGCGGGGGCCGAGGTGCTGATCCCGATCCAGTGCGAGTACTACGCGCTGGAGGGCCTGGGCCAGCTCCTGCGGAACGTGGACCTGGTGCGTGGGCATCTCAACCCCACGCTCCATGTCTCGACGATCTTGCTCACCATGTACGACGGCCGGACGAGGCTCGCCTCGCAGGTGGCCGATGAAGTGCGCAGCCACTTCGGCGAGGAGGTGCTGCGGACCAGCATCCCGAGATCCGTGCGCATCTCTGAGGCGCCGAGCTACGGACAGACCGTCCTCACGTACGACCCGGGCTCCAGTGGTTCGCTGTCGTATCTCGAGGCGGCCCGTGAGATCGCGCTGAGGGGCGTCGGTATGAGCTACGACCCGCAGCACGCCCATGTGGGTCACCAGAACAGCCAGCGAAACATGTCGGAGGGGATCCAGTGAGTGAGCGACGTAGGGGTTTGGGGCGTGGGCTCCAAGCGCTGATCCCCGCTGCTCCCCAGGAGCGGCAGGTGCCGGCGGTCGGCGTAGGGACGGGCTCCCCTTCCCCGGGGGCCGTTCCGGCTCTGCCTTCGGAGCGAGGTGGGGCGGCCGCGAAATTGGCGACCCTGCCGCAGAGCCCGCAGTCCCCGGACGCGGTGACGCCCCCCGGGGCGGTCTCCGAGGCCGGACCGGTCGGGGAGCCGGAGGCTCCCGCCGTGGCGCACTTCGCGGAGCTGCCGCTGGACTTCATCACGCCCAACCCCCGGCAGCCGCGCGAGGTTTTCGACGAGGACGCGCTGGCGGAGCTGGTCACCTCCATCAAGGAGGTCGGTCTGCTGCAGCCCGTCGTCGTACGGCAGCTGGGTGCCGAGCGCTATGAGCTCATCATGGGCGAGCGGCGCTGGAGGGCGTGCCGTGCGGCCGGTCTGGAACGGATCCCCGCGATCGTCCGGGCGACGGAGGACGAGAAGCTTCTTCTGGACGCCCTCCTGGAGAACCTGCACCGGGCGCAGCTGAACCCGCTGGAAGAGGCGGCCGCCTATGACCAGCTGCTCAAGGACTTCAAGTGCACCCATGACCAGCTGGCCGACCGCATCGGGCGCTCGCGCCCGCAGGTCTCCAACACGCTGCGTCTGCTGCGGCTGTCGCCTCCGGTGCAGCGGCGCGTCGCGGCCGGTGTGCTGTCGGCCGGCCATGCCCGTGCCCTGCTCTCGGTGGAGGATCCGGAGACACAGGACAAGCTGGCGTACCGGATCGTGGCCGAGGGTCTCTCGGTGCGTGCCGTCGAAGAGATCGTGAACATGATGGGCCCGGAGCCTGCCTCCACGGCCAAGCCGAAGGGTCCGCGGGCGGGGGCGCGTGTCTCCCCCGCACTGTCGGATCTGGCTTCCCGGCTTTCCGATCGCTTCGAGACCCGGGTGAAGGTCGACCTGGGGCAGAAGAAGGGAAAGATCGTCGTCGAGTTCGCCTCGATGGACGATCTGGAGCGGATTCTCGCAACCCTCGCTCCGGGTGAGGGCCGCGTCCTGGACCAGGGGAGCTCCGAGCAGGACGACGCCGAGAGCTGAGCTTCTCGACGCTTCAGGGCCTGAAGGGCGGGTCGTGTGCCGGTGAAACCGGAACACGGCCCGCCCTTTGCTTGCGCACGGTATCGCCCTGATCGCCCCATCGATACGATTCTGTGAGGGCGTATCCGTACTGCGATGGCCGTGGGAAGCGAGGAACAGCCGTGGGGCGTCGGCTCGTACCGCTCACTCTGGACAACCTTCCGGACCTCCCCAAGCGGTGTCGCTCCTGCGTCTTCTGGGAGCTGGACCCCGTGAGTGGGGAAGCGGCGGTGAAGGCGGGCCGGCCGGAGTTGGAGAAGGAAGCATGGATCTCCGCAGTGCTGCTGGAGTGGGGCTCCTGCGGGCGGGTGGTCTATCTGGACGAGGTCCCGGTCGGCTACGTGCTCTACGCGCCACCCGCCTACGTGCCGCGCTCCACGGCCTTTCCCACGAGCCCCGTCTCCGCGGACGCGGTACAGCTGATGACGGCCTGGATCATGCCCGGCTACCAGGGGCAGGGCCTCGGCCGGACCATGGTGCAGACCGTCGCCAAGGACCTGTTGCGGCGCGGCTTCAAGGCGATCGAGGCGTTCGGTGATGCCCGGTCGAAGGAGCCGGCCTGTGTGCTGCCGGCAGACCATCTCACGGCGGTGGGCTTCAAGACCGTACGCCCCCATCTCACCTATCCGCGGCTGAGGCTGGAGCTCCGGACGACGCTGTCCTGGAAGGAAGACGTCGAGCTGGCACTGGACCGGCTCCTGGGCGCCGTCCAGAAGGAGCCCGCGCTGCGGCCGCTCTGAAGAGACTGAAGAGACTGAAGAGACGACAACGGCCCGCCTCCCTCAGGAGGCGGGCCGTTGCTTGTTTCACGTGAAACGTGAAACGGCGAAGATCAGGCCGTGGGCGTGACGAAGTCCGCGAGGTCGCGGAGGATCGCGGCCTTCGGCTTGGCGCCGACGATGGTCTTCACGACCTCGCCGTCCTTGTAGACGTTCAGCGTCGGGATCGACATGACACCGTACTTGGCGGCCGTGTCCGGGTTCTGGTCGATGTTGAGCTTCACGATCTCGATCTCGCCGTGCTCGGCGGCGATGGCCTCCAGCGACGGGGCGATCTGGCGGCACGGGCCGCACCACTCGGCCCAGAAGTCCACCAGGACGGGCTTGTCGCTCTTGAGAACGTCCTCTTCAAAAGAAGCGTCAGTCACGGTCTTCAGGGCCACAGCGGCCTCCTTCACTTCGCGGGGTGTGGGTGGGGTGGGGAAAGGCGGTCGGTCAGACCGCGGGGGTCTTCTCAGGCTCGGCGAGCTTGTCGCTGTCGGCGAGCGCGGCCAGGAAGCGCTCGGCGTCGAGGGCGGAGGAGCAGCCCGTACCGGCGGCGGTGATCGCCTGGCGGTAGGTGTGGTCGACGACGTCACCGGCTCCGAAGACACCGGCGAGGTTCGTCCTCGTCGAGGGGGCGTCGACCTTGAGGTAGCCCTCCTCGTCCAGCTCCAGCTGACCCTTGAAGAGCTCCGTGCGCGGGTCGTGGCCCACGGCGATGAACAGACCGGTCACCGGCAGCTCGCTGGTCTCGCCGGTCTTCGTGTTCCGCAGCGTCAGACCGGAGAGCTTCTGGTCACCGTGGATCTCCGCGACCTCGCTGTCCCAGGCGAAGGAGATCTTCGGGTCGGCGAAGGCGCGCTCCTGCATGGCCTTGGAGGCGCGCAGGGTGTCACGGCGGTGGACGATGGTGACGGACTTGGCGAAGCGGGAGAGGAAGGTGGCCTCCTCCATCGCGGTGTCGCCGCCGCCGACGACGGCGATGTCCTGGTCCTTGAAGAAGAACCCGTCGCAGGTGGCGCACCAGGAGACGCCGCGTCCGGAGAGCTCGTCCTCCTTGGGCAGCCCGAGCTTGCGGTGCTGGGAGCCGGTGGTGACGATGACGGCCTTCGCGCGGTGCACGGTGCCGGCGGTGTCGGTGACGGTCTTGATCTCGCCGGTCAGGTCCACGGCGACAACATCGTCGGGCACCAGCTCGGCGCCGAAGCGCTCGGCCTGGGCGCGCATGTTGTCCATCAGGTCCGGACCCATGATGCCGTCACGGAAGCCGGGGAAGTTCTCCACGTCGGTCGTGTTCATCAGGGCGCCACCGGCGGTGACAGCTCCTTCGAAGACCAGCGGCTTCAGCGACGCACGCGCCGTGTAGAGCGCAGCGGTGTAACCCGCGGGCCCGGAGCCGATGATGATCACGTTACGGACGTCGCTCACGGGTTTCTTCCTCGTCTCTGCAGACTGCCTACTGCCTACGGGGTCGGTCGGTGACTCTCACCCCACCCAACGGATCCTACGGGGCGAGCATTCCCGAGACCGCCGCGCGGCACGGCGACGAGGTCAGGAGCGGGGGTACGTCTGCGTCATGAGTACCTCGGCCTTGGTCTGTCCCCCGCCGTCGGCACAGGAGGCGTCCAGGACGAATGCCTGTACCCGAGTGCCGTCGGTGCCCTCGGGCAGGACGACGAGGTAGGCCGGAGTCCCCTGGAAGTCGCCCCTCTGGAAGGCGAGGACCGCGTCGGGCCGCCCCGTACCGGCCTTGACGCAACTGGGCAGGGATTCGGCCATGCCCCGCTTCGGGGTATTGCCCGCGTCCTCTGCGGCCAACGACTCCGGATGTGTGCCCTTGGGAGACGTGAGGCTGGCTCCTTCATGCAGAAGTCCCTCGACCTGAGCTTCCACCGGCCGACCGTCGAACTGGCCCGCGGCGAGTCCGCTGGCGGCGCTGTCGGTCTTCTTGTCTCCCGACTCGCCACTGAGTGTCTGTACACCGCCCTGGACGAAGAACAGGCTCATACCCAGCGCTGCGGCGCCGAAGGCCGCGCCGAGGGCAGCGATGCGGCGACGCCGGGGCCGAGAGCGGCCCGGCCCGGTCGCGGCGCGAGGACGGCCGGCAGGACGGTCCGCGGCGGGGGGCGGGGTGCTGGGCTGCGTATCGGGGCGGGGGCTCACCGTTTCACGTGAAACATGAGCGTCGACGTCCGGCGTGGTGGCGTCCAGGAGCGCTTCGGCGGCCAGAGCGGCATCGATGCGACCGGCGATCTCAGCGGGCATGCGCGGCGGCCCGGGAAGGGTGCCGAGCAACCCCCGGATCTCCTCCAGAGAGGTCCGTACCTCCGCGCACAGTGAGCAGCCATCGAGGTGCCGTCGCACGGCTGCGGTGCGGGAAGGGGAGAGCAGCCCCTCGGTGAGGTCCGAGATCTCCGAGACGTCCGGGTGCTGTGTTGCGTCGGCCCTGCCGGTCGTGGAAGTCACGCGCGCCCACCTCCGCCCTTCACAGCAGCCGGACCATTCGATCCGTTATCCGTTGGCCCCGACACCGGTGGGACGGATGTCCCCGGCGTCCGGTTCCTTCCCCGGTCGGGGGCTTCGTTACCCCCAGCGTCGGCGCGCAGATGGATGAGCATCGGCAGCAGCCGGGCCCGCCCGCGTGCACAGCGGCTTTTCACCGTTCCGGTGGGGACATCCAGGATGCGGGCGGCCTCGGCGACCGGATACCCCTGCATGTCGACCAGGACGAGAGCGGCCCGCTGATCCTGGGGAAGCTTGGCGAGGGCCGCCAGCAGCTCACGGTGGAGGTCCTGGCGCTCGGCGGGCGCCTCGGCGGACTCGGCGGGCTCGAGGAGCTGCTCGAAGCGCGCCGGGTCGTCCATGGGGGAGGTCTTGCGGGAGGCGGTCTTGCGGGCGCGGTCGAGACAGGCGTTCACCGTGATGCGGTGGAGCCAGGTCGTGACCGCCGAGTGACCACGGAAGGTGTGCGCGGCCCGGAACGCGGAGACAAGGGCGTCCTGGACGGCGTCAGCGGCCTCCTCACGGTCTCCCAGCGTCCGCAGGGCCACGGCCCACAGCCGATCGCGGTGACGGCGTACGAGCTCACCGAAGGCGTCGGGGTCGCCGGCGACGTGACGCGCCAGAAGATCCTGGTCGCTGATGCCGCTGCCTATGGCTTCGTCCAACGGTGAGCCCCCTCCCCATGCCGTCAGCTGGTGATCTTGATTTCCGAGATCTTGCCGCGGTAATCGGCGCCATTGCCCGGCAGGTCGGTGAGCCAGACCAGGACGTAGCGCGTCATCACGGGCTTGGTGGCGGTCAGTGGCACCTGGGTTCCGGACCCCGATGCCACGGTGGCGAAGTCATCGGGCGCCGTGGGCTGGGACGAGACGTTCTCAGGCGCCGTCCGCAGCTGCACCGCGGTGGTGCCCTCGAAGGTGACGTCCACCTTGGAGACCTGTTGCACCTTGCCGAGGTCCAACAGAAGACCCACGCCCTCCTTCAGCCTGCCGAAGTTCGAGTAGCCCTCGTACCTGGCCGTCTGCCAGGCAGTGGCGGGGTTGCCATCGTAGGCATTCCCTATCAGGGACGGAGACTCCGAGCCGTCGCCGAGCGGGTCGAAGTCGTGCGCGCTGACGATCGTGACGGGCTTCCCGCCCGTCGGCGGCTTCTTGTCGTCCTCGGTGTCCTGCGGCTGAGTGTTCTGCGGGGGCTCGGTCGCGCTCTTCTGGTCGAGGAGCCGGTCCGCGATCTGCCAGCTGCCCAGACCCAGTGCGGCGATGAGCAGCGCCGACACAGCCCACTTCAAGGCCCTGCCGGTACGACTCTCCAGCGGGGCGGGCGGCGCGATCACCGTCTGGGTGGCAGCAACGCCGGGGCGCTGCTGCGGGCGACCGTAGGTGCCCTGCTGGTAGGTCGTGCGCTGGTACTCGGGCGGGGTCGGGAACTCGGGCTCCGGCGGACGGATGCGGGGCATTGCCGCCACCGCCTTGGCGAGCTCGTCCGGGGTGGTGCAGGGCGGCTCCTGGCGGGAGGCGGTGGCCCCGTCGTTGGCCAGGGCCCGCATGGCGATCTCGGACAGGCCGCGGTGGACGCCGGCACGCACCTGGTCGGGAGGGAGCAGGCCCACTCCCTTGGGGAGGCCGGAGAGCCCGTAGGCGTCGCTGTCGTACGGCCAGCGCTGGGTGAGCGCCGCGTACAGCAGAGCGCCGATCGCCTCCGTATCGGTGCGCTGCGGGCGCTCGGCGCTGATGCCCCGCAGAGCGGCATTCACGGCGAGGCCGCGGATCCGGTACTGGCCGGTGGAGCTGCGCAGTACGGCGCTGGGGGTGAGGCGCAGATGGGCGAGGCCTTCGCGGTGCGCGGCGGCCATGGCCTGGGAGACCTGGCTGACGAGCTGATAGGCGTCGTGCGGCTCCAGTGGGCCGGCGGCGAGCAGAGTCGTCAGCTCGGTGGAGTCGGGAAGCCACTCGTGCACGACGTACACGAGGTCGTTCTCCTCGACGGCGTCGAGGACCTGGACGAACCGGGGGTCTCCGAGCAGCGCCGAGGAACGCGCCGCGGCGAGGACCGAGCGGGCTCGAGGGTGGTCGGCGGGCAGGAGATGGACACCGACGGCACGTCGCAGTTTCTCGTCGACGGCGCGCCAACTGCTGAAACCGTCCAGACGAGTGACGCACTCCTCCAGTCGGTAACGCCTGGCCAGCTTGTGCCCGCTGTGCAGTTCGGGAGTCTCGATGGGGGGCTGTTCGCCGTTCTGCCGGATTCCGGCCTTGTCCTCTGCGACCTCGGCGGACTTCTCCGCCGTGTCCTGCGCTTCCGCCACCCCGTCGGTCGCGGCCTTGTCCGCCTTGGCGGTCAGCGGGTTGTCACCGCTGTTGTCGGCCACGTCGACGGCAGCCGTGCTACGTTCCGCCACCGTCGTTCCTGCCTCCCCATCCGTTGCGCCACATCCAACAGCCATGCCAATTGTGCCCACAGTCGGCCGCTCTGCACGACACGCGGCAGCCGACGATGGTTGTGCGGGACCGGTTTCCTTACCGACCCAGGCGTCCACGGACCATACCGACCAGGGAGTTCAGCTCCTCGATCCGCATGCGCTTGGCGGCCACGAAGAAGACGCCGAGCAGCACCGCTCCGCCGACGAGCAGGGCCACGAGAGAACCGAGAGCGCCGTCCCCGACGGTCTTCAGCAGACCGAATCCCACCGCGCCGGCCACGATCGCGGCGGGCAGGGAGGCGAGGCAGAGCCGGGCGTAGGTGCGCATGACGTGCGCGCCGTCGAGGTCGCCGCCCAGCCGGTTGCGCAGACGTCGCCAGGCGACGCCGACGCCGACGGCGTACGCCAGACCGTAGGAGGCGGCCATACCGACGACGGCCCACCGGGCGGGGAGCACGAAGTAACACGCCGCCGACGCAGCCGCGTTGACGGCGGCGACGATGACCGTGTTGTAGAACGGCGTCCGCGTGTCCTCGTAGGCGTAGAAGCCGCGCAGGACGACGTACTGGACCGAGTACGGGATGAGGCCGAGCCCGAAGGCCATCAGGATGAAGCCCATGCCCTGGGCCGCCTCGAAGCCGCTGGAGGCGTAGAGCAGGGTGCTCATCGGGACGCCGAGGGCGAGGAACGCGAAGGCGACCGGGACGATCGCGACGGCCGAGTTGCGCAGACCCTGCGAGATGTCGTCGCGTACGGCGCCGGGGTCGTTGTCGTGGGCCGCGCGGGAGATGCGGGGCAGCAGTGCCGCCATGACCGAGACGGTGATGATGGCCTGCGGCATGCCCCAGATCAGCTGGGCGTTGGAGTAGGCGAGGAAGCCCGCGCCGTCCCGGCCGGACTCCTCGCCCGCCGCGGTGGCGAGCTGGGTCACGACCAGCACACCGGCCTGGTTGGCCAGCACGAACAGCACGGTCCACTTGGCCAGTTTGACCGTCTTGCCGAGGCCGTGGCCCTTCCAGTCGAAGCGCGGGCGGAAACGGAAGCCGGTCTCGCGGAGGTAGGGAATCATCGCCAGGGCCTGGACGACGAGGCCCAGCAGGGTGCCGATGCCGAGCAGCCGGATGCCGTCGTCCGGGATGGTGTCGACCCCCATGTGGGACTCGCCGGACGTGCCGTACACCCAGATGAACAGGCCGAACGTGACGATCATGACGATGTTGTTGAGGACCGGGGTCCACATCATCGCGCCGAACTTGCCGCGTGCGTTGAGGATCTGACCCATCACCACATGCACGCCCATGAAGAAGATCGTGGGCAGGCAGTAGCGGGCGAAGGTGACGGCGACACTGTTGGCCGCCGCGTCGTCGGCGATGGTGTTCGACATCAGGCGGATCAGCACGGGGGCAGCGAAGACGGCGATGATCACGATCGCGCCGAGCGCCACCATGACCAGGGTCAGCAGCCGGTTGGCGTAGGCCTCGCCGCCGTCCTCGTCGTTCTTCATCGAGCGGACCAGCTGCGGCACGAACACCGAGTTGAGACCGCCGCCGACCGTCAGGATGTAGATCATCGTCGGCAGGGTGTACGCGATGGTGAAGGTGTCACCGAGCAGTGCGGCACCCAGCGCGCCGGTGATCACGAGGCTGCGGAGGAAGCCGGTGAGGCGGGAGACCAGGGTGCCGGCCGCCATGACCGCGCTCGACTTCAGCAGCCCGGAGGCGCGACCGGGCTTCTTCGGGGCTGGGGCGGGCATCGGATTCGGCTCCGGGGCGGGCGAGGGCACCTGACCGGGGGTCTGCTGGTCCCGGTAGAGGTGCGCGAAGGCGTCCGGTTCGGGCTTCTCGTCCCCGGCCCGGGTCACCAGGTCGTCCACGCCGGTGAACTGGACGGTGCGCGGGTCGTCGCCGTAGGGGAGATGCCGCGAGGGACCGTCCGGTTCGGGCGCCGGGGTCTGGGCCCAGACCCGGGGGTCAGGGGCGTGCTGGGGAGCGGGCGGCTGCTGGTAGAGCGGCTGAGGCTCCTGGTAGGTGCCCGGCGGAGGCGGCGGGTGGGCGGCGCGGTCGTAGAGCGCCTCCGTCACCGGGTCCTGTGACGACAGGTCCTGCGCACGGTAGGGATCGTGCGTGTACGCGTCCTGGACGTAGGGGTCCTGGGCGTACTCGTTCTGGGCGTACGGGTCAGGGGCGGGCTGCTGCGGCGGGCCCGGCGCCTGGCCGGGTCCCTGGGGCGCCGCGGGCGTTCCACCGGACGGCCCGGTGCCGCCCACGTCCTGGCCGCGGTCACCGTCGTACGGCGCGTTCATGGTTACCCCACCTCATCGTCCCCGGCCGACCGGCCACGACATCGCTCAACGGTCCACTTTCTCACTCGCGCCCGACGGGTCGCCGCTTTCGGGACCGGTGTCCGGGGTCGGGTCACTCGGCTGCTCGGGATCGTCGTCCTCCGCGGCCTCCGCTTCGGCGTTCCTGGCCGCCGCGCGCTTGCGCTGGGTGTACATACGGGCTCCCGCGAGGACGAGGAGCAGCACGCCGCCGGCGATGACGAGCATCACGGTCGCGGTGATCTCGGAGACCTTCACGGTGAAGGTCATGGGCTCTCCGTACGGAGTGCCGTCAGCGGTGAACAGCTGGGCCGTCATCGGCACCGGCCCGTTGGCATTGGCCGAGGCGGTGAACTTCACCGACTGGCTGTGGCCGCCGTTGATCTTGACCGGCAGTTCGGCGACGGCATCACCGCCGTTGAGCTTCAGGCGGGTCTTGTTGCCGGAGGTCAGCCGCAGGACCAGGTGGTCCACGCCCTGCAACAGCTTGTTCTGGACGGTCACCGGGATGGTGGCGCTGCGGCCGGAGAGCGTGAGATCCGACTTGTCGACCAGCTGGACGCCCTTGGTGAGGCTCTTCAGGTACTGCTGCACCGTGATCCGGTAGAGCGACGCAGCGGGCGCCTGTCCGCGCCAGGACGTGGACATCTCGCGGCTGATCGCGTTGCCGAACGGCGTCACCACACGGTCCGGCTGGGTCAGGATGACCTTGAAGTCGTCCAGCTGCCTCCGGGTGTCCCGCATGTCGCGGAATGCCTGCACCGGCAGTTCCTGCTTGCGCAGCGCCTGCGGATAGCGGGAGGCGCTGGGCACCGCGGTGGCCGCGTCCGGGTCCGGCTTGACCGCGGCGGCCGCGATCAGGTCCAGGGACTGCGTCCAGCGCTGGGCCGCAAGGCCGCGCAGCGCCGTCGCCATGGTCTGTGCCTGGGCCGTGGTCGGCATCCGCTGCGGAGCGACCACGATGCTGCGCTGCCGGTCGGGCTGCTCCAGGGTCACCGCGAGCGACTGGGCCAGGAACTTCTGGACGGCGAGCGTGGAGTTCCCGGCGGTGAGCATGTCGCCCTCGAACGCCGTCGACAGGTAGGCGTCGCTGACGACGGCGGTGGTGCCGCCACCGATGGGCCGCGCCGCCGTCGGAGAGTACGGGAGGTCGTCCTGGAAGCTGTCCGAGCGGGCGATCACCTTGCGGGCGCCGGCCGAGGTCGCGACGGCCATGATCGAGGGGTCGACGGCTCCGTCGACGGGCCAGGCGAAGTCGGTGGACGGCTTCACATGGAGGATGGTCTCCACGGTCGACCCGGCGAGTTCCGTCGCGGGCCGGAGGTGGCTCAGGGAGCCGGGGACGTCCTTGCCCCGGTGGGCGAGGGAGGCGATGTCCGGGTCGGCGAACGGCAGAGCGACGACCTTGCGCCCCGCCACTGCCTTCTCCAGCGCGTCCAGCCATCGCTCGGCGACGGCCTGGTTCCTGCCCGGCACGGTCTCGGCGCCGTTCTTGACCTGGTAGCTCTTCGTCATCGCGTCGACGGTGGCCAGCAGGTCCGGGTCGATCACCCAGGTGACGGGGAGTTCCTTGCCGAGCGTGACCATGTGGTCGAGACGCCCGCCCGGAGCGAGCTCCGCGGCCAGGTCGTCGTTCTCGAAGACCGGCGTCTGCTGATCGTCCGTGCCCGTCTCCGCCGACACATGGGCCGAGGAGATCAGTGGCCAGAGGTAGGTGAGCTGCGTCTTCTTCTCCGCCGCCTCCGGCTGGTACGGCAGGAAGGTCCGCTCGATCCCGAGAACCTGCTCCCCCGCTTGCGGCGACGTCTGCCCCGAGAGGGAGACGCCCAGCTGGTAGACACCGCCGTCGTCGAGTCCGAGTTTGGCCACCGGTACGGAGAGCTTGAAATCGGTGCTGACCCCGGCTGCCAGCCGAGGGATCTGGACCTTGTAACCGCCTTCCAGGGGCGCGGGATCGCTGCCCGGGAGGAAGCCGGTACGGCGCGAGACGGCATCGATCTCACTCCGGCTCGTCATCCGAGGCCCGACCCGGACGTTCACCGTGGCGTCGGTGACCGGCTGCTTGCTCTGGTTGGTCACCGTCCCGGAGACGGTGAGCGTGTCACCCTCCACGGGCGCGCTCGGGCTGAGCGTGTCGAGAGACACATCGACGGTGCGGGAGTCGAGGACGGTCTCGGCGGCCGCTGCCGACGGGGCCACGGCCCCGTGCAGGAGGCCGGCGAGCAGGGGCGCCCCGGCGAGCACCGACGCCGCGCGCCGCAGCCAACGACGGGCAGGTGAGGGATGGGTCCCCTGGATGTCTGCCGCCTCGGCCACGCGTTCGCCCGTCCTCGTCGTATCAGTGGTGTCGGTGGTTGCCCGTTGCTGTGTCCACGCATGGTAACGAGGCACGCTGGGGCCAAGTGCCGGGGACTGCTCCAGCTGATGTGACGAGCGAGAGGGAAGGGAAAACGGTGACGCCGCCGTGAGTGCGGGCACGTACCCTTTTCTGTTGTGCCGAACGCCAACGAAGACACCCCGACTGCACTGAGCCAGGTGCAACGCCGCGCAGTCAGTGAACTACTGCGCGTATCCCCCGTCGCCGACGACCTCGCCGTCCGTTTCCAGGAGGCCGGGTTCAGCCTCGCGCTGGTCGGTGGCTCGGTCCGGGACGCCTTGCTCGGCCGGCTCGGTAATGACCTCGACTTCACCACCGACGCCCGTCCCGAGGATGTCTTGAAGATCGTTCGCCCGTGGGCGGATGCGGTCTGGGAGGTCGGGATCGCCTTCGGCACGGTCGGTTGCCAGAAGAGCGGCTATCAGGTCGAGGTGACGACGTACCGCTCCGAGGCGTACGACCGGACCTCGCGCAAGCCCGAGGTCTCCTACGGTGACTCCATCGAGGAGGACCTCGTCCGGCGTGACTTCACGGTCAACGCCATGGCCGTGGCCCTCCCGGCGAAGGAGTTCATCGACCCGCACGGCGGTCTCGACGACCTCGCCGCACAGGTTCTGCGGACGCCCGGCACCCCGGAGGAGTCCTTCTCCGACGATCCGCTGCGCATGATGCGTGCCGCACGTTTCGCTGCCCAGCTCGACTTCGAGGTGGCTCCCGAGGTCGTTGCGGCGATGACCGACATGGCAGGCCGTCTCGAGATCGTCTCCGCCGAGCGGGTCCGTGACGAGTGCAACAAGCTGCTGCTGTCCGCCCACCCTCGGAAGGGTCTCGGCCTCCTGGTGGACACCGGCCTCGCCGAGCACGTCCTGCCCGAGCTGCCGGCGCTGCGGCTGGAGAGCGACGAGCACCACCGTCACAAGGATGTCTACGAGCACTCGCTGACCGTCCTGGACCAGGCGATCGATCTGGAGGAGGACGGGCCGGACCTCGTGCTGAGGCTCGCCGCCCTGCTGCACGACATCGGCAAGCCGCGTACCCGCCGCTTCGAGAAGGACGGTCGGGTCTCGTTCCACCACCATGAGGTGGTCGGCGCGAAGATGACCAAGAAGCGCATGACGGCGTTGAAGTACTCCAACGAGATGATCAAGGACGTCTCGCGCCTCGTGGAGCTGCACCTCCGCTTCCACGGATACGGGACCGGCGAGTGGACCGATTCGGCGGTGCGCCGCTATGTGCGTGACGCCGGCCCCTTGCTCTCGCGGCTGCACAAGCTGACCCGGTCGGACTGCACAACGCGGAACAAGCGCAAGGCCGGGGCTCTCTCGCGTGCCTATGACGGGCTGGAGGAGCGGATCTCGCAGCTGCAGGAGCAGGAGGAGCTGGACGCGATCCGGCCCGACCTGGACGGCAACGAGATCCAGGAGGTTCTGGGAATCCGGCCAGGACCGGCCGTCGGTCAGGCGTACAAGTTCCTGCTGGAGCTGCGCCTGGAGAACGGGCCGATGGAGCGCGAGGCGGCTGTCGCGGCACTCAAGGAGTGGTGGGCCACGCAGAGCTGAACCGACTGCGTCGATGTTTCACGTGAAACATCGACGGACCGGGGCGGGTTCTACTGCCGAGGGGTGATGTTTCACGTGAAACATCACCCCTCTTCGTTTCGGCGCACGAGGAACAGCGCGGTCGAGGCGTAGAGGACGGCAACCAACACGATGAGTGGCGCCGAACGGCCGTCCGGCGGGAGCATCAAGGCCGCGACCGCGGCGGCGCCGACGAAGGCGACGTTGAAGAGCACGTCGTAGAGCGCGAAAACCCGTCCGCGATAGGCGTCGTCCACCGACGTCTGCACCACCGTGTCCGTGGCGATCTTGGCCCCCTGTGTGGTGAGCCCCAGTACGAAGGCAGCGATCAGGAGAGGGGTCTGCGCGAAGGGCAGCCCCAACGTGAGCTCCAGAACAGCGGCCGAACCCGCACACGCGGCCATCCAGCGGAAGGGACCGAACCGCCCGATCGCCCAGGGGGAGAGGACGGCGGCCGCGAAGAATCCCGCTCCCGAGAAGGCGACGGCCAATCCCAGCAGCGCGAGTCCCTCCGACTCCGTGGAGCTCCAGGCGTACCGGCAGAGCATGAGGACGGTCACCGTCAGGGCGCCGTAGCAGAACCGCATCAGGCTGACCGCGGCCAGCGCGCGGACCGCAGGCCGCCGCTCGGCCAGATGGCGCAGGCCGCTCGCGAGACCGTGGGCCGTCGAGGCCAGTGCGGCGCGCAGCCGGGGCTGGATCACGTCCGGGTCGGGGCCGAGGAGCTGGCGTGGCATCCGCAGGGAGGCGAGGGCGGAACACAGGTACAGGAGAGCGCCCAGCAGGACGACCGCGGCGTCGGAATCCTCGGAGATCAGACGTACGCCGAAGGCCAGTCCCCCACCCGCTGTCGCGGCCACGGTGCCGGCGGTCGGCGAGAGGGAGTTCGCCACGACCAGTCGGTCGGCGTCGACGACCCGGGGCAGCGAGGCGGAGAGCCCCGCCAGGACGAAGCGGTTGACGGCGGTCACCGAGAGGGCCGAGGCGTAGAAGAGCCAGTCGGGCACAGAGGCCAGGATCAGCACTGCCGTCCCGCAGGCGAGGAGCGCCCTCAGGAGATTCCCGTAGAGGAACACCTGCCGTCGCTGCCAGCGGTCCAGGAGGACGCCGGCGAAGGGGCCGACGAGGGAGTACGGGAGCAGGAGGACGGCCATGGCCGAGGCGATGGCGGCAGGGGAGGTCTGCTTCTCGGGGGAGAAGACGACGTACGTGGCCAGCGCCACCTGGTAGACGCCGTCGGCGCACTGGGAGAGCAGACGCACGGCGAGGAGGCGGCGGAAGTTCGTCAGGCGCAGGAGTACGCGCAGATCACGTACGACAGGCATGGCAGCAAGACTCACATACGAAGAGGGCCCCCGGCCTGTAGACCGGGGGCCCTCTTCGATGAAGTCGATCAGCGCCTTTAGCGCTCGACCTCGCCCTTGATGAACTTCTCGACGTTGGCGAAGGCCTCGTCGTCGAAGTACTGCACCGGCGGGGACTTCATGAAGTACGAGGACGCCGAGAGGATCGGGCCACCGATGCCCCGGTCCTTGGCAATCTTCGCGGCGCGCAGGGCGTCGATGATGACACCGGCCGAGTTCGGGGAGTCCCACACCTCGAGCTTGTACTCCAGGTTCAGCGGAACGTCACCGAAGGCGCGACCCTCCAGGCGGACGTACGCCCACTTGCGGTCGTCCAGCCAGGCCACGTAGTCCGACGGGCCGATGTGGACGTTCTTCTCGCCCATCTCGCGGTCGGGGATCTGCGAGGTGACGGCCTGCGTCTTCGAGATCTTCTTCGACTCGAGGCGGTCGCGCTCGAGCATGTTCTTGAAGTCCATGTTGCCGCCGACGTTGAGCTGCATGGTGCGCTCAAGACGGACACCGCGGTCCTCGAACAGCTTCGCCATCACACGGTGCGTGATGGTCGCGCCGACCTGGGACTTGATGTCGTCACCGACGATCGGGACACCGGCCTCGGTGAACTTGTCCGCCCACTCCTTGGTGCCGGCGATGAAGACCGGCAGAGCGTTGACGAACGCGACCTTGGCGTCGATGGCGCACTGCGCGTAGAACTTCGCGGCGTCCTCGGAGCCCACGGGCAGGTAGCAGACGAGGACGTCGACCTGCTGGTCCTTGAGGACCTGGACGACGTCGACGGGAGTCTCGTCGGACTCCTCGATCGTCATGCGGTAGTACTTGCCGAGCCCGTCGAGGGTGTGGCCGCGCTGCACCGTGACGCCCTTGTTCGGGACGTCGCAGATCTTGATGGTGTTGTTCTCGCTGGCGCCGATGGCGTCCGAGAGGTCGAGGCCGACCTTCTTGGCGTCGACGTCGAAGGCGGCGACGAACTCGACGTCACCGACGTGGTAGTCGCCGAACTGGACGTGCATCAGGCCGGGCACCTTGGCCGCCGGGTCGGCGTCCTTGTAGTACTCGACGCCCTGCACCAGCGAGGCGGCGCAGTTGCCCACGCCGACGATGGCTACGCGAACCGAACCCATTTCCGGTTGCTCCCTGTGTGATCGTGGAAGCCCTGCGGGATGCAGGGTTTCACTTGGCGGTGTCGTCGGACGGATCCGGCCGGGTGCTGCCCCCGTGCCGGGGCAGGCCGCCCGTTTCTCCAGAATCGTTGTCGTGCTGAGCGGTGTCGTCGGGGCCGGATCGCTGATCCCGCCCCGCTCGCTCGCTCTCGATGAGCTCGTTCAGCCAGCGCACTTCGCGCTCCACGGACTCCATGCCGTGGCGCTGCAGCTCAAGCGTGTAGTCGTCGAGGCGCTCGCGAGTACGGACCAGAGAGGCGCGCATCTTTTCCAGGCGCTCCTCCAGCCGACTGCGGCGTCCTTCCAGCACTCGCATCCGCACCTCGCGCTCGGTCTGACCGAAGAAGGCGAAGCGGGCGGCGAAGTGTTCGTCCTCCCAGGTGTCCGGGCCGGTGTGGGAGAGGAGCTCTTCGAAGTGCTCCTTACCTTCGGCCGTCAACCGGTAGACGATCTTGGCGCGGCGCCCTGCGAGTGAAGCGGCGAGAGCGTCCTCGGGGGCGCTTCCCGGCTCTTCGATCAACCAGCCGTTGGCGACCAGCGTCTTGAGGCAGGGATAGAGGGTCCCGTAGCTGAAGGCCCGGAAG
Source organism: Streptomyces sp. NPDC029139 (assembly GCF_055564335.1). NCBI lineage: Bacteria > Bacillati > Actinomycetota > Actinomycetes > Kitasatosporales > Streptomycetaceae > Streptomyces > Streptomyces sp. NPDC029139. The sequence goes on along the minus strand of NZ_JBVHWN010000004.1, from coordinate 198,950 downwards.
ATGCCGAGCGAGGTGTTGAGCCGCTTCCGCAGCTCGTACCCGTGCATCGGGGCTTCCCGGAGCAGGCCGAGGACGGCGAACTCGAGGATTCCCGAGCGTCTGCTCATCCGCCTCCTCCTCCGTCTTCAGGTGCTTATGCCGTGCTGATGTATCGACTCGATACATCATGACGATAGAACGCGCGCTCTCCTGCGACAAGTGGGACCACAGTGACCGGCGTCACATCATCAATTCACAGCAATGGAGTTGCCTGATTTGGGGTGAACTTCGGCCCTAGGGAGGTTTTGACCGTGCGTAGTCTGTGCGGCATGCAGAGCACCGGGAACCGAGCGACGCCGCGAGGCGTCAGTGCTGCGGGTGACCGGCTGCGGTACGGAGGGGTCTTCGACAAGGCTCAGCCGTCCGTATTTCGGGGGGACCGGAACTCAACTGCCGCTTCCAGGCGTACGCGCCTGCCCGAGGAGTAGTCGTTCGATGAGCGAGCACCGTCGCAAAATGCCGCAGTCGCAGCCGCCCAGTGGCGGCCGCGCGGCGGCCCGACGCGCTGCCCAGCAGCCCATGGGCCGCAGGTCGGCCCAGGCGCGGGATGTCGGTACGGGATCCCCTTCGTCCGGGTACGAAGAGGAGCGACCTTACGGAGGCCGGGCCGAGGCCCGCCGCGCGGCACAGCGCGGCGGCGGCCGTCGGCGTGCCCCTGACGGAGGCGGCGGCGCCGGCGGTCACGGCGGCGGCCGTCGTGGCGGCGGAAGCGGGGGCCAGGGAGGTCCGGGCCGTGGCCGCGGTGGCGGCATGCCCCCGGGCAAGAAGAGGCTGATCGACTACCCGCGGTACGGCAAGTACGGCTGGCGCCGCTGGGTGCCCTCGTGGAAGCTCGTCACCGGCCTCTTCCTGGCGTTCATGGGCAGCCTGATGGGCGCGGCGACGATCGCGTACTCCCAGGTGACGATTCCCAAGGAGGACGAGGCCGCCAAGGCGCAGAACAACGTCTACTACTGGGCCGACGGGACGCAGATGGCCGCGACCGGTGGTGAGGTCAACCGCCAGATCATCAAGTTCGAGCAGATCCCGAAGGACATGCAGAACGCGGTGATTTCTGCCGAGAACAAGACCTTCTGGGATGACTCCGGCATCGACCCGATGGGTATCGGGCGGGCCGTGTGGAACATGGCCAAGGGTGAGGACACCCAGGGCGGCTCGACCATCACCCAGCAGTACGTGAAGAACAACATCCTCGCCGACCAGTCGCAGACGCTGAGCCGGAAGGTGAAGGAGCTCTTCATCTCCATAAAGGTCGGCGCCCAGCTGGACAAGCCCGACATCATGGCGGGCTACCTGAACACCGCGTACTACGGGCGTGGCGCCTACGGCATCCAGGCCGCCGCTCGTACGTACTACGGCAAGGACGCGGGCGAGCTCAACGCCAGCGAGTGCGCTTTCCTCGCCTCGCTCCTCAAGGGTGCGACCTACTACGACCCCGCGGGTTCCCCCGAGATCGATTCGAAGGCGACCGCGGCAGATAACACCAGGCGGGCCACGATCCGGTGGAACGCGATCCTTGACGCGATGGTCGAGCAGAAGCATCTCGACGCGGCCGAGCGGGCGACGTTCAAGGACTTCCCGATGCCGGATCCGCCCAAGAAGAATGCGGCGTTGTCCGGGCAGACCGGCTATCTGGTGAGCCTCGCCAAGGCGTACTTCATCAACAACAACGACAAGGGCTACGACGCGGAGGATCTCGCCCGCGGCGGTTTCGAGATCTACACGACCTTCGACAAGAAGAAGGTCAACGCCCTCGAGAAGTCCGTCCAGAAGATCTACAAGGAGCACATCGACCCGAAGAAGCGCCCGAAGGAGGACACTCACGTCCAGTTCGGTGGCGCTTCGGTGGACCCGAGGACCGGGGCGATCGTCGCCATCTACGGTGGTACGGACGCCACCAAGCACTTCACCAACAACGCGGACCAGACCGGTGCGCAGGTGGGATCGACCTTCAAGCCGTTCGTGCTGGCCGCGGCCATGCGGGACGGCGTGCAAGATCCCAGAGATGCCTCCATCCGCAGGATCGTCGACCCGGACAAGAGCCGGTACAACGGCAAGAACAAGCTGAAGATCAAGAACTACGACGGCTCGATCTGGCGCAACGAGAAGGGCGAGGAGTGGCTGCAGGTCAATGACGACGACGCCGACTACGGCCCCATCAGCCTGCGCTACGCGATGGTCAGGTCGGCCAACTCCCCGTACGTGCAGCTCGGCATGGACGTCGGTATCAACAAGGTCCGGCAGGCTGCCGTGGACGCGGGCCTGCTGAACAGCTCGCTCGTGCAGTCGAACGTGCCGTCGTTCTCCCTCGGTATCTCCGACCCGAGCGCGATCCGCATGGCCGGCTCCTACGCGACCTTCGCCAACAACGGTGAGCGCAACGACCCATACTCCGTCACAAAGGTGGAGGAGAAGGGCGAGGAGATCTACACGCACAAGGCCGCCCCCAAGCGGGCCTTCTCCACGGCCGTCGCCAGCAACGTCACCGACGTCCTTCGTGACGTGGTCGAGCACCCGAAGGGCACCGGCCGGAAGGCCGCCATCGACGGCCGCGAGGTAGCCGGCAAGACGGGTACGACCGACGGCAACAACTCCGCGTGGTTCGTGGGATACACCCCCCAGCTGTCGACCGCGATCGACATGTACCGCTTCGACGACAACGCCAAGAACACCAAGCGCAAGTTCGAGTCGATGTTCGGCACCGGCGCTCAGCCGAAGATCCACGGTTCGTCGTTCCCGTCCCAGATCTGGAACGACTACATGACCGACGCGCTCGACGGCGCCAAGGTCATCCCCTTCCCGGAGCCCGAGAAGCTCGAGGACGCCGAGCCCGTCTTCGGCGGCGGCGCCCCCAGCCCGACCCCGACTCCGACGGAGACGCCGTCCCAGACGCCCTCCAGCACCCCGTCGTCGCAGACGCCTTCGACGACGCCCAGCAGGACGCCGGGCAAGCCGGACAAGAGCTGTGGCGTGTGGGACTGGGACTGCACCACCGACGGAGGCCAGGACGGTGGCGCCACCACGGGCAACGACAGCGGTGGGACCACCGAAGGCGGTTCGACACCGACGCCGACGTCACCCACACCGACGAACACGGACGACGGTGGGGGCAGACCCAACGGTGGGACAGGCTGGCTGAGCGGCGGCTGACCCGCCCACCGGGCCCCGCCCGGAACGGCCCCGAGGGCCGCCGTACCCGACACGTACCCCAGGTGCGTCGCCGGGTACGGCGGCCCTCACCGTTTCCCGGGGCCGTACGGCAGGATGTCCCCCATGCCGAGCCTCCACAAGACGAGTCCGCCTCCGGACCGGCCGCAGGACCCGCCGGTGGTCTGCCCCACCCACCGCGACGAGGTCGCGGCGGCCGGCAGCGAACTGATCGGTGGGCCGGTCGGCCGCCGGGCGCTGCTCGGCACGAGCCCCCTGACCCCCGTGCGGGTGGTCGCCTTGGTGGCCATCGGGATGTTTGCCCTCGGAATGGTGCAGAAGATCCCCTGTTACGACTGGGCATGGTTCCGGGGCACCACGTCCCAGTACACCCACGCCTGCTACTCCGACATCCCGCACCTCTTCGCCGGACGCGGCTTCGCCGACGGCATGGTGCCGTACTTCGACCGCCTGGGCGGCGACATAGAGTTCCTGGAGTACCCGGTCCTGACCGGGCTGTTCATGCAGGTCACGGCCTGGCTCACGCCCGGTGGCGGCGACCTGATGCACCGCGAGCAGATGTACTGGATGGCGAACGCCGCCCTGCTGATGGTCTGCGCCGTCGTCATGGCCGTGTGCGTGGCGCGCACCCACCGCCGCCGCCCCTGGGACGGACTGCTCGTCGCCCTGGCGCCCGCGTTCGCGCTCACCGCGACCGTCAACTGGGACCTGCTGGCCGTCGCCCTGACGTCCGCCGCCGTGTTCATGTGGTCGCGCGGCCGGCCTCTCGCGTTCGGCCTCCTGATCGGCCTGGCGACCGCTGCCAAGTTCTACCCGGTACTGCTCCTCGGCCCGCTGCTGCTGCTGTGCTGGCGTGCCTGGCGGTGGCGCGACTACGGGGCGGCCCTGCTCGGCGCCGCGGGCGCCTGGCTCGCGGTGAACCTGCCGATCATGCTGCTGGCGCCCGAGGGATGGAAGCAGTTCTACACCTTCAGCACCGAGCGGAACATCGACTTCGGTTCGTTCTGGCTGCTGATCAGCCAGCGCAGCGGAGAGCCGATCCCGCCGAGCATGGCGAACGTCTTCGCGATCCTGCTCATGCTGCTCGCCTGCGGGGGCCTCGCGGTCCTGACGCTCACGGCACCCCGCCGGCCCCGTTTCGTCCAGCTCGCGTTCCTGGTCGTGGCCGCGTTCGTGCTGACCAACAAGGTGTACTCGCCGCAGTACGTCCTCTGGCTCATCCCCCTCGCCGCGCTGGCCCGGCCGAAGTGGCGCGACTTCCTGATCTGGCAGGCCTGCGAGGTCGCGTACTTCCTGGGCATCTGGATGTACCTGGCCTTCACGATGAGCGGCAACAAGCAGGGGCTTCCGACGGACGGCTACCACTTCGCCGTCGTCCTGCACCTGGCCGGCACGCTTTACCTGTGCGCGGTCATCGTGCGGGACATCCTCGCGCCCGAGCGGGACGTGGTGCGGCAGGACGGCTCGGACGACCCCTCGGGAGGCGTCCTGGACGGCGCGGAGGACGTCTTCGTACGGGGCAGGGCCGCGCACCCGGTCAGGCACGCGGCGATGGCCCTGGACGGGCCACGGGTGGAGTGGGGAGTCCCGCGCGAGTAGTGCGGGACCCCCGGCGGCTCAGCGCTCGACGAGGCGGTCGAACTGCGTGGTCGTGTGGCGCAGGTGGGCCACCAGTTCGTCGCCGACCTTCGGCTCCTGGGCGTCGGCGGGGACGAACAGGATCGACACCTGCATGTGCGGCGGCTCGGCGAACCAGCGCTGCTTGCCGGCCCACACGAAGGGCGAGAGGTTCCGGTTGACGGTCGCCAGGCCCGCCCGGGCCACGCCCTTCGCGCGGGGCATCACCCCGTGCATCGCCTTGGGAGCCTCCAGGCCCACTCCGTGCGACGTTCCGCCCGCGACGACCACCAGCCAGCCGTCGGAGGCGGCCTTCTGCTGGCGGTAACCGAAGCGGTCGCCCTTGGAGACACGAGTGACGTCCAGGACGGCGCCCCGGTACTCGGTGGCCTCGTGGTCACCCAGCCAGAGCCGGGTGCCGATCCGGGCGCGGAACCGGGTCTGCGGGAACTGCTGCTGGAGCCTGGCCTGCTCCTCGGCCCGCAGATGGCTCACGAACATGGTGTGCAGCGGCAGCCGGGCGGCCCGCAGGCGGTCCATCCAGGCGATGACCTCCTCGACCGCGTCGGTGCCGTCCGTGCGGTCCAGGGGCAGGTGGAGGGCGAAGCCCTCCAGCCGTACGTCCTCGATGGCGGCGTGCAGCCGGCCGAGGTCCTCCTCGAGGATGCCATGGCGCTTCATCGAGCTCATGCACTCGATGACGACGCGAGCGCCCACCAGGGCGTGCACGCCGTCCACGGACGACACGGAGCGCACCACCCGGTCCGGCAGCGGCACCGGCTCCTCGCCCCGCCGGAAGGGGGTCAGGACGAGCAGGTCGCCGCCGAACCAGTCCTTGATCTTCGCGGCCTCGTACGTGGTGCCGACGGCGAGCATGTCCGAGCCGAAGCGGGCCGCCTCGTCGGCGAGCCGCTCATGGCCGAACCCGTAGCCGTTCCCCTTGCAGACCGGGATCAGTCCGGGGAACTGGTCGATCACGGTCTTCTGGTGCGCCCGCCAGCGAGCGGTGTCGACATAGAGGGAGAGCGCCATGGCCGGCCCGGAACCTTTCTGATGGCTGCGGTGAATCAAGGGTGTGTACGAGACCTACGAGATTACGTACGAGATTACGGGCGAGACTACGCAACCGTCAGCGGCGCGACATGTAGATGTCGAGAGCCTTGTGCAGGAGCTTGTTGAGCGGGAAGTCCCACTCGCCGACGTACTCCACGGCCTCGCCGCCCGTGCCCACCTTGAACTGGATCAGTCCGAAGAGGTGGTCGGTCTCGTCGAGCGAGTCGGAGATGCCGCGCAGGTCGTAGACGGTCGCGCCCATCGCGTAGGCGTCGCGCAGCATCCGCCACTGCATCGCGTTCGAGGGCCGGACCTCACGGCCGATGTTGTCCGATGCTCCGTACGAGTACCAGACGTGCCCGCCGACGACGAGCATGGTGGCCGCGGACAGGTTCACCCCGTTGTGGCGCGCGAAGTACAGCCGCATGCGGTTGGGGTCCTCGGTGTTGAGGACGGTCCACATGCGCTGGAAGTAGGAGAGCGGGCGGGGGCGGAAGTGGTCGCGGACGGCCGTGATCTCGTACAGCCGCTGCCACTCGGCGAGGTCCTCGTAGCCGCCCTGGACGACCTCGACGCCGGCCTTCTCGGCCTTCTTGATGTTGCGGCGCCAGAGCTGGTTGAAGCCCTTGAGGACGTCGTCGAGGGAGCGGTTCGCGAGCGGGACCTGGAAGACGTAGCGGGGCTGGACGTCACCGAAGCCGGCGCCGCCGTCCTCGCCCTGCTGCCAGCCCATCTTCCGCAGCCGGTCGGCCACTTCGAAGGCACGCGGCTCGATGTGCGTGGCCTCGACGTCCTTCAGGCGCTTGACGTCCGGGTCCTGGATGCCGGCCTTGATGGCGGCCGAGTCCCAGCGCCGGATGACGACGGGCGGGCCCATCTTCACGGAGAAGGCACCCTGCTGCTTGAGATGCGCGAGCATCGGCTGCAGCCAGTCGTCCAGGTTGGGGGCGTACCAGTTGATGACCGGGCCCTCGGGCAGATAGGCGAGGTACCGCTTGATCTTCGGCAGCTGGCGGTAGAGCACGAGGCCCGCGCCGACGAGTTCACCGGACTTGTCGAACCAACCCAGGTTCTCCGAGCGCCACTCGGTCTTCACATCAGCCCATGCCGGGACCTGGCAGTGGCTCGCCGCGGGCTGACTCTGGATGAATGCCAGATGCTGCTCACGGCTGATGGTCCTCAGGGTCAGGCTCATGCGGGGCGCTCCTCGGCAGGTGTGTCCCCATCGGTACAGGGGCTCCGGCTCTCGCGCCGAAGCCTACTGCGACCGGGGAGCGCCCCGATTGGCATGTGGACCTTGGCGTGTGGCTAGCCGATCACGCCTCCGAAGAGACCGCCGTGGGCCATGCCGAGGAAGAAGCCCACCGCCGCGGCGCCGAGACCGACGATCAGTGCGAAGCGTTCCCTGGTGGTGACGGAGATGAACTGTCCGTAGGCGCCCGTGATGATCCCGATCAGACCCGCCCAGGAGCTGAGCAGGTGCAGGTTGTGGAACATCGCGGTGACGAAGGCGAGGACGCCCAGGACGAGCGTCAGCCCGACCAGGGTGTCCTGGAGCGGGTGGGGCTTGCCGTCGGTGGCGAGAAGGGAATGTCCGGGGTCGGGTCGCATTGCCTGTGCCATGGGGCACCTCCTGGCGTGCCTGCCGGAAGGCGGCGCATCTTAGCGCCGCCCACTTCCGTTGTGTACAGATTGCGTCCCCCCACCACCGGATTTCAACCGGAAGCCGGTGTGCGGGTAGTCTGTACGGTCTGCACCGGTGTCTGCCCAGGTCCGTCCAGGATCTCGACGCCCCCCTCGCTCGCCGAGGGGGATTGTCAGTGGTGGCCGATACCGTTGCTCACGCATCACGACCCTCCTGCCACGGAACGACCGTGGCCGCTGAGTCCAAAGGAGGTGGGTTCCACATGCGTCACTACGAGGTGATGGTCATCCTCGACCCCGATCTCGAGGAGCGCGCTGTCTCCCCGCTGATCGAGAACTTCCTTTCTGTTGTCCGTGAGGGCAACGGAAAGGTCGAGAAGGTCGACACCTGGGGCCGTCGTCGTCTCGCCTACGAGATCAAGAAGAAGCCCGAGGGCATCTACTCGGTCATCGACCTGCAGGCCGAGCCTGCGGTCGTCAAGGAGCTCGACCGCCAGATGAACCTGAACGAGTCGGTCCTCCGGACCAAGGTCCTCCGTCCCGAGACCCACTGAGCACCTAGCTCAGAGGTCATCGGGTTCGAGTAGCAGCAAGCAGCCAGAAGCAATCCCGCCGAGAGGTTCACCCAATGGCAGGCGAGACCGTCATCACGGTCGTCGGCAATCTTGTCGACGACCCCGAGCTGCGCTTCACCCCGTCCGGTGCGGCGGTCGCGAAGTTCCGTATCGCGTCCACCCCCCGCACCTTCGACCGTCAGACCAATGAGTGGAAGGACGGCGAGAGCCTGTTCCTGACCTGCTCGGTCTGGCGTCAGGCGGCGGAGAACGTCGCCGAGTCGCTTCAGCGAGGCATGCGCGTCGTCGTGCAGGGCCGGCTGAAGCAGCGGTCCTACGAGGACCGCGAGGGCGTCAAGCGCACGGTCTACGAGCTGGACGTCGACGAAGTCGGCCCCAGCCTCAAGAACGCCACGGCCAAGGTCACCAAGACCACCGGCCGCGGTGGCCAGGGTGGCTTCGGCGGCGGTGGCGGCCAGCAGGGCGGCGGCAACTGGGGCGGAAGCTCCGGTGGCGCTCAGCAGGGTGGCGGCGGTGCTCCCGCCGACGACCCGTGGGCGACCAGCGCGCCGGCCGGCGGCAGCCAGCCGCAGGGCGGCGGAGGCGGCTGGGGTGGAAACTCCAGCGGCGGCGGCTACTCGGACGAGCCCCCCTTCTAGGGCGCTCCCCTCGAAGAGGGCTCGTACCCCCACTTCTTGATCACACAGGAGAAACACCATGGCGAAGCCGCCTGTGCGCAAGCCTAAGAAGAAGGTCTGCGCGTTCTGCAAGGACAAGACCGCGTACGTGGACTACAAGGACACGAACATGCTGCGGAAGTTCATTTCCGACCGCGGCAAGATCCGTGCCCGCCGCGTGACCGGCAACTGCACGCAGCACCAGCGTGACGTCGCCACGGCCGTCAAGAACAGCCGTGAGATGGCGCTGCTGCCCTACACGTCCACCGCGCGATAAGGGAAGGGTGACCGAAAAATGAAGATCATCCTGACCCACGAGGTCTCTGGCCTCGGTGCCGCCGGCGATGTCGTCGACGTCAAGGACGGTTACGCTCGCAACTACCTGGTCCCGCGTGGTTTCGCGATCCGCTGGACCAAGGGTGGCGAGAAGGACGTGGCGCAGATCCGCCGCGCCCGCAAGATCCACGAGATCGCGACCATCGAGCAGGCCAACGAGATCAAGGCCCAGCTCGAGGGCGTGAAGGTGCGTCTGGCCGTTCGCTCCGGCGACGCCGGCCGCCTCTTCGGCTCCGTGACCCCGGCCGACATCGCCACGGCGATCAAGTCCGCGGGTGGCCCCGACGTCGACAAGCGTCGCGTCGAGCTCGGTTCGCCGATCAAGACCCTGGGCTCGCACCAGGTGTCCGTGCGTCTGCACCCCGAGGTTGCCGCGAAGCTCGGTGTCGAGGTTGTCGCCGCGTAACGCTGCTCTCAGCAGTACGGAAGGGCCGCACCCCTCGGGGTGCGGCCCTTCCGCCGTTCGCCCTTCCGCCGTTTCACGTGAAACACGTCAGCGCGTGGCTCCTGTGACGATCCACCGACCGGAGCGCGAACGCAGCCAGAGCGTCAGCATCCGTACGGTCATCATGAGCGTCATCGCCCACCACAGGGCCGTCAGCCCACCGCCGAGAGCGGGGATCAGCAGGGCGACGGGAGCGAAGACGGCCAGCGTGAGCAGCATCGCCCAGGCCAGGTAGGGGCCGTCGCCCGCGCCCATGAGGACGCCGTCGAGGACGAAGACCACGCCGGAGATCGGCTGGGACACCGCGACGACCAGCAGGGCCGGGAGCAAGGTGTCCTGGACCGTCGTGTCGCTCGTGAACAGGGGGATGAACAGCGGGCGGGCGAGGACGATCAGCGCGCCTAGCACGATGCCCGAGACCACCCCCCACTGGACCATCCGTCGGCAGACCTGTCGTGCCCCTTCGGCGTCGTCGGCGCCGAGGTAGCGGCCGATGATGGCCTGACCCGCGATGGCGATCGCGTCCAGGGCGAAGGCCATGAGGGTCCACAGGGAGAGGATGATCTGGTGGGCGGCGACCTCGGCGTCGCCCAGCCGGGCCGCTACGGCCGTGGCGATCATCAGAACCGCTCGCAGGGAGAGCGTACGGACGAGGAGCGGGGCACCGGCCTGGGCGCTGGCGCGTATGCCGGCCACGTCCGGACGCAGAGAGGCACCGTGGCGCCTGGCACCTCGGACGACCACGACGAGATATGCGGCGGCCATGCCGTACTGGGTGATCACGGTGCCCCAGGCGGAGCCAGCGATGCCCATGTCGGCGCCGTACACCAAGCCGACATTGAGGATCGCGTTGGCCGCGAAGCCGCCGATGGCCACGTACAGCGGCGTACGGGTGTCCTGCAGGCCGCGCAGGACACCGGTGGATGCGAGAACGACGAGCATGGCGGGGATGCCGAGGCTGGAGATGCGGAGGTAGGTGATGGCGAAAGGGGCAGCGGTGTCGGAGGCGCCGAACACGTCGACCAGCCAGGGTGCGGCGGGCAGCGTCAGGGCGACGACGGCTCCCCCCAGAAACAGCGCGAGCCAGATGCCGTCCATGCCCTGGCGGATGGCGGCCTGAAGGTCTCCGGCTCCGACGCGGCGCGCGACGGCGGCCGTGGTGGCGTAGGCGAGGAAGACGAAGACGCTGACGGCGGTGGCGAGCAGGGCCGCCGCGATGGCCAGACCGGCGAGCTGAGGGGTGCCGAGGTGGCCGACGATGGCGCTGTCGACCATGAGGAAGAGTGGCTCGGCGACGAGTGCGCCGAAGGCGGGGAGGGCGAGCGAGATGATCTCTCGGTCGTGCTGCCGACGGGCGGCCTTGGGGGTCGGGGGAGCCTCGGTCATGGAGGCCAATCTAATCTTCCACAGGTAAGAGATGCAATGGAGTATGGCTCCTTACATTTCTCCAGCGTGGAGCTTCGGGTGTGGGCCGTTTGTTCTGATCTTGATCCGGAGTGAAAAGTTTTTCTCCCCCACAGGCCGTGGATGGAAAAAGAGCAGGTCAGAGGCGCGTGCGAGGGTGGGGTATGAGTTTGTCCACATGGCTGTCCCCTGGTCCGTGCACAGGTTCTGGAGAGTTCTCCACAGCATCTGGTCGTTCACCCACAGGCCCTGTGGATAACCAGATTGGCTGAAGGTGCCCGCGGGCCTACCGTGGTCCGGCGCCCCACGAGCCAGAAGCGGAGTCAAAGCCTCTTGTTTGTCCGAGCCGTGGCGTAAGAAAGAGTGGCACGGCTAGGTCCGCGGAGCGGACGGGAGGAGGTGGCTTGATGAGCATTCCCGAGCCGTTGGACGACCCCTGGGCAGACAGCGGACCGAGTGACCGGCTGCCTGTCGCACGACCCCGCGGGGAGAGCCGTGGGCGCGGCCGGGGGCGTGAGGACCAGCATGACCGCGGCAGCGACAGCGGCCCGTGGGACAGCGGTCTCTCCGGCTTCGAGCGGGTGCCCCCGCAGGACCTCGACGCCGAGCAGTCCGTCCTCGGCGGCATGCTGCTCTCCAAGGACGCCATCGCGGACGTCGTGGAGATCATCAAGGGCCATGACTTCTACAAGCCCGCCCACGAGACGGTCTACGCCGCGATCCTCGATCTGTACGCCAAGGGCGAGCCGGCCGACCCGATCACGGTCGGCGCCGAGCTCACCAAGCGCGGCGAGATCACCCGCGTCGGCGGTGCCTCCTACCTTCACACGCTCGTCCAGTCGGTGCCGACGGCGGCCAACGCCGCGTACTACGCGGAGATCGTCCACGAGCGCGCTGTGCTCCGCCGCCTCGTGGAGGCCGGCACCAAGATCACGCAGATGGGATACGCGGCCGACGGAGACGTCGACGAGATCGTGAACTCGGCCCAGGCCGAGATCTACGCGGTCACCGAGCAGCGCACCACCGAGGACTATCTGCCGCTCGGCGACATCATGGAGGGCGCCCTCGACGAGATCGAGGCGATCGGCTCGCGCAGCGGCGAGATGACGGGCGTGCCGACCGGTTTCACCGACCTCGACCAGCTCACCAACGGGCTCCACCCAGGTCAGATGATCATCATCGCCGCCCGTCCCGCCATGGGTAAGTCGACCCTCGCGCTGGACTTCGCCCGGGCCTGCTCCATCAAGCACAATCTGCCGAGCGTCATCTTCTCCCTCGAAATGGGCCGCAACGAGATCGCGATGCGCCTTCTCTCGGCGGAGGCCCGGGTCGCGCTGCACCACATGCGCTCCGGAACCATGACGGACGAGGACTGGACCCGGCTGGCCCGCCGGATGCCCGACGTCTCGCAGGCCCCGCTCTACATCGACGACTCCCCGAACCTCTCGATGATGGAGATCCGCGCCAAGTGCCGTCGGCTCAAGCAGCGGGCCGGCCTCAAGCTCGTGGTGATCGACTACCTCCAGCTGATGCAGTCGGGCGGCTCCAAGCGGGCCGAGAGCCGACAGCAGGAGGTCTCCGACATGTCGCGAAACCTGAAGCTCCTGGCCAAGGAGCTGGAGCTGCCGGTGATCGCGCTCTCTCAGCTGAACCGTGGTCCCGAACAGCGCACCGACAAGAAGCCGATGGTCTCCGACCTGCGTGAATCCGGCTCGATCGAGCAGGACGCGGACATGGTGATCCTGCTGCACCGCGAGGACGCCTACGAGAAGGAGTCACCGCGCGCGGGCGAGGCGGACATCATCGTGGGCAAGCACCGAAACGGTCCGACGGCGACGATCACCGTGGCCTTCCAGGGTCACTACTCACGCTTCGTGGACATGGCGCAGACCTGATCGCCACGCCCTCACGCGGGAGCTGATCCGGCCTCGCCATAGGGGCTGAGCCGGGTGTCGACGTCCGTTACGGGCACGCATTCGGCGAGCAGGCCGACGATGTCGCGCCACGCCCGCTGCGCGTGCAGCGGGTGGTGGCCGATGCCGGGGAGCACGGTTTGGTCGACCGGCGGGTGGTGGAAGGCGTGGAGGGCTCCGCCGTAGACCACGAGGCGCCAGTCGACGCCCGCGGCCTGCATCTCGGCGGCGAAGGCGTCCCGTTGCTCAGCGGGCATGATCGGGTCCTCCGATCCGACCCCGGCCCACACAGGGCAGCGGATGCGCGCCGCCTCGCCCGGACGGCCCGTGATGAGGCCGTTGACCGTGGCGATCGCCCGCAGGTCGACGCCGTCCCGCCCGAGTTCCAGCGCGATCGCGCCCCCGGTGCCGTAGCCGATGGCGGCGATCCGTTCGAAATCGGTCCGTGGTTCGGCGCGCAGCACATCGAGTGCCGCGTGGCCGATGTCCCGCATCCGCTCCGGGTCGGCGAGCAGCGGCATCGCGCGCGCCAGCATCTCCTGGGGATCGGTGAACCAGCGCCCGCCGTGGAGGTCGAAGGCCAGTGCCACGTACCCCAGTTCGGCGAGGGCGTCGGCCCGGTCGCGCATGACGTCGTTCAGGCCCGGCCCCTCGGGGCCGAGCAGGACCGCGGGCCGGCGGCCGGTACCGGCGGGGAGCGCGAGGTGCCCGATCATGGTGAGGCCGTCGGCGGGGTAGGTGACCGTACGCGTGGTGACTGTCGTCATGGGACGGGACCGTAGTGACGGTCGGGCCCGGTCGGGCCGGTCTTCACTGTCGGCAGAACGCCACGGTCCCGCCGATGCCCCGGAGAGTCCGCCGCCGCCCTGGAGAGTCCGCCGCGGGCGAAATATGGTCGACTCCGGCGGGGGTTGGGCGTTGGATCAATGCATGACGCCACCCTTCGATGTTCTGCTTCCCAGCACCGAACGCGCTCTGTCGCACCGTGTAGCCGTCGCCCAGTCCGAGGGGAGGGCGCCCTCCTTCGTCGGTGCGGTGGCCCGCGACGGGGCGATGGTGTGGAGCGGATCGCGCAGTTGCGTCGACGGCCATGCCCCGGACGCGGACACGCAGTACCGGATCGGTTCTCTCACCAAGGTGTTCACCGCCGTTCTGGTGATGCGGCTCCGGGACGAGGGGCTCCTGGACCTGAACGACCCCTTGGCGAAGCACCTTCCAGGGACGGGCGTCGGCGAGGTGACCATCGCGCAACTCCTCGGACACACCGCCGGTCTCGCGGCCGAGACGCCGGGGCCGTGGTGGGAACGGACTCCTGGGACCACGCGCCCTGAGCTCGCCGACGTCCTGGGCGAGGACCCCCTCCTCCACCCCGTGGGGCGCCGGCATCACTACTCCAACCCCGGCTACACCCTGCTCGGTTCGCTGGTCGAGGAGGTCCGCGGAGTGTCCTGGGAGGAGGCGCTGCGCCGCGAGGTCCTGGAGCCCCTGGGGCTGACGCGTACGACCGTGCAGCCGGTGGCGCCCCAGGCCGGTGGCTGGGCCGTGCACCCATGGGCCGATGTGATGATGCCCGAACCGACCGAGCACCTGGGGGTGATGGCGCCGGCCGGACAGCTCTGGTCGACGGCTGAGAATCTCTGTCGCTTCGCCGGTTTCCTCGCGCGGGGTGACGACCGTGTATTGAGTGCGGCTTCCGTGGAGGAGATGCGGACGCCGGCGGCGCCGCCGGGAGCGGGTGACTGGGAGGGTGGCTACGGCCTCGGTGTGCAACTGCTGCGCAGGGACGGCCGGACGCTGATCGGCCACACCGGCTCGCTGCCGGGCTTCGTCGCGTGCCTCTGGGTGAGTGTGGAGGACGGGGTGGCGGCGGTGGCGCTCGCCAACGCGACCTCGGGGCCGCTGACGTCGGTGGTGGCCGCGGATCTCGTACGGATCGTGGCGGATGCCGAGCCCAGGTTCCCGGAGCCGTGGCGGCCGTTGCCGGAGGCCGAGGTCGATCAGGAACTGCTGGAGCTGACCGGGCCCTGGTACTGGGGGACGTACGCGTTCGGGCTGCGTCTGGGACCCGACCGGAGCGTCGTCCTCGAGCCCTTGCGGGGTGCCGGACGGCGGGCGACCTTCCGGGCGCTGCCCGACGGCGGGTGGATCGGTCTGAACGGTTATTACGCGGGGGAGACCCTGCGCGCGGTGCGGCGGCCGGACGGCTCGGTGAGCCATCTGGATCTCGCTTCCTTCGTCTTCACCCGAGAACCGTACGAGCGGGGCGATGCAATCCCCGGCGGAGTCGACGAGGCGGGCTGGCGCGGCCTCTGAGCACGTGTTTCACGTGAAACAGGACGTCGAGGGCCACGCGCCTCGGCGTCCTGCGGTCCTTCGGTGGCTGTAGCGGCCCTGGGCCTCAGAGCGCCATTTTGAAGCCGAGGTGGGAGGCCTCGAACCCCAGCCGCTCGTAGAAGCGGTGGGCGTCCGTACGGCTGGCGTCGGAGGTCAGCTGCACCAACTGGCAGTCCTGCCGTCGGGACTCCTCCACGGCCCACTCGATGAGCTGGGTGCCGAGGCCGCTGCCCCGCTCCTCCGCGTGGATGCGGACGCCTTCGATGATCGACCGGGTGGACCCGCGCCGGGAGAGACCGGGGATGACCGTGAGCTGCAGGGTGCCGACGACCTTGCCCTCGCGCACAGCGACGACGAGATGCTGGTTCGGGTCCTGTGCCAGTCGTTCGAGGGCCGTGGTGTACGGCGTGAGGTCGTCCGGGGACTCGCGCTGTGCCCCCAGGGGGTCGTCGGCGAGCATCGCGACGATGTCCGGAAGGTCCTCGGCGGTGGCGGGCCGTATGTGAAGATCGCTCATGGGCCGCAGACTACGCCCGGGGCTGTGCGGGCTAGGCCGGGACGCGCAGTCCCTCGACGACGCGGACCAGGGGAGCCAGCTCGGGGTTCTTCGCCGCCTCGTCGAGCGCTTCGCGCAGCGCCCCGTCATTGGTGGGCCGTGCCTCGTCGAGGAGCTTCATGCCGGCTTCGGTGACGTCGGTGTAGATGCCGCGCCGGTCGGTGGCGCAGAGGTAGCGCGTGAGTAGGCCGCGGTCCTCCAGGCGGGTCACCAGGCGAGTGGTGGCGCTCTGGCTGAGCACGACGGCGTCCGCGACCTGCTTCATCTGGAGATGCCCACCGGGACCGCTGTGCTGGCGGCTGAGGACATCGAGCAGCGAGTACTCGCGCATGCTCAGGCCGTGCTTGGCCTCCAGCGCGCGCTCGATGTGGGACTCGATCCTGCCGTGCAGCAGCGAGAGAGCGCACCAGCCCTGGGAGAGGGCGGTGAGGGCGGGGTCGGTCGCGGTCATGGTGTCTCCTCGGTCCGGAGCGGCTTCTCCCAGAGTAGACGATGACTGCAATAGTCCGCGTCTGCAACTATTGAGACTTTCATCCTGCCGCGACCGTGAGGGGCGCGAACCTCCGGCTCCAGTCGCCAGGGAGGGTGGTCAGTGAGCGCACCATGACCGTGTTGAACGCGACAGGGGCGAGACCGTTCGTCTTGAGCCAGCGCAGCAGCGACTCGTGGCGTACATCGATGTCCGTGCGCAGGGGGCGGTCCGTGGCCGCGGCCAGGGAGGCGACGAGGGCCTGCGCCGTCGCCGTGTCCCGGGCGATCAGGGGGCCGATGACATGGGTGTCCATGTTGGGCCAGGCCGCCGCGAAGCCGGTGATCTCGCCGTCCACCTCGGTGACGCGGAGCTGGTCCGCAAAGGCGGGCAGGCGGGTGATCATATGCGTCCGGTCCAGGCCGAAGATCTCCGTGTCCAGGCGCAGGATCGCCTGGAGGTCCTCCGCGGTGGCGGGGCGGGTGGGGACGTCGGGAGCCGGCTCCTTCGCGGTGAAGCAGCCTTTCACCATCTCCGCGCGGCCCGTCCGGACGAAGCCGAGCTGCTCGTAGAGCGGCTGGCCGTTCGGGGTCGCATGGAGCGTGAGCGGGGTGTCGCCAGCCTCGTCCAGCACATGGAGCATCAGGCGGCGCCCGACGCCCCGGCGGGCGTACCTCTCGGCGACCAGCACCATCCCGATCGCCGCCAGCCCCGCCCCGTACGAGGTGACTACGCAGGCCGCGATGAGACCCTTGCCGACCGGATCGTCGATGCCGTAGCCGGTCCCCGCAGTGAGCAGCAGGCTCCACTTGTGCTCCTCGCGGGGCCAGCCCCGGTCTTCGGAGAGATCGGCGCAGGCGATGAGGTCGTCCGCCGTGAGACGTCTGAAGGGGAGCTGGTCGAGCGGAGCGAGCGAGGTCGGCATGGGACTCAGGCTGTCTGACGTACTGATCGTCCGTCCACCGTTTTACGGGAACCGGCCTGCGCCCGTAGGCGCCAGCCCCTTCGGGTCAGCCCCCATGGCTTGAGTACCGAGACTGCCGTCATGAAGGGATAGGCCGTCGTCGACACCATCGGCGCCGCCACGAGGCTGAAGAGTCCCCAAGGACAGCACCAGGCCGCTCACCAGGGTGGTCACGGCGACCGGTGCCAGGAGCCAGTCGGTGAACGCCTTGAGCCCGAGCCACGCCGCGGAGACAGCGAATGGGTCACGAGGAGGGCCCGCCGAGCGGGTCGCTTGAGATGTTTCACGTGAAACACCGTGCCGCCCGGCGTTCTCCTCCCGCGTCCGACCGCGGGAGTAACCGCGCGTACTAGCCTCGGCGTACATGACGACGTTCCAGGGCCGAGGCAGACTTCACCTCTTCGATCTCGACGGGACCCTGATCCGGGGGTCGGCCGCAGCTGTGGAGATCTCTCGGCAGCTGGGTGTCACTGAGGAGATCGCAGCCCTGGAACGGGGATTTCTTCTGGCGGGGCTGACTCCCGACGAGTTCGCCGTTCAAGCACGCGAACTCTGGTCCGCTCTGACTCCC
Source organism: Streptomyces sp. NPDC029139 (assembly GCF_055564335.1). Lineage (NCBI taxonomy): Bacteria > Bacillati > Actinomycetota > Actinomycetes > Kitasatosporales > Streptomycetaceae > Streptomyces > Streptomyces sp. NPDC029139. The sequence continues at coordinate 181,206 of NZ_JBVHWN010000004.1, read as the reverse complement.
GAGCAGGTCACAGCCGCCTTCGACGGGGCTCCCTGGCTGGCCGGTATCCGCGAGGTGTGGGCGGACATCCGGGCCCAGGGAGGTCGCTGTGCGGTCATTTCGCTCTCGCCGGACTTCTTCGTCGAGCGCCTTCTCGACTGGGGGGCGGACGCGGCGCACGGTTCGCGATGGCCTGCGGTTCCCTTCACGGCGCCCATCCACCGCCCGGGAATCCTCAACGCCGCGGCGAAGGTGAGCATCGCGCGGCGACTCTGCGAGGAGTACGGGCTGGGCTTCGAGGACTGCGTCGCCTACGGCGACTCGATGTCCGATGCGCAGCTCTTCGCCGCGGTTCCCCTGGCAGTGGCGGTGAACGCGGACCGCCATCTGGCCGGGCTCTCCCGCCATGCCTACGTCGGAAACGATCTGCGAGAGGCGTACGAGCTGGTCCGAAAGGGCGCAGCCTAGCCGTACCCGAAGGGCTAATGCCCGAGAATTGCACTTTCTGTCCGAACCGGTGGCCGAACCTGCCACGCTGCCGCGACAAGAGCCGCTTGCGCGAGGCGAGGCAGATGATGGACGCTCCGACCCCCCAGTCGGTCGCTGAGGGCGATGCACCACCACCCCGAATACCTTCGGAGCCCTCTCCCGATGCCGCTCGCATCCGCCGCACGCTGGCGGAGATCGGCCCTGTGGCCGACAAGGTCACCTCGTACTTCTACGCCTTGCTCTTCGTCCGCCATCCCGAGCTGCGTTCCATGTTCCCCGCGGCCATGGACACCCAGCGGGACCGGCTCCTCGCGTCGCTGCTGACGGCGGCCGAGCACATGGACAACGCCCCGGTGCTCACCGCGTACCTGCGGAATCTGGGCCGGGGCCATCGCAAGTACGGCACACAGCCGGCTCACTACCCGGCCGTCGGCGAGGCCCTGATCGGGGCGCTGACCCGGTACGCCACGGTGACGTGGGACGAGGAGGCCGAAGCCGCCTGGGTCCGGACGTACACCACGATCTCGCAGATCATGATCGACGCGGCGGCTGAGAGCGAGCAGCAGGCGCCCGCCTGGTGGCAGGCAGAGGTCGTCTCGCACGATCTGCGGACTCCGGACATCGCGGTGATCACCCTCCGCCCCGACCAGCACTACCCCTTTCTCGCCGGCCAGTACACGACGCTGGAGACACCGTGGTGGCCGCGGGTATGGCGGCACTACTCCTTCGCCTCCGCGCCGCGCGCCGACGGACTGCTCTCTCTGCATGTGAAGGCGGTTCCGGCAGGCTGGGTCTCCAACGCCCTGGTGCACCATGCGCGCCCCGGTGACGTCCTGCGTCTCGGGCCACCGGCCGGGTCGATGACGGTCGACCACTCCACCGACAACGGGCTGCTCTGCCTGGGGGGTGGCACCGGGATAGCCCCCATCAAGGCGCTGGTCGAGGATGTCGCCGAGCACGGGGACCGGCGCCGGGTGGAGGTGTTCTACGGGGCGCGCAGCGGCGATGACCTCTACGACATCGACACGATGATGCGACTCCAGCAGACCTTCCCCTGGCTGTCGGTGCGGCCGGTCACCGAGGACCGGGCGCGGCTGCTGGACGAGGTGCGCCAGCACGGCCCGTGGAACGAGTACGAGGCGTATCTGTCGGGGCCGCCCGGCATGATCCGTCGCGGGGTCGACACCCTGCGCGGGATCGGGATCCCCGCCGAGCGGATACGCCACGATTCCCTGGAGGATCTGGTGGTGGTGGGCGGCGGGTAGTCAGCCCAGGTCGGGAGCGTGCATGGCGCGGACCCCCTCGATGTTGCCGTCCAGGTAGTGACGCAGGGACAGCGGTACGAGATGGACCGCGGCGATACCGACCCGCGTGAACGGCACCCGGACGATCTCGTACTCGCCGACCGGCTCCTCGACCTCCGGTCCGTGGCGCAGCGAGGGGTCCATCGACTCGAGCCGGCAGACGAAGAAGTGCTGGACCTTCACCCCCGAGACGCCGCCGTCGACGATGTGCTCCACGGTGTCGACGAAGCACGGGACCACATCGGTGATCTTGGCGCCGAGTTCCTCGTGCACCTCGCGGTGGAGGGCCTGGACGACGGTGGAGTCCGATGCCTCGACCCCGCCGCCGGGTGTCACCCAGTAGGGATCCATCCCCGGCTTGGTGCGCTTGATGAGGATGAGGTCGTTTCCGTCGAGCAGGATGGCGCGTGCGGTGCGCTTGACCACAGGGCGTTCGGTCATGGGAAGAAAATGGCCCGCCACGGGTGTCCTGAAACTCACCAGTCTCCAGAGGCGCCCAGGAGCCGCTCGTGGGCCCGCGCGATGTGCGGCAGCGCGAGGGTGCCGGCGCGGACGACGAGGAAGTACGTCCGCAGCGGCGGGACCGGCGGATCGAGGAGCGCCACGAGGCGTCCCCGCTCCAGGGCCTCCTCGCACAGATAGCGCGGAAGGACGGCGAGACCGGCTCCCGAGGCCGCCGATTCCAGGACCGCCCGCAGATCGGGAGCTATGACCGTGGCGGCCGAGGCCGGCTTGGTCTCGAAGACGGCCGCCCAATAGCGGGAGACGAACGGCAGCGACTCATGGACCTCCACCACCGGCAGCTGCTCCAGGACGACGGCGCCTTTCCGGAGCAGCACCTCCGGTGCGAGCCGGGCGGCCCAGCGCGGGGCGGCGACCAGCACGTGCTCCTCGTCGCAGAGCGGGGTCGAGGTGAGCAGGCCGCCGCGCGGGCGGGCGGTGGCGATGGCCAGATCGTGATGGCCCGCGGCGAGGCCCTCGAGGACCTCCTCGGTGTTCCCGGAGAAGGAGGTCCGTACGGCCAGTCCCTGGGAGACGAGGGGTGTGAGGGCGGGCAGGGCCCGTAACGAGGTGAACTCGGGAGGCCCGGCGAGATGGAGCGTACGGATCCCGCTCTCCTCGCCCGGGCCGGTCTCGGCGATCTCGACGAGCGCGTCCAGATGCGGGGCGGCGCGGTGGGCCAACTCGTCGCCGATGGTGGTGGGGGTGACGCCACGGGCCTGTCGGAGGAAGAGCGGGCGGCCCAGCTGTCGTTCCAAGGTGCGGATCTGGCTGGTGACCGCCGGCTGGGACAGCCCGAGAAGCGCCGCGGCGCGGGTGAAGGAGCCGGCCCGGTGCACCGTGACGAATGTGCGCAGCAGGGCGAGATCCATGTCCGCCCCCTCCCGGCCGTGCGGCCGTTCGACTCAGGCGGCCGGCTGACGGCGCCTCAGGACCGTCCAACTATAAATAAGTCGATAGGCCTCTGTCGCTACCGTGATTGGACACTGACGCAGAGTCAACTAGCCTGGGTCAGGCGGTTCTCCGCGCGTGGAACCGGGGCGTTCCGAGCCATGAGGGGGGAGGCTCGGAGCGCCCCGTTCCGTGTGCCGAGCTGCGGCGGCCGTGCGTCAGCAGGCGGCCTTCTCGGCCTCGTCGAGGGCGCGCAGCACGTCCGCGACCAGGTCCTCCGGGTCCTCCGCGCCGACGGAGAAGCGGATGAAGCCCTCCGGGACGGAATCGCCTCCCCACCGCCCACGTCGCTCGGCGGTGGAGCGCACACCGCCGAAGCTGGTCGCGTCGTCCACCAGGCGCAGGGCGTCGAGGAACCGCTCCGCCCACGGCCGGTCGGGAAGGACGAAGGACACCACGGGCCCGAAGCGCCGCATCTGCCGTGACGCCACCGCGTGCGAAGGATCGCCGGGCAGCCCCGGGTAGCGCAGTCCGGCCACCTCGGCGCGCGCATCCAGGGCCTCGGCGAGGGCCAGGGCCGAGGCGCACTGCCGGTCGATGCGGAGGTGGAGCGTGGCGAGGGAGCGGTGGGCGAGCCACGCCTCCATCGGGCCGGGGATCGCGCCGACGATCTTGCGCCAGCGCCGTACCTCCGCCGCCAGGCGCGGATCGCGGCAACTGACGTGGCCGAGCAGGATGTCGCCGTGCCCGGTCATCCCCTTCGTGTCGCTCGCGACGGAGAAGTCCGCGCCGAGCTCCAGCGGCCGCTGGCCGAGCGGCGTGGCCAAGGTGTTGTCGACCGCGACGAGCGCCCCGCCCTCGTGCGCCGCGCGCACCAGGCGACGGATGTCGCAGACGTCGAGCCCGGGGTTGGAGGGCGTCTCGATCCACAGCAGCCGCGCGCCGTCCAGCACGGACAGCTGGGCGTCGCCGCCGGTCGGCGCGGTGCGGACCTCGATGCCGTACGCCCTGAGCTGCTCGTGGAGCAGCGGCAGCGCCTGATAGCCGTCGTCCGGCATGACGACCGTGTCGCCCGCCTTCAACTGGGAGAAGAGGACGGCGGAGATGGCGGCCATGCCCGAGGCGAAGACGAGCGTCTCGACGCCCGGCTCCCCCGGCGCCTCCAGCTGCCCGATGGCGCGTTCCAGATGGGACCAGGTGGGGTTCTCGTCCCGCCCGTACGTGTAGGGGCCGGAGGGATCACCCGGCAGGTGGAAGTGGGCGGCGAACACCGGCCCCGGCAGGGTGGGCTCGTACTTGACCGGCTCGGGAAGCCCGGCGCGCACCGCCCGCGTGCCCTCGCCGAGACCGTCGCCCACTGCGTCCATGCTCATGCCGCTCGTTCCTCCACCCTCTCGCGCACCGCGGCGAGCAGTCCCTCGCTCGCGGCCTCCACCATTTCCAGGCACTCCTCGAACCCTTCCGCCCCGCCGTAGTACGGGTCGGGGACGTCGGGATCGTCGGCCACCGGGTCGTACGAGCGCAGCAGCCGTATCTTCGCCGCGTCTTCCACGGTCGGGGCGAGCCGCCGGAGTTCCCGCAGATGCCCCTCGTCGAGGGCGATCACCAGATCGAGCGCCGGGAACCACGAGGCACGGAACCGGCGGGCCGTGTGCGCGGAGGCGTAGCCGTGGTCCTCCAGGACGGCGACCGTCCGCGGATCGGCACCGTCGCCCTCGTGCCAGCCGCCGGTGCCCGCGCTGTCCACCTCGACCGCGCTCGCCAGGCCGGCCTCCTCCACGCGGGCGCGGAAGACGGACTCGGCCATCGGCGACCGGCAGATGTTGCCGGTGCAGACGAAACAGATGCGGTATGTCATCGTCCGCACTCAGTCCCCGTCGGGGAGAACGATGTTGAGCGCCCAGGAGACCACGGAGATGATCAGGCCGCCGAGCACGGCGGTCCAGAAGCCTTCGACATGGAAGCTGAGGTCGAGCTGGTCGGCCAGCCAGGAGGTGAGCAGCAGCATCAAGGCGTTGATCACCAAGGTGATCAGGCCGAGGGTGAGGATGAACAGCGGAAGCGAGATCAGCTTGACGACCGGCTTCACCAGGAAGTTCACCACGCCGAAAACCAGGGCGACGAGGATGAGTGTCCAGGCCTTCTTGCCCGTGCTGTCACCGGTCAGGGTGATGTCCTGGAGCAGCCAGATGGCCACTCCGAGAGCGCCCGCGTTCGCGAGCGTCTTGACTACAAAATTCTTCATGTGTCTGATCGTGGCAGACATGATCGGGCCAAGGGCAGGGGCGGACGCACGATGAAGGCATTCCGACTGGACGAGCTGGAGGCGGAGCGCGCCGCCAACGACGGCGCGTACCTCCAGTTCCTGCGGGAGCGGAACATGTCGGTGGGCCTGTACGCGCTCGACGCGGGCTCCCTCGACCCGCAGCAGCCGCACGGTCAGGACGAGGTGTACTTCGTCGTGAGCGGCCGGGCCGCGATCACGGTCGGGATGGAGACGACGCAGGTCGCGCGCGGCAGCGTGGTCTACGTGCCGGCCGGGGTGGCCCACAAGTTCCACCACATCACCGAGGATCTCCGGGTCATGGTGGTCTTCTCCCCGCCGGAGTCCTGAGCTCCCCTAGGGGTCGGATCAGGGGACAGCAAGGGCTGCGAGGCCCCCGCGGGCCCCGGTGCCGCGCCTAGCATCGAGGGTGTTCGGCGCAGATCGCGCGGAGCGGAGTCTTCGGGAGAAGAGGTAGGCGCGATGGCGGTACGAGAGATTCTCGCGGGGATGCCCTGGTGGGTGAAGTGGGTGGCCATACCGGTCATCGCCCTGCTTGTCTTCGGTGGCCTGATCACCAGCATCGCGATGTTCGTGATCGGTCTGCTCTTCAAGGTGCTGGTCTTCGTCGCCCTCGTCGGTGGACTGATCTACGTCGTGCGGAAGTTCACCGCCTCGTCGTCCTCGCGCGAGGATTGGTAGCACAAGCTACCCGCCGGTATGAACCACTCCTGGGCTGTTAGCCCGGCCGAGGGACGCGGTGGTTGAAACCGCGCCGACGCCCGGGGCCTGCCCCTAGAGTGGAAGCTCTGCCGCCCCGGGGAAACTGGCGTAGACGACAGCGCTGACCAGCCATTCTTCACCTGTCCCGGGCGGGTCCGCCACCGGACCCCACCGGTTCCCAGGCCGCGGCGGGCGCGCGGGGGCGGCCCCCGCGGGCGGGTGCACAACACCCGTCGTCATGCCTGGGGGTGACCTTTGGCCACGGCTACGCAGTCTGCTGTTCCTACCCTGATCGGCTCGGTGCAGCGGGCGCTGAGACTCCTGGAAGCCGTGGGCTCCCACGAGGACGGAGCCCCCGCCAAGCAGCTCGCGCGCGAAGCGGGTCTCCCGCTTCCCACCGCGTACCACCTGCTCCGCACCCTGACGCACGAAGGCTATCTGCGCCGCGAGAAGGGGGTGTTCCTGTTCGGCGACGCAGCGGGCCGACTGGCCGGCGGTGGAGTTCTGCAGAATCGTCGCACCAAGATCGAAGACTCGCTCGCGCACTGGCGCGACGAGATCGGCGTCCCCGTCTACTTCGCGATCTACCGCGAGGGCGAGATCGAACTCGTCGCCGTCGCCGACACCCCTTCCGCTCCCGCCGTGGACGAATGGGCGGACTTCCGCGAGACCGGCCACGCCCATGCGATCGGCCAGTGCCTGCTCAGTCAACTGGATCTGAGAAGTCGTCAAGACCACCTCGACCGCCATCCGGTGGAATCCATCACCCCGTATACGGTGCGTAACCGACGGGCGCTTTTGGAGCGTTTGGGAGGTATGGGGCGAATGGAACCCCTGGTGGAGCGTCAGGAGTATGCGTTGGGCACGGTTTGTGCCGCCGTCCCCATCACCGCGGGGTCCACGGCGGCCGCCATGGCGATTTCGCTGCCCCTCCACCAGGAAGAACGGTTGCTGCCCGCAGTCGATCAGCTACGCAATGAGATCGGAAGGCTCTTCAGTTCCTTCGCTTTCTCTATCAGTATCTGAAAAATCACTCCTTGTGATCTGCTAGCGCTTCCAGCACGATTGCGTCAAGAGGGCCATGGGGGATCATTCCTGGCCGTTTTGATCACAGCTTTCAGCAGCCGTGTCTACACAACTGCTTCATCTACTGCGGGGTACATGATGCGAGAGTCGGTTCAGGCCGAGGTCCTGATGAGCTTCCTCGTCTCCGAGGAGCTCTCCTTCAGGATCCCTGTGGAACTCCGGTACGAGACTGGAGATCCCTACGCGGTGCGGATGACCTTCCATCTCCCCGGAGACGCGCCCGTGACCTGGGCCTTCGGACGGGAATTGCTGCTGGACGGGATCAACCGGCCGAGCGGGGACGGCGATGTGCACATCGCGCCGACAGGCCGCGAGACACTTTCGGACGTCTCCATCCGGCTCCAGGTCGGCAGCGAACGGGCCCTGTTCCGGGCCAGCGCTCCGCCGCTCGTCGCCTTCCTCGACCGTACGGACAGGTTGGTTCCGCTCGGTCAGGAACGGACACTGGGCGACTTCGAGGGCCATCTGGAAGCTGCTCTCGGCCGCATTCTGGCCGAGGAGAACGCCGGCTGAGAACGCCGGCTGAGAACGCCGGCTGAGGACGCAGCCTCAGAAACGCGCCTCAGAACGCGCCTCAGAACGCGCGCGCCCCACAACGCAGCCGCAGAACGCAGGCAGCGCTGGTCCCGGCGCTCCGTCTCGCTCGTCCGGCCCGTCTCGCCCGCCCCACCCGTCTCGCCCGCCCCACCCGCCCCGGGCGTCTCTTCCGCCCCGGGCGTCTCTTCCGTCGCAGGGAACGACGCCCGAGGCGGTCGATCACTTCGCCCGGCGGCGGCGCCCACCCCTGGCCGCGCGCTTCTCCGGCGCGAGGCCGCCCGGCCGGTCGGCGGAGACCACGAGGGCGGCCAGCGCGGTGGTCACCGGGACCGACGCGACGAGACCGATCGATCCCACCAGCGTCCGTACGATCTCCTCCGCGACCAGCTCGCTGTTGGCCACCGTCCCCACACTGCTCTGCGCGATGGAGAAGAGCAGCAACAGAGGCAGGGCCGCACCGGCGTAGGCGAGCACCAGCGTGTTCACCACGGACGCGATGTGGTCGCGGCCGATCCGGATCCCGGCCCGGTAGAGCGCGCGCGGGCCCATCCGGGGGTCGGCCTGGTGCAGCTCCCACACCGCCGAGGTCTGGGTCACCGTCACATCGTCGAGGACACCCAGCGAGCCGATGATGATGCCCGCGAGCAGCAGGCCGGACATGTCGATCTCCGGGTACAGGCCATGGATCAGGCCCGTGTTGTCGTCCGTGTTGCCGCTCAGCGACGCCCAGCCGATGAAGACCGAGCCGAGCAGCCCGATCAGCAGCAGTGAGATCAGGGTGCCGAGCACCGCCACCGAGGTACGGGCCGACAGGCCGTGGCACATGTAGAGCGCGATCAGCATGATCGCGCTCGATCCGACCACCGCGACCACCAGCGGATTCGAGCCCTGAAGAATCGCCGGCAGGATGAAGAAGGTCAGGATCAGGAAGCTCAGGGCGAGCGAGATCAGCGCCATCACGCCGCGCATCCGGCCGACCAGCACGACCACGATCGCGAAGATCAGGGCGAGGACCGTCAGCGGAACCTTGCGGTTCACGTCCGTCACCGAATACTGCAGATCGCGCGGGGCGTCGGGGGCGTACGCCACCACCACGCCCTGCCCCTCGTCCAGTTGACGCGGCGCGTCCGGCTGCACGATCTCCGTGAACGTGCGGCCCTTGTCGGGGCCGTCGGTGACCTCGACCGTCGCCTTCTCGCACGTCGCCTGCTGGGCGTTGACGGCCTCCCGGCCCTGGGGGGTGGACGTGTCCCCGGTCGGCGGGACCTGGGCGGCGTTCACGTCCTTGCAGTCGACCTGCTCGACCGCGACGACCTTGCCCTGGAAGGTCTGCCGGTCGAAACCGACTCCGGTGCGCTCGTGCTCCGGGGCGCCTCCCGGCCACAGGACCGCGAGACCGACCACCACGGCCGTGGCGAACGGGATCAGGACGGCGGCGATGACTCTGCGCAGATGACGGGAGACAGGCGCGGCAGGCCCGTGGCTGTGGGCGTGGCCGTGCCCGTGGCCCGCGTCGCCGTGTCCGCCGTGGCCGTCGGGTTCTGGGGTCTGCTGCGAGGAAGTCACCGACCGATCATCGCAAGAACGATGGGGGCCCACTGTTCAGCACGGCCGGATTGACGCTAGCGTGGTGGCACCTTTGCACACGCGGGAGCTCGGAGCACCGGGCTGAGAGGGCGCTGATCACCGTACGCGCGTACTGGACGTACGTACGGGAGGAGGCTGCGCCGACCGCCGAACCTGTTACCGGGTAATGCCGGCGTAGGGAGATCGGTCTCATGACCATTCAGGATGCACGCACGCCTGCCACCAGCCAGGACGAGCGCAAGCCGGGCTGGCACAAGGGGTACATCGAGGGCTCGCGCCCCGACCTCCGGGTGCCCGTCCGACAGGTGCACCTCACCAACGGCAAGGACGTGACGCTCTACGACACGTCCGGTCCGTACACCGACCCCACCATCGACACCGACGTACGGCGGGGCCTCCCGCCGCTGCGCGAGAACTGGATCATCGGCCGCGGCGACACCGAGGAGTACGCGGGCCGGCCCGTGCGCCCCGAGGACGACGGCATCAAGCACACCTCGCCGCGCGGTGGTGGGCTGAAGAACCTCGACGCGGTCTTCCCCGGCCGGCCCCGGCTGCCCCGCCGGGGCCGTGACGGCCAGGCGGTGACCCAGCTCGCGTACGCCCGCCGGGGCGAGATCACTCCGGAGATGGAGTACGTCGCGATCCGGGAGAACGTCTCCCCCGAGGTTGTACGGGAGGAGATCGCCGCGGGTCGCGCGGTGCTCCCGGCGAACGTGAACCACCCGGAGATCGAGCCGATGATCATCGGCAAGCGGTTCCTGGTGAAGGTCAACGCCAACATCGGCAACTCCGCGGTCACGTCCTCCATCGAGGAGGAGGTGGAGAAGATGACCTGGGCGACCAAGTGGGGCGCGGACACGGTCATGGACCTCTCCACCGGCCGCAACATCCACACCACCCGCGAGTGGGTGCTGCGCAACTCCCCCGTGCCGATCGGCACCGTGCCGCTCTACCAGGCGCTGGAGAAGGTCGACGGCAAGGCCGAGGAACTGACCTGGGAGATCTACAAGGACACGGTCATCGAGCAGGCCGAGCAGGGCGTCGACTACATGACGGTGCACGCCGGCGTGCTGCTGCCGTACGTCCCCCTGACCGCCCGCCGCAAGACCGGCATCGTCTCGCGCGGCGGTTCGATCATGGCCGCCTGGTGCCTCGCGCACCACAAGGAGAACTTCCTCTACACGAACTTCGAGGAGCTCTGCGAGATCCTCGCGACGTACGACGTGACGTACTCGCTGGGTGACGGCCTGCGCCCCGGTTCGATCGCGGACGCCAACGACGCGGCGCAGTTCGCGGAGCTGAAGACGCTCGGCGAGCTCAACACGATCGCGAAGCGCCACAACGTGCAGACGATGATCGAGGGCCCGGGCCACGTCCCGATGCACAAGATCAAGGAGAACATCGACCTCCAGCAGGAGATCTGTGAGGAGGCGCCGTTCTACACCCTCGGCCCGCTGACGACGGACGTCGCTCCGGCGTACGACCACATCACCTCCGGCATCGGCGCCGCGATGATCGCCTGGTGGGGCACGGCGATGCTCTGCTACGTCACGCCCAAGGAGCACCTGGGCCTGCCCAACCGCGACGACGTGAAGACCGGCGTCATCACGTACAAGATCGCGGCGCACGCGGCCGACCTGGCCAAGGGGCACCCGGGGGCGCAGGAATGGGACGACGCGCTGTCGGACGCGCGGTTCGAGTTCCGCTGGGAGGACCAGTTCAACCTGGCGCTGGACCCGGACACGGCCCGTGAGTTCCACGACGAGACGCTGCCGGCGGAGCCCGCGAAGACCGCGCACTTCTGCTCGATGTGCGGTCCGAAGTTCTGCTCGATGAAGATCTCGCAGGACATCCGGCGTGAGCACGGCGGCGATCTCGCGTCGGAGGAGATCGAGGCCGGGATGGCGGAGAAGTCCGCGGAGTTCGCGGCCGCGGGCAACCGGGTCTACCTGCCGCTGGCGGACTGACCGGGAGAGTGAGCTGACCGGCCGACGGCTACGGGGGCGTCGTCGGCCGGTCGCGTTCGGGGCTGCCGGTCGGCACGGCCGGTGAGCCGAGTCGGCGGATCCGCCGTTCCGGATGAGGGGGCGAATGAGGTCCCATGGCGCCGCGGACTGGGCAGACTGGCGTCATGACAGCGAGTTCCCTCAGCAAGGGCGCCAATCTTCCCGTCGGCTCTCCCGTGGTGCGTGCCGTGCTCTCCTGGACGGCGGGGCGGGGAGTACCGGACAGCGACGCCTCGGCGCTGCTGCTCACCGAGGCCGGACGGGTGCGGGACGACGGTGACTTCGTCTTCTACAACCAGCCGAGACACGCTTCCGGGGCCGTACGCCATCTCGGGAAGCGGCAGGCCGTGGGCGGGACGTCCCGGACGGCCGACGAGACGACCGACACGATCGAAGTGGATCTGGGGGGACTGGAGCCCGCTGTCGACCGCGTCGTCCTGTGTGCGTCGGCGGACGGCGGGACGTTCGGGCAGGTGCCCGGACTGACTCTGCGGCTGGTCGACGCGGGCACGGAGAGCGAGATCGCCCGGTTCGAGATGACCGCCACGACGGAGACCGCGTTCATCGGCGGGGAGTTGTACCGCCGATCGGGGCAGTGGAAGTTCCGCGCCGTCGGGCAGGGGTACGCCTCCGGACTGGCCGGACTCGCCACCGACTTCGGGATCAGCGTCGACGAGGAACCGGAGCCTGAGCGGCGGCCGGCTCCCGCATCCGTTCCGGCCGTCCCAGCAGCTGCGCCCGCGGCTTCCGGGCCGCGTTTCGAGAAGGATGTGGAGCGCCTGCCTGTCGACATGCGCAAGCGCTTGTCGCTCCGCAAGGAACAGGTCGCGGTGAGCCTGCGCAAGCACGGTGCGGAGGGGATCACGGCCCGCGTCATCCTCGTCCTCGACGCATCCGGCTCCATGGCGTCCTTGTACTCGAGGGGTGTGGTGGCCGATGTCGTCGAGCGCATGGCCGCCGTCGCCGCGCAACTGGACGACGATGGCGAGATGCAGGCCTGGACCTTCGCTTCGAACGCGGTGCGGCTGCCGGATCTGCGACTCGGCGAGCTGCCCGACTGGCTGCGGCTCCATGTCCGGGCGGGAGCGGTGGGCCTCTTCCGCCGCAGGAAGCCGCCGAAGGGGCTGGAGGCCGGCCAGATCGACATGCGGGACGTGGGCATCCAGAACGAGGAGCAGAAGGCGATCGCCCAGGTCCGCGCTTACGTCCGGGAGAATCCGGCGGCCGCCCCCACGCTCGTGCTGTTCTTCTCCGACGGCGGGGTGTACCGCAACGCGGAGATCGAGCGGGAGCTTCGGGACGCGGCGGCGGAACCGATCTTCTGGCAGTTCGTGGGCCTGGGGCGGGCCCAGTACGGAGTCCTCGAACGGCTCGACACCTTGGCGGGCCGGCTCGTGGACAACGTCGGCTTCTTCGCCGTCGACGACATCAGCACGGTTCCGGACCCGGAGCTGTACGACCGGCTTCTCTCCGAGTTCCCGTCCTGGATCACCGCCGCGGGCCGGGCCGGGGTCCTCTGAGCCGACCGGCCGGAGATCACTCCGGCCGCGGCTCCGGTGAGCTCAGGTCCGGCCCGGTGAAGTCGGGGCCGGTGAAGTCCGGGCTGCTGAACCGTGGGCGGGTGCCCGAGGCGCCCTCGCTCGGGCTGGAGAAGTTCGGTCCGCTGTAGCCGATCTTCGGGATGCGGTCCGTACGCTCCGTGCGCTGTGGGGGCAGGGGCGGAGCCGGGCGTGCGGCGGGGTCGGCCAGGGCCTCGCGGAGGAACGGCAGGATGCCCCGTTCCAGCAGGGCGGTGCGCCAGGCCTCGCGGGCCCTGGAGAGCTCGTCGTCCTGCCCGCCCGAGGCTCCCGCGGCCACTTCCGTGGAGCGGTTCCGCAGCGCGGTCATGAGGAGGCCGGCCGCCGCGCAGAGCAGACCCGCGGCGGCGACGGCCCCGAAGAACCAGCCCGCCGTCAGCAGCGTGTCGGCGAACACGAGCGTGGGGGAAAGCACCTTGAGAACGGCGCCGACCAGCAGGAATATCACTGCGGCCGTGCCCGAGAGCACGGGAGCGAGGACGGTGACGACCGCGACGATGCCCGCGCCCGGGCCTCCGGCCGCGCCTTCTCCGTCCGCCGCGAGAACGGCGTCCATCACGCTCGTACCGCTCGACGAACGGCCCTCCGCGCGGACCTTGACGAAGTGGTCGTACTCCACCGCCGCCGCCGCGGTGATCAGCGCTGTCGCGCTCAGGGCCATCGTGCGCAGCTGTTCGGACGTGAGCCGTTTCCCGATCTCGGCGAGATCCGGCCGGTCGTGCGCGTGACGCAGTGCATCGTCGAGGACGCGCTCGTACTCGGCACGGTCCTCGGTCAGCAGGTGCGGAGCCACGTTCATGTGCATCCCCCGATGCTCCGTAAGGCCGCGTTGTCCGTGGATGACGGGCAGTTGGGCGGAAACGGAGGAGAGCCTGCTACGGATGAGCCGATGGTATTGCGGTTACGGCACAGGGTGACAGGGGGTTTCCTGAAATCGACTTCCCCGGATGCGGAGGGTTATGCGTCAGCCATGCAGGGGGAGTTGGACGACCAGTAGCTTTCCGGCCATGGTCACTCCGCCGTCCATCGCGATCGCCAGACCGTCCGCGTACACGTGCGGGCCGTCGACGACCGGACCGGAGGTCTCCTCGCCGTCCTCGGTCCCGACCTGTCCCAAGAGGTACGGGATGGGGCTGTGGCCGTGCACGATCCGGCGGCCGCCGTAGGTGGCGAGCAGCTCCTGGACGGCCTGGGGGCCGCCGTCGTCGCGGAAGGCGAAGCGCTTGGTGAACTTCCGGAACAGGTCCCAGACCTCGTCGGCGTCGTTCCGGTTGATGATCTCGTGGACGGTCTCGTTGACGTCCTCGATCGTGCTGCCGTAGTCGAGGTAGGCGGTCGTGTCGGAGTGCACCAGGAGGTGCCCGTCCTCCTCCACGACGGCGTCGAGCCGGGACATCCACTGCAGGTGGACGTCCTGGAGGCGGTCCATGTCGTGCTTCTGGCCGCCGTTGAGCAACCAGGCGGCCTGGAAGGTGGCGGTGCCCGCGCCGGAGTTGACCGGGGTGTCGGCGAACCGCTTGGCCCCGATCAGGAGCAGTTCGTGATTGCCCATCAGGGCCTTGCAGTAGCCGCCGGCGGCCGCGGCCTCGGCGGACAGCCGCATGACGAGATCGATGACGCCGATGCCGTCGGGGCCGCGGTCGGTGAAGTCGCCGAGGAACCAGAGGCGGGCGTTGCCGGCGGCCCAGGAGCCGTTCTCGTCGATGAGGCCCTGCGCGTGCAGGGCGGCGAGGAGCTCGTCGAGGTAGCCGTGGACGTCGCCGACCACGTAGAGCGGCCCGGGGCCTTCGCCTGCGGGGCTCGGCGCGGGAGCCGGGACCGCGACCGGGTCGACCCGCACCTGCACCGTGTCGCCCCGGTTGATGACCGGCAGATCGCGCTCGGTCGGGGTGTAGCCCTCGGGCAGGTCCTCCTCGGGGAAGGCGTTGCCGGGGTGTCCGGTGGCGACGGCGACGATGGAGGACGCGCCGCCCGCGAGGGGGAGGTGGAGGGTGGGATCGAGCGGCCCGGCGGACGCGCCGTGCGCGGGGAGTGCGCCGGTCGGCTCGCCGAAGGTGCCGGTCGGCCCGGTGGGGCCGCCGGGAGTGCCGAGCGGCCCACCGGGTGTGCCCGGTTCGAAGAAGGTGCCGGCCGGACCGGCGGGGGCCTCGGGTTCGAGGTGTCCGCCGACCGGGCCACCGGGGGCCCCGGAAGGAGGCTCGCCCGCGTGGCCCTGCACGGGCACCCGGGCGTACGGCGGTACGCGGAAGTCACGCAATGTCGCCGTGCGCACCACGGGTTCCTGCCCGGCCCCCTGAGTCATCGACCCCTCCACCACCGTCGCGATGCCCTGCACATCGCGGACCGGCCTGGTCGGGGTGGTCCGCGGTGTCGTGCGCCCATCATAGGAATGAGGGTCCGCCTGTGTGACGCACCAGGGGTGGTGAATCCGGGTCCACTCCGGGTTCACCGGTTGTTTCGCCCGAATTGAGAAGGTCTAGGCCAGGGTCGAGGCCGGGCTCGGACCGGGTTTGTGCCCGGTCCGAGCCGGGCATCCGGCGCGTACCGGTCCTTCGCTGGTCCTCGCCGGCCCTTCGCTGATGCTGCGCTAGTCCTTCGAAGGTGACCTGGGCGGGCTGACTGTCGTGCGCGGCGAACGCCTCTGGGAGGACGTCCGCACGATGAGTTCGGTCGGTATGACCTGCTCGACCGGTCCGTCGGTGTCGTTCCCCTCGATGGCGTCGATGAGGAGCTGGACGACGGCCGTGCCGATACGCCGGGGTTTGAGCGAGAGTGTCGTGATGGGTGGTTCGGTGGTGGCGTAGACGGTCGACTCGCTGCAGCAGACCAGCAGCAGATCCTCGGGGACGCGCAGTCCGTAGCGGCGGGCGGCCGCCAGCAGATCGGTCCCGTTGGGGTCGAAGAGTCCGTAGACGGCGTCGGGTCGGTCGGGGCGGGCGAGCAGCCGGTCGGCCGCGACGGCGCCCGCGCACGGATCGTGCGCCGGATAGGCCTCGTAGACGGGGTCCTGTCCGACCCGCTCGCACCAGTTGAGGTACGCGGTGGTGGACAGGCGGGTGTACGTGTCGGTGGTCGTGCCGGTCAGCAGGCCGATCCGGCGGGCGCCGGCGGCCGCGAGATGGTCGAGGAGGTCGAGTACGGCGGCTTCGTGGTCGTTGTCGACCCATGCGGTCACCGGGAGGGTGCCGGCGGGGCGTCCGTCGGAGACGACGGGGAGGCCCTGGCGGACGAGCTCGGTGACGACCGGGTCGTGGTCGGAGGGGTCGATGACGACGGTTCCGTCGAGGGCGACGTTGGACCAGACGTCATGGCGGGAGGTGGCGGGGAGGATGACCAGGGCATAGCCGCGCGCGAGTGCGGCCGATGTGGCGGCTCTGGCCATCTCCGCGAAGTACGCGAATTCGGTGAAGGTGAAAGGTTCATCCCCGTAGGTCGTCACGGTCAGGCCGATGAGGCCCGATTTGCCGGTACGGAGCGTGCGGGCCGCTGCGGATGGGCGGTAGCCCAGCCGGTCTGCGACCTCGCGGACGTGGCGGCGGGTGGCGTCCGGGAGCCGGCCCTTGCCGTTGAGCGCGTCGGAGACAGTCGTGATGGAGACTCCGGCGGCTGCGGCCACGTCCCGGATGCCCGCTCGGCCCTGCCGGCTTCCCCGGGTCTGTGCCCGGCTCACCTGGTGCTTCCCTGCTGCTGTCATGGCGAGCCGATAGTAGGGCGAGGGCGGGTGGTTGGGCCGGTCGCATATGCACGCGTTGACAGGCACGTTTCTGCATGATCGAAAACACTCAATTGCCTTGGAAATCAAGGTAGTTGGGGGTGTGCAGGTGTGATCTATGGTTGTCGACGCGCATGGGCCTGCCTAGGGGGCGATGTCTCGAAGAGGTCTCAACTCACCTCTACGGGGGATGCGCGCCACGGCGCCCGCCACCGGCGCGCGCCACCCAGCCCCGCGCTCCCTCTCGTGTCCACAGCTTGTCCCACCTGTTGTCCACAGCCCATTCGCAGCGGAGGGGAATCCTCATAAGGTGAGGAGTATTGGTGGTACGGACGGTCGAGGAGGACCACAGTGAGCTCAGTGAGCGAGACCGGCGGGACGAGCGCGGGCAGCCCGAGGCTGCGCGCCGTGCTGGACGGCATCCCCACGTACAAGCCGGGCAAGCCGGCCGCCTCGGGTGGCCCGGTCGCCTTCAAGCTGTCCTCCAACGAGAACCCGTACCCGCCGCTGCCGGGGGTCATGGAGAGCGCGCTGGCCGCGGCCGCGACCTTCAACCGCTACCCCGACATGGCCTGCACCGGTCTGATGCAGGAGCTCGCCGACCGCTTCGGCGTCCCTCTCTCGCACCTGGCCACCGGCACGGGCTCGGTGGGCATCGCGCAGTCGCTCATCCAGGCGACGGCCGGCCCGGGCGACGAGGTCATGTACGCCTGGCGGTCCTTCGAGGCGTACCCGATCATCACGCAGATCAGCGGGGCGACGCCGGTGCAGGTGCCGCTGACCGAGGGCGAGGTCCACGATCTCGACGCGATGGCCGAGGCGATCACCGAGCGGACCCGGCTGATCTTCGTCTGCAACCCGAACAACCCCACGGGCACGGCGGTGCGCCGGGCCGAGCTGGAGCGTTTCCTGGACCGGGTGCCCTCCGACGTCCTCGTGGTGATCGACGAGGCGTACCGGGAGTTCGTCCGCGACACCGACGTGCCGGACGGCATCGAGCTCTACCGCGATCGCCCGAACGTGGCGGTGCTGCGGACGTTCTCCAAGGCGTACGGTCTCGCGGGGCTGCGGGTCGGCTTCGCGATCGCCCACGAGCCGGTGGCGGCGGCGCTGCGCAAGACGGCGGTGCCGTTCGGAGTCAGTCAGGTCGCCCAGGACGCGGCGGTGGCCTCGCTGCGGGCCGAGGACGAACTGATCGGGCGGGTCGGCTCGTTGGTGTGCGAGCGCGAGCGGGTCCACGCCGGGCTCGTGGCCCAGGGCTGGACCGTGCCGGACACCCAGGCGAACTTCGTCTGGCTGCGGCTCGGTGAGCGGACGATGGACTTCGCGGCGGAGTGTGAGCGGCACGGTGTCGTGGTGCGGCCGTTCGCGGGCGAGGGCGTGCGCGTCACGATCGGTGAGTCCGAGGCGAACGACCTGTTCCTGAAGGCGGCGGAGGGCTTCCGCCGGGAAGGCTGACCGACCGGGTGGAGCGTTGTCGGGGGCGGCCGGTCAGCCCTCGACGAGCTCGACGCGGATCGGGTCGCCGTCCCTGACGGTGGCCAGGACGCGCGGATCGCCGTCGAGCGAGCCCAGGAGGTTGCACGGGCTCGCGAGCCGGCATTCGGAGCCGCGCGATATCGGGGTGGGGCCGTAGGGGAGCGCGAGGGCGTCGCCCTCGGTCCAGAAGGCGACCGTGCCCGGCTCCACCACCTGCTGCGCGTCGGCCTCGACCGCAGTGGAGACCGGTGTGTCGAAATAGACCTCCTCGCCCCAGGTCCGGGCAGTGGAGGAGATCGGGAGAGCCCCCGCGAGCGCCTTGCTCGTGGGGGTTTCTTCGAGGGTGGCCGTGGTGTGCCCGGCCGGCCAGGAGATACGCATCCGAAGGGTCATGCCCCAGATTCAACAATATGTTGAAGGTCTGGGGAAGAGGTGACCTTCGAGTAGGGGACCCCCGGTCTTACGTACGGATTTCGTATGAGCCATAATGCTTGTGAATGTGAACGCGTTCACAAGCGTGTCACAGTTCATCCCGGGATGGGTGGGAATGAAGGGGCAGGCTGCCCCGCTGTGACCACGGCGATGTAAGGAGAAGACGACGTGGACCTCGCTCTGGCGCCAGAGACTCTGGCGCGCTGGCAGTTCGGCATCACCACCGTCTACCACTTTCTCTTCGTCCCTCTGACGATCTCCCTCGCCGCTCTCACCGCCGGCCTGCAGACCGCCTGGGTGCGCACGGAGAAGGAGAAGTACCTCAGGGCGACGAAGTTCTGGGGCAAGCTCTTCCTGATCAACATCGCGATGGGTGTGGTCACGGGCATCGTGCAGGAGTTCCAGTTCGGCATGAACTGGTCCGACTACTCGCGCTTCGTCGGCGACGTCTTCGGCGCCCCGCTGGCCTTCGAGGCGCTGATCGCCTTCTTCTTCGAGTCCACCTTCATCGGGCTGTGGATCTTCGGCTGGGACAAGCTGCCCAAGAAGATCCACCTGGCCTGCATGTGGATGGTCTCGATCGGCACCATCCTCTCGGCGTACTTCATCCTGGCGGCGAACTCCTGGATGCAGCACCCGGTCGGCTACCGCATCAACGAGGAGCGGGGCCGGGCCGAGCTCACCGACTTCTGGCTCGTGCTCACCCAGAACACCGCCCTCACCCAGTTCTTCCACACCATGACGGCCGCGTTCCTGGTCGGCGGCGCGTTCATGGTGGGCATCTCCGCCTTCCACCTGGCGCGCAAGAAGCACGTGCCGGTGATGCGGACCTCGCTGCGGCTGGGCCTGATCACGCTGATCATCGCCGGGCTCGGCACGGCGATCAGCGGTGATCTGCTCGGCAAGGTGATGTTCAAGCAGCAGCCGATGAAGATGGCCGCCGCCGAGGCGCTGTGGGACGGCGAAGCCCCCGCACCCTTCTCGATCTTCGCCTACGGAGATGTCGAGAAGGGCCACAACAAGGTCGCCGTGGAGATCCCGGGCCTGCTGTCCTTCCTCGCGAACGACGACTTCAGCTCGTACGTCCCGGGCATCAACGACGTCAACAAGGCCGAGCAGGAGAAGTTCGGGCCCGGTGACTACCGGCCGAACATCCCGGTCGCCTACTGGGGCTTCCGCTGGATGATCGGTTTCGGCATGGCCTCGCTGACACTCGGCATGCTCGGTCTCTGGCTGACCCGGAAGAAGTTCATGCTGGCGCCCGGGATGCGGACCGGTGACGACGAGGTGCCGAACCTGGTCCTGTTCAGGCGGCAGGCGCTCAGCCCGCGCCTGGCGAAGTGGTACTGGGTCGTGGCCCTCTGGACCATGCTCTTCCCGCTGATCGCCAACTCCTGGGGCTGGATCTTCACCGAGATGGGCCGCCAGCCCTGGGTCGTCTACGGCGTGCTGCGTACCCGGGACGCGGTCTCCCCCGGCGTCTCGACGGCTGAGGTCCTCACCTCGATGACCGTCTTCACCCTGCTCTATGCCGTGCTCGCCGTGATCGAGGTCAGGCTGATGATCAAGTACGTCAAGGCCGGACCGCCCGAGCTCGGCGCGGACGACCTCAACCCGCCCATGAAGATCGGCGGGGACCACCGCGACCCCGACCGGCCCATGGCCTTCTCGTACTGAGGCTCAGGAGATCGAGGCATGGAACTCCACAACGTCTGGTTCGTACTCATCGCCGTCCTCTGGATCGGCTACTTCTTCCTCGAAGGATTCGACTTCGGCATCGGCGTCCTGACCAAGCTGCTCGCCCGTGGGCGCTCGGAGAAGCGGGTGCTGATCAACACCATCGGTCCCGTCTGGGACGGCAACGAGGTGTGGCTGCTGACCGCCGCCGGCGCGACCTTCGCCGCTTTCCCCGACTGGTACGCGACGCTCTTCTCCGGCTTCTACCTGCCGCTGCTGATCATCCTGGTCTGTCTGATCGTGCGCGGCGTCGCCTTCGAGTACCGGGCGAAGCGGCCGGAGGAGAACTGGCAACGCAACTGGGAGCAGGCCATCTTCTGGACCTCCCTGATCCCCGCCGTGCTGTGGGGCGTCGTCTTCGGCAACCTCGTGCACGGCGTGAAGATCGACGCGCAGAAGGAGTACGTCGGCACCTTCGGGGACCTGTTGAACCCGTACGCCATCCTCGGCGGCCTGGTCACCCTCGCGCTCTTCACCTTCCACGGGGCGGTCTTCGCCGCGCTCAAGACGGTCGGCGACATCCGGGTACGGGCCCGGGCGCTCGCACTCAAGCTCGGACTGGCCACGGCCGTGCTCGCCCTCGGATTCCTCACCTGGACCCAGGCCGACTCGGGTGACGCCGGGAGCCTGGCCGCGCTGCTTGTCGCCGCCGTGGCGCTGGTCGGTGCGATCGGCGCGATCAAGGCGGGCCGCGAGGGCTGGTCGTTCGCGCTGTCGGGCATCACCATCGCGGCGGCGGTCGCCATGCTGTTCCTGACGCTCTTCCCGAACGTCATGCCGTCGTCGCTCGACCCCGCGTGGAGCCTTACCGTGACGAACGCGTCGTCGAGCCCGTACACGCTGAGGATCATGACCTGGTTGGCGGCGATCGCCACTCCGTTGGTGCTGCTCTACCAGGGGTGGACCTACTGGGTGTTCCGTAAGCGGATCGGCACCCAGCACATCGCCGAAGCCGCTCACTAGGAGGGATGTTTCACGTGAAACCGATCGACCCGCGTCTCCTCCGGTACGCCCGGGCCACCCGTCTCTTCCTGACGGCAGTGGTGGTTCTCGGCCTGGCCGGGGCGGCGCTGGTCGTCGCCCAGGCGATGCTCATCGCCGAGGTCGTGGTGGGGGCCTTCCAGAAGGGCCTGTCGGTTTCCGATCTGACCACGCCCCTGCTGCTGCTCGCCGGAGTGGCGGCAGGGCGGGGGCTTGTCTCCTGGCTGACCGAGCTGGCCGCCCACCGGGCGAGCGCGGCGGTCAAGTCCGAACTCCGGGGCCGACTGCTGGCGCACGCGGCCACCCTGGGTCCTGGATGGCTCAGTGGGCAGAAGGCCGGCTCGCTGGCCGCGCTCGCGACGCGGGGAGTGGACGCGCTCGACGATTACTTCTCCCGCTATCTGCCCCAACTGGGGCTCGCGGTGGTCGTGCCCGTGGCGGTCCTGGCGAGGATCGTCACCGAGGACTGGATCTCGGCGGCGGTCATCGTCGTGACCCTGCCGCTGATCCCCCTCTTCATGATCCTCATCGGCTGGTACACCCAGGCCCGGATGGACCGTCAGTGGAAGCTGCTGTCCCGGCTCTCGGGTCACTTCCTCGATGTCGTGACCGGGCTGCCGACGCTCATGGTGTTCGGCCGGGCGAAGGCGCAGGCCGAGTCGATCCGCGCCATCACGTCGGAGTACCGGCAGGCGACGATGAGGACACTGCGCATCGCGTTCCTGTCGTCCTTCGCGCTGGAGCTGCTGTCGACGCTGTCGGTGGCGCTGGTCGCGGTGGGCATCGGGATGCGGCTGGTCCACGGGGATCTCGATCTCTACACCGGCCTGGTGATTCTGGTGCTCGCACCGGAGGCCTATCTGCCGATCCGGCAGGTGGGGGCGCAGTACCACGCGGCGGCGGAGGGACTGGCCGCCGCGGAGGAGATCTTCGACGTCCTGCAGACTCCGGCGCCGGAACGCGGCGCGGGAGCCGTGCCGTCGACGGCGCGCATCGAGCTCGAGAACGTGACCGTGCGGCACGCCGGGCGCACGGAACCCTCGCTCGACGCGGCCTCGCTCGTCGTGGAACCGGGCGAGACGGTGGCCCTCGTGGGACCGAGCGGCGTGGGCAAGTCGACGCTGCTCGATGTGGTGCTGGGATTCGCGCCACCGACGGAGGGCGGCTCGGTTCGCGTCGGAGGCGTGGAGCTCGGTGCGCTGGACGTGGAGGAATGGCGCTCGCGGATCGCCTGGGTGCCCCAGCGTCCGTACCTCTTCGCGGGCACGATCGCCGAGAACGTCCGCCTGGCCCGGCCGGACGCCTCGGACGAGGCGGTACGGGAGGCCCTGCGGGACGCCGGTGCGGACGGGTTCGTCGCGGACCTTCCGGAGGGCGTCGGGACGCTGCTGGGCGAGGACGGCGCGGGCCTCTCCGCGGGACAGCGCCAGCGGCTCGCCCTGGCGCGTGCGTTCCTCGCCGACCGGCCGCTGCTTCTGCTGGACGAGCCCACGGCCGCGCTGGACGGTGAGACGGAGGCGGGCGTGGTCGACGCGGTCCGTCGTCTCGCCGTCGGACGCACGGTGCTTCTGGTCGTCCACCGTCCGGCGCTGCTCGCGGTCGCCGACCGTGTGGTGGAGATCGGGCGGACCGGGGCCGTGGACGCGACGGACACGGAACAGGCCGGCGGTTCCTCGTGGTCTCCCGCCTCCTCGGTGCCTGCGGTCGCGGTCGCGGTGACCGGCACGGAGGTGGCGGACGAGGAACCGGCCATGGCCGGACGTTCCGTCTTCGGGCGTGTCCGGGCCATGGCGGGGGAGCTCAGGGGGCGGATGGGGCTCGCCCTGCTGCTCGGGAGCCTGGCGCTGGGCTCCGCCGTCGGACTCATGGCGGTGTCCGGCTGGCTCATCTCACGGGCCTCCGAACAGCCGCCGGTGCTCTATCTGATGATGGCCGTCACGGCCACGCGCGCGTTCGGCATCGGGCGGGCGGTGTTCCGGTACGCCGAGCGGCTCGTGTCCCACGACGCCGTCCTGCGGATGCTCGCGGAACTGAGGGTGTCCGTCTACCGCCGCCTGGAGCGCATCGCCCCCGCGGGGCTGCGCGGCGCGCGCCGGGGCGACCTCCTCTCCCGGCTCGTCCAGGACGTCGACGCCCTCCAGGACTACTGGCTGCGGTGGCTGATGCCCGCGGGCGCCGCGGTCGTGGTCGGGGCCGGCTCCGTCGGGTTCACGGCCTGGCTGCTGCCCGAGGCCGGGGCCGTGCTCGCCGCGGGCCTGCTGGCCGCCGGAGTGGCGGTCCCGCTGCTGAGCGGCACCCTTGCGCGCCGGGCCGAACGACGGCTCGCCCCCTCCCGGGGCGCGCTCGCCGTCACGGTCCTGGACCTGCTGCGCGGCTGCGCCGAACTGACGGTCGCCGGGGCGCTGAAGGACCGTATCGAGCGGGCCAGGGCCGCCGACCGTGCGCTCACCTCCATCGCCTCCCGGCAGGCCGCCGCCACCGCGCTCGGGGCCGGGCTGTCCGCGCTCGTCTGCGGTGTGACGGTCGCCGCCGCCGCGCTCGTCGGCGTCCAGGCCGTACGGGACGGGCGCCTCGACGGTGTGGCGCTCGCCGTCGTCGTTCTCACCCCGCTCGCCGCCTTCGAGGCCGTCACCGGTCTTCCGCTGGCCGTCCAGTACCGCCAGCGCGTCAGGCGCAGTGCCGAGCGGGTGTACGAAGTGCTCGACGCCCCCGTACCCGTGCGGGAACCCGCGCGGCCCGCCGCACCGCCGCAGAGCCCCTTCCCGCTGGAGGTCGTCGGCCTCGCCGCCCGCCACGCGGGGCAGGAGCGGGAGGCACTCGCCGGTTTCACCCTCACCCTGGAGGCCGGACGCCGGGTCGCCGTCGTCGGCACCTCCGGCTCGGGCAAGACCACCCTGGCCCAGGTGCTGCTGCGCTTCCTGGACGCCGAGGCCGGAACGTACCGGCTCGGCGGGGTGGACGCGGCGGAGCTCGACGGCGACGACGTCCGTCGCTTCGTCGGCCTCTGCGCCCAGGACGCCCACACCTTCGACAGCACCCTCCGCGAGAACCTGCGCCTCGCGCGGCCGGGCGCCGACGACGACGAACTGCGGGCGGCCCTGGACCGGGCCAGGCTCCTCGACTGGGTGAACGGGCTGCCGGACGGCCTCGACACGCCGGTGGGCGAGCACGGCTCCCGGCTCTCCGGCGGTCAGCGGCAGCGCCTCGCGCTCGCCCGGGCGCTCCTCGCCGACTTCCCCGTCCTCGTCCTCGACGAACCGGCCGAGCACCTGGACCTGGCCACGGCGGACGCGCTCACCGACGACCTGCTGCGGGCCACCGAGGGCCGCACCACCGTTCTGATCACGCACCGGCTGCGCGGGCTCGACGCCGTCGACGAGGTGGTGGTCCTGGACGAGGGCCGGACCGTTCAGCGCGGTCCGTACGCCCAGCTCGCGCGGGCCGAGGGCCCCTTGCACCGGATGCTGGAGCAGGAACGCGAGAGCGACCTGCTCCTCGGCACGGGGAGAACGACACAGCGCCCGACTTTTCTCGCGAAATAGGACTTACTAGGCTCAACGTCATGACCGCCGCCGTGCCCGATCTCCCCGACCCCGTGGAAGCCGCGACCGAGGCCACCCGCAGCCTCCAGGGCCTGTCGACCGAGCTCACGGCACGGGTGCCGCAGCTTCTCGAAGCCATGCGTTCCGTCGGCACGGGCCTCGAACTCCACTCCACCCTCGACCGCATCTGCGAGACCGCGGCCGAGCTCACCGACGCCCGCTACGCCGCGATCGGGGTGGTCGACGAGGACGGCGAAGGGCTCTTCGACTTCGTCACCTTCGGCGTCGGCGAAGAGGTCGCCCACCGGATCGGGAGGCGCCCTGACGGGCATGCGGGACTGCTCGGCGCGCTGATCCACGAACCAGGGACGATCCGGCTGGCCGACCTGACCACCGACCCGCGCTCCGCCGGTTTCCCGCCGGGACATCCTCCGATGCGCACCTTCATCGGGGTCCCGATCCGGGTCCAGGGGGAGAACTTCGGCAACCTCTATCTCGCCGAGAAGAACGGCGGCGAGTTCAGCGACTACGACACCCACGTGGTCCGGGTCCTCGCCACCGAGGCGGGGATCGCCATCGGCAACGCCCGCCTCTACGAGGCCGCCCGCCAGCGAGAGCGCTGGATCGACGGCTCGGTCGCGGTCACCACCGCCCTGCTCTCCGGTGGGGACGCGGACGACGCCCTCGCGGTCGTCGCCGAGCAGGCCCGCAGACTCGCCGACGCGGCCGCCGGGATCGTCCTGCTTCCGGCCCGGGACGGCGGCCTGGAGATCGTCGCCGTCTCCTCCGACCGCCCGAGCTCCTCGCTGGGCGTGGTGATTCCGCCCGAGAGCGCGGTGACGGAGCGACTGCTGGAGGGCGAGGCGGTCTTCGTGGACGACGCCTCCGACGATCCGCGCATGATCAGCCGGCTGGCTTCCCCGTACGGACCGTGCATGCTGCTGCCCCTGCACAGCGGCGGCAAGGTGCTCGGCGCCCTCGCCATGCCGCGCGCCCGGGAAGGCAGGCAGTTCACGGAGACGGAGCGGACCCTGGCCACCCAGTTCGCGTCCCAGGCGGCGCTCGCGCTGATGATGGCCGACGCGCAGCGCGACCGGGAGCGGCTCGCGGTCTACGAGGACCGCGACCGGATCGCCCGCGACCTGCACGACCTCGTCATCCAGCGGCTCTTCGCCACCGGGATGATGCTGGAGAGCGCACAGCGCACGTCGGTCGTCCCGGCGGTGCGCGAGGGTGTCGGCAAGGCCGTGGACGAACTGGACGTCACCATCCAGGAGATCCGTACCGCGATCTTCGCGCTTCAGCAGGAGCCCGCCGAGGCGCCGTCCGGGCTGCGCACCCGCGTGCTGCGGGAGATCAACATGGCCGCCGTGCCGCTGGGCTTCACCCCCGCGCACCGCTTCCTGGGCGCGATCGACTCGACGGTCGGCGACCTCACCGGCAAGAACCTGATCGCCGCCCTGCGCGAAGCCCTCTCCAACGCCTTCCGGCACGCCGCGGCGAGTCGGATCGAGGTCGTCGTCGACGCGGGGGCGGAGCTGCCGGACGGCGCCGCCGGGGTCCGGCTGTCGGTGGCCGACGACGGCGTGGGCCTCCCGGAGGGCGGGCGGCGCAGCGGGTTGCGGAACCTGGCGCGGCGCGCGGAGTCGCTCGGCGGGTCGAGCTGGTGCGGCCCGGGGATCGGCGAGGACGGCGGCGGTACGACGGTGGTGTGGCAGGCCCCGCTGTAAGCCCTCGGCGGGGCGGGCAGGCCCCGCTGTAAGCCCTCGGCGGGGCGGGCAGGCCCCGCTGCAGGCCGCCCGGCGGGGTGGGCCCGTCGGGTGCCGGCCCGCCCGGGGCCTCGGTCGGGCGTGGTCTCCGGATCGATGCGTCAGTCGTCGTCGATCGTGCCCGCGAGGATGCGCTCGATGACGACGGCCACGCCGTCCTCGTTGTTGGCGACCGTACGGCCGGAGGCGGCGGCGATCACATCCGGGTGGGCGTTGCCCATCGCGTACGAGCGGCCGGCCCAGCCGAGCATCTCGATGTCGTTGGGCATGTCGCCGAAGGCGACGACCTCGTCGGCGGAGATGCCCCGCTCGGCGCAGCAGAGCGCCAGGGTGGACGCCTTCGAGACGCCGAGGCCGCTGATCTCCAGAAGCGCCGTCGGGCTGGAGCGGGTGAACGAGGCCAGATCGCCCGCGGCCGCGCGGGCCGTGGACAGGAAGGCGTCGGGGTCGAGATCCGGGTGCTGGGCGAGCAGCTTGAGCACCGGCGCGGCGGCGCCGGGCTCCTCCTCGAAGAGCAGCTTCTCCGCGGTGGCGATGGTCGCCCCCGGGTCGAGGAAGAAAGGCGGGTACTGCGGCTCGTAGTGGATGCCCGAGGTGAGCTCGACCGCGAACGAAGTGCCGGGCGCTGCGGCGCGCAGTGTCGTCACGACCTCGAGCGCGACGGCCCGGTCCAGCGGGCGTACCTCAAGGAACGTTCCCCCCGCGTGCAGATCGACCACGGCCGCACCGTTCGCGCAGATCGCGAGGCCGTGGCCGTGGACGTGGTCGCTGACGACGTCCATCCAGCGCGCCGGGCGGCCGGTGACGAAGAAGACCTCGATTCCGGCCTGCTCGGCGGCGGCGAGCGCCGCGACCGTGCGCTCCGAGACGGACTTGTCGTCGCGCAGCAGTGTGCCGTCGAGGTCGGTGGCGATCAGCCGGGGGGCCGGGGCGGCGGGGCGCGGGGAGTGGGGTGAGGTCACCGATCCATTCTTCCGTACCGCGTGCACGGGCGTGCGAGGGGGCGCACATCTGAGAGCGGCGTTTCCGCCGCCCGCTTTCCCGCCGCCCCGTCCCTCGCCGGATCAGCCGAGCTGCGCGACGGCCTCGGTGGCGATCTCCTCGAAGACGGCCTGCTCGGCGGCGAAGTCCGAGTCGGGGATGGGCCAGTGGAGCACGATCTCGGTGAAGCCGAGCTCCTGGTGGCGGCCGGCGAAGTCGACGAACGCGTCCAGGGACGTCAGCGGTCGTCCGCGGTCGGGGGTGAAGCCCGTGAGCAGGATCTTGTCCAGCTCGGTCACGTCGCGGCCGGTCTCCGCGCATGCCTTGCCGAGCTTCTCGACCTGGCCGCGGATCGCCTCGACCGACTGCTCCGGCGTGCCCTCCGCGTTCAGCTTCGGGTCGCCGGTGGTCACCCACGCCTGACCGTGGCGGGCGGCGAGCTTCAGGCCGCGCGGGCCGGTGGCCGCCACGGCGAACGGCAGGCGCGGGCGCTGGACACAGCCGGGGATGTTGCGGGCCTCGTCGGCGGAGTAGTGGGTGCCCCGATGGGTCACCGCGTCCTCGGTGAGCAGCCGGTCGAGCAGGGGCAGGAACTCGCCGAACCGGTCCGCCCGCTCCTTGGGGGTCCACGGCTCCTGGCCGAGCACGGTGGCGTCGAAGCCGTTGCCGCCGGCGCCGATGCCGAGTGTGATCCGACCGCCCGAGATGTCGTCCAGGGAGATGAGTTCCTTGGCGAGCGTCACCGGGTGGCGGAAGTTCGGGGAGGTGACCAGGGTTCCCAGGCGCAGGCGATCGGTGGCCGTCGCGGCGGCGGTGAGGGTGGGGAGGGCGCCGAACCAGGGGCCGTCGCGGAAGGTCCGCCAGGACAGGTGGTCGTAGGTGTAAGCGGCGTGGAAGCCGAGCTCCTCCGCACGCAGCCAGCGCTCGCGGCCGCCGTCGTGCCAGCGGTGGACGGGAAGGATCAGGGTGCTCAGGCGCAGGGTCATGCACTCGACCATACGACGGCCCGCAGGAGTCTCAGCCGGGGAAGCGGAGGAACCGCGGGGGGACGGTGTCGGTCAGCCAGACCCCGTTCGCGCTGACGTGGAAGACGTACCCCGCCCGGTGCATCGCGCCCGCGTCCACGCTCAGGACCACCGGGCGGCCACGGCGTGCGCCGACCCGGGTCGCGGTCTCGCGGTCGGGCGAGAGGTGGACGTGGTGGCGGGACATGGGACGCAGGCCCTCGGCCCGGATGGCGTCCAGCTGGGCGGCGACCGTGCCGTGGTAGAGGTACGCGGGGGGTTCGGCGGGCGGAAGGTCCAGGTCCACGGTGACGGTGTGGCCCTGGCTGGCCCGGATCCGTGTTCCGTCGATCGCGAAGCGCTTCTTGTCGTTGGAGGCGACGACATGGTCGAGCTCGGCGCGACTGATCGGGAAGCCGTGCTCGGCCGCCGCTCGCAGGAGCGCGTCGATCTCGGTCCAGCCGTTGGCGTCGAGAACCAGCCCGATGCGCTCGGGCTGATGGCGCAGATGCTTCGAGAGGTACTTCGACACCTTCACGGTGCGTCTCTCGTCCATCGGTCTGTTCATGGCGCCAGGATGCCGGAGGGCCGTCCGACGAGCCATTGAATTGCGGCACAGATGTTTGATCCACAACCAAGTCGAGTTATCCACAGGGGAATTGGCGATTCTGTGGACAACCGGCCTTCAATGCAGGGCTTTTGTGCTACTCAGCTGCGTTCGGAGCGATTTAGGGTCAGTGCGTCCAATGTCCGGGACTGTACCTCCCGTTCAGCAGCGGCCGCGATGAACGCCGTCACGTTCTCCGCTCCAACGAGCTGCTGCACGGCACGAATCGTTGCCGACGGGAGCGCCACCGGACGCGGCTCGTCGTCCCGTACCGGCGGTGGTTCGGCCGCCAGATGATGCTGGAGGTGCCGAGTGGCGAACAGGCGCATCGCGCGCGCCAGTTCCGCGTCGACGGTCTGCTGGGCGAGGGGCCTGAGCCGGCGCACCATCGTCGCCGCCGCGGCCGCGTCCGCGTCTGTCGGCGGCCGGTGCTCCAGATAACGCGCGAAGACGTGCTCGGTGGTGAACTCCAGGAAACGCGAGGCGATGTGCTCGACCTGGACGCGAAGTTCCCTCAGATGGCCCGAGATCGCGGAGAGCGGCACACCCGCCTCGTACAACTCGGCCGCCACCGCCAGCTCTTGGGGGCTCGGGACGAGGAACTCGTCCTCCCGGCCCGGGACCCGCTCCAGGACACCTAGCTCGATCGCCTCCCGTATCGCGTCCTCGTCGGGCGTGCCGCCGAACGTGGTGTCGAGCTCCTCGCGGGAGATCCGGTCGGCCTTCTCGTCCGTCCACGGGCCGTCGACCTCGGCGACCAGCCCGAGCACGCCGCCCAGACCGCGGCCGGCGTCCCATGCCTCCAGCAGCTCCTTGATGGAGGCCAGGGTGTAACCCCGGTCCAGCAGGTCCGCGATCTGCCGCAGCCTGGCCAGATGCGTGTCCCCGTACACGTTGGACCTGCCCCGGCGCTCCGGCCGGGGCAGCAGGCCGCGGTCCTGGTAGGCGCGGATCGTCCGGACCGTGGCACCGCTGTGGTGGGCCAGATCCTCGATCCGGTACTCCGTTGGCTGCTCCGACAAACCCGCTCCCACCCGCTCTTCCGGCCAAACGCTTACGGCGCGACCGACCGCGCGCCCTCCGCCCGCGCCCCCGTGCCCCTGGAGGCACGGGAGGGATCGTACGGCCGCCCGAAGTCCGGCTGCTTCTTGGCACTCACGCCGGCGGCTCCCACCGGGCTATCGCCCGCAGCGCCCTGGGGGCGAAGCGGGACAGGAAGTGGGCACCGCGCGCCTCCGGAGTCACGGGGACGACGGCCTGGTTGCGCACGACCGCACGCAGGATGGCGTCCGCGACCCTCTCCGGCGGATAGTTGCGCAGACCGTAGAGGCGAGAGGCCTCCTTCTGGCGCCGCTTCTGCTCCTCCTCGCCGAGTCCGGCGAACCGGGCCGTCGCGGTGATGTTGGTGTTCACGATGCCGGGGCAGATCGCCGAGACGCCGATGCCCTGGCCGGCCAGCTCGGCGCGCAGGCACTCGCTCAGCATGAGCACGGCCGCCTTCGAGGTGCCGTACGCGGGCAGGGCCCGGGAGGGCTGGAAGGCTGCGGCGGAGGCGGTGTTGACGATGTGCCCGCCCTGGCCGCGCTCGGCCATCTGACCGCCGAAGATCCGGCAGCCGTGGATGACACCCCAGAGATTGACGTCCAGGACCTTCTTCCAGTCCTCGGTGGTGGTCTCGAAGAACGAGCCGGACAGCCCGATGCCGGCGTTGTTGACCAGGACGTCGACGATGCCGTACTCGCTCGCCACCTTCACGGCGAGCTTCTCCATGGCCTGCTCGTCACTGACGTCGACGGTCTCCCCCCACGCCTCAGGCGCACCGATCAGCCGTGACATCTCCGCCGTGCGCGACGCCCCCTCGGCGTCCCGGTCGACGGCGACGATCCGCGCGCCCGCCTCGGCGAAGGCGAAGGCGGTGGCCCGCCCGATGCCGCTCGCGGCGCCGGTCACCAGCACCAGCTGACCACCGAACCGCTCGGCGTACTCCGGCTTCGCCGGGCTCTTCGCCGCCGGCGCAGGCGCCTTCACCGCCGGGTCCTCGTTCCTGTCCACGAACTCGGTGATCCAGGCGGCGAGCTGGTCGGGGCGGGTCCGGGGCACCCAGTGCTTGGCGGGCAGGGAGCGCCGGGTCAGGTCCGGCACCCACGTGGCCAGGTCGTCGTAGAGCCGCTCCGAGAGGAAGGCGTCACCGGTCGGCGTGATCAGCTGGACCGGCGCGTGGGCGTACGCGTCGGCGCGCGGACGGCTCAGTCGTGCGCGGACGTTGTCCCGGTAGAGCCAGGCGCCGTGCGCCGCGTCGTCGGGCAGGGACGGCGTCGGATAGTCGCCCGCGGGGATCTTCTCGATCCGCTGGAGCAGCTTCGGCCACTGCTTGCCGAGCGGGCCGCGCCAGGCCAGCTCGGGCAGGACCGGGGTGTGCAGCATGTACACGTACCAGGACTTGGCGCCCTGGCCGAGGAGCTGACCGACCCGGCGCGGGGTGGGCCGGGCCATCCGCCGCTTGATCCAGTGTCCGAAGTGGTCCAGCGAGGGGCCCGACATCGAGGTGAAGGAGGCGATGCGGCCCTCGGTGCGCGGGACGGTCACGAACTCCCAGGACTGCACCGAACCCCAGTCGTGCCCGACCAGGTGGACGGGCCGGTCCGGGCTGACCGCGTCGGCGACCGCCAGGAAGTCGTCCGTCAGCTTCTCCAGGGTGAACCCGCCCCGCAGCGGGGCCGGCGCCATGGACCGTCCGTGGCCCCGGACGTCGTACAGCACCACGTGGAACCGCTCGGCCAGCCGGTGCGCGACCTCCGACCAGACCTCCTTGGAGTCCGGATACCCGTGCACGAGCAGTACCGTCGGCCGGCTCGCGTCACCCATTTCGGCGACGCACAGCTCGATCCCGCCCGTACGGATCCAGCGCTCCCGCGCGCCCTTCAGCCCGGCCATCACACCAGCCCCTTCGTCCGTGTTCTCCCCCGGAGCAGTCGCCCGGGCGGTGCCCTCGTCTCCGGACCCGACGCGCGGAGACGCGGCGGCCGCCGCGGCCCGCGGCCCGGCGGCCTCGTGTGCGTCGCTCACGAGGACTCGTTCCAGCGCCGCACGTGCGGCAGGTCGTCGTCCAGCCAGAACGCGCTCTGCTCGGGGTCCCGCGAGTCGGTGACGACGAGGATCTCCTCGAACTTCGCGCCCGTGCCCCGGAAACCGAGGTGCGGTTCGACCGCCCACAGCCCCGGCCGGGGCGGGTGGTCGGAGAACTTGTACGGGGACCAGAGCGGCGACCAGCCGTCGCGGTGGCCGTGGATCGCGTCGCTCGCGAGCCCCTTCAGCGACTGGGTGCCGAAGCCGAAGAGCGTCGGCGACCAGCGGCGCTCCTTCACCCGGTCGATCTTGTGCGCGATCACGCCGAACGGATAGGCGCGGTGCCGGTTGGCGTACCCCTGGCGGACCATGAGCCGGTCCACGCTCGCGTAGATCTCCCGCAGGGGGCGGCGCTCGCGCACCTCGCTCAGGATCAGCTCGCGGTGCGCCTTCAGATCGGCGAGCAGCCTGTCGTGCACCGGGTTGAGGCCCAGGCAGCCGGAGTAGCCGATGTCCGAGGTGTAGCCCTTGTGCACGGGAGCCATGTCGAGGATGAACGGCATCCCCGCCTCCAGGCGCCGGTTCGTGGGAAAGAACTGCAGCGGGATCTTGAAGTCGACGAAGGCCGTGCGGTCGCCGAACCAGGCGAAGGGCCGGTGGAACCAGTCCCGCACGCCCCGCTCGTACAGCCAGTCGCGCTGCATCTTCGCGGCCTCGCGCTCGGTCACACCCGGCCTGAGCTGGGCCGCGACAGCTTCCGCGCACTCGTAGGAGAGGCGCTGAACCTCCCTGAATCCCCGCAGTTCCGCGGTCACTTCGCTTGCCACTGCTGAGGTCATGCCACCCGCCCGTCCGGTGTGATGCCTTGCGTGCGCTACGTGTTAGTAACCTGACACTGATGAATGTGACAATGCCCGGCGGCTGCGTCAAGGGGCGTGCGCGAGCCTGTGGAGAAGCCGCGGCGCGAACCTGTGGAAAAAGACTTTGGTCTCGGCTCCCCTACGGGTTCGTACACCTGGAGTCGGATACGGAACGAGCCGTTGGGCTGACGACTGCTGTGGTGTGCGCCACTACCGTCGAACCGTGACTGTGATCGCCACCGAAAGCCTCAGCATGCGGTTCCCCCGGGTGACCGCTCTCGACCGGCTCTCCCTGGACATCGGGCCCGGTGTGACCGGACTTGTGGGTGCCAACGGAGCCGGTAAGTCCACGATGATCAAAATCCTGCTCGGTCTGTCCCCCGCCACGGAAGGCCGCGCCGAGGTGCTCGGCCTGGACGTCGCCACCTCCGGCGCCCAGATCCGTGAGCGCGTGGGGTACATGCCCGAGCACGACTGCCTCCCGCCGGACGTCTCGGCCACCGAGTTCGTCGTCCACATGGCGCGGATGTCGGGCATGCCCGCCACCGCCGCCCGGGAACGGACGGCCGACACCCTGCGCCACGTCGGTCTGTACGAGGAGCGCTACCGCCCCATCGGCGGCTACTCGACCGGTATGAAACAGCGGGTGAAGCTGGCCCAGGCCCTGGTCCACGACCCGCAGCTGGTCCTCCTCGACGAGCCCACCAACGGCCTCGACCCGGTGGGCCGCGACGAGATGCTCGGCCTCATCCGCCGGGTCTGGACGGACTTCGGCATCTCGGTCCTCGTCACCTCCCACCTCCTCGGAGAGCTCGAGCGCACCTGCGACCACGTCGTCGTCATCGACGGCGGCCGGCTGCTGCGCTCCAGCTCCACCAGCGACTTCACGCAGACCACCACGACCCTCGCGGTCGAGGTCACCGACTCCGACACCCACCCCGACGGTGCCCACGCCCTGCGTGCCGCGCTCGCCGCGGCGGGCGTCACCCTCCACGAGGGTGTGGAGGACGGGCTGCCGGGCGCCGGTCACGTCCTCCTCCTGGAGGCCGCCGGCGAGGAGACGTACGACCTCGTGCGGGACACCGTCGCCGACCTCGGCCTCGGTCTCGTACGGATGGAACAGCGGCGCCACCACATCGCCGAGGTCTTCCGCCCCGACGCCCAGAAGCAGGAGGAGGTGCCGGCGCGATGAGCTCCCAGGCCCCCGAGACCACCCAGATCCACAACATCGGCTACCGCAGCTACGACGGGCCGCGCCTCGGCCGCGCGTACGCGCGCCGCGCGCTGTTCTCGCAGTCGCTGCGCGGTGCGTACGGACTGGGCCGCAGCGCCAAGTCCAAGGTGCTGCCGATGATCCTCTTCGCCGTGATGTGCGTTCCGGCGCTGATCATCGTGGCGGTCACGGTCGTCACCAAGGCGACGAAACTGCCGGTCGACTACACGGCCTACGCGATCCTGCTGCAGCTGGTGATCTGCATCTTCCTCGCCGCCCAGGCCCCTCAGTCCGTCTCCCGCGACCTGCGGTTCAGGACGGTGCCGCTGTACTTCTCGCGGCCGATCGAGCGGATCGACTACGTCCTCGCCAAGCTCGGCGCGATGGCCTCGGCGCTCTTCATCCTCACCGCCGCGCCGCTGGTGATCCTCTTCGTCGGCTCGCTGCTGGCGAAGCTGGACTTCGCCGATCAGGCCAAGGGGTTCGGCCAGGGGCTCGTCTCCGTGGCGCTGCTGTCGCTGCTGTTCGGCGGCATCGGCCTGGTCATGGCCGCGCTCACCCCGCGGCGTGGCTTCGGCGTCGCCGCCGTCATCGCCACCATGGTGATCTCCTACGGTGCGGTCTCCACGCTCCAGGGCATCGCCTACGGCACGGACAACCTCGACGCCATCCAGTGGATCGGCCTGTTCTCGCCGGTCACGCTCATCGGCGGGGTGCAGAGCGCCTTCCTCGGCGCCTCCACCTCCTTCCCCGGCGGCGAGGGCGTGGGCCCGGGCGCCGGAGTCGGCGTGGTGTACCTGCTGGTCGTCCTCGCGCTGATCGCCGGCTCGTACGGAGTCCTGATGCGCCGCTACCGAAAGGTGGGGCTGTGATCATCCTTCCGTCGCCCACCACCACCCTGCCAAAGGATGGGCCGCGCCCATGAGCACACTTTCCATCGACCACGCCTCGCGGTGGTTCGGCAACGTCGTCGCCGTCAACGACGTCACCATGACCGTCGGCCCGGGCGTCACCGGCCTCCTCGGCCCCAACGGCGCCGGGAAGTCGACCCTCATCAACATGATGGGCGGCTTCCTCGCCCCCTCCACCGGCACGGTCACCCTCGACGGCGAGGCGATCTGGCGCAACGAGTCCGTCTACCGGCAGATCGGGGTCGTCCCCGAGCGGGAGGCGATGTACGACTTCCTCACCGGGCGCGAGTTCGTCGTCGCCAACGCCGAGTTGCACGGGCTGGGGGCCACGGAGGCCCAACGCGCGCTCGCCACGGTCGAGATGGAGTACGCGCAGGACCGCAAGATCGCCACGTACAGCAAGGGCATGCGGCAGCGCGTGAAGATGGCCTCGGCCCTCGTCCATGACCCGTCCGTGCTGCTGCTCGACGAGCCGTTCAACGGCATGGACCCGCGCCAGCGCATGCAACTGATGGACCTGCTGCGCCGGATGGGCTCGGCGGGCCGCACGGTCCTGTTCTCCTCGCACATCCTGGAGGAGGTCGAGCAGCTCGCCTCGCACATCGAGGTGATCGTGGCCGGGCGCCATGCCGCCTCCGGTGACTTCCGCAAGATCCGCCGGCTCATGACGGACCGGCCGCACCGCTATCTCGTACGGTCCAGCGACGACCGGGCGCTCGCGGCCGCGCTCATCGCCGACCCGTCCACGGCCGGCATCGAGGTCGACCTCGCCGAAGGCGCCCTGCGCATCCAGGCGGTCGACTTCGGGCGGTTCACGGAACTGCTGCCCCGGGTCGCCCGGGAACAGGGGATTCGGCTGCTGACGGTCTCGCCGTCGGACGAGTCCCTCGAATCGGTCTTCTCGTATCTCGTAGCGGCCTGAAAGGAGCCTGACCGATGTACAACCCCACAGTCGCCCGGCTCACCTACCGGGCCCTGCTCGGCCGCCGGCGGGCGCTGATCCTCTTCGCGCTGCCCGCCCTTCTGCTCGTGATCGCCGCCGCGGTACGGGCGTTCAACGGCGCGGACGACCAGATCGCCGCCGACGTCCTGGGCGGTTTCGCGCTCGCCACGATGGTCCCGCTGATCGGCGTCATCGCCGGAACGGGCGCGATCGGCCCGGAGATCGACGACGGTTCGATCGTCTATCTGCTGTCCAAGCCGGTGAAGCGCCCCACGATCATCTTCACCAAGCTGATCGTCGCGATCGCCGTGACCATGGTCTTCTCGGCGGTCCCGACCTTCCTCGCCGGTCTGATCCTCAACGGCAACGGCCAGCAGGTGGCGGTGGCGTACACCGTCGCGGCGCTGGTGGCCTCCATCGCGTACAGCGCGCTCTTCCTGCTGCTCGGCACCGTCAGCCGCCACGCGGTGGTCATCGGGCTGGTCTACGCGCTGGTCTGGGAGGCGCTGTTCGGCTCCCTGATCTCCGGGGCGAAGACCCTCAGCGTGCAGCAGTGGGCGCTCGCGGTGGCCCAGAAGGTCAGCGGCGAGGGCCTGGTCACCTCGGACGTCGGCCTGTCGACGGCGGTGGCGCTGCTGGTCGGTGTGACGGTCCTGGCGACCTGGTACGCGGGCCAGAAGCTGCGGACGCTGAAGCTGGCGGGCGAGGAGTAACAGCGGGCGGGGCGGGGCGCCCGGCGGGGCGGGGGCGCCCCGGCCCCCGGGCCCTCGCCCCTTGGCCCCAGGTCCTCGGCCCCGGCCCTGGCCCATGGGCCCCGGCTCTGAGCCGGAAAGCTTAGACCTTGGTGTCCCTGGCCGCCAGCAGGCCGACGGCCAGGGCGGCCGCGCAGGCGCCCAGCACCAGCGCGATCGGCACCGTCCAGGAGCCGGTCGCCTGGTGGACCGCGCCGGCGGCCAGCGGTCCGGCCGCGGCGAGCAGATAGCCGACGGTCTGGGCCATGCCGGAGAGCCGCGAGGCGGTGAGCGCGTCGCCCGACCGCAGCACGATCAGGGTCAGGGCGAGGCCCACCGCCCCGCCCTGGCCCACGCCGAGCAGCGCCGCCCAGAGCCAGGCCCCCTGCACCGGGGCGGTCATCAGCCCCGCGTAGCCCGCCGCGACCAAGGTGGTGACGAGGACGACCAGCGGGCGCTGCGTCCGCATCCGGCCCGCGAGCAGCGGCACCGCGAACGCGCCCGCCACCTGGATCAGGTTGTTGAAGGCGAAGATCACGCCGGCCGTCGAGCGGCTCATCCCATGGTCGGTGAAGATCGTGGGCATCCAGGCGATCAGGACGTACGACCAGAGCGACTGCAGTCCCATGAAGAGCGTGACCTGCCAGGCGAGCGCCGAGCGCCAGACGCTTGTGGCGGGCGCCGCGGTGACGGCCCGTACCTCATGTCCCGTACGGCCTC
The DNA here is from genome assembly GCF_055564335.1 of Streptomyces sp. NPDC029139. Lineage (NCBI taxonomy): Bacteria > Bacillati > Actinomycetota > Actinomycetes > Kitasatosporales > Streptomycetaceae > Streptomyces > Streptomyces sp. NPDC029139. Next base: position 143,575 of record NZ_JBVHWN010000004.1, on the reverse strand, counting down.
TGGCGACCATGACCTGCGGCAGCCAGGCCAGCGCGGCGAGCGCCGCGAGCAGCGACCAGAACCCCAGGGACGCCTCCCAGCCGCCGCCGAGGGCCTCCTCCAGCGGCACCGAGGCCGCGGCCACCACCGTCGCGCCCGCGATCATCGCGCCCGTGTAGAGCGAGGTCATCGACGCGGCCCGGTCGGGGAAGTCCCGCTTGATCAGGCCCGGCATCAGGACGTTGAGCAGGGCGATCGCCGTACCGACCAGGACGCCGCCGCCGTACAGCGCGTACACCGAGGGCAGGACGCGTACGAGGATGCCGGCGCCGAGCAGGACGAGTGCCGCGAGCAGTACCGGTTCGGCGCCGAAGCGGCGCCCGAGCCAGGGAGCCACCAGCGCGCCGAGGCCCAGGAAGAGCACGGGCACCGACGTCACCAGCGAACTGCCCGTCGACGAGAGGCCGAAGGCCGCCGCGATCTCGCCCACCAGCGGTGACACACTCGCGAGCGCGGCTCGCATGTTGAGCGAGGCCAGCACGATCCCGGCCATCAGCAGGGCGGGGTGGGCGAGCGACCCCCTTCGCCCGGCGGCCGATCGGGACGGGCGGACGACACCGGCCTCCGCGTCGAGGACCGGCGGCGCCTGGGACTCGGTCCTCACAGGTCCTCGCCCGTCCCCACCACGCCCGTCCCCACCGCGCTCGGCCGCGCCTCGCCGACCGCCTCGTCCCCCGCCCCGCTCGTCAGCGCGGTGATCGTCTCCATCGGTACCCGCAGCAGCTCCCGGGCCCCGGCTTCCGCGCTCTCCGCGTCCGCCGCCTCGATCGCCGTGACCAGCGCCTCGTGCGCGTCGATGTCGACCGGCGGCATCTCCCGGTCGCCGAGCGCCTCCACCAGCACCTCGTGCACCTGTGTGGAGAAGAAGCGGTACACCTCGATGAAGGCCGTGTTGTGCGTGGCCTCCACGACGGCGAGGTGGAAGGCCATGTCCGCGTCCGCGTCCCGGTCGCCCTCCTCGCGGAGGGCCGTCAGCACCGCCCGCAACCGCACCAGGTCGTGGGCGTCCCGCCGTACCGCCGCGAGGCGCGCCGCCTCCGTCTCCAGGGCCATCCGCAGCTCCATGACGTCCCGGGCGCCCGCATGGCGCACTCCGCGCAGCACGGCGGCCGGGTCGGCGGTCGACCTGACAAAGGTGCCGTTGCCCTGACGGGACTCCAGGAGACCGGCGTGGACCAGCACCCGTACGGCCTCGCGGACCGTGTTGCGCCCCACGCCCAGCTGCTCGGCGAGTTCGTGTTCGGTCGGGATGCGGTCCCCGACCTGCCACTCGCCCTCCGCGAGCTGCTCGCGCAACTGCTGCACCACGGTGTCCACCAACGAGGTACGCCCCGCCGCCTTCAGCGCCATCACCACTCCAGGAAGAGATATTCGCCCAGTTGCCCAGTCATCCTACAACTGACCGGGCGAGGGGCACCGGACTACTGTGGGCCCGTACGCGGACACGAACACCCTCACCACCTTCGGGAGTCAGTCATGTCAGACCGCTTCGACGTCGTCGTACTCGGAGCTGGCCCCGGCGGCTACGTCGCCGCCATCCGCGCCGCCCAGCTGGGCAAGCGGGTCGCGGTCGTCGAAGAGAAGTACTGGGGCGGTGTCTGCCTGAACGTCGGCTGCATCCCCACCAAGGCGCTGCTGCGCAACGCCGAACTCGCCCACATCTTCCAGCACGAGGCGAAGACCTTCGGCATCAAGGTCGACGGCACGGTCTCCTTCGACTACGGCGAGGCGTTCCGCCGCAGCCGCACGGTGGCGGACGGCCGCGTCAAGGGCGTCCACTTCCTGATGAAGAAGAACGGGATCACCGAGTTCGACGGGCGCGGCACCTTCGTCGACGCGAACACCCTGCAGGTGGCCGCGGCCGACGGTTCCTCGCAGACGATCACGTTCGACCACTGCATCATCGCCACCGGTGCCACCCCGCGTCTGCTGCCCGGCACGGCCCGCAGCGAGCGCGTCGTGACGTACGAGGAGCAGATCCTCGCCGATGACGTGCCGCAGTCGGTCGTCATCGCGGGGGCCGGCGCGATCGGCATCGAGTTCGCGTACGTGCTGCACAACTACGGCGTGAAGGTCACGATCGTCGAGTTCCTGGACCGGATCGCGCCGCTGGAGGACGCGGACGTCTCCAAGGAGCTGGCCAAGCAGTACCGCAAGCTCGGCATCGACGTCCTGACCTCGACCCGCGTCGAGTCGATCGACGAGTCCGGTCCGCAGGTCCGCGTCACCGTCACCGGCAAGGACGGCGCGCAGAAGGTTCTGGAGGCCGACAAGGTCCTGCAGGCCATCGGCTTCGCCCCGAACGTCTCCGGCTACGGCCTGGAGAACACCGGCGTGGCACTGACCGAGCGCGGCGCGATCGAGGTCGACGGCCACTGCCGCACCAACGTGCCGCACATCTACGCCATCGGTGACGTGACCGCGAAGCTGATGCTCGCGCACACCGCCGAGTCCATGGGTGTCGTCGCCGCCGAGACCATCGGTGACGCCGAGACCATGGAGCTGGACTACCCGATGATCCCGCGCGCCACCTACTGCCAGCCGCAGATCGCCAGCTTCGGCTGGACGGAGGCGCAGGCGCGGGAGAAGGGCTTCGACGTCAAGGTCGCCAAGTTCCCCTTCACGGCGAACGGCAAGGCGCACGGCCTCGGCGACTCGACCGGCTTCGTCAAGATCATCAGCGATGCGAAGTACGGCGAGATCATCGGCGCCCACCTGATCGGCCCCGACGTCACCGAGTTGCTGCCCGAGCTGACGCTGGCGCAGCAGTGGGACCTGACGGTCCACGAGGTCGCGCGGAACGTCCACGCGCACCCGACGCTGGGCGAGGCCGTCAAGGAAGCGATCCACGGCCTTGCCGGGCACATGATCAATTTCTGAGGGCTCTTCCCCGAGGGGTGACGGGCGCGGAGAGCGCCGAGGGAACCCCAGGTGGTGCACCGGGTGACGAACCGTCCCGGCCGATCAGGTCGTGGGCGTGTTCGTCACCCGGTTCGCATGTCCGCGGCTTCGCGGGCCGGTAATTCGGTGGCGACGGGACGAGGCGCGGGCGCACAGTGGTCGTGCGGGGGACGCCCGCCAGGAGACCGGGGAGGAGCGCGACGATGACCGACACCAGTTCGAGCCGGAGTTCGAGTCCGTCGAGCTCCCTGCAGGGCGGCGCCCCCTAGCGCCGCCGGGGCGGCCGCTTCGAGCGCGCGGCACCTTCGCGCGGGCCGCCCACCCGGAGGATTGGCCGAGTGGTAAGGCACGGGCTTGCTAAGCCCTGGTCGGGGTCATCCCCGCGCGCGTTCGATCCGCGCATCCTCCGCATGTGGCGCCTGTGGCGCCTGTAGCGCCCGTGGCACCACGCCCGTGACGCCCATGGCGCTCGTGGAGCCGGTGGCCCGTACCGCGCGTACCCCCAGCTCCGCTCCCTTACAGGGCTATCGCGCGAGCAGACGCTCCAGGGCGACGGCGATGCCGTCCTCCTCGTTCGAGGCCGTCACCTCGTCCGCGACCGCCTTCAGGGCCTCGTGCGCGTTCGCCATCGCCACGCCCCGTGCCGCCCAGCCGAACATCGGGATGTCGTTCGGCATGTCGCCGAAGGCGATCGTGTCCGCCGCCTTCGCACCCAGCCGGCGCGCGGCGAGCGACAGACCGGTGGCCTTGGTCAGACCCAGCGGAAGGATCTCCACGATCCCCGCGCCGGCCATGACCACGTCCACCAGGCTGCCGACCGTCTGCCGGGCGGCACTCGCCAGTTCGTCGTCCGACAGGGTGGGGTGCTGGATGTAGAGCTTGTTCAGCGGGGCGGACCACAGCTCCGTCGGGTCCTCGAAGAGAACCACCGGCAGTGGTCCCTCCTGGAGCCGGTAGTCGGAGCTGACCAGCACCTCGCCGTCCAGGCCGTCGCGGCTGGCGGCCAGGGCCAGCGGCCCGACCTCGGCCTCGATCTTCGACAGCGCCAGACCGGCCAGCTGCCGGTCCAGGGTCACCGACGTCAGGAGCCTTCGCTCACCGGCGTGGTAGACCTGCGCGCCTTGACCGCACACCGCGAGCCCCTCGTAGCCGAGGTCCTCGAGGATGTGGCGGGTCCACGGCACGGAGCGGCCGGTGACGACGATGTGCGCGGCCCCCGCCGCCACCACGGCGGCGAGGGCGTCACGCGTACGTTCCGAGACCGACTCGTCGGACCGCAGCAGCGTGCCGTCGAGGTCCGTCGCGACGAGCCTGTACGGGAACGAAGACGGGCTCACTTGGAGATCGGCTCCAGGACCTCGCGGCCGCCCAGGTACGGCCGCAGCGCCTCCGGCACACGCACCGAGCCGTCCGCCAGCTGGTGGTTCTCCAGGATCGCCACGATGGTGCGCGGCACGGCGCACAGGGTGCCGTTCAGCGTCGCCAGCGGCTGCACGACCTTCTTGCCGTTTCGTTCGTCCCGCATCCGCACGGACAGGCGGCGCGCCTGGAAGCCGTCGCAGTTCGACGCCGAGGTGAGCTCGCGGTACTTGCCCTGGGTCGGGATCCACGCCTCGCAGTCGAACTTGCGCGAGGCGGACGCGCCCAGGTCGCCGGTGGCCACGTCGATGACCTGGAAGGGCAGCTCCAGGCTGGTCAGCCACTGCTTCTCCCAGTCGAGGAGCCGCTTGTGCTCGTTCTCGGCGTCCTCCGGAGCGACGTACGAGAACATCTCGACCTTGTCGAACTGGTGGACCCGGAAGATGCCCCGGGTGTCCTTGCCGTACGTGCCGGCCTCGCGGCGGAAGCACGGCGAGAAGCCGGCGTAGCGCAGCGGGAGCTTGTCCGCGTCGATGATCTCGTCCATGTGGTACGCGGCGAGCGGCACCTCCGACGTACCGACGAGGTAGTAGTCGTCCTTCTCCAGGTGGTACACGTTCTCCGCGGCCTGGCCGAGGAAGCCGGTGCCCTCCATGGCGCGCGGGCGGACCAGCGCGGGCGTCAGCATCGGGATGAACCCGGCCTCGGTCGCCTGCGCGATCGCCGCGTTGACGAGGGCCAGCTCCAGGAGGGCGCCGACGCCCGTCAGGTAGTAGAAGCGCGAGCCGGAGACCTTGGCGCCCCGCTCGACGTCGATGGCGCCCAGTGCCTCGCCCAGCTCCAGGTGGTCCTTGGGCTCGAAGCCCTCGGCCGCGAAGTCGCGGATGGTGCCGTGCGTCTCGAGGACGACGAAGTCCTCCTCACCGCCGACGGGGACGTCCGTGTGGACGATGTTCCCGAGCTGGAGCAGGAGGGCGCGGGCGGTCTCGTCGGCCTCGTTCTGCTCGGCCTCGGCGGCCTTGACGTCGGTCTTGAGCTGCTCGGCCCGCTGCAGGAGCTCGGCGCGCTCCTCGGGAGTGGCCTTGGGGATCAGCTTGCCGAGCGCCTTCTGCTCGGAACGGAGTTCGTCGAAGCGGACGCCGGACGACCTGCGCCGCTCATCGGCGGAGAGCAGGGCGTCGACGAGGGCGACGTCCTCTCCACGGGCGCGCTGGGAGGCGCGAACACGGTCGGGGTCCTCACGGAGCAGGCGAAGGTCAATCACCCCACCAGGCTACCGGTGCGGGCTCATGACACCTCAACCGGATATAGCCTTGCGTGTCGCTTTGCCCTAATTGCCGGTATTGAGATTTGCTGGGGCCCATTCGTCAATAAACCGGCTGCGAGCCCCCGAAAAGGGGCGGATCGGCGTGCGCGGCTTGACTGAACCGCCGTGTGGATGAAGGGACTTCCTCCGGCTTCTCCACAGCACCCCGCGGCCCGCGAAAAGTTTTCCACAGACTGTGTGGAAGATCTGTGGATCGTGAACCCATTCCTGGGGCAACCGTGATCAAACCCGCCTCGCGCACTCTTCCGAGTGGAAATTGCTCGCTCTAAAGGGTTGATCGAGAGAATAGGGGTGACGCCGGGCGTGGCTGGCCCGCCTGGGCTCTGTGGGTGAACGCGAGGCGACCGTGGTGATTTGTCGACCTTGCCCCTGCGCGATATCGACTTGTCCCCAGGCCGCGGCAACAGCCTGTGGATAACTATGAGATCAAGCGGAAAATATGCAGGTAGGACAAGTGGTTCACACCTGTGGACGACCGCGCCCGCCGTATCGGGCGAGAGGCCACCATCGGATCAGGCCCGACCGTCCTGGGCCCTCGCCAGCCAATCGGAGGCCGCCATGAACTCCGCGTCCGAGGTCCCGCGCCGCAGCGCCCGGACATCCTTCACCGCGACGCCCGCCCGCGGGTACGACCCGAGGAACCGCACCTTCGGGCAGATCCGCTTCAGCCCCATCAGGGCCTCGCCCACCCGGCGGTCGGAGATATGGCCCTCGGCGTCCACGGCGAAGCAGTAGTTGCCGATGCCGGCGCCCGTCGGGCGGGACTGGATCAGCATCAGGTTGACCCCACGCACCGCGAATTCCTGCAGCAGCTCGAGGAGGGCACCCGGATGGTCATCGCCCAGCCACAGCACGACCGAGGTCTTGTCCGCACCCGTCGGCGCGGCCGGCCGCGCCGGCCGGCCCACCAGGACGAACCGCGTCTCGGCGTTCTCCGCGTCGTGGATCTCCGTGACCAGGGCCTCCAGGCCGTAGGTCGCCGCCGCGAACTCCCCGGCGAAGGCCGCGTCGAACCGGCCTTCCTGCACGAGCCGGGCCCCGTCCGCGTTCGAGGCGGCCGACTCCCAGCGGGCGTCGGGCAGATGCGCCCGCAGCCAGTTCCGGACCTGCGGCTGGGCCACCGGGTGACCGGTGACGGTCTTGATCGCCGCCAGTTCGGTGCCCGGGCGGACAAGCAGGGCGAAGGCGATCGGCAGGACCACCTCGCGGTAGATCATCAGGGGCTCGCCGGAGGCCAGCTCGTCCAGGGTCGCGGTGACCCCGCCCTCCACCGAGTTCTCGATCGGTACGAGAGCGGCGGCGGCCTCTCCGTTGCGTACGGCGTCGAGCGCGGCCGGGACGGAGACCATCGGGACGAGCTCCCGGGTCGCGGCCTCGGGCAGCGTACGCAGCGCGGCCTCCGTGAAGGTGCCTTCGGGACCGAGATACGTATACCGGGTGGCTGACATACGGTCACCCTAATAGGCGCGGGAGCCGTCGACCCGTCGCCCGCCGCGGGTCACGATTTCGGGCCGGGGTCGCGACTCCGGACCGGGCTCGGGACTCCCGCCCGGGGTCAGGACTCCGGCCCGGGGTCGCGACTCCCGCCCGGGGTCAGGACTCCAGCAGCCGCTGGCCGACGTACTCGCCCTCCGCGGCCCCACCCGGCACGGCGAAGAGGCCACTGGCCTCGTGACGGATGAAGGCGGACAGCGCGTCGCCCCGGTCGAGCTTGCGCTGCACGGGCACGAAGCCCTTGAGCGGGTCGGCCTGCCAGCAGATGAAGAGCAGCCCCGCGTCGGGTGTGCCGTCCGGCCCGATGCCGTCGTGGAAGGAGAAGGGCCTGCGGAGCATCGCCGCTCCGCCGTTCTGTTCGGGGGCGGAGATGCGCGCGTGGGCGTTGTCAGGGATGACCAGCTTCCCGTCCGGTCCGACCTTGTGCAGATCGGGCTCGGTCGTCTCGCTCCCGCCGGTGAGCGGGGCTCCGTCCGACTTCCGTCGGCCGATGACCTTCTCCTGCCTGGCCAGGGAGAGCTCGTCCCAGTCGTCGAGGAGCATCCGGATCCGCCGTACGACGGCGTACGAGCCGCCGGCCATCCACTCCTGCGCGCCCGAGGCCCCCGCCGGGACGAAGACGCGCTGGTCGAAGTCGGGATCGGTGGGCTTCGGGTTGCCGGTCCCGTCCACCTGGCCCATCAGGTTCCGGGCGGTCATCGGCGTGGCGGTGGCGCCGGCGGACCGGTTGAAGCCGTTCATCTGCCAGCGGACCCGCGCCGCCGTGCCCGCGTCCTTCTGCAGGGCGCGCAGAGCATGGAAGGCGACGAGCGCGTCGTCCGCGCCGATCTGTACCCAGAGGTCGCCCTCCGACCTCTTCGGGTCGAGCGCGTCGGAGGAGAAGGAAGGCAGCGGATCGAGCTGCGCCGGGCGGCGCGCGGTGAGACCGGTCCGGCCGAAGAAGGAGTGGCCGAAGCCGAAGGTGACCGTCAGGGAGGAAGGGCCCGCGTCCAGGGCGATGCCGGTGTCGTCGGTCGACGGCTCGCCCGCCATCAGCGCCTTGGCTGTCGCCGACCAGCGGCGCAGCAGAGCGGCGGCCTCCTTGCGGCCCGCTCCGGGGGCGAGGTCGAAGGCGATCAGATGACCGCGCGACTGAAGCGGAGTGGTGATCCCCGCTTGATGTTTCCCGTGAAACATCACCTCCGTCGCCCCGACCGTCGTCAGCGCCTCCGCCTCGGTGGCCGAGGCGCCGGAGTCGGCGACCGCCGCGTACACCCCGGCTCCGCCGGCGGCACCGAGCGCGATCCCGGCCGCGCCCGCCGCGCCCACCGTGCCGAGCAGCCGTCGCCGGGAGATCTCAAGGTTGTCGTCGTCGCTCACGTGCGTCAGCCGATCTTCACGTTCTTGTCGATGGTGGTCTGGTCGATGTCGGAGGTGCGGACCGTCACCTGGATCTCCCATTCGCCGGCCATCGGGATCTGGACGCCGGTCGCGCTCCAGTGCCCGGTCTGGATCCGGTCGGGAAGGACGGGCAGGGGGCCGACGTTCTTCTCCTTCAGGGTGAAGGCGACCTTGATCTCGGGGACGTCCAGCGGGCGACCGTTGGGGCGGTCGACATAGAGGTGCAGGGCGTTGGCGCCGGTGCGGCCCGGGTCGAGGCTGAGCCGTACCGTCCCCTTGCCGTCCACGCCCCCGGTGTCGAAGGGCAGCCGGATGTCGACGGGCCGCTCGGGCACGGCGGCCGAGCCGGCCGCGGACGTGGAGCGCCCGGCCTCCTCCTCCGTACGACCTGGTTCGGTCGAGGTCAGGACGGTGGTCACGGCGAGCAGGGCGACGGCGACGACGGCCTCGGTGAGGACCGAGCGGCGCAGACCGCTGCGTTCCGGGTCGGCGTCGCGGTCGCGCTTCTTGCGGGCGGTGGCGACGGCGGCCCGTTGCCGCGCGAGCTGGGCGGCCCGTACGGGGTCGACGTCCTCCTCGACGCTCCGATCCCCGGCGCGATCCCCGGCGCGGTCCCCGGCGCGGTCCCCGGCGGTGCCGCTCTCGGTCTCCCTCTCCTCCCCGGACTCGGACTCATCGGACCCCCCGGACTCCTCTGACTCCTCGCTGGCGTCGGTGGTGTCGGAGCCGTCCGGCGCCGGTGCGGCGAGTCGCCGGGTCCATCGGCGGGAGATCCAGGCGACACCCACGAGCACGGCCACGAGACCGACCTTGACCAGCAGCAACTGCCCGTACGCCGTGCCGGTCAGGGCCGACCAGGAGCCGACCTGCCGCCAGGACTGGTAGAGCCCGGTCGCCGCGAGGACGACCACGGACCCGAAGGCGACCTTCGAGAAGCGTTCGACCGCCGCCCGCTCGATGTCGGGCGCCCGGTACAGCGCGACGAGCAGCGCCGTCAGGCCGCCCAGCCAGGCGGCCACGGCCAGCAGGTGCAGGATGTCGACGGGCATCGCGATGCCGGGCTGCAGGCCGGTCGAGGCGTGTTCGGCGAGTGCCCAGGTGCCCGCGATGCCGGCGGCCACCACGGTGCCGCCGATCGCGAGTCCGAAGGTGAGGTCCTTCTTCTCCTTCTCGTCGGTCCGCTTCGTGTACGCCCCGAACAGCACGGCGACGAAGAGGGCGGCCGCCCCCAGGAGCATCAGCCGGGAGATCAGCGCGGCGCCGGTCTTCGTCTCCAGGACGGACTTCAGTCCGCCGAGGTCGAAGGCATCGGCGAGTTCGCCGGAGCCGGTGTACGGGTTGCGCAGCAGCAGCATGAGCAGCGTGGCCGCGGTGAGCGTCAGCCAGCCCCGGACCACGAGCCGCTGCACGGGACGCACGGAGGCGCCGCGCGGCCAGCAGGCGAGGACGAAGGCGCCGCCGCCGACGAGGACGACGAAGCCGGCGTAGGAGAGGTAGCGGGCGATGCCGTACAGCGTGCCGACGAGTCCGCCGCCGGCCTCCTGGTCGGGCAGGGCGACGGAGGTCTGGGACGGGGCGCCGATGGAGAAGGTGAAGGCGCCGGCGATGGGGTGGCTGTCGGCGGAGACGGTCTGCCAGGCGACGGTGTAGGTGCCTTCCGGCAGGCCGGAGCGGAGCCCCACCCCGTACTTGACGATCGATCCGCTGCACAGGTCGCGGATCTCTCCGGTGTCGACCCGCTTCCCCGCCGGGTCGAGGACCCGGATGGAGTCGCCGCTCATGGCGACCTGTTCGGAGAAGGTGAGGTTGACGTCCTTGGGGGCGGTGGCGACCACCGCCCCGTCCTTCGGGTCGCTGCCGGTGAGCGCGGCATGCGCGGACGCGGGCGCGGCGCCGGCGAGCAGTGTGCCGAGGAGCGCGGCCGTGACGAGCAGGAGCCGGGCCAGGGCGGTTCCGAGGCGCGGGGCGGTGGCTGGCATGAGTGTGGTCAGTCCCTCACGTAGCTCAGTGCTGCTTCGGGTTGTGGGTGGCGGCCTCGACGGGAAGCTCGACCTTGAGGGGGTCGGCCTTCTCGAAGTGCAGCTCGATGCTGACGTTCTCGCCCTGCTTCGGCTTGGTCTTCAGACTCATGAACATGATGTGGTTGCCGCCGCGTTCGAGCTTCAGCTCGCCGTGGGCGGGGATGTCGAAGGACTTCACCTCCTGCATCTTCTGGTTCTTCGTCTCGTGGATCGTCACGTCGTCCGAGAGCGGGCTGGTGACGGAGGTGAGCTTGTCGGCGGTGTCGCCGTCGTTGGTGATCGTCAGGAACCCGCCGGCCATGTCCGTCGCCGGCTGCGGCATGAAGGCGCCGGAGACCTTGAGTTCGGGCGCGCTGTCGGACGAGCAACCGGCCAGCGCCGTGCCGGAGACGAGGGCGAGGGCGGCGGCGAGGGCGCGGGTGGTGCGGGTGGTACGGATGGTGCGGGTGGTACGGGTGGTGCGGGTGGTGCGGCGGTTCACGGGTTCTCCCCCTTGATGATCTTCGGCAGGTCCTTGGCGTAGTCGTCGACGGTGGTGTCCTCGCCGTACAGGACGTAGCCCTGGTCGGTGACGGGCGAGAACGCGATCACCTGGGCTCCGTGCATGGAGACGACCGAGCCGTCCTTCTCCTTCTTCGGCGGGTCGATGCCGATGCCGATCTGGCGGGCGCCCGCCTGGATCGTGGAGAAGTCACCGGTGAGACCGGTGAAGGAGGGGTCACCGGCGGCCGGCAGCCACTTGGCCAGTTCGGCCGGGGTGTCCCGCTCCGGATCGGTGGTGACGAAGACGACCTGGAGCTTGTCCTGGTCCGCCTTGGGGAGCTGCTTCTTGGCGATGGCGATGTTGCTCATCGTCAGGGGGCAGACGTCGGGGCAGTGGGTGTAGCCGAAGTAGATCAGCGTCGGCTTGCCCTTGGTCCGCTCGCGCAGGTCGAACGGCCGGCCCTTGGTGTCCGTGAGGACGAGGTCGGGCTTGGTGAACGGCCGGTCGAGGACCGTCGCCGCCTTGGTGCTGTCGTCGGCGGAGACCTCGGCGACCGGTCCGTTGCCGGCGCCGGTCTCCTTGGAGTCGCCTCCGCCGAGACCGACGAAGGCCGTGACCACGAGGGCGGCGGCGACCACGGCGGAGGCGGCGATCAGAGGGGCGCGGCGGCTCGGCCGGGCCTGCTCATCGGTCTTCGGGTCGGTCGACTTCTGGGCTGACATGAGTGGCGTTCTTTCTACGGAAGGGGGTTCAGGCCGAGCGGCGGCGGCCGGCGAGCACACCGAAGGCGACGCCCGCGATGCCGACGAGGATGCCGATGACGCCGAGCACGCGCGCGGTGGTGTCACTGGAGGCGGAGGCGGAGCCGGAGTCGCCGTGGGAGCCGGCGGCCTCGGTGTGCGACTTCTTGTCGTCCGCCTCGTCCGCCTTGTCGTCGGCCTTCGCGCCGGCGCCGTGGTGGTCGTCGGTCGCCGCGGAGAGCCGCAGCACGGGGGCGGGGTTCTGCGGCTCGTCCCCGCCTTCCTTCGGCTCCTCGATCCAGCGGACGACCTCGTCGTTGTCGTACGTCTGGATGGCCTTGAGGACGAGCTGGTCGGCGTTCTCCGGCAGCCGGCCGAGCGAGAGCGGGAACTGCTGGAACTGGCCGGGTCCGATCTTCGAGCCGTCCGCGGTCCAGGTGACCTTGGAGACGGCCTCGTTGATCTTCTTGCCGTGCAGCTCCAGCGGCTTGGCGAGCTTCGCCTTGGTGACCTCGGCCTTCCAGCCCGGTACCGGCTGCGGCATCACGGACGCGAGCGGGTGGTCGGTCGGGAAGTTGATCTCGACCTTGACGGTGGAGGCGTTGTCGCGCTCGTTGGGGACCTTGACGTTGACGGTCGCGTAGCCGCCCTTCGCCGCCTCGCCCTGGGGCTGCACGCTGACGTGCGCGAAGGCGGTGCCGGAGAGCAGGGCGACGGAGGACACGGCGATGCCACCGGCGACCGCGACACGGGAGACGGCGGTACGGGAGACGGCGACACGGGAGACGGAAGTGGAAACGGTCATGGCAGAAGACACTCCAGCTCGGGAGAGAAGGTGCGAGGCAGGCACGCCGGGCGCGCGGAGGGGCGCGCGCGGACGATCGCGGCCCGCTCCCGGTGAGCGGTCCGCGTCAGGCTGCGAGGACGCAGTCGGCGACCGGCGGGCCGCGCCGGATGACCGTGTGCTGGAGTGCCGCCATGTCGGGCGGCGGGGTGTCGTCGGCCGCGGTGCGGGCGGGGCGGCGCGGGCCGGCCGCCGGGAGCCCGGGCAGGCCGGAGAGCAGGGCGCGTACGAGTGCCAGTGCGGCGCGCAGGGAACGGACGAGGGCGCCTTCGGCGAGCTCGGTCGCTCCTTGGGAGGAGAGCCGGACGAGCCGGACGAGGGCGAGGTCGCCCCGGCGCAGCAGCCAGCCGGCGGCGAGCGCGGCCAGCAGGTGGCCGAGCATCATGGGCAGGTCGGGCAGCAGGTCGGCGCTCCCCCCGGCCCCGGTCGCCAGATGCGCGGCGTGGGTGGGGTGCGCGTGTGCGGCGGCGGCCGGGTCCAGACCGGCGTCGGTGATGATCCGGGTCGCCTCGGCGGGGCTGAGCGACGTGGCGCCCGCGCCGCAGACGAGCTTGGCGGCCATCCGGATCAGTGCGTCCTCGGAGGCCGGGCCGAGGGCGGAGGCCGTGAGGGGTCGCTGCCCGAGGCCGAACAGGACGTGCAGCGCGAGCTGCCCGCCGGTCAACGTGCCGACGATGACGGGCAGCGAGCGCTCGCGCCCGGCGAGGAGCACGGTGATCCCGAAGAGCCCGAGGAAGCCGGCGACCACGGCCCACGGCGCGATGCCCGCGCAGGCGGCGAGGGCGTGTCCAAGCCCGGACAGCACGACGCAGACCGCGGTGAACACCGCGGCCCTCAGCAGGCGTGGTCCGAGCGCGGGGGCAGACATGGCGGGCCCATCATCGCACCAGGCCCGGAACTGCCGTACGGCAGGTCCGGAAGATCACCCTTTGACGCCTTCGGGCCGGACATACACCGGCCTCCGGCGTGCCGACATCCGCCGAACGAGCGCTCTTGCGTTCCCCCTGGGCTTACGGGCTCCTTCGGAGGGCAATAGGTATCGGTATGTCGCGCCGCAGCATGTCGAGCCGCAGCCAGGAGGCTGAAGCATGAGCATCTGGTGGTCTCTCCATCTCCGGCGCGAGGCTGCGAGCGTGCCGCTCGCCAGGCGACTTCTTCTGGGCACGATGGAGACCGCGGGCGTCGATCCGGACGTGTCGTACGACCTGTCGGTCGCCCTGACCGAGGCGTGCGCCAACGCCGTCGAGCACGGCGGCTGTGGCGACACCGGTTCCGGCGTGGGGTCGGAGGCGTACCGCGTCACCGCCTATCTGGACGGCGAGACCTGCCGGATCGAGGTGGCGGACGCGGGCCCGGGCTTCCCGGGCACCCCGCTGCCCGCCGCCCCGGACGCGGAGAGCGGCCGGGGGCTGCGGTTGATCGCGGAGCTCGCCGACCACGTCCATTTCGGCCGTACGGGCCGGGGCGGAGCGCTCGTCTCCTTCGACAAGATCGTCAAGTGGCGGACGGACGCGCCTCTCGCACTGACCTGAACTCCCGTACGAGCCCGCACGAGCCCGCACGAGCCCGTACGAGCTCGAACGAGATCCCGTACGAGCTCGAACGAGATCCCGTACGAGATCGCACGAGACCCCCGAACGAGATCTGGTGCGACATGGGCCCGAGAAGCGCCCCGCGCCGGGATACGGGAAAGCCCCCGCCGATCGTGTCGGCGGGGGCCTTCCACGGGTGGGTCCGCGGGTCAGCCCTTCAGGCCGGCCATCCATGCCTCGACCTCGTCGGAACGGCGCGGCAGCGAGTCGGAGAGGTTCCGGTTGCCGTCCTCCGTGACGAGGATGTCGTCCTCGATGCGGACGCCGATGCCCCGGTACTCCTCCGGCACGGTCAGGTCGTCGGCCTGGAAGTACAGGCCCGGCTCGACGGTCAGGCACATGCCCGGCTCGAGCGTGGTGTCGACGTACGCCTCGGTGCGCGCGGCGGCGCAGTCGTGGACGTCCATGCCGAGCATGTGACCCGTGCCGTGAAGGGTCCAGCGGCGCTGGAGGCCGAGCTCCAGGACGCGCTCGACCGGGCCCTCGACGAGGCCCCACTCGACGAGCTTCTCGGCGAGCACGCGCTGGGCGGCGTCGTGGAAGTCGCGGTAGGCGGCGCCCGGCTTCACCGCGGCGATGCCCGCCTCCTGCGCCTCGTAGACGGCGTCGTAGATCTTGCGCTGGAGCTCGGTGTACCGGCCGTTGATCGGCAGGGTGCGGGTCACGTCGGCGGTGTAGAGCTCGGTGGTCTCCACCCCGGCGTCGAGCAGCAGCAGGTCGCCGGAGCGGACCGGGCCGTCGTTGCGCACCCAGTGCAGGGTGGTGGCGTGCGGGCCGGCGGCGCAGATGGAGCCGTAACCGACGTCGTTGCCCTCGACGCGGGCGCGCAGGAAGAAGGTGCCCTCGATGTAGCGCTCGCTGGTCGCCTCGGCCTTGTCGAGGACCTTGACGACGTCCTCGAAGCCGCGGGCGGTGGAGTCGCAGGCCTTCTGGAGCTCGGCGATCTCGAAGGCGTCCTTCACGAGACGGGCCTCGGAGAGGTAGACGCGCAGTTCCTCGTCGCGCTCGGCCGTGACCTTGTCGGTCAGGGCCGCCTCGATGCCGGCGTCGTGGCCGCGCACGACGCGGACCGGGCCGGTGGCCTCCTTCAGCCGCGCGGGCAGCTCGCGGACGTCCTTGGCCGGGATGCCGAGCAGCTGCTCCGCCTCGGTGAGGGAGTGGCGGCGGCCGACCCACAGCTCGCCCATGCCGTCGAGCCAGAACTCGCCGTTCTCACGGTCGGAGCGGGGCAGCAGGTAGATCGTGGCCCGGTGGCCGCTCTTCGTCGGGTCCAGGACGAGGACGCCGTCGTGGGTCTGGTCACCGGTGAGGTACGCGTACTCGGTGGAGGCGCGGAAGCTGTATTCGGTGTCGTTGGAGCGGGTCTTCAGGTTGCCCGCGGGGATGACGAGACGCTCGCCGGGGAAACGCGCGGACAGGGCGGCACGGCGCGCGGCGGTGTGCTCCGCCTGCGCGATCGGCCGCAGGTCGTGCAGCTCGGTGTCGGCCCAGCCGGACTTCATGTTCTCGGCGAGCTCGTCGGAGACGCCCTGGTACAGGCCGTTCTTGCGCTGCTTGATCGGCTCTTCAGCTTCTTCCGGGGTCTCCGGGGTGAGCTCCTCGGCCACGGGTCTGCCTCCTCTTGGTACGACACTGAACCCCCACCATCGTACGGTCGTACGGAAGGGGGCCCAGGGCCGGAAGACCCATTACCGCTGAGTCACATGGCGCTCACTCGAAGCGGGCTCACTCGAAGCGGGCCGCGAGCAGGACCACGTCCTCTCCGTCCGCGGCGGTGTCCAGTCCCTCGGGCAGCAGGGTCCGCAGGATGTGGTCGGCGATGGCGCCCGGATCCGCCCGGTCCGCCCTCGGCACGCTCGCGGCGGCGGCGTGGAGCCGGGCGAAGGCCCGGTCCATGGGGTCGCCGGTCCGGCGCAGCAGCCCGTCCGTGTAGAGCAGCACCGTTTCTCCGGGCGCGGGGGCGATCTCGACGCTCGGCGCCTCCCAGCAGGCGAGCATCCCGAGGGGCGCGGACAGCGAGGTCTCGACGAACTCGGTGCGCTGCTCACCGATGATCAGCGGTGGGGTGTGCCCGGCTCCGGCCAGGACGAGCTTGCGCTGCTTCGGCTCGGAGTAGGCGAAGAGCGCGGTGGCCGAACGGGCGGGCTCGGTCAGCCGGAGCAGCAGTTCCAGGTCGGAGAGGACGGCGACGGGGTCCTCGCCCTCCATGACCGCGTACGCCCGCAGGGAGGCGCGCAGTCGTCCCATGGCGGCGAGGGCGCTCGGGCCGGTCCCGGAGACGGAGCCGACGGCGAGCCCGAGGGCGCCCTCGGGCAGCGGCAGCGCGTCGTACCAGTCGCCGCCGCCCCGGGGGCCGGTGCGGTGGCGGGCGGCGAGCTGGACGCCGGGGACGCGGGGGAGGCGGCTGGGCAGCAACTCCTCGGCGACGGTGGCGACCTGGGCGCGGGCGCGCTCCAGCTCGAGGAGCCGGGCGAGGTGTTCGGTGGCGTACCGGCCGTAGAGGCCGACGAGATGGCGCCTGCGTTCGGCGGGCTCGGCGGGCTCGTCGTACAGCCAGACGACCGCGCCGAGTCTGCCGGCGGTCTCGGTGGCGAGCGGGAGGGTGTAGCTGGCGGCGTAGCCGAGCCGGGCGGCGACCTCGCGGTGGCGGGGGTCGAGCCCGGCCTGGGCGAGGAGGTCGGGGACCGCGATCGGGCCGGGGACCGTGCCGGCACCGGCACCGGGGACGGGGACGGTGCTCGGGCCGGGGACGGGCCGGGGGCCGGCCGGTTCGGGAAGGCCGTCGAGGATGCGGCCGTAGGAGGTGGCGCTGCGCGGGACGGTCTCGATGGTGCCGAGTTCCGCGTGGGCGAGTCCGAGGCCGATGGTGGAGGCCGGTCCGAGTCCGTCGGCGGGTTCGAGGACGGCCATGCCGCGGCGGGCGCCGACGAGGGAGGCGCCGGCGCGGAGCACCTCGTGCAGTGCCTCGTCGAGCGAACCGGTCGTGACCAGGCGTTCGATGAGTTCGTGGAGGGTGGTGAGGTCGGAGACCCAGCCGGCCAGGCGGTCCTGGATCAGCGAGCCGGGGATGCCCGGGAGGGCGGCGGCGGAGGGGATGACGGACGGGATGGGCGCCGCAGTGTGCGCGGGTGCGGGAACCGTGGAATCGATTCCGGCCACTTTCGGCAGGTGTGGGGCGCTCATGTCGATCGGCTTTCCGACCGGTGCGTTTCGCTCTTTAGCATCGCAAACCCCCATGTCAATCTGCGCCGCTAGCAATGCATCCACATGTACACGCACAAGAGGAGCGATGTCCAGCATTGTCCCCACGGGAGTTGTGGTGTCTGTGGGGTTTGGCAGAAGGGTTGAAGTGCAGGCCAAGTTGGCCGAAAATTGCCCCCACCGCGCACCATTCGCGGTCGACTGGCGTCGTTTGATAGCGCGTTGATTTGAACGTGATGGGTACGTAAACGGTGATGGCCAGGGGCAGTTGAAGCAGCCCCGGAACCTGGCAGGGTGCCTGGGCGTCCTCACCGCCGCAGGCCGCGCCCCTCGAGTGGACGACGAGCCTCAGCTCGGCCCCTCCCGCCCCACCGCACGGGGCGGTGATCCGCCGATCTTGTACGCGCTGATACGCACGGTGAAGAGATCTACACGTGGTGTGATGTGGATTCGGCGTTCAACGGAAAGGAACGAGCGCTCATGCGCGAGATCCTCGGAAGGCGACGCAGGTTCCGGTTCCGGCGCAAGGAGAGGACCATCCAGCTCGACGCGGCGCTCGTCTGCGCCACCGAGTGGGACTGGCCCGTACTGCCCGGTGTGGGGCTGAAGACGACGACCCGTACGACCAGAGGGGCCGGCTGCGCCTGCCCCGACCCGCAGTGCGTCGTACCCGGCGCCCATCCCTTCGACCCAGGACTCCTCGCGGCCACCACCGACGAACGCATGATCCGCTGGTGGTGGGCCAGGCGTCCGGAGGCCCCGATCGTCCTGGCCACCGGCGGCACGGCGCCCTGCGCGGTGAGCCTTCCCGCCACCGCGGGCGAGCGCGCTCTCGAAGCCCTCGACGCGATGGGCATGCGGCTCGGCCCGGTGGTGGCGACGCCGACCCGCTGGTCGCTGCTGGTCGCCCCGTACAGCCTCGAACGGCTCGGCGAACTCCTCTACGCGAAAGACAGCGTGCCCAGCTCGCTGCGCTTCCACGGCGAGGGCGGCTATCTGCTGCTGCCGCCCTCGGTCGCGGGGACGGGGCAGGTGCACTGGGAGCGCGCGCCGCTGGAGGGCTCGGCCCGGCCGTGGCTGCCGGACGTGGAGGCTGTGGTGGACGCGTTGGTGGAGGCGAGCACGGGAGCGCCGGGGGGCGGCAGCAGACTCGCGTACTAGACGGAGGCGCCGCGGGTGCGGGGCGGGCGGGACCAGGGTGTGATGTCCGCAGCCCCGTCCTGCGTCTCCCCGTCCGGCGCCCCCGTCCCGTGTCTCGGCGGCCGGCGCCTTCATGTCCCACCTCTCTGCGCCCCGCGCCCGCGCCAGCCCCCGCCTCACCCCACCCTCACCCGAACGGGTGTGAGGCTGCCCGACTTGTACGGGAAATGGGCGCGCGGGGTGCTGTGCGCCACCGATCCGCCGATATCTTCGGCCCACCGTTCACGAGTCGCAGCCAGCCGGGCAGGTGGGTCCCATGAATCTCCGCATGATCGGGCTCGGGGCCGTCGTGGTGTGCGCCACGCTGCTGCCGCTGGCCGCGTCGGCAGGTCCCGCGGCGGGTCCGGGGCCCGGCGGCGCCGCCGAGCCGAGGCCGAGGACGGACGGTGGACTGCTGCCGGGGCTCGGCCTCGGCACTCCCGCGGACCAGCCGGCATCCCCGCCTCCGTCCGCCGCCCGGCCCTCGCCCTCGGGCCTCCCCGGTCGCGCCTCGCACTGCGGCCCCGAGCTGACCTCGCCCGACGGGATCGAGGCGCAGACCTGCGTCCTCACGGAGGGGCCCGACACCTGGGCGCGTACGTACTACCGAAACGCCACGGGCCAGCGGCTGGACTCCGTGCTCACCCTCATGGGACCCGGCGGGCGGACCGTACAGGTGCGCTGCGCCGTTCCCGCGCAGGACGAACCGGGGGCCTGCGAGACGCCTCGGGAACGCGCACGGGGAGCGGCTTCCGCGTATTCGGCGGTGGCGGAATTCGCGGGCGCGGGAGAGGGAGACAGTACGCCGCTGCTGCTGCGGTCGGGGAGCAACGCGGCTGGCGCGGGCGGTAGTTGAGCCACGGACGGGATCCGTCCGGGTACGAAAAGGCCCGATCGCTGGCGACGGGGGATGCACCAGCGACCGGGCTTCTAGAACGGTAACAAGAGATCTGCGGTTCGCAAATTCGATCTCGGTTATTCGGACAGGGATTTACCTGACCATGACGGGGAGTTGTGGCAGAAGTCACCGACTGACCGGTCTGTCAGTCACCACGGTCACCCAGGTGTCAGCTGAGCGTCACCTGACGGTTGGTGAGACCACCGCGCGCCCGGCGCTCCTCCGGCGTGAGCGGGGCGTCGGAGGCCAGCGCCGCGGCCAGCCGCTCGGCGAACTCGGCGGCCGGCTTCTCGCAGTCGTCGGCGGTCATGGACGTCGGCAGGTCCCAGACGGGGACCATCAGGCCGTGCGCCCGGAAGGAGCCGACCAGGCGGGTGTCGTCGCCCAGGGAGGAGGTGCCGGCGGCGTGCAGACGGGCCAGCGCGTCGAGGAGCTTCTCCTCGGGGTGCGGCATGACCCAGCGCAGGTGGTTCTTCTCCGGGGTCTCGCACCAGTACGAGGAGTCCACACCGGTCAGCTTGACGGTGGGGATCGCGGCGGCGTTGGCGCGCTCCAGGGAGGCGGTGACCTCGGGGTCGGAGGCGGCGGCGGACTCCGGAATCCAGAATTCGAAGCCTTCGTGCACGACCGGCGCAAAATCGCTGTTCGGGTCGAGCAGTTCCTGCAGGCGAGGGCCCTCGGCGGGCACGCGGCGGGGAGCGACCGGCGTGCCGGGCTCCGCCTCCAGGGCGCGCTGGAGGGTGTCGGCGAGATCGCGGGCGAGGTCGCCGGAGGAGGAGTCGTTCTGCAGGGCGAGCAGCACGGAGCCGTCGTCGCGGCGCAGCGCCGGCCATGCCATCGGCAGCACGGTCGCGAGCGTCACGGACGGCACGCCCTCGGGCAGCCCGTCCTTGAGGGTGAGCGGGACGGTGGCGGCGGGCACCAGCTCGCGCAGCGCGACCCAGTCGCACTCGCCGGGCAGCCCCTCGAAGGGGCGCTGGACGAGTTCGGTCACGGCGTGTGCGGCGGCCCGGCCGTGACACGCCTTGTAGCGGCGGCCCGAACCGCACGGGCACGGCTCGCGCGCACCGACGACCGGGATCTCCCCGTTCGTGACCTGTGCCTTGGTGGCCTTCGTCTGGGGGCGCTTCTTGGCCATGGTGTGGCTTTCTCCCGATAGCGGCAGTGCGGTGGCGACAGGGCCGTGCTCGGTGCACGGCTCCGTGTCGGGCGAGCCTAGCCGTACGGAAGCGATCAGGGGCTCAGGCCGGGTCGATCGGTGCGGGGCTCGGTGCGTCCCCCGCTGGCGGCGCCCCGGCCGGGGGTGCGCGCGTGTCCGCTCGGGCGAGGGTGCTCGGCCCGGGGGTGCGCGCGTGTCCGCTCGGGCGACGGTGCTCGCCCCGGGGGTGCGTACGTATCCGCTCGGGCGACGGTGCTCGCCCCGGGGGTGCGTACGTATCCGCTCGGGCGACGGTGCCCGGCCCGGTGATCGGTGCCCCGCGCGAGGTGCGGCCGACCGCGCGCCGCCCCACCGGAGTCCCGCTCCCGACCGCCGCCCGCCCGGCTCACCCCCGCCTGCCGTCAGTCCAGGTCGTCGTACGTGTCCAGGAAGTCGAAGCCCGAGCCGCCGCCGACCCTCGCCGCGAAGTCCTCGCGCCGATGGCCCTCGGTGACGATCACCCAGACCGTGACCTCGCCGGTCGCGCTGTCCCGTACGCCCCAGTCCTGAGCCAGCGCGCTGATGATGTTCAGCCCACGGCCGCCGCGCGCGGTGACCGAGGGCGTCGACGGGACAGGACGCGTCGGACCACCGCCGTCCGTCACTTCGACCGTCAGGCCCCCCGACGCGTCGATGCGCCACGCGGCTCGGACGTCCCCGTCGCCCACCTCGGCCCGCCCCAGCGGCCTGCCGTGCCGGCAGGCATTGCTGAGCAGTTCGGAAAGGATCAGTACCGCATCGTCGACGACCGATTCGGACATCCCGCTGCGGCTCAACTGCTCCCGCATCCGGTGTCGCGCCTCACCCACGCCCGCAGGGCCATGGGGTACGGCCATGCTCGACGACGTGGGCACCTCCTGTGCCACCACCAACGCCACCCCCGAGACCTCCTTTGCCCCACGCCACGGTGTGAATGCCCCAATGGCCTGGACCGGAAACCGGCCAATGAGCCTCCGGTGACGCACTCGTGACGATCGCGTACGGGCTGAACGCGCCGTCGCACTCCCTGTGAGCCTCGATACGGGTGGGGAGAACGGGTCAAAGGCGGCCCAACTGGGACAGCACCTGCTTCGGCCGGTTGGTGATGATCGCGTCCACTCCGAGCCGCTCGCACAGCTCCACGTCCTCCGGTTCGTCCACCGTCCATACATGGACCTGGTGTCCGGCCCTTTGGAGCCGAAGGATCA
The DNA here is from genome assembly GCF_055564335.1 of Streptomyces sp. NPDC029139. NCBI lineage: Bacteria > Bacillati > Actinomycetota > Actinomycetes > Kitasatosporales > Streptomycetaceae > Streptomyces > Streptomyces sp. NPDC029139. The sequence goes on along the minus strand of NZ_JBVHWN010000004.1, from coordinate 121,731 downwards.
CGGTGGGGTGGTGGCGGACGATCCGGATCGACGGTCCGGCGATCCGCGCACCCCCCGGCAGCCGTCCGTCCCGCAGCCGCGGGGTGAGGAACTGGGACAGGGAGACGGTGGGGAGGGTCGGCGCGGCGGCCGCGATCCGGCTGAGGGAGCGGCCCGAGAAGCTCATGACGCGTACGGGAGAGTCCTCCGGGGCCGCCGGCTCCGCGAGGTCGAAGCGCTTGAGAAGCTCCAGCAGGCGCTCCTCGACCTGGCCCGCCCAGCGTGTGGGGTGCTTGGTCTCGATGGCGAGCTCGACGCGCCGGCCGGCGTCGGAGACGAGCTCCAGCAGGCGTTCCAAGGTCAGTACGGAGGTGAGTCCGGCGTCCTTCCAGTCCGGGCTCTCGCCGGCCTCCTCGCGTCCCCTCCAGACGCCGAAGTCGAGGGCGGCGAGGTCCGCGAGCTCGAGGGCGGAGACGGCGCCGCGACCGTTGGAGGTGCGGTTGATGCGTCGGTCATGGACGCAGACGAGGTGGCCGTCGGCGGTGAGCCGGACATCGCACTCGAGGGCGTCGGCGCCGTCCTCGATGGCTTTCACGTAGGCGGCCAGGGTGTGTTCCGGGGCGTCCTCGGAGGCGCCGCGGTGGGCGATCACCTGGACGGGGACGCGGTTCGTGTGCTGCCGTGCGTGGGTCACCGCGTCATGGTGCCATTGGCGCGGCGGCCGCACCGGATGGTGTCCATTCTGTCCGCATATAAAGAATCCGACGCGAACACACAGGTCCGGCTTACAGTGGCCTGACGCCTTGTGGGAAAAGCTGTTCGCAGCACCCTAGCGAGGGCATCCACCCGTGCAGTGAACGAGGAGAGAGCTGTGAGTACCGAGAACGAGGGCAGCGCGGTTCCGGCGGACCCGAACGCCCCGTCCGCCCCTCCCGCCCCTCCGACGCCTGCCGCGCCTGCCACGCCCCCTGCCGCAGCCCCTTCCGTACCCCCCGCTGCGGACGCATCCGGGCCGGCGGCGGCGCCCGGGCACTCCCCCCGGCCCGAGCCCGCCACCGCGCCGCTGCCCGTGACCCCTCCGGCGGAGGCCCCGGTCGGCGCGGGTGCCCCGGCGGGCGCGGGGGGCTGGCCCCCGCCTCCGCCGGCCGTGCCGTCCTGGGGCGAGCCCGTCCCTCCGGTCCCGCCCGCCCCGGGGGCCCCGCGGAAGAGGGCCGGCGGTCTCGTGGCGGCGGTCCTCGCGGCCGCGCTCGTGGCCGGCGGTGTGGGCGGCGGCATCGGCTACTGGGCGGCCGAGCGCGGTGACGAGAGCCCTCGCTCGACGACGATCTCCGCGGGCGACTCCCCGGCGGCGTTCAAGCGGGACCCGGGGACGGTCGCGGCGGTGGCCGACAAGGCGCTGCCGAGCGTCGTCACCATCCAGGCGAAGTCCGGGGGCGGCGGCGCCGACGACAGCGAGGGCGAGGGCGGTACGGGCACCGGCTTCGTCTACGACAAGGAAGGCCACATCGTCACCAACAACCACGTGGTGGCGTCGGCGGCGGAGGGCGGCACACTCTCGGCGACCTTCTCGAACGGCAAGACGTACGACGCGGAGGTCGTGGGCCGGGCGGAGGGCTACGACGTGGCGGTGCTGAAACTGAAGAAGGCGCCGGAGGGGCTGACTCCGCTGCCGCTCGGCGACTCCGACAAGGTGGCGGTCGGCGACTCGACGATCGCGATCGGGGCGCCGTTCGGGCTGTCGAACACGGTGACGACCGGCATCATCAGTGCCAAGAACCGCCCGGTCGCCTCGGGCGACGGCTCCGGCGGCAAGAACTCGTACATGAGCGCCCTGCAGACGGACGCCTCGATCAACCCGGGCAACTCCGGTGGCCCGCTGCTCGACGCGAGCGGCGCGGTGATCGGCATCAACTCCGCGATCCAGTCGACGGGCAGCGGTTTCGGCCAGTCCCAGGCGGGCTCGATCGGCCTGGGCTTCGCGATCCCGGTCAACCAGGCCAAGAACGTGGCCGAGCAGCTGATCAAGACGGGCAAGCCGGTGTACCCGGTGATCGGCGCGACGGTGAACATGACCGAGAAGGGCGAGGGCGCGACGATCGCGGACGAGGGCGCGGGCGGCACGCCGTCCGTCACCCCGGACGGCCCGGCGGCGAAGGCGGGGCTGAAGGCGGGCGACGTGATCACGGGCTTCGGCGACCGCCAGATCGACAGCGGCCCGACGCTGATCAGCGAGATCTGGACGCACCAGCCGGGCGACGCGGTGGAGATCACGTACGAACGGGACGGCAAGACGGCGAAGACGACGGTCACTCTCGGCGAACGCACGGGCGACAACTGACGGACCGGGCCGGGGTCCGGGCCGGGGCCCGGGCCACGGGCCTCCCCCGGCCTTGCCGGCCCTTCCCCGCCCCGAGCGGTCAGCCGGTAGGCTGTAGCCGCTCCGCAGCAGGTGAGGCGGGGCGTGGGTGGGTTGCCCGAGCGGCCTAAGGGAACGGTCTTGAAAACCGTCGTGGCGCGAGTCACCGTGGGTTCAAATCCCACACCCACCGCTTGCAGGTCAGAGAAGTAGCAGGTCAGAGGGCGGGCCCCGGATTCCGGGGCCCGCCCTCTGTGTTGCCAGGTTCGCGCGGGAGTGTCAGTGGCCGCTGTTAGCTTTCCCGGCGTTCTGGCAGAGCTGCGTGGGAGGGGCAGGTATGGGTGCGTCGGGGTGGGACTACTCAACGTCGTATCAGGAGGATCTCGTCGGGGCGTTCGAGGGGCTGCGGCGGAAGGTGTTCCAGGAGCGGGACTACCACTGGGTCCCCGGCGGCGAGTGGCGGCCGGAGGAGGAGCGGCTGCCGTGGCCGGAGACCGAGGAGGAGTTGTGGGAGCACGAGGTCGTGCAGCACGACGGGACGCACTCGATCCTCGACATCTTCCGGATCATCGGGCCCGACGAGGAGCCGGACTACCACACGGTCAAGCAGGTGACCGAGGAGGAGGCGCTGCGCGTCCTGGGGACGCGGAAGCTCACCCGGGCGCACGTGCCGCGGTTCGAGGAGTTCGATCACTGGCGTTGGTACGGGCGGTGCGCCGTGCTGCACGACGACCAGGGGGAGCCGCAGGAGATCTACTTCTGGGGATACTCCGGGGACTGAGCCGACCCGGTGGGCGGCGATCTGCTCGCGGGGTGGGGAACGCGCATGTCAGGCCCGGGATGGTCGATCCGTAGGTCGTCAGATCGCCGGGTCGCCGGGTCGCCGGGTCGCCGGGTCGTCAGGTCGTCAGGTCGCTACGTCGCCGGGCAGCGTGGGCCCGAGAGGCGGGACGCCGAGAGGATCGTGGCGCGGGCCTCGCGTTCGGTCAGGCCCGTGCGGACCGCCGCCGTGGTGAGGGCGTCCGCGAGCGCGTCGCCGAGGCCGTTCTCGTACGCCCGGCAAGCCGCCCAGAACAGGCGCGTGTTGCGCTGTCCCTCGTGGGCCGTCAGGACGAAGTGGACCAGGCCGCGGCCGTGGCGGGGGCCGGTGAGGTCGTCGTGGGGGCGGCGGGGCGGTGTGGGGGGCGCGATCAGGCGCAGGAGGGCGCGGGGGCAGGGTGCCGGGTCGAGGGCCGCGCTGCCCGGAGCGAGCCGGTACGCGCCACGGGCCGTCACCGAGCCCGGTCCGACCAGGTAGCCACCGGCGCCGCGGATGTCGATGCCGGGGGCGAGGCGGCCGGCGGAATTGGGGACCACGACGTCCGGCGGACCGGTCAGCCACAGGTGGCGGCCGCCGCTCGGTGTGAGGACCGTGACCGTGGGCGGGAGGCTGAACAGATGCCGCAGCGCCAGGTGGCGCAGTTCGGCCGTGGCGTCCGGCGATGCCCCCGCGGGCGCGTCCGCCGGTGTGACGTCGAGGTCGACGCCGATGAGGTGGTGGGGCGGGCGGCCGCAGGCGATGCCGTAGCCGGTGGCCCAGGGAGCGGCGGCGAAGAGGGCCCGCACGGCCGCGGGATCGGTGGTCGCGTCGTGCACGCCGTGACCCGGCCGGCCGCACTCCCCGTGGCAGGGGTACGGGAGCGGCTCGTCCCGGTGCGGTGAGCGCAGGCCGGGGAGCTTCGTGGCCGACAGGGGGATGACGGGGAGCCCACGCTCTGCCGCGGACAGCGCGTGGGCGAGGGCCAGGGTGGCGGAGCGCCGGTCGGAGGTGGCCATGCCTCTAGTTTCGTACACGAGTTCGAATAAAGGAAGAGGGGAGGTGAGGGCGGGAAAAGGTTTATCGACTTGTCCTCACGCTTGAGGGGGAATGGGCCGCTGAGGGATGGTTCGCCGGGGATTGCGTGGGCAACTCTGGAGTCGCGACGTCGAGCACAACGACCGGGGTGGTCGGCCAACCGCCTTGGAAACAGGGGCACTTCAGTGCTCTAGCACTTCAGCACTTCAGCCGCAGTTCCGTTCCTGGAGGAAAATACATGGCAAGCATCCGTACCGCCCGCGCTCTCGCCGCTGCTGCCGCCGCCCTGCCCCTGGCGGCCGCGCTCTTCGCCGGCGTGGCGCAGGCCGACAACGGCGGCTTCGCGGACAACGGCTCGAACACGAGCGTCGCCACCATCATCGGCAGCGGCGCGGGTGGCGACAACTTCGGCAACTCGACGACCACGCAGCAGGTGGCCACCGGCTCCGGTGCCTCCAACCAGAACAACACCGCGAGTGTGAACGGCTCCGGGTTCACCTCCATCGACCAGTCGAACGTGGTGGTCAACTTCTCTCCGTGGTGGTACTAGCCGACAGTTGAGGCCCGGCCCGACGGGGGGATGACCGAGGGGTGAACGACGGCCCGCACGAAGGCACTTTGGTGTCGGCGTGCGGGCCGTTTCTCGCGCGACCTTGACACGGCGGCGATATCTGACGGACAGTCAGAAACCGCAGCCGTCACCCCGGGAGGCCGTCGCCGTGCATCTCGCCCCGACCGAGCGGCAGCTACGGCTGCGCGCCGAGCTCCGCGCGTACTTCCGCGATCTGATGCCCGACGGCCCGCCCTCCCCCGCCGACACCGCCGGCCAGCGCGCCCTCCTCCACCGGATCGGCGGCGACGGACTCCTCGGGCTCGGCTGGCCGGAGGAGTACGGAGGCCAGGGGCGTGGCGCCGACGAACAGTTCGTCTTCTTCGACGAGGCGTACCGGGCCGGCGCGCCCGTCTCCATGGTCACCCTGAACACCGTCGGTCCGACCCTGATGCGGTACGGCACGGAGGAACAGAAGGCGTACTTCCTCCCCCGGATCCTGCGCGGCGAGATCGTGTTCGCCATCGGGTACAGCGAACCGGAAGCGGGCACCGACCTGGCCTCGCTCCGTACGAAGGCGGTACGGGAAGGGGACTCCTGGCGGATCGACGGGCAGAAGATCTTCACCTCTAACGCCCAGAACGCCGACTGGATCTGGCTCGCCTGCCGGACCGACCCGGAAGCCCCCAAACACCGGGGCATCTCCATCGTGCTCGTCCCGACCGACGCTGCGGGCTTCTCGTGGACGCCGATCGAGACCGTCGGCGGACTGACGACGACGGCGACGTACTACGACGGGATCCGCGTCCCCGCCGCGTATCTGGTCGGGGAGGAGAACGGCGGCTGGGGACTGATCACCAACCAGCTCAACCACGAGCGGGTGGCGCTCGCCGCGATCGGGATGCAGGCCGAGGACTTCTTCACGTCGGTGCTCCGCCGCGCCGCCACACCCGATCCGGTGACGGGGCGGTGCCGCATCGACGAGCCGTGGATCCGCATTCGTGCCGCCGAGGCGCATGCCCGGCTCGCGGCGACACGCCTGCTCAGCTGGCGACTGGTGGCGGATGTGGGGGCGGGCCGGCTGGCTCCCGGTGACGCGAGCGGGGTGAAGTTCGCCGGGACCGAGTCGGCGGTGGAGGTGTACCGCATATGCCAGGAGATCGCCGGAGAGGCGGGATTCGTGAGGGCGGGGTCGCCGGGGGAGTGCGACGGCGGTGAGCTCGAGCGGATGAACCGTGCCGCGCAGATCAACACCTTCGGTGGAGGGGTGAGCGAGGTGCAGCGCGAGATCGTCGCGACGATGCGGCTCGGGATGAGCGGTACGAAGAGGGATCGGGGGCGGCGGTGAACGACACCCAGGGCGAGCTGAGGACGTACGGCACTCAGGGCGGGCCGACGGCGTACGGCACTCAGGGCGGGCCGACGGTGTACGAGATCCATGACCGGCTGAAGGCGTACGAGGGGCGAGCGGCCGCCACCGCCGGCGTCGGCAAGGACCTGGTCAACGAGCCGATGATCAGGCACTGGTGCGAGGCCATGGGGGACAGGGACCCGGCGTACGCCGGGCCGGACGCCGTCGCCCCGCCGACCATGCTCCAGGCCTGGACGATGGGCGGCCTGTCCGGGCACACCGACCGCTCCGGGGCGTACGACGAACTGCTCACCCTCCTCGACGGCGCCGGATACACCTCCGTGGTCGCCACCGACTGCGAGCAGGAGTATCTGCGACCGCTGCGACCCGGTGACGAGATCACCTTCGACGCGGTGATCGAGTCGGTGTCGGAGCGCAAGACCACCAAGCTCGGGACGGGGTACTTCGTCACGACCCGGATGGACGTCCGCGCGGCCGGCGAGCTCGCGGGCACCCACCGCTTCCGGATTCTCAAGTACGCCCCGGGAGGGGTACGGAAGCCGGATACGGAGCCGCAACGGGAGCCGAAGCCGGAGCCGCCGCTGGAGTCGAAGCGGAAGCGGCCGCGGCCCGTGATCAACCGGGACAACGCCGGGTTCTGGGAAGGCGTCGCCGCGCACCGGCTGCTCGTCCAGCGCTGCGGCGCGTGCGCGACCCTCCGCTTCCCCTGGCTGCCGGGCTGCGGTGCCTGCGGGTCGATGGACTGGGACACCGTCGAGGCGAGCGGAGCGGGGACCGTCTTCTCGTACGTCGTGATGCACCACCCGCGCTTTCCCGCCTTCACCCTGCCCGATCCCGCCGCGGACGCGGCCGACCCCGACGCGGCGACCTCCGACGCGGGTTCCGAGGCGGGTTCCGACGCGGGGGGGCCGTACGCCGTCGGCCTGATCGAACTGGCCGAGGGCGTCCGGATCGTCAGCAACGTGGTCGGTGTGCCGTACGGCAAGGTCCGGATCGGGATGCCGGTCCGGCTGGAGTTCCTCCGGGTGGACGAGGAGCTGGAGCTGCCGGTGTTCCGGGCGCAGGACGGGGGTGAGGGCTGACATGGACTTCACGCCGACGGAGGAGCAGGTCGCGGCCCAGGAGCTGGCGGCGCGGATCTTCGGTGATCTCGCCACGCACGAGCGGCTCACGGCGGCCGGCACGGGCACGGACGCCGAGCTGTGGAAGGCCCTGTGCGCGGCCGGGCTGCCGGGCGCGGTCGAGGAGACCGGGCTGCTCGGACTGGTGCTGCTGGCCGAGGAGCAGGGCCGTACGACGGCCCAGGTGCCGTTCACCGCGAGCTGTGCGTACGGTCTGCTCGCCGTCGCCCGGCACGGTACGGACGAGCAGCGGGAGAGGCTGCTGCCCGGGATCCGGGACGGCTCGACGGTGGTCACCGGGGCGTTCCCGCCCACCGGACAGGTCCGCGTCGGAGGGGACGGCGGGCTCACCGGGGCCGTGGAGTGGGTGGCCTGGCTCAGGGACGCCACGCATGTGCTCGTACCGGTGGTGGAGCCGGAGGGGGTCACACTCCGGCTGGTCCCGACGGCCGAGTGCGCCGTAGGGCCCGTCGAACTCACCGCCCCTTGGGCCGCCGGACGGCTCGTCCTCGACGGTGCCCGCGGCGAGCGGATCGGCGGTGCCGGCGCCGGAGCGGACGTGCTGACGGCGGCCCGGATCGCGTTCGCCGGGCTCCAGGCCGGGGTCTGTGCCGGGTCGCTGGCCCGGGCCGTGGCGTACACCTCGGTACGGGAGCAGTTCGGGCGCCCGCTCGCGACCCGCCAGGCGGTCCAGCTCCGCGCCGCCGACGCCTACATGGACACGGAGGCGATACGGGTCACCGCCTACGAGGCGGCCTGGCGGTACGACCAGGGCCTGCCGGCCGTCGAGCACGCGTTGACCGCCGCCTGGTGGGCGTCCGAGGCGGGCAAGCGGGTCGTCCACGCTGGGCAGCATCTGCACGGGGGCATGGGCGCCGACCTCGACCACCCCGTCCACCGGCACTTCCTCTGGGGCAGGCAGCTCGACGCGTACCTCGGCTGCGGCACCGAACTCCTCGCCGAACTGGGCGACCTGCTCGCGAACGGGGACCTGTCGTGAAGGCGGGGGAACGGATACCTGTCGGGCAGGCCGGGGAACGCACACCTGCTGTCGCGACGGCCGGGGAACGAACACCTGCCGTGCGGGCCGGGGAACGGAGACCTGTCATGAAAGCCGGCGAACGGACATCTGTCGTGCGGGCCGGGGAGGAGCTGCCACCGCTGACGATCCCGATCACCCGCACGCTGATCGTGGCCGGGGCGGTCGCCTCCCGCGACTACCAGGACGTCCACCACGACGCGGAACTGGCGAGGGCGAAGGGCTCTCCGGACATCTTCATGAACATCCTGACGACCAACGGCCTGGTGGGGCGGTACATCACCGACCACTTCGGCCCGGGCGCCGTGCTCCGGAAGGTGGCGATACGGCTCGGTGCGCCCAACTACCCGGGGGACACGATGACGTTGACGGGCACGGTCACGGAGACCGACGGCGTCACTGCCCAGGTACGGGTGATCGGTGCGAACGGCCTCGGTCACCACGTCACGGGCACGGTGACGCTCGACCTGCCGGACCGGAAGCCGCGTCAGGGGTCGGAGCCGCTGCCGAGGGGGGCGGGCGCATGAGTATCCGCGGGGCCGACCGTCTCGGCGGCCGGGCGGCCGTCGCCGGGATCGGGGCGACCGAGTTCTCCAAGGACTCCGGCCGCAGCGAGCTCACGCTCGCCGTCGAGGCCGTGCACGCGGCCCTCGACGACGCCGGACTCACTCCCGCCGACGTCGACGGGATGGTCACCTTCACGATGGACACCAGCCCCGAGATCACCGTCGCCCAGGCGGCCGGCATCGGCGAGCTGTCCTTCTTCTCCCGCGTCCACTACGGAGGTGGCGCCGCCTGCGCCACCGTCCAGCAGGCGGCCCTCGCCGTCGCCGCCGGGGTCGCCGACGTCGTCGTCTGCTACCGGGCGTTCAACGAACGCTCGGGCCGCCGCTTCGGCTCGGGCGTCCAGCAGCGGGAGCCCTCCGCCGAAGGGGCCGCGCTCGGCTGGCAGCTTCCCTTCGGGCTGCTCACCCCCGCCTCCTGGGTCGCCATGATCGCCCAGCGCTACCTCCACGCGTACGGCCTGACCCCGGACGCCTTCGGGCATGTCGCCGTCACCGACCGGCGGTACGCGGCCCGCAACCCCGCCGCGTACTTCTACGGCAGACCGATCACCCTCGCCGAGCACGCCGCCTCGCGCTGGATCGTCGAGCCGCTCCGGCTCCTCGACTGCTGCCAGGAGACGGACGGGGGGCAGGCGATCGTCGTCACCTCCGCCGAACGCGCCCGCGATCTGCGGCATCCGCCCGCGGTGATCGTCGCCGCGGCCCAGGGCGCCGGCCGGAACCAGGAGGCGATGACCAGTTTCTACCGCGACGACCTCACCGGTCTGCCGGAGATGGGCGTGGTGGCCGGTCAGCTGTGGCGGACCTCGGGGCTCACGCCGGCCGACATCGACGTGGCCATCCTCTACGACCACTTCACCCCGTTCGTGCTCATGCAGTTGGAGGAGTTCGGCTTCTGCAGGCGTGGTGAGGGGGCCGACTTCGTCGCGGCGGACGCGCTGCCGCTGAACACGCACGGGGGTCAGCTGGGGGAGGCGTACCTGCACGGGATGAACGGCATCGCGGAGGCGGTACGGCAGGTGCGGGGCACATCCGTGAACCAGACACCCGGCGCGGCGAGGACACTGGTCACGGCAGGCACCGGGGTCCCCACGTCCGGTCTGATCCTCGGCACGGACGACTGAGGCGCCCCGGGTCACCCCAGCCCCCGGGTCACCCCAGCGCCCCGGCCGCCCCGGCGTCCACCCCCGCGCCCGGGCCAGGCGCCCCCAGTCATCCCAGCGCCCCGGCCAACCCGCGTCCACTCTCCCGCCCGGCCACCCCACGCCCGCCCCCGGCCACCGGCGCGCCCGGACCCGCCCCCCGCGCCCGGACCCGGCGCCGGCCGGTGGCCGACCCTGAGTACCCCCTCCCTCGGCCTCCACCTTCAGGAGGTCCAGCTGTCCCCACCCCTACAACCTGAGGCGGAGTGCGGTTCGGGACCTGGGGCCGATCCGCCGCCACGTAGCCGCTCCTAGCGTGGAGTCATGACTCCGCCACCCTCCGGCCCCGTCTGCGTCGGTGCCTCCACGGCCGCCGGCTACCCGTCGTTCTCCTCGTACGTGCGGGCCCGCGGGCCCGTCCTCCTGCGTACGGCCCGCTCGCTCACCGCCAACCCGAGTGACGCCGAGGACCTGCTGCAGACCGCCCTCGCCAAGACGTTCGTCGCCTGGGAGCGGATCGAGGACCATCGCGCCCTGGACGGCTACGTCCGCCGGGCCCTGGTGAACACCCGGACGTCCCAGTGGCGCAAGCGCAAGGTCGACGAGTTCGCCTGCGAGGAGCTGCCGGAGCCCGTCGGGCTGCCCGAGCCGGACCCGGCCGAGCGGCAGGTGCTGCACGACGCCATGTGGCGCGCGGTCATGAAGCTCCCCGACCGCCAGCGGGCGATGGTCGTCCTGCGGTACTACGAGGACCTCACCGAGGCCCAGACGGCGGAGGTGCTCGGCGTCTCGATCGGCACGGTCAAGAGCGCCGTGTCCCGCGCGCTGCACAAGCTCCGCGAGGACCCCGAGCTGGCGCCGGTACGGTGACGGCCGGCCTCTGCCAGTAATCACTGGCAATTTCAGTACTCCCGGGTAGTGACATACCGCGTGGTATGTGCGCAGAATCTGCACACCCTTACTACGGCCACGTAGCGCCCACCGGGAGGACGCCGTGCTGAGCACCATGCAGGACGTACAGCTGACCGTGACCCGCATCCTGAAGCACGGGATGACGATCCACGGGAAGTCACTGATCACCACCTGGACCGGTGAGCCGGAGCCGCAGCGCCGCACCTTCGCGGAGACGGGAGCCCGCGCGACCCAGCTGGCGAACGCCCTGCGCGACGAACTCGGTGTGACCGGCGACCAGCGCATCGCCACCCTCATGTGGAACAACGCCGAGCACGTCGAGGCGTACTTCGCGATCCCCTCCATGGGCGCGGTCCTGCACACCCTCAACCTGCGGCTCCCCCCTGAGCAGCTGGTCTTCATCGTCAACCACGCCGCCGACCGGGTCGTCCTCGTCAACGGCTCGCTGCTCCCGCTGCTCGCGCCGCTGCTGCCGCACCTGCCGACCGTCGAGCACATCGTCGTCGCGGGCCCCGGCGACCGCTCCGTCCTGGACGGCGTGGCGCCCCGCGTGCACGACTACGAGGAGCTGATCGCGGGCCGCCCCACCACCTTCGACTGGCCCGAGCTGGACGAACGGTCGGCCGCCGCCATGTGCTACACCTCCGGCACCACCGGTGACCCGAAGGGCGTCGTCTACTCCCACCGCTCCATCTACCTGCACTCCATGCAGGTCAACATGGCCGAGTCGATGGCCCTCACGGAGAAGGACACGACCCTCGTCGTCGTCCCGCAGTTCCACGTGAACGCCTGGGGCCTGCCGCACGCCACCTTCATGACCGGCATCAACATGCTCATGCCGGACCGGTTCCTGCAGCCCGCGCCGCTCGCCGAGATGATCGAGCGCGAGAAGCCCAGCCACGCGGCCGCCGTTCCCACCATCTGGCAGGGCCTGCTCGCCGAGGTCACCGCCAACCCGCGCGACCTCTCCTCCATGAAGCAGGTCACCATCGGCGGCGCGGCCTGTCCGCCCTCCCTCATGGAGGCGTACGACAAGCTCGGCGTCCGCCTCTGTCACGCCTGGGGCATGACGGAGACGTCCCCGCTCGGCACCATGGCCCACCCGCCGGCCGGACTGACCGACGAGGAGCAGTGGCCGTACCGCGTCACGCAGGGCCGCTTCCCGGCCGGCGTCGAGGGCCGGCTGGTCGGCCCCGGCGGCGAACACCTGCCGTGGGACGGCGAGTCGGCCGGCGAGCTGGAGGTGCGCGGCACCTGGATCGCCGGCTCGTACTTCGGCGGTGTCGACGGCGAGGCGATCCGCCCCGCCGACAAGTTCAGCGAGGACGGCTGGCTGAAGACCGGCGATGTGGGCGTCATCAGCCCGGACGGTTACCTCACCCTCACCGACCGCGCCAAGGACGTCATCAAGTCGGGCGGTGAGTGGATCTCCTCGGTCGAGCTCGAGAACGCGATCATGGCGCACCCCGAGGTCGCCGAAGCCGCCGTCGTGGCCGTACCGGACGAGAAGTGGGGCGAGCGCCCGCTCGCGACCGTGGTCCTCAAGGAGGGCGCGACGGCCGACTACGAGTCGCTGAAGGTCTTCCTGGCCACCGAGGGCGGCATAGCCAAGTGGCAGCTGCCGGAGCGCTGGGCGATCGTGCCGGCGGTGCCGAAGACGAGCGTCGGCAAGTTCGACAAGAAGGTGATCCGCAAGCAGTACGCGGAGGGCGAGCTGGACGTCACCCAGATCTGACGCGCCCGCGGGGTCCGGGTCCCGGCCCGGGCCGCGCACGGGGGGTCCGGGTCCCGGCCCGGGCCCTGACCCGATGTCGGGCCCGGGACCGTTCAGAGTCCTGACCCGAGCTCCGGCCCGGGCCCGATCAGAGACCCCCCGAGTCCTGGCCCGCTCAGCGTCCTGTTCCGGCGACTCGGCTTGGGCCCGGGCCCGACCAGAGTCCCGCCCCGAGTCCCGCCGCCGGCCCTCGGCCCGCTCAGCGTCCTGCCCCGGGCTCCGAGCTCACATCGGCACCAACCGGCTCCACGGAGCTAGTTGGTGCCGATCTTCGCGAGCAGGTCGACGATCCGGGCCTGGACCTCGTGGCTGTTGGAGCGCTCCGCCAGGAAGAGGACCGTCTCGCCGGACGACAGCGTCGGCAGCTCGGCCTCGTCGAGATCCGCCGAGGTGTAGACGACGAGCGGCGTGCGGTTCAACTGCCCGTTCGCCCGCAGCCAGTCGATGATCCCGGCCCGGCGGCGGCGTACCTGCATCAGGTCCATCACCACCAGGTTCGGCCGGACCTGCGCGGCCAGCGTGACGGCCTCGGTGTCCGTCGCCGCCCGCGACACCTGCATCCCGCGCCGTTCCAGGGTCGCAGCGAGCGCCTGCGCGATGTCCTCGTTCTCCTCGATGAGCAGCACCCTCGACGGGTGCTGCTCGCTGTCGCGGGGCGCCAGCGCCTTGAGGAGGACGGCGGGGTCGGCACCGTACGCCGCCTCCCGCGTCGCCTGGCCGAGCCCGGCCGCGAGCAGCACGGGCACCTCGGCGGCGACGGCGGCCTGGCGGAGCGACTGGAGCGCGGTCCGGGTGATGGGCCCGGTCAGCGGATCGACGAAGAGCGCGGCCGGGAAGGCGGCGATCTGGGCGTCGACCTCCTCGCGGGAGTGGACGATCACCGGGCGGTAGCCGCGGTCGCTCAGCGCCTGCTGCGTGGAGACGTCCGGCGCGGGCCAGACGAGCAGCCGGCGCGGGTTGTCCAGCGGCTCCGGGGGCAGTTCGTCGTCGACGGGCTGCGGGAGGGGCTTGTTGGCGACCTCGACCGCGCCCCCGGGGCCGTCGAGCGGCTCGGGGCCCTCGGCGGCGCCCTCGGCGGGTGCCCCTATGGCGTACGCGCGTCCTTCGGGGGCCGCCGGAGCGAGCGGGGCGAGCTTGGGCTGCGGATGCGGCTTGGCGGCGGCCTCCGGCCCGACCCCCGAGGCGGGGGCGGGGGTCGAGGCCGGAACCGGACGGTCGCCCTCGGGCGGGGTGGCGAGCTTGCGCCGACGCCCGGAGCCGTTGCTCTGCCCGGTCGGCTGCGCGCCGGTCGGCTGGGTTCCGGTCTGCTGCGTGCCCGTCTGCTGCCCGCCCGCCTGCTGGGCGGCGATCTGCTGGGCGAAGGGAACGCCCTGCCCGAGCGTCCGCACACTGAACGCACGCCCACTCTGCGTCGTGTCCTTCGGCGCGGCCGTCGGCGGGACCTGCGCGGCAGGCGCGGGCATCTCGGGAGGCAGCGGTACGGATCCGGTGCCCGTACGGGTCTCGTCGGCGACACCCGGTCCCCGGCGGCGACCGGTCGGCCCGGGCACCGGGTGCGGCTGCGGAGGCGTGTGGTCGGCGTCCGGCGCGGAGCGCACGGCGTCGTGCCGCCCCTCGTCGCTCACCGGCATCGGCATCGGCGTAGGCAGGGGCTGCGGCTGCGGCTCCGGGAGGGGCTGAGCGGCGGGCATCGCCTGCGGCGCGGGTACGGGACCCGGCGCGGGCGGCGGCTCGGATTCCGGGGCGCGGTCCGCGTCGGCCGGAGGCAGCGCGAATGGGGTACGCGGCCCGGCCTCGGCGGCCGCGGTCCGCTCCTGCGCGGCGAGCGCGCGACGCGCCCGCCGACCGGTGGGCCGGCCCTCGGCCGCCTGCTCCCCACTCGCCACGGCCGGAAGGGCCGCCCGGGAGAGGGCGGGGGCCTCGGCGGGAGCGCCCTGGGCGGGTACGGGAACACCCTGCGGGGGCACGGCTTGTCCGCGCGCGGCGCGTCCCTGCGCGCCCTCGGCCGCCATCACCACGGCGCCCTCGGCGGGCCGGCCACGACGGCGCCCGGTCGGCTCGACAGCATCCGTGTCGCCCGCGTTCTGGGCGGGGATCAGCTCCGCGGGGGCGGCCGGAGCCTCCTCCGTACGACCCCGGCGACGGCCGGTCGGCCCGACCGCACCGGCCCCCGCGCCCGTCCCGGCCCCGGTTTCCGCGCCTGTCCCCTCGGGGACCACCGGGCTCTCCAGGAACGCGTCGGTGGACGCCCGCCGGGCGCGCCGCCGTCCGCCCCCCTGGGTCTCCGAGGCCTGCGCGGGCAGCGCGAGCTGCCCACCGGAAGGCGCGCCCTGCACCCCCGCGCCGGACCGCGTCTCCGCGACACCCGACCCCGACCGCGTCTCCGCGGCGGGCGTGGCGGGAGCTCCGGGCACGGCAAGCTGGGCGGGCGCGGCGGGCGCGGTGGGCGGGGCGGCGACGGTGCCCTTGCCGGCGCCGAGCGGCACCTCCAGGACGTACGCGCCGCCGCTCGTCCCCGGAACCTCGTGCGTCTGCACCACACCGCCGTGCGCGGCCACGATCCCGCGCACGATGGGCTGGTGGACCGGGTCGCCGCCGGCGTACGGCCCGCGCACCTCGATCCGTACGACGTCACCGCGCTGCGCCGCCGCCACCACGATCGTCGAGTCGGCGTATCCGGCGCCCGGCACCACCCGTGCCTTGCCGGTGGAGTCCACACCGGCGACGTCCGCGACGAGGTGCGCGAGCGCGGTCGCGAGCCGTCCCGCGTCCACCTCGGCCTCGATCGGCGGCGCGTGCACGGCGAACTGGGCCCGGCCGGGTCCGATGAGCTCCACGGCGCCGTCGACACCCGCCGTCACGACCCCGTCGAGCAGGACGACGGACTTGTCGAGCGTCTCCACCCCGGTGTCGAGCCGCTGGTAGCCGAGGACGTTGTCCACCAGGGTGGTCATCCGGGCGTACCCGGCGGCCAGGTGGTGGAGCAGCTGGTTGGCCTCCGGCCACAGCTGGCCGGCGTCGTCGGCGGCGAGGGTGGCCAGCTCCGTGCGCAGCTCCTCCAGGGGCCCGCGCAGCGACTCGCCGAGCACGGCCGTCAGCTGCTCGTGCCGGGCGGCCAGCGCCTCGTACCGCTCCTTCTGCCGCTCGGCCTCCCTCGCGTGCCGCTCGGTGAGCTCCGCGAGCTCGGCGGCGTGCTTCGTGGTGAGGCCGGCCAGCTCGGCCGCGTGCTCCTCGGTGAGCTGCTCGTACGGCCGGCGGTCCGTGAAGGTCATCACCGCGCCGACGAGCTGGTCCCCGTCCCGTACCGGCGCGGTCGTCAGGTCGACCGGTACCCGCGAACCGTTCTTCGCCCACAACACCTGCCCGCGGACGCGGTGCTTGCGCCCCGACTTGAGCGTGTCGGCGAGCGGCGACTCCTCGTACGCGAACGGCTCGCCGTCCGCCCGCGAGTGCAGGATCAGCGGGTGCAGCTCCTTGCCGCCGAGGTCGCTGGCGCGGAAGCCGAGGATCTGCGCGGCGGCGGGGTTGACGAGGACGACCCGCCCGTCGGTGTCCGTGCCGACGACTCCCTCGGCGGCGGCGCGCAGGATCATCTCGGTCTGGCGCTGCGAGCGGGCGAGTTCGGCCTCGGTGTCGAGGGTGCCGGTGAGATCACGGACGACGAGCATGAGGAGTTCGTCGCCGGTGTAGGCGCTGTACGAGTCGTAGGCCTCGCGCCCGTCCTCGAGGCTGGCGCTGGTCACCTCGACGGCGAACTCACTGCCGTCCGTACGCCGGGCGATCATCCGCGTCGGCTTGGTGCGGCCCCGCTCGTCGGCGCCCTCGGGACGCCGCATGGAGCCGGGGATCAGCCGCGAGTCGAAGCTCGGCAGCAGATCGAGCAGCCCGCGCCCGACGAGCGCGGTGCCAGGGGTCTCGAACATGCCGAGGGCGATGGTGTTGGCGTTGACGACCGTGCCGTTGCAGTTGACGAGCACGAGGCCGTCGGGGAGGGCGTCAAGTATGGCTGCGAGGCGAGCAGCGCCTCGGGATGGCCTGCTGCTCACGACGACGCTTCCTCCCTGACCCACTGCACCTTGCCCGGCTGGCCGGCCCCATCTTGCCCCTCGGGCCGCAGCCTGTCACTGCAAGGAGTCTAAGGGCAGCGCGGGCGGTCGCGGGGGGAGGTCTCATGCCCCCGGCAACATCCGAACGTCATCCTCACCTCATCCGCGCACGCGGGGCAGCACGGGCTCCAGGTTCTCCCAGCGGTCGATCTCGCACCCGTTGGCCCGGGAGAAGCGGGCGTCGACGGGGCGCCCCTGCCAGTCGCCGGTGACGTGGGCGAGGGCGGACCCGCCGTACTGCTGGGAGCAGAGGGCGTCCGCGGCGACGGGCTTGAAGGGGTCCTGCCCGTCCTTGGCGAGCCGGGCGAGGCGCGCGCAGGCGCGGTCGGCGGCGGGGTGGTCTCCGCGGGGCGTGCTGCCGCCGCAGTCGAGCCGGTACGTGCCGTCGGCGCCCGGGTGCCTGCTCTCGCTGATCGTCACGGTGAGGACGTCGGGCGGCGACAGCAGGGACAGGGGCGGCACGGGCCCGAGCCCGGCGGCGCCGGCGGCGGTCGTGGCGAGGGCGGCGAGGACGAGGCGGTGCAGCATGCGTACTCCAGAGAGGCGGGTCGGTGCGATGGGCTCGGGCCCGTCTCCTCTAACGCTCCGTACTGCCGTTCGTTGCGCAACCGGGATGGGCCGAGGGGCTTTGCTCTCGGCCCCGGAGGGCTAGTACGGTGAAAGCGATTGGTGGCACGCGGCTCGCCTGTGTCATCATCTGCACGCACCACTCGCGCCCGCGCGAGAGATGCGGGGAGGCGTCGCCTAGTCCGGTCTATGGCGCCGCACTGCTAATGCGGTTTGGGTCTTAAAGCCCATCGAGGGTTCAAATCCCTCCGCCTCCGCCCCACCCGAAGCCCCGGCCCACACGGCCGGGGCTTCGGCCGTTTCCACCCCTGGTTTCTCCCCCGCCCCCACCTGGCCTCACCGGCTGCCGACTCGCCGGGGACCACCCGTACGGCGGACGCGACGGACCTGCCCGAGGAGCGCCCGAATGGCGTTTCCGCAGGTCAGAGGGGGTGTGGCTAATGGATTTCGCACTACGGCGCAGGTCATGTAATGTTGTCCACGCAACGCCGACCGGCAAGAAAAAAGCCGGGAAGCACAAGCACTCGTAGCTTAACGGATAGAGCATCTGACTACGGATCAGAAGGTTGCAGGTTCGAATCCTGCCGAGTGCACAGCCTGAGAGGCCCCGGACGAGAGTCCGGGGCCTCTGGCGTTGGGGCCCTACAGCAGTGGAGTGCGGCAACCGGATGAGCCGGAGGGGCGGACGTGGCTGAGGGTGGAGGGTCGCGGTCCCCGCGACGCCTCGGTCAGAGCGTGGGGTGTATAGCCCGCCCAGGAGCTCCGGGGGCCCAGGGAACGGGCGGCCGGCCGAGGATCACCCACCGGGTGACGCGGGTTCTGGCGTCCTGTGGTCGCGGCGACTCGAGGAGGTCCTGGCGGTGTTCCGGGCCGGTGGGGCCGGGCGGAACGGGGCGACAGGGCACCGCGTCAGAGGTGGCCGCTACAGTCGCGGCCATGGGGGATCGGGTGCGCGTGAAGCAGTGCAAGTGGTGCCATCGGCCGCTGGACGAGCGGAGTCGATGGCGGAGGCCGAAGCGGTTCTGCAGCCGCCGGCATCGCGTGAAGTACTGGCTCGGGGAGATCGCGGACCTCCTGTGGGGCTAGCCCCCGCCCAGCCCGGGGATCGGGCCCGGGCCGGCCGGGGCGTGACCGTTAGTCTGAAGATCGTTCTCTTTTCTGATCGTGGGGGTTGGGCATGGCATTGTTCGGAAACGCACACAAGATAGATCCGGCGCAGGCGCAGCAGGACTACGCGCGGCTGCTCGGTCAGGGGGAGCAGATCCACGCCGCGTATCTGCTGATCCGCGACACCATCTTCTTCACGGACCGGCGGCTGGTCCTCGTCGACAAGCAGGGCCTCACCGGCAAGAAGGTCGAGTACCACTCGATCCCGTACCGGAGCATCACCCACTTCGCCGTGGAGACGGCCGGCACCTTCGACCTCGACGCCGAGCTGAAGATCTGGATCTCCGGCAACTCCGTCCCCGTCCAGAAGACCTTCACCAAGGGTGTCGACATCTACGAGGTGCAGGCGATCCTGACGCAGTTCGTCGCGCGCTAGTCCTGCTCGTCCCGCCGCGGCGGTGCGCGTGAGGCCCCCGGTTCCCCGGGGGCCTTCTTCTTTCGGGTGAACGTCCCTTGATTTCATGACAATTGAATATGCCGTCGGCCTACCTTCCCCGGTGGAGGTGAGGCTCGATGGACGAGCAGTACAGGCAGGACGAGCAGTACGGGCAGATGAAGGACGCGATCGACATCAACGACTTCGTGTACGCGGCGACGGGCGCGCGCATGCGGAGGCTGACGATGCCGGACGGGACGCACTGGTTCCCGGCGGTCGATGTGGCCGGGAGTCTCGGGTACGCCAACACGCGGGACGCCCTGAGGCACACCGTCTCGCCCCACCACGCAACATCCGTCGGAGATCTCGTACGAAGCGTCGGCCAGGGCGACGCTTCGCGCGACATCGCGGGTCACGGCTTCAAGAAGTCCCTGCGCATGGTGAATCTCCAAGGGCTCCTCCAACTCGTCAACGCCTGCACCAAGCCCGAGGCCGAGCCCTTCAGGGCCTGGGTCTCCGACGTCGTCGCCACCGTCCAGCGCGAGGGTTCCTACGCCCTCGAAGCGTCTCCCGTGCACTCCGGGTACGCCATGCCCCAGGCCGTCGCCGACATCATCGTGCGGCTCGAGGAGTGGAACCTGCGGCGCGACGAGGAGTTCGCCGCTCGCGAATCGGAGCGCATCGCGGTCATGCGGGAGCAGAACCGGAGCCTCTCGCGCATCGCCGACTCCCTCGAGCGGCTCGCCGTCCCCGCCCAGCGCGACCGGCCCCCCATGACCCCCCAGGAACTCCTCGCGTCCTGGCACGCCGACCATCTCGCCGTCACCGGCGACGTGCACGCCGTCGCCGCCTATCTCGCGCCCGCGCTCGTGCGCGGTGGGGCGCGGTACCGGCTGGAGGAGATCGCACAACGGACCGGGCTCGCGGTCGAGCGTGTGCGGGACTGCGTCGGGCTGCTCGTCGAGCGCGGGTGCATGCGGCAGACCGGGTCCGCCGGCGGCGGGGCGCGGATCTACGTGCTGCCGTAGCGGAGGCCGTAGCGCTAGCCCCGGCGGAGGCCGTGGTGGAAGCCCCGGCGGAGGCGGTCGCGGAGGCCGTAACGGAAGCCCCCGCGGAGGCCGTAACGGAGGCCCCGTGCTGCGGAGACCGCGCCGGAGAGCGCACCGCCCGGTCGCCCGGCTGCGAGACTGGGCAACGACGACCGACGGGTGGAGCGAGCGCGTGGTGTGGCGGTGTGCCGGGATGACGTGGGCCGGGGGTGTGCCCGGGCTCCGTTGGGAGGGCGGGCGCGTGTCCCTGCTCGCGTACGGGCAGGAGATCTCCTTCCGGGCCGTCGGCCGGCGGCTCTGCCCGGGCGCTCGCGGCAACCCCTGCCCGCTGGAAGCGTCCGTTCCCGCGCGGGCCACCGGCGCCCAGTGCCCCGAGTGCGCGCGGCTCGACCGAGCCCACTCGGTCGCCGCCGACACGATCGCCGACGATCCGCGGACGTACCGCGTGTACCTCGCCTGGTTCGGACCCGGGATGACCAAGGTCGGGATCACCGCCGAGCAGCGGGGTGACGCCCGGCTCCTGGAGCAGGGGGCCGTCGCCTTCGGCTGGCTCGGGCGAGGGCCGCTCATGGCCGCGCGGCGGACCGAGGAGCTGCTGCGGCACGCCCTCAAGGTGCCCGACCGGATCCCGTACGCGCAGAAGCGCGCCGTCCGGCACGAGCTGCCGGCTCCCGATGCCCGCCGCCGCGAGATCGAGGAGCTGTACGGGCGGGCCACCACTCTCGCCGGGTGGACCGAGACTCTGGAGCGGCTGGAGTTCCAGGCGTACGACCACGGTGAGGCGTTCGGCCTCGCGGGGCTGCCCCCGCTCTCCGGGACCGTCACCGAGCTCCGCGACGACGGGCTCGTCGCCGGACGTCTCCTCGCCGCCGCCGGTCCCGACCTGCATCTGCTCGACTCCGAGGGGCACTGCCTCGCCCTCGACACCCGTCTGATGCGCGGCTGGGGCCTCGTCGCGGCGGAGGCCGGCACGCCGTCCGTCACCGTGCCCGTCAGGAGGGCGAACACCGACGTCCAGGACGGGCTCTTCCCCACCTGACGGGCTGATCCCCCTGTGAGGACAGGGCCGTCCCTCCCGTAAAGACTTGGATGCCTTCCGGCCGTCGGTATGGACACCCCCGGTCCGCCCGACGGAGGCTGATCCACATGACCCCACGCCTGGTGGCGGCCCTCGAACCGCCGTACCGCACCGCCGTCCTCGCCGCCCGAGCGGAGCCACGGCGTTGACCGGGGAAGAGCCGACGGAGATCGTCGCGCGGCTCGGGATCCCCGGGCTCGTCGACGTCCACACCCACTTCATGCCCCAGAACGTCCTCGACAAGGTCTGGGCGTACTTCGACTCCGTCGGCCCCCTGACCGGCATGGAGTGGCCCATCACCTACCGCGAGGAGGAGGACCGGCGGGTCGCCCTCCTCCGGGAGTTCGGGGTCCTCGCCTTCACCTCGATGCTCTACCCGCACAAGGCCGGTATGGCGCGGTGGCTGAACGGCTGGGCCGCCGACTTCGCCGCCCGGACGCCCGGCTGTCTGCACACCGCCACCCTCTTCCCCGAGCTGGACGCGACGGCATACGTACGCCGGGCCATCGACGGCGGAGCCCGCGTCTTCAAGGTGCACCTCCAGGTCGGGGCGTTCGATCCCAACGACCCTCTGCTGAGCGGTACATGGGGTCTGATCGAGGACGCGGGCGTGCCCGTCGTCATCCACTGCGGTTCCGGGCCCGCCCCCGGAAAGTTCACCGGCCCCGGGCCTGTCGGACAGCTGCTCGCCCGCCACCCCCGGCTGCGGTTGATCGTCGCGCACATGGGGATGCCGGAGTACACCGACTTCCTCGACCTCGCCGAGCGGTACGAAGGCGTCCACCTCGACACCACCATGGCCTTCACCGACTTCAGCGAGCGCCTCGCGCCCTTCCCCGCCGCCGAGCTGCCCCGCCTGCGGGAGCTGGGGGACCGGATACTGCTCGGCTCCGACTTCCCGAACATCCCGTATCCGTACTCCCATCAGCTCCACGCCCTCGAACGGCTCGGGCTCGGGGACGACTGGATGCGGCGGGTGCTGTACGGCAACGGCGCGGCGCTCTTCCCCGAGGTTTCTCAGGGAATTCACAGGTAAGGGAAAGGGAGCTTTCAGTACCTCCGGTCAGCGTGGCCGTATGACTGCGACCAAGCCCCGGGGGCGTGCCGACCGGCGTACGGACCGCCCCACCGACCGGTCCACTGACCGGTCCACCGACCGGCCCGAAGACCGGCGTGCCGACCGGTCCACCGACCGGCCCGAAGACCGGCGCACCGACCGGCGTACCGACATGCTGCGGCCCGACGGCTCCGCCGTCCGCGTCCTCGTCGTGGACGACGAGGCATCCCTCGCCGAGCTCCTCTCCATGGCCCTGCGCTACGAGGGCTGGCAGGTGCACAGCGCGGGCGACGGCGCGGGAGCCCTGCGCGCGGCGCGGGAGTTCCGGCCCGACGTCGTGATCCTCGACGTGATGCTGCCCGACATGGACGGCCTCTCCCTGCTCGGCAGGCTACGGCGCGAGCAGCCGGAGGTGCCGGTGCTGTTCCTGACCGCCAAGGACGCCGCCGAGGACCGGATCGCCGGCCTGACGGCGGGCGGCGACGACTACGCCACCAAGCCCTTCAGCCTGGAGGAGGTCGTGGCGCGGCTGCGCGGGCTGATCCGGCGCTCCGGCGCGGCGCAGGTGCGCGGCGGGTCGCTGCTCGTCGTCGGCGACCTGACCCTGGACGAGGACAGCCACGAGGTCACCCGGGGAGGCGAGTCGATCCACCTCACCGCCACCGAGTTCGAGCTGCTGCGCTACCTCATGCGCAATCCGCGCCGGGTGCTCAGCAAGGCGCAGATCCTCGACCGGGTGTGGTCGTACGACTTCGGCGGTCAGGCCAACATCGTCGAGCTGTACATCTCCTACCTGCGGCGGAAGATCGACGCCGGCCGGTCCCCCATGATCCACACCCGGCGCGGGGCGGGCTATCTGCTCAAGCCCGGCGAGTAGCCCGCCGATGCGCCGCCCCCGCTCAGGCGCGCTCCGTGCCCGCGGGTCACGGCCGTCTTCGAGCAGGTGACGGTCGACGGGGCCACCCTCTGCGACCTGCCCCGCGCCAGCTAATCGCTATACAGCGTACGAGAGTCCTTGTACGGTGTACGAGACCGAGTCCCGTACACCGTACAAGGAGTGCTGTCCCATGACGGCGACGACCGCCGCGAACGAACCCACCGCCGGGAAGGCCACCCCCGGCGGACACCCGCAGCGCTGGCTGATCCTCGGCGTCATCTGCCTCGCCCAGCTCACCGTGCTGCTCGACAACACCGTCCTCAGCGTCGCCATCCCCTCGCTGACCTCCGAGCTCCACGCCTCGACCAGCGACATCCAGTGGATGATCAACGCGTACTCGCTCGTCCAGTCGGGCCTGCTCCTCACCGCCGGCAACGCCGCCGACCGCTACGGCCGCAAGAAGCTCCTCGCCGCCGGTCTCGCGCTCTTCGGACTCGGCTCGCTGGCCGCCGGACTGGCCGACTCCACCGCCCAGCTGATCGCCGCCCGCGCGGGCATGGGCGTCGGCGGTGCGCTGCTCATGACCACCACGCTCGCCGTCGTCATGCAGATCTTCGAGGACTCCGAGCGGGTCAAGGCCATCGCGCTGTGGGCCACCGTCAGTTCGCTCGGCTTCGCCGCCGGACCCCTGATCGGCGGTGTCATCCTCAACCACTTCTGGTGGGGAATGATCTTCCTCATCAACATCCCGGTCGCGGTCGTCGGCCTGATCGCCGTCCTCAAGCTGGTCCCCGAGTCGAAGAACCCCCAGGGCGAGCGTCCCGACCTGCTCGGCGCGCTGCTCTCCACCGTCGGTATGACCGCCGCCGTGTACGCGATCATCACCGGCCCGGAGCACGGCTGGACCTCCGCCGAGGTGCTGGTCCCGGCCGCGATCGGCGTGGTCGTCCTCGGTGCCTTCGCCCTGTGGGAGCTGCGCGTTCCGTATCCGATGCTCGACATGCACTTCTTCCGCAACCAGAAGTTCGTGGGCGCGGTCGCCGGCGCGATCCTCGTCATGTTCGGCATGGGCGGCTCGCTCTTCCTGCTCACCCAGCACCTTCAGTTCGTCCTCGGGTACGAGCCGCTCGAAGCCGGTCTCCGGATGGCCCCGCTCGCGCTGACCGTCGTCGCTCTCAACCTCACCGGTGTCGGCCCGCGGATCGTCATGAAGCTCGGCACCCCGCCCACCGTGGCGGTCGGCATGACCCTGGTCGCGGGCGGTCTCGCCTCGATCGCCCTCATCGGCGGCGGCACCGACGGCAGTTACTGGGGCATGCTCCTCGGCCTGGTCCTCATGGGCGTCGGCCTCGCCGTCTCCAACCCCGCCATGGCGAACGCGATCATGAGCGCGATCCCGCCGGAGAAGGCGGGCGTCGGCGCCGGGGTCAACGGCACCCTCGCCGAGTTCGGCAACGGCCTGGGCGTCGCCGTCCTCGGCGCCGTGCTCAACGCGCGCTTCGCCGCGCTCGTCACCGTCACCGCGACCTCGCTGCCCGCGGCGCTCGCGGCGGCCGGGAGCGCCGCCGAACGGGCGGCGATCTCCGACGCCTTCGCCTCCGGGCTCCAGACCAGCCAGCTGGTCGGCGCGCTCGCGGTCTTCGCGGGCGGCCTGCTCGCGGCGGCGCTGCTCAGGCGTGCCGAGCGCGCGCAGGGTACGCCGGGCGGGGAGGGTGCGGAGCGTACGCAGGGTATGGAGCGCGCGGAGGGTACGGAGGGCGTGGAGGGCGCGAAGAGCATGGACGGCGCCGGGAAGCGGGAAACCGCTGCATAGCATGGGGACGGACCGCTGACAGACGGAGGAACGCGATGGTCAAGGCAGCCGACCGGGCCAGGAACCCGGCGCGTTCCAGCGTCTGGCTGGAGAAGCGGGCCGCCCGCGCGGGGGGCGGCCCGGCCGGGCTCGATCGCGATCGGATCGTGGCGACCTCGATCCGGCTCCTGGACGAGGAGGGCCTCGGCAAGCTGTCGATGCGCAAGCTCGCGGCCGAGCTGGGCGTCACGGCGATGTCGCTCTACTGGTACGTGGACACCAAGGACGACATCATCGAGTTCGCGCTCGACGCCGTCTACGGGGAGATCGACCTCGCCGCCGTCGACGCCGCCGAGGGCTGGCAGGGCCGGATCCGCGCGCTCGCCCTCGCCTACCGCCGGATGCTCGCGCGCCACGCGTGGGTCTCGCCGTGCGCCGGCTCGTTCCTCAACATCGGACCGAACGCGATCGCCGTCGGCACCAAGATCCAGGAGGCCGTGAGGGACACCGGCCTGCCGCTGCGCGGTCAGCCGGGCGCGATGTCGGCGGTGTTCCAGTTCGTGTACGGCTACGGGACGCTGGAGGCGCAGTTCGGGCGGCGGGCGGCGGAGGCCGGAATGTCGCAGGACGACTTCTACACGGAGTCGGTCTCGGCCTTCCGCGACGACCCGGAATTCGGGGTCCAGATCCAGGACATGAAGGAGATCCTGGACGAGCGCGCCACGCACGGCAGCGTCAGCGACATCTGGGAGCGGGACTTCGACTACGCCCTCGACATCCTCATCGCCGGCATCGAGGTCATGGCCGGCCGCCTTTCCTGACACCCGTCCTGCCCTGACACCCCGCCTTTCCTGACACCCGGCCTGTCCTGACACCGGCCTGTCCTGACACCGGCCTGCCCTGACACCCGTCCTGCCCTGACACCCGGCCTGTCCTGACACCCGGCCTGTCCTGACACCCGTCCTGCCCTGGGCGCCCGTCTCGCCATGACCGCCCGCCCGTGACGATTCGGTCGGGCGGTCAGGGCCCCGGGACTTCCCGTACCGCCTGGATGTCCAGCGTCACCCGCAGCGTGGCGCCGATCGCCGCGATGCCCGCCGACACCACCTGGTTGTACGTCATGGCGAAATCCTCACGCCGCAGTTCGGCCTCCGCGCGGAACGCCGCCCGCGACCCGCCCCACGGATCGGCGCCCGTACCGAGGTAGGTCAGGTCCAGCGGGACCTGCCGCGTCACGCCGCGCAGGGACAGCTCGCCGTCCACGGTCCACCGGTCCGGGCCCGCCGCCCGCAGGCCCGTGCTGCGGTACGTCATCTCGGGGAAGCGGTCCACGTCCAGGAAGTCCTCGGACCTCAGATGCTTGTCCCGCAGGCCGTTGCCCGTGTCGACGGACGCGGCGGCGATCACGGCCTCGACCCGTGACGCCAGGACGTCCGGCGCGATCTCGATCCGGCCGGTGAACTCGGTGAACCGGCCGTGCACGCTGGAGATCCCCAGGTGCTGCGCCACCGCGCCCACCGACGAGTGCGCCGCGTCCAGGATCCAGGCACCGGGCGGCGGCAGTTCCGTACCGCCCGCGCGGGCCAGCACGACCGTGCCCACCTCCGCCCGTCCGGCGCCGCCGACCAGGGCCGTCCGCGCGTCCGGCGCGTAGCCGAGGGCGGTCACGACCACGGTGTACGCACCGGGAGCCAGCGTGCCGTCCGTCCGTACGACTCCGTCCGCGTCCGCGGCCGCCCGCAGGACCTGCCCGCCCGACCCGTCCGTCACGGTCACCACCGCGTGCTGGACCGGCCACCCGTCGCGGGTCCGTACCTGTGCGTGCAGTCCCATCCGTACCCTCACTCTTCCCAAGAACAACGGGGCGGCAGGCAGGCGGTCCGGCCGTCCCCTGCCTTCTCGCCCGCCCGCCTGCCGCCCCGGACCCGGCCGCGCCTCCGCTCGACGCGCGGCCGGGGGTCGGTCACTCGCCCGGGTGGGCGAGTTCGATGTCGTGGCCGTCGACGCCCGTGCCGCTCACGGTCAGCCGTCCCGCCACGGGCGGGTAGCCGGTCGCGATGAGCGTGTACTCGCCGGTGTCCAGGTCCGCGAAGGCGTACGCGCCGTCCGCGTCCGTCGTCGCCGAGGCCGTCACGTTCCCGGCGGCGTCGACCAGCGTCACGCGGGCGTCCGCCAGCGGCCGGTGGTCGCGGCCCGCGCGGACCGTCCCGTGGACGACCGCCCCGGCCTCGAGGGCCACGTCGAGCCGGGTCACGCCCTGGCCGCCGATCTCGACCGGCAGCGCCTGCGGCCGGCGGCCGGTGGCGGTGACCGCGACCGTGACCGCGCCCGGCACCAGCTCGCCGAAGGCGAAGCCGCCGTCCGCGCCGGACTTCCCGGTGGCCAGCACCTCACCCCGTACGTCCGTGATCACGACCATCGCGCCCTCCACGGGCGCGCCGCCGTCCGCGGCGGTCACCGAGCCGGTGAGCCCGCTGGTGCCGGTCAGGAGCACGTCGTGGGTGAGCGGACCGTCGTTCACGACGACCGTGGAGGCCTGCGGCTGGAAGCCGTCGGCCGAGGCGATGAGGACGTACGAGCCGGCGCCCGGGGCGTCCACGGCGTACCGGCCCTCGTCGCCGACGGCCGAGCGGCCGAGCTGCTGCCCGCCGAGCGAGATCAGCGTGAGCGTCGCACCGGCGACGTCCGTGCCCTCGGCCGTACGGACCGTTCCGCCGATGGTCAGACCGGTGGAGAGGGCGACGGGCGTGTGCGGGGCAGGCGCTTCAGCCGCCGCGGGGGCGGTGGGGGGTGCGGGGGTTGCGGGGCCCGTACCGCTCTTCAGCGCGACCTCCTTGATGAACAGCGTCACCAGGAAGGCGAGCAGGGCGAACGGCGCCGAGTAGAGGAAGATGTCGGCCACACCGTGTCCGTACGCGTCCTCCATGACGGTACGGATCGGGGCCGGCAGCTTGTCCATGTCCGGGATGGAACCGCTCGTACCGCCACCGCCACCGCCGTTGCCCAGGCCCGCGGCCTTCGGGCCGAGGGCGGCCATGCCGTCCTGGACGTAGTGCGTGACCCGGTTGGCCATCACCGCGCCGAGCGCCGAGACGCCGATCGCGCCGCCCAGGGAGCGGAAGAAGGTGACGACGGAGGAGGCGGAGCCCAGGTCGGCCGGGGCCACCTGGTTCTGCGTGCACAGCACCAGGTTCTGCATCATCATGCCGAGGCCGAGACCCATCACGCCCATGAAGAGCGCGATGTGCCAGTACTCCGTGTCGTAACGGATCGTGCCGAGCAGACCGAGGCCGCCGGTCGTCAGGGCGCCGCCGCTGACCAGCCATGCCTTCCACTTGCCGGTCTTGGTGATGACCATGCCGGAGACGGTGGAGGAGACGAACAGGCCCGCGATCATCGGGATGGTGAGGACACCGGACATGGTCGGCGACTCATTGCGGGCCAGCTGGAAGTACTGGCTGAAGAAGACGGTGCCGGCGAACATCGCGACGCCCACGAAGAGCGAGGCGAGCGAGGCCAGGGTGATGGTGCGGTTACGGAAGAGGCGCAGCGGGATGATCGGCTCGTCGGCCCTCGACTCGACGAGCACGAAGAGCGCGCCGAGCACGATGGAGCCGCCGACCATGGCGGCCGTCTGCCAGGACATCCAGTCGTACTTGTCGCCCGCGAAGGTCACCCAGATCAGGAGGAGGGAGACCGCGGCGCTGATGACGAAGGCACCGGTCCAGTCGACCTTGACCTTGCGCTTCACCACCGGCAGCTTCAGGGTCTTCTGCAGCACCAGGAGCGCGATCAGCGCGAAGGGCACGCCGACGTAGAAGCACCAGCGCCAGCCGAGCCAGTCGGTGTCGGTGATGACACCGCCGAGCAGCGGGCCGCCGACCGTGGCGACGGCGAAGGTGGCGCCGAGGTAGCCGCTGTACCGGCCGCGCTCACGCGGGGCGATCATGGCGGCCAGGATGATCTGGGAGAGGGCGGTCAGACCGCCGACGCCGATGCCCTGGACGACGCGGCAGGCGATGAGCATGCCGGTGTTCTGGGAGAGCCCGGCGACGACCGAGCCGGCGACGTAGATCAGCAGGGCTATCTGGACGAGCAGCTTCTTGGAGAAGAGGTCCGCGAGCTTGCCCCACAGCGGGGTGGTCGCGGTCATCGAGAGGAGCGCGGCCGTGACGACCCAGGTGTAGGCGGACTGGCCGCCGCCGAGGTCGGTGATGATCTGAGGGAGGGCGTTGGAGACGATCGTCGAGGACAGGATGGCGACGAACATGCCGAGCAGCAGCCCGGAGAGCGCCTCCATGATCTGCCGGTGCGTCATGGGCGCCCCGCCGGAGGCGTGGCCGCCCGCCTCCTTCGACGGAGCAGGGGTTGTCGTGGCCATGAACTTCCTTTGCTTCTACGCGTGGTGGGCCCGGCAGTCCCCGAAGGAGTCGCGGAGGCGGGCGAGCAGGGTGGTGAGCAGTGCGACGTCTTCGTCGGACCAGTCCGCGAGGTTGTGCGTGAGCATGGCGGTCAGTCGGCGGTCGAGCTCGGTGAGCTTTTCCCTGCCCTCGGGGGTGAGGTGGAGGATGCGCGAGCGCCGGTCGGCCGGGTCGGGCAGCCGCTCGACCCAGCCGCGGTCGACGGCGTGGGAGACGTGCCGGCTGCTGACCGACATGTCGACGGCCATCCGCTCCGAGATCCGGCTCATCCGCATGTCCCCGTCGTGCTTGAGCAGGGCGAGGACGATGGCGGTCCCGCTGGGACAGTCGGCGGGCAGGGAGCGGGCCATGCCGCGCTTGACCGCGCCGATGGCGCTCACCTGTCGGGCGAGGTTCTCGTACCGGTTGTCCACTGTGACCTCATGACCCCATGCATCTTGTTGCTTAGGGCAACCATAGAGATGGATGGTTGCTCCAGGCAAATTAAATCGGTCAAACGGCGCTAAAGAATCGGCAAAGGGGAGCCGGTGGGGTGGCGCGGCGGTGCGTCGGGACCCGGCGGACCTGGGGGAATCGGTGCCTGAGCCGTGCCTGTGCCGTGCTGGAGCGGTGCCCGAGCGGTGCTGGAGGCTGTCGGGGCTTGGGCAGGGAAGCCGGGGTTCGCTAGGGTCCTGGCTCATGGCACACAACCCCCAAGCTCCGTACGGTCAGGGCCCCGGCCCCGAGGGCAACTACGACCCCGCCGGCAGCACCCAGATGTTCCGCGCCTTCGTCGACGAGGGCGCCCCGCAGGGGGGCGGCCGTCAGGCGGCGGCGCCCCCGTCCTCCGGCCCCCGGGTGGGCCTCATCGTCGGCGTGATCGCGGCGATCGTGGTCGTGGCGGCGGTGGCCTGGCTGGCGCTGGCCTGACGTCTGGGGTGGGTGTGTGGGCCGGCCCCGGGCGGCTCCGGGGTTCCGGGGCGGTCCTCATGCCCCACCGGTCACCGTTCGGTGGCCGACTGAGAGAACGGTGAACCGTGGACGAGGACGAGTGGCTGAGACGTCACGGCCTGCAACCTGACGAGCGCGGACTCGACGAGGTGCGCGCGCTGCTCGCCGAGCAGATCCGGCTCGAACGCCGAGCGCAGGGCGACGGCGACACGATCCTGATGAAACTCTGCTGCGTCCAGCTCTTCCGGGCGGGCGCACTCGATGACGTGCTGCTCATCTGGCGCGCCAAGACGGCCAGCTTCGACGCCGATTGCTCGATCGACGTCCAGCTCCTGTGCGGCGCCGGGCTCGAGCGCACCAAGGCGTACCTGGCCGCGCACGGCTCGGAGGAAGCGGCGTCGGCGCTGAAGCGCGTGCGGTATTGCGAAGCGGCGGAGGACTTCGACGACTTCTCTCCGGAGCAACGGTTCGCCTATTACGCCGGGTACTACGCGTAGTCGCGCCCGCAGCCGCTCCCGTGCAGGGCCCCGTGGGTCGTCGAGCCGCTGACCGAGTACGGAGCCCCCGGACGTGGTGGACCTGGTCGAGGGGCCCGACTACGCGTCGATCCAGCGCCGTACCGCGTCGATGGTGGTCTCCGGCGAGGTGTTGAAGCAGAGCCGGATGCCGGGTACGGCCTCGGTGAGGACGTTCACGAGCCGCTCGAACAGCAGGGTGTGCTCCGGAATCATGCGTACGCCACCGCCGATCATCGCCAGGCCGAAGTCCCCGCCCTTCAACCGCTCCCGCACGGCGGCCTCCGCGCTGTCCGGGGAGGGGTCGACCAGACAGGTCACGACATCGAGCCCCGCATCGCGCAGCGCGGCCTTCCCCACCGCGATCCGTGCGGTGAGGGCCGGCTCGTCCATGCCGTCGGGCAGCGTGCTGTAGTCGAGCGAGCGGGGATGCAGCCCGATGGACAGGACCTTCGTGGTCTTCTCCATCAGCTGCTCCTCACCCGGGTTTTCGCGGCGGTCAGGTCGTGCCTCTGCATGCTGCCCGTACCCTTCCCTCAACTCGCCTACGAGAGCGGCGGATTCGCGGGCGGACAGCGCGTCCGCCCCGGGCACATCATAGGTCCGGGCGTGCCGCGCGGAGAGGGACGGAACGTCACCGGGACGGACACGGTCCGGCCGGAGCGCGCAGGCGGAGGGCGCGCGTGTGGCCGCGGCGCCCCCGGGAGCGCGCACCACCCCCTACGTTCCGTGGTCGATCCTCTTCTCCCGCATCAGCTCCTCCAGCTCCGCGTCGGACAGCGGATGCAGGGTGTCCAGCAGCCGGCGCAGCCCGGCCTCGTCGGGGGTCTCGCTGGTGACCTCGGCCTCCGCGTTCCCGACACGGCGGGTGAGCGTGAGGGCGCGGGAGGCGCCGTGGACCGTGCGCAGCTCGCCGCGCGCGTTCGCCGTGCAGGTCACGCCGGGCGCCAGGAACTCGGGACAGCGGAGGGTGGGGGTGAGGACCGGGCGCAGGGTGAGAGCCACGTACGCGAACGTGTCCTCCCGGACCGCGCGGTAGTCGACGGAGAAGTACGCGGGGCCGGCCGTGGCGCGGGACACCCGCATGCCGGGTGGCGCGGTGCCCAGGTACAGCAGCTCCGAGCGCTCGCGGTACCGGGCGATCTCCGCCTCGTGCCGGCGGTGCTCCGCCTCCGCCGGGCCGACGTAGCCCCCGTAGGCGACCGCGGCCGCCAGTGTGGCCACCGCGCCGACGCGGACCCATCGGTCCGGTACGAACAGCGCGGCGGCCACGGCGTACGGCACGCCGACCAGCGCGAACCGGACGCCGGCGCTCCCGAGGTCGGCGCCCGCACCGTAGGCGGCGAACCCCGCCCCGACGCCGAGGGTGCCGAGGACGAGGACCAGGGCCGCCCAGCCGAGCCGCAGCGGCACGGTGCGGCACAGGGGCACCAGGGTCCGGGCCGGTGTGCCGGACATGGCCAGCAGGCCCACGGTCAGTGCCCCGCCCAGCGCGAGGAGGGGCAAGGCCGCACCGGGCCCGCCGCCCCAGCCGGCGGCGAGCAGTCCGAAGCCGAGCGTCGGCACCACGGCGGTCATGGTGGCCCAGACCAGGAGGAGATGGAGGGCCGTCGGCGCACGTCTGCCACTCGTCATACCGCGGATGGTGTCAGCCGGTGGCCCGGCGGCACATGGGTTTTCGTACTCAGGGTGGAGATGCCCGGGCCTGCCCGGCGGATGGTGCCGGACAGGTCCGGGCGAGGGAGACCCGAGCGGACCCGAGAGGGCTAGCGCTTCAGCGTGAAGGTGAAGTCGCCGGAGAGCCTGCCGCTCAGCCGGACCGCCGACACGAGATTGCCCTCCGTGATCAGCCGCTCGACCTCGGCCCGTGAAAGACCGCAGCCGTCAGCGATCAGCCGCACCGGCCGGACGGGGATCCGGGCCGCGAAGCGGACCGCGATGTCGATCACCTCGCGGTCCAGGTGACCGGATCCGCCGGTGTCGAGGCGCCAGGCGCCGGACCAGTCGAGGGCGATGCGGTTACGGCGCCGCACCACCGGGTCCCGCAGTAGCTCGGCCGCCAGGCCGGGGTCGTTGTCGTGCATCCGGTCCAGCAGCTCGGGTCGTACGGAGCGCACGGTGGCCCGCTCCAGGATCGTGAGCTTCGCCGTCTCCCCACAGCCTGTGCAGAGCACGAGGAGCCAGGCGTCGAGGAGCTTGTGATGGGCGTTGACGCGGAACTTGCCGTTCGCCCGGAAGCGTTCGGACGCGCACGCGTGGCAACGGCGGAGGACAAGCGGAAGGCAGGTGGGCATGACCACCCAGTTTTCGAGCACAGAAATACACCGGTCTCAGTGAGAAGTCCGCAGCAAAAAGGAGCGCGGCGCAGATGCGCGACGCGCGACAGATCAGCTCTCGGGAGGTCTCACACGGTGTACAACGGGGCGTCCTTGCCTGGGCGACGTGGTCGGCAGCACGGTAGTGGCGCCCGGCGGCGTCGCTCCACCGGTTTTCGCCGGGCTCCTCGCGACGCCGGTGTCATTTCCAGGTCGCGGTGACCTTCCGGGTGTCGACGTGCATGCCGAGCGGTACGCGCCAGGAGTCCACGCAGACCGTGTACGTCCGGGTCTTCGTCGTGCCGGCCGCGAGGGGCGTGGGCAGGGGCTGGGTCGACTCGATCGTCGCCCAGTCGACGCCGAGCGCCCCGATGATGTGGGTGGCGAAGGTGACGGTGCCCGAAGTGGCCGCGGTGCCGCCGGTGTTGCGGAAGGTGAGGGTGACCCGCTCGCACCACCGTTTGTCGGCGTCCGCCAGCACGGGAGCCGAGAGGGTGAGCGTGGCCGGGGTGGCCGGGGGCCGGGGCACCGGGGAGGGCGGTGGGGGCGGCGGCGTCGTGCCCGGGGGCGGCGCGGTCGCCGTGCGGGGCGGGACCGTGGCCGGCGTGCCGGGCGCCGTGCCGGGGCGCGAGGTCCCGGAAGCCGTGCCGCTCGCCGTATCCGTGTCCGTACCCCCGTCCGGGGCTCCGGCCGGCGGTGCCGGGGTCGCCCCCGGTGGTCGCCCTGGTCGTGGAGAGGGCGAGGAGGTGCTGGAGGTCGTACCGCTCGCCGAGGGCGACGCGCCGTCGAGCGGGATCAGCGTCACCGCTCCCGACGGCTTCACCGCGCCCTTGGGGGAGGAGCCGGCGCCGACCGCCGCGTACCCCTCGCCCTGGCCTCCGCCGCACGCGGTCAGCGCTCCGCCGAGGCAGAGCGCGACCACCGTCAGAAGTGATCCCTGTCGTCGCCGCATGGCGCCAGTGTTGCTGACGCCATGTCAGTTCGGAACCGAAACGGCGAACTTCACCCGTGCGCGGGTGCTCAGTCCGCGATCAGGCCCTGACGCAGCTGTGCCAGCGTCCTCGTCAGAAGCCGCGAGACGTGCATCTGCGAGATGCCGACCTCCTCGCCGATCTGCGACTGCGTCATGTTGGCGAAGAAGCGCAGCATGATGATCTGCCGCTCCCGGGGCGGGAGTTTGGCGAGCAGCGGCTTCAGGGACTCGCGGTACTCGACCCCTTCCAGGGCCGTGTCCTCGTACCCGAGCCGGTCCGCGAGCGAGCCCTCGCCGCCGTCGTCCTCCGGGGAGGGGGAGTCGAGCGAGGAGGCGGTGTACGCGTTGCCGACCGCGAGGCCGTCGACGACGTCCTCCTCGGACACCCCGAGCACGGCGGCCAGTTCGGGCACGGTCGGGGAGCGGTCCAGCTTCTGGGCGAGATCGTCGCTCGCCTTGGTCAGCGCGAGGCGCAGCTCCTGGAGCCGGCGCGGGACGCGCACGGACCACGAGGTGTCGCGGAAGAAGCGCTTGATCTCTCCGACGACCGTCGGCATGGCGAACGTCGGGAACTCCACGCCCCGCTCGCAGTCGAAGCGGTCGATCGCCTTGATCAGGCCGATGGTGCCGACCTGGACGATGTCCTCCATCGGCTCGTTGCGGGAGCGGAAGCGCGCCGCCGCGTACCGCACGAGCGGCAGGTTGAGCTCGATGAGGGTGTCACGGACGTAGGTCCGGTCCGGGCTGTCGGCGGCGACGCCCGCGTCGTCCAGGGCGCGCAGCCGGAGGAAGAGGGAGCGGGAGAGCGTGCGGGTGTCGAGGGCTTCCGGCGTGACGACAAGCGGCGGGACGGCAA
The DNA here is from genome assembly GCF_055564335.1 of Streptomyces sp. NPDC029139. Lineage (NCBI taxonomy): Bacteria > Bacillati > Actinomycetota > Actinomycetes > Kitasatosporales > Streptomycetaceae > Streptomyces > Streptomyces sp. NPDC029139. The sequence goes on along the minus strand of NZ_JBVHWN010000004.1, from coordinate 87,007 downwards.
GCGGCGCGGCGGACTCGGCACTCTCCGCCGTCGGCTGGACCGGCATCGGTACCGGCGTCTGCGCGGGCGTGAGCGTGAGCACCTTCGAGCTGCCCTGTTCTGCGGACATGCCACCCCCTTGAGGTCGCGGACGGTCGCGGCGGCCACGACCATCGGAGGAACGCAGCCTCCACCTGAATACCGGAGGCGGGGCTGCGGCAAACGCGGTTCCAGCAGAATGTCACATGTCGGCAACACGCTGTAGTGACTTGTCGACATGGCGTGGGTGAATATCCGCAGGAAACAAGGGGTGTACGGCATTTGGTGCGCCGCAAGTCCCGCCAGAACTGCTCCGAACCGGTCTACCCGTTTCAGCTACGCCTCGATCCTGTTTGCGGATCTCAATCGGGCGAAGCTCCGGGCGAGGAGTCTTGACACATGCATCTGCGAGACGCCGAGTTCCTGACTGATCTGGGACTGCGTCAGGTTGCTGTAGTAGCGGAGCATCAGAATCCGCTGTTCGCGCTCGGGCAGTTGTACGAGCAGATGCCGTACGAGGTCCCGGTGCTCGACACCGGCGAGCGCCGGGTCCTCGTAACCGAGCCGGTCGAGCAGTCCGGGCAGCCCGTCACCCTCCTGCGCCGCCTCCAGCGAGGTGGCGTGGTAGGACCGTCCCGCCTCGATGCAGGCCAGTACCTCGTCCTCACCGATCTTCAGCCTCTCGGCGATCTCGGCGGTGGTGGGCGAGCGGCCGTGGGCGGTCGTGAGGTCCTCGGTGGCGCCGTTGACCTGGACCCAGAGCTCGTGGAGCCGGCGGGGCACGTGGACGGTCCGTACGTTGTCCCGGAAGTAGCGCTTGATCTCGCCGACGACGGTGGGCATCGCGAAGGTCGGGAACTGGACGCCGCGGTCCGGGTCGAAGCGGTCGATGGCGTTGATCAGGCCGATGGTGCCGACCTGGACGACGTCCTCCATCGGTTCGTTGCGGGAGCGGAAGCGGGCCGCCGCGTACCGCACGAGCGGCAGGTTGGCCTCGATCAGCGCCCCGCGCACCCGGTCGTGCTCCGGGGTGCCGGGCTCCAGCTCCTTGAGCTGCCCGAAGAGCACCTGGGTGAGGGCGCGGGTGTCGGCGCCCCGGGTCGACTGCGGCCGGGTGGACTGGGGCCGGTGGGAGTGCGGTCGCGTGGACTGCGGCCGGGTGGGCTGCGGCCCGGGGCGCGGGGTGTCCGGGCCGCCGGTCTCGTTCTGGGGCGGGACTTGAGGCGCTGTACTGGCCGGCACGTTCACGCCACCCCTTTGGTTCGTCTTGCGGTCGACTGTGGCTGGTCAACTACGGTCAAACTCAACCATCAAAAGCGGTCATAGCATCACAAGACATGTCCACTGTGTGCAAGCACCGCATCACCACGTGTTGACGACGCGCACACCCAGAAGGCCCCCCGCCGTGACGGCGAGGGGCCTGGGAAAAGCGGTGGGGCCGGGCCTAGAACGCGTAGTCCGCGATCACCCACGTGGCGATCTCCCGCCACAGGGTGACGCCCGCCTGGTGGGCCGGGTGGTCGAGGTAGCGCTGGAGCGCATCGGCGTCGTCGACGGCGGAGTTGATGGCGAAGTCGTACGCGATCGGCCGGTCGCTGATGTTCCAGCCGCACTCCCAGAACCGCAGCTCCGGGATCTCCTTCTCAAGACCCTCGAACGCCTCGGCGGCGGCGATGGCGCGCGGGTCGCCCTTCGCGATGCCGTCGTTGAGCTTGAACAGGACCAGATGGCGGATCACAGCAGGACTCCTCGTCGATCTTCTAGTTGACGAGTTCGGTCATGAACTCGCCGACGCCCTGTGCGGCGGACGATATGCCCTCGAACCCTACCTGGACGAGATCGGCGGCCCTGTCGGGGGAATTGATGATCGTGTACAGCACAAAGACCACGACCGCGTAGAGCGCGACCTTCTTCGCTTGCGCCATCTGCCGCGCCCTCCCCTAAGTGCACCCCTGCGTGGACGCGTGAGTCTAACCGAGCGACTTCGGCCGGCTCATGGGGTTCCTCGGGGGGTCTGGGACCGCGTACCGGCGTCGCGAAGGACCGCGTTGTGGCCGCCGGAGCCGAGGTGTTTCTCGGCTCCCGGATCCTTTACCGGACGGTCGACCACCTGGCGGTACGGCCCGGTTAGGTTTCCGGCATCCGTCGATCGCTGGAGGGTGTCATGAGTGTGGTCAACCTGTTCGACGTCGCGGCCGGACTGCCCGCCGCCTGGCGGTCGCAGGCCCTCGGTCACGTCGGGACGGCCTGTGTGAAGGTCCTCCGCATGGACGAGCTGCCGGTCGAGGAGGAGGTGCACGAGGTCGCGGAGGCGTTGATCGTCCTCGACGGCACGCTGGAGCTGCTCGTGGACGGCGCGCCGGTGACGGTGGATCCGGGCGGGCTCTGCCTGGTCCCGGCGGGCGCGCGGCACGCGGTCCGGCCGGGGAGTGGCGGCACGCTGGTGATCGTGGAGGTGCCGGAGGACCGGTGAACCGCCGCCCCTGACGCGCGGGTTGGGCGAGGCTGCCGCGAGGCCGTATGCAAAACACCCCGCCGATCTGCATTCCTGCAGTTCAGCGGGGTGTTGCTGGCGGTAGCGGAGGGATTTGAACCCTCGGTGACTTGCGCCACACTCGCTTTCGAGGCGAGCTCCTTCGGCCGCTCGGACACGCTACCGAGAGAGAGCTTAGCCCAAAGAGGCCCCGGCGATGAAATCCGTATCGCCGCGCAGGTCAGCGGGCCCGGAAGAAGGCCGTGAGCCGCGCCGAACACTCCTCGCCGAGGACGCCGTGGATCACCTCGGGGCGGTGGTTCAGGCGTCGGTCCCGTACGAGGTCCCAGAGCGAACCGGCGGCGCCCGCCTTCTCGTCGAGCGCGCCGAAGACCACGCGGTCGACCCTGGACTGCACGAGCGCGCCGGCGCACATCACACAGGGCTCCAGGGTCACGACGAGCGTGCAGCCGGTCAGCCGCCACGCGCCGGTCTTCGCCGCGGCCCGGCGCAGGGCCAGGACCTCGGCGTGCGCGGTCGGGTCACCGGTCGCCTCGCGTTCGTTGTGCCCGACGGCGAGGACGGCGCCGTCCGGGGACAGCACGACCGCGCCGACCGGTACGTCACCGGCCGGCACGGCCTGTTCGGCCTCGGCGAGGGCGAGCCGCATGGCTTCCCGCCAGGGGTCCCGTACGGGATCGGGTACTGCTTCGGTCACTAGCGCACGGTCTCCAGCACCTCCGCGGCGCCCAGCGCGTCCGCGATCTCCGCCAGCGCGTCGCTCTCCAGCGCCAGCAGCCTCCTCTCGGACAGGCCCAGATCCTCGAGGATGAGCCGGTCCCCGACCGGCGCGGCCGGTACGGCCTCGGCGGCGGGGTCCGTGTCCTCCTCGTCCTCGCGGTCCAGAGGCTCGCCGTCCTCCGTGCCGTCCAGGTCGAGAGCGTCCAGGACATCGGCGTCGGCGTCCTGGTCGTCGCCGAGGAGTTCCTTGGTCAGGATCTCCCCGTACGAGGAGCGGGCGGCGGCCGCCCCGTCCGACACGTAGATGCGAGGGTCGTCCTCGCCCTCGACGCGGAGAAGGCCGAACCAGGCGTCCTCCTGTTCGATGAAGACGATGACCGTGTCGTCGTCGATCGAGGCCTCGCGGGCCAGCTCGATCAGATCCGACAGGGTCTCCACGTCGTCGATCTCTGTGTCGCTCGCTTCCCACCCGTCTTCGGTGCGCGCGAGCAGTGCGGCCAAGTACACCGTGACTCTCCCACTGATCAGAGGTGTGAGGATTCGGCGGTGCCCTCCTGGCGCCCCGCCCAATCGGCATCGTGGCAGAAACAGCGCCGTCAGGAGAGGTCTTCGGCTCTTGCGTCGTGCATCAGTCTGATCCGGACGGTGGAGGGACGGGCGCGTGGCACCGGCGCACGGCCCCGGCGCACAGGCGGCGCACTCGCGGCCGACGGGCGCCGCGAACCTCACCAGCGGAAGGTCCGCATCCGCATGGCCTGGCGCATCCTGGCCGCCCGCGCGCGCCGGGGCTGGACGCGCTCGCGCAGCGCCTTCGCCTCGTGCAGCTCGCGCAGGAACTGGGCGCGGCGCCTGCGGCGCTCCGCGTCGGTCTCCGGCGGCGTCTCGCCGCCCCCCGCGTCGGCCGGCTCTGCCGGGTCTGCCGGGTCGGGCATGGGCCACACCACCCCACGACTGGTCCTGTGCCACCACCTTCCCTCCACGGCGAGGGTTGATGCCAGTGCGGGCTACTGTTGGACCCATGCGTCTCCACGTCGTCGATCACCCGCTGGTCGCCCACAAGCTCACCACGCTGCGCGACAAGCGCACGGACTCCCCGACCTTCCGCCGTCTCGCCGACGAGCTGGTCACCCTGCTCGCCTACGAGGCGACCAGGGACGTGCGCACGGAGCAGGTCGACATCGAGACCCCCGTGACGCCCACGACCGGTGTGAAGCTGTCGTACCCGCGGCCGCTGGTGGTCCCGATCCTCCGCGCCGGCCTCGGGATGCTCGACGGCATGGTGCGGCTCCTCCCGACCGCCGAGGTCGGTTTCCTCGGCATGATCCGCAACGAGGAGACGCTGGAGGCGTCGACCTACGCGACGCGGATGCCGGAGGACCTCTCGGGCCGCCAGGTGTACGTCCTGGACCCGATGCTGGCGACCGGCGGCACGCTCGTCGCGGCGATCCAGGAGCTGATCAAGCGCGGCGCGGACGATGTGACCGCCGTCGTGCTGCTCGCCGCCCCGGAGGGCGTCGAGATCATGGAGCGCGAGCTGGCGGGCACGCCGGTGACCGTCGTGACCGCCTCGGTCGACGAGCGCCTCAACGAGAGCGGCTACATCGTGCCGGGCCTCGGTGACGCGGGCGACCGCATGTACGGGACCGCCGACTAGGGGGACCCTGAGGGCCGGGCCGTGGGGCCCGGCCCGTACGTCAGCACTTACCGGTGGGCGCGGGCTTGGGCTTGTTGAGAGTGGCCAGGGCCGCGTCCGCCGTCGTCTTCGGGTCCAGGTTCTTGAAGGCGGTTCCGATGATGAGGTCCACGTCCGCCGTGGCGCGGGTGTCGGTCTTGGTCGTGGCGCCCTTCAGCTGGGTGCCGAGGACGGAGAAGGCGCCCTTGGTGGCGCCGGGAGCGCCGAGCAGGATTCCGGCGCCGGGGACCTTCTTGTCGTACGCGGGGGGTGCGTTCCCGACCTTGCCGATGGCGAAGCCGCGCTTCTTGAGCTCGTCGGCGGTCGTCTTCGCCAGCCCGCTGCGCGGGGTCGCGTTGTAGACGTTCACCGTGATCTGCCCGGGCTTGGGCAGCGCGGCGACGGGCGCGGCCGTCGCCTTGGGGGCGGGTTTGCAGTCGGTGCCGCGAGCGGCTGTGGTCCTGGTGTCGTCGCCGCCGGTGAAGACGTCGACGAGCTGCAGCGTCCCCCACCCGGCCGCGCCCAGCAGGACCACGGCGGCCCCGGCCGCGAGGACGATCCTGCGCCGACGGCGGGGGCGTCGCATGCGCGGGTATGTGTCGCCCGTGATGCGGTATTTTCCGCCCATTCCGGGGGGAGTGAGCATGCTCATGGACGCAGCGTAATGCCGCTGGTCGAGGATGCCTACTGGATGATCATGTGATCGCGTCCGGATGGGCGGGAAGAGCCCCCGAAAGGATCAGTGGACACGGGTCCGGCGGCGCCACGGCGCCGGTCCGGCGGTCTGCGCCCGAATGGGTGAGGCGGTCCCGCGCGAGGCGGTCCTGCGGTCAGTCCATCTCCAGGACGCGGGCGTGCAGCACCTGTCGCTGCTGGAGCGCCGCGCGCACCGCGCGGTGCAGCCCGTCCTCGAGGTAGAGGTCGCCCCGCCACTTCACGACGTGCGCGAAGAGGTCGCCGTAGAAGGTGGAGTCCTCGGCGAGCAGCGTCTCCAGGTCCAGCTGGCCCTTGGTGGTGACCAGCTGATCGAGGCGGACCGGGCGCGGGGCGACGTCCGCCCACTGCCGGGTGCTTTCCCGGCCGTGGTCGGGATACGGCCGGCCGTTTCCGATGCGCTTGAAGATCACACGGAAAGCCTACCGGGCAAGCGGCTCCCGGCGCAGCCACGCGAGCCCGGTGGGATGCTGGGGCAAATCACGTCAAACCGGGACTCGGGGCTCTGGTGAACGGGAGCGAACAGTCGCCGGTCGGCCAGATCGCGGCGGGGTGCGCCTTCGCCGGAGCCGCACTCGATCTGGGGGCCCTGCCGCGGACGGGACGGTTCACCCGGACGCGCCGGTCCGCATCCCGCTCCCGCTTTTGACGCCGATGCCGATGCCGATGCCGCTTTTGACGCCGATGCCGCTCCCGCTCCCGATGCCGATGAGGAAGGGGTGGGACGGGGATCTCCCCCGCCCCACCCCTCCCGGAGATCGGGCCTGCTGGGTGTTACTCCGTGACCTCGTGGTCGTGCCCGTCGTGGAGGCCGCCGCCGCTGCCGGCGTCGCCCTCGGTCGGGACGGAGACGACCGGCTTCTTCAGGGAGCTGATGTCGTGGGCGTACGTGCCCACGGCGTTGGCGATGACGTCGATGTTGGCGTCGAAGGCCGTCATGTTGATGTTCGACAGGTCGTCACCGGCGGCGTGGTAGTTCACGTCGTACGCGACACCCGCCGTCCCGCCGAACTTGGCCGCCTGCGCGGCCGTCTTGATGCCCTCGGCGCCCGTGAAGGTACCGCCCGAGGGGATGCCGACCTCGATGAACGGACCGTAGTCCGAGCGTCCCGTGAAGTCGGTGCCCTCGTGCGGGAGGCCGCGCTTGTCCATGAACTCGTTGATGTCGCGCTCGAGCTGGGCGGAGCCCTCCGGGCCGGGGCCCGCGCCGACGTTGTCCGAGTTGTCGCCGTCGTACACGAACAGGCCGTAGTTCGGCGAGGCGATCATGTCGAAGTTGAGGTAGAGCTTGACCTCCTTCTTGTCGAGCTCGCTCATGTTCGCGACGTAGTGCTCGGAGCCGAGCAGGCCGTTCTCCTCGGCCGACCACCACGCGAAGCGGACCTTGTTGCGGACCTTCGCCTTCGACTCGGCCAGTTCCAGGGCGGCCTGGAGCAGACCGGCGGAACCGGAGCCGTTGTCGTTGATGCCGGGGCCGGCGGTCACCGAGTCGAGGTGCGCGCCGAGCATCACGGTGTTGGCGGCGTTGCCGCCCTTCGTCTCCGCGATGACGTTGTTGGTGGTGCGGTTCTCCTGGAGCTGGCGGATCTCGAAGGAGATGTTCACCGGGCCCTTGGCCAGGTCGGCGGCGAGCTTCTCGCCCTCGGCCTGGGAGACGCCACCGGTCGGGATCTTGCCGGCCGCCGGGTCGCCGAGCGTGCCGGAGAGCGCGCCGTCGGTGTTGTTGTAGATGATCGCGCCCGCGGCGCCCGCCGCCGCGGCGTTCTCCTGCTTCACCGCGAAGGTGCAGCCTCCGCGCTTGATCAGGGCGATCTTGCCGGTGAAGGCCGAGGACGCGAAGTCGCCGGGCTCGCAGCCGGTGGTGCCGTCGGCGTCGACGGGGACGGCCGCCAGGTCGGCCTTGATCCCGCCGACCGGCGTCGACTTGGTGTAGGTCATCGCCGCGATCGCGATGTCCCGGGGCGCCGGAGATATGACGGCCGCCTTCTGGGCGAGCGTCTCGGTGTAGACGAAGCTGAACTTCTGGTACGAGACGTTGTAGCCGGCCTTCTTGAGCTGCTGGTACACGTACGCCGCCGAGGCGTCGTGTCCGAGCGAGCCGGCCGCGCGGTGACCGCCGGCCGAGTCGGCGATCGCCTGGAATGCCTGAAGGTGCTTGTAGGCGCCCTGGGCGGACGTCTCACGGACCAGCTTCTTCGACAGCTTCGCGGCGTCCCGGGCGGGCTTGGCCCCGGGGTCCGAAGTGGCGGTGGCGGGGGAGGCGGCGGCCAGCAGGAGCGGGGTGGCGAGTGCGGCTGCGGCCAGGGTGGCCGCGGCTCTGCGAGAGGATGCGTTCACAGAGGTCCTTCCCGATGCGAACGAGGGTTGAGGGGAAGTTAGCGATCTCGAGTGGCTCCTGTGAACAGCTGCGCGACAATTCCTGTCGAGTTGAGCAGGATTGGCATCCGGACCGTTCAACTTCCGGATGATTTGGATGCTTTCGCGGCGCGCTTCGCCTCCTGCTTGAAAGCCCGCACCTTCGCCAGCGACTCCGGTCCGGTGATGTCGGCGGCCGAGCGGTACGCGCCGGCCTCGCCGTACGCGCCCGCCGCCTCCCGCCAGCCCTCGGGGCGTACGCCGTACTGCTTGCCGAGCAGCGCGAGGAAGATCTGCGCCTTCTGCGCCCCGAAGCCGGGCAGCGCCTTCAGCCTGGCCAGCAGCTCCTTGCCCGTCCCCGCGTCCGCCCAGACGGCCTCGGCGTCACCGCCGTACTCGTCGACGAGGAACTGGCACAGCTGCTGGATCCGCTTCGCCATCGAGCCGGGGTAGCGGTGCACGGCGGGCTTCTCGGAGAGCAGCGCGCCGAACGCCTCGGGGTCGTACGCGGCGATCCGTCCCGCGTCGAGATCGTCCGTGCCGAGGCGCTGGGCGATCGTGTACGGCCCGGAGAACGCCCACTCCATGGGTACCTGCTGGTCGAGCAGCATGCCGACGAGCGCGGCGAGCGGGGAGCGGCCGAGCAGCTCGTCGGCCTCGGGCTGCTGGGCGAGGTGGATCTCGGTGGTCATGGACCGATGATCGCGCCGGAGAGGGGGCGGTGCACGGCCGGTCACCCTCCCCCCGACTCCATCTGGAGGTACGCCCTCCGGGAACGCTCGGCGGCCGGCCTGGGAAGGGCCGGGATGCCGCAGAGCACGTCGGCGCCCCCGGGGCGGTACGGGTCACCGTCGGCGCGCACCGGCCGGGCCGGCGCCTTCAGCGGGCGGGTCCGGGTAGTTTCGCGGGATGGACGGGTTGAGGGAGTGGGGCACCGCCCTCGCGGGGGTGCGGGTCGTCGGGCTGGGCGAATCGACGCACGGTACGGCCGAGTTCTTCCGGCTCAAGCACCGGCTGATCGAGTTCCTCGTCGTCGAGCACGGCTTCCGTACGGTCGCGATGGAGGCGAGCGCCTCGGCGGCCCCGGCGGTCGACGCGTACGTACGGCGGGGCGAGGGCGAGGCGGCCGCCGTGCTGGCCGGGCTCGGCTTCTGGACCTGGCGGACCCGGGAGGTCCTGGACCTCCTGGAGTGGATGCGGGCGTACAACCGGGGCCGCCCGGCGGACGACCAGGTCGGGTTCGCCGGGATCGACCCGCAGCGGTGCGGGGCGTCGGTGGCGTACTTCGGGGAGCGGGGGCGCGGTCTCTCGGTCCTCGCGGACGCGAACCCGGGGCAGCACCCGGAGCTGCGGGACGTCCTGATGCCGGCGGCGGCGGCGGTGGCCGCCGGGGCAAGGGAGCCGGAGGCCGTACGGCACGCGCGCATCCTGGCGCGGGCGGCGGACCTGGTGACGCGGGAGCGGGCCGAGGTGTACGCGGCGCGGGACGGGTACATGGCCGACGCCGTCGACGAGCTCCTGTCCGGTACGGACGCGGGTGTCGCGCTGTGGGCGCACAACGGTCATGTGGCCACGTCCGGCGCGGCGCTCGGCGCGCGACTGCGGGAGCGGTACGGCTCCGCGTACTACGCCCTCGGGCTCGTCTTCGGCGAGGGCGCCTTCCGGGCGCGCCGGATGTGGCCGGGGCCGTGGGGGCCACGGACGAGGCGCCCGTCCCCGGTGGCGGTCAACCGGCTGGGGCCCGCGCCGGAGGGCACGCTGGAGGCGTTCCTCGCGGCCCGGACCCCGGGCGCGCACCTGGTGGACCTGCGGGCCGCGGCGCGCGCGGGCGAGACGTGGGTACGGCAGACGTACACGACCCGCACCCACGGCGCGTACGTCTCGCGCTGGGCCTACCGGTGGAACGTCACCCCGACCGTGCCGGCGGAGGAGTACGACGGGCTGGCGTACGTCCCCGTGTCCAGCCCGTCGCGGCCCCTGACCGCGTGAGACCTCAGGCGCCCACGTACGCCTTGAGGTGCCGTGCCGTCAGGGTGTCGCCCTTCTCGACCAGGTCGGCGGGGGTGCCCTCGAAGACGATCCGGCCGCCGTCGTGGCCCGCGCCCGGGCCGAGGTCGATCAGCCAGTCCGCGTGGGCCATGACCGCCTGGTGGTGCTCGATCACCACGACCGTGTTGCCGGCCTCGACGAGCCGGTCCAGGAGGGCCAGGAGCTGGTCGACGTCGGCCAGGTGAAGGCCCGTGGTCGGCTCGTCGAGGACGTACACCGCGCCCTTCTCGGCCATGTGGATCGCCAGCTTCAGGCGCTGGCGCTCGCCGCCCGAGAGGGTGTTGAGGGGCTGGCCGAGCCGGAGGTAGCCGAGGCCGACGTCGTTCAGGCGGCCGAGGATCGTCCGTGCCTGGCCCTTGGCCGTGAAGAAGTCGTACGCCTCCTCGATCGACATCGACAGGACCTCGTGGATGTTCTTCCCGTCGAGGGTGTAGGAGAGCACCGCGCCGGTGAAGCGCCGGCCCTCGCACTCCTCGCAGACGGAGGCGACGCCCGCCATCATCGCCAGGTCGGTGTAGACGAGCCCCAGCCCGTTGCAGGTCGGGCAGGCGCCCTCCGAATTGGCGCTGAAGAGCGCCGCCTTGACTCCGTTGGCCTTGGCGAAGGCGGTACGGATCGGGTTCAGCAGTCCCGTGTACGTCGCCGGGTTCGAGCGGCGCGAGCCGCGGATCGGGGACTGGTCGGCGACGACGACACCCTCCCGGCCCGGCAGGTTCCCGTGGATGAGGGAGGACTTGCCGGAGCCGGCCACGCCCGTGACGACGGTGAGGACTCCCGTCGGGATCTCGACGCTCACGTTCCGCAGGTTGTGCTGGTTCGCCCCCTCGATGGAGAGCGAGCCGGTCCGGGGCCGTACGTCCGGGCGCAGCTTCGCCCGGTGCGCGAGGTGGTCGCCGGTCAGCGTCCCGGAGGTGCGCAGACCGGGCACGTCACCGGAGTAGCAGATCTCGCCGCCCGCCGAGCCCGCCCGCGGGCCGAGGTCGACGACGTGGTCGGCGATCTCGATGACCTCCGGCTTGTGCTCCACGACCAGGACGGTGTTGCCCTTGTCGCGCAGCCGCAGGAGCAGGTCGTTCATCCGCTGGATGTCGTGCGGGTGCAGTCCGGTGGTGGGCTCGTCGAAGACGTACGTGATGTCGGTGAGCGAGGAGCCGAGGTGGCGCACCATCTTCACGCGCTGGGCCTCGCCGCCCGAGAGGGTGCCGGCGGCCCGGTCCAGGCTCAGATAGCCGAGACCGATCTCGACGAGGGAGTCGAGGAGCTCGCGCAGATTGGCGAGGAGCGGGGCGACGGAGGGGTCCTCGATCCGGCGGACGAAGTCCGCCAGGTCGCTGATCTGCATCGCCGAGCACTCGGCGATGTTCACTCCGTCGATACGGGAGGAGAGCGCCGCCCGCGTGAGGCGGGTGCCCTCGCACTCGGGGCAGGTGCGGAAGACCACGGCCCGGTCCACGAAGGCCCGGATGTGGGCCTGCATGGCCTCCCTGTCCTTGGCGAGGATGGTCCGCTGGACCTTCACGACGAGGCCCTCGTAGGTGAAGTTGTTGCTGCCGACCCTCACCTTGCAGGACGGCTTGTGGAGGAAGTCCGCCCACTCCTCCTCGGTGAAGTCCCGCAGCTTCTTGTCGGGGTCGTAGAAGCCGGAGTGGGCCATGACCTGCCAGAGCCAGGAGTCCACGGCGTAACCGGGCACGGTGATCGCGCCCTCGTTGAGCGACCTGCTCCGGTCGACGAGCTCGTCGACGTCGATGTCGGAGATCTCGCCGACGCCCTCGCAGCGCGGGCACATGCCCTCGGGCAGGTTGAAGCTGAAGGCGCCGGAGGTGCCGATGTGCGGGGTCCCGAGGCGACTGAAGACGATGCGCAGCATCGTGTACGCGTCGGTCGCGGTGCCGACCGTGGAGCGGGAGTTGGCGCCCATCCGCTCCTGGTCGACGACGATCGCGGCGCTGAGGTTGTGCAGCCCGTCCACGTCCGGCCGGCCGAGGCTCGGCATGAAGGACTGGAGGAAGGCGCTGTAGGTCTCGTTGATGAGCCGCTGCGACTCGGCGGCGATGGTGCCGAAGACGAGCGAGGACTTCCCGGAGCCGGAGACCCCGGTGAAGACGGTGAGGCGGCGCTTGGGGAGGTCGACGGAGACGTCCTTGAGGTTGTTCTCCCGGGCTCCGCGGACCTGGATGACGTGGTGGCTGTCCGCTGCGGCGGGGGTGGTCATGGTGCGCCTCCGATGGTGGTCCCAATCTCCGTACACGGTACTCTATACAACGTACAAGGTGCCGGGGTCATTCCCTGCCCGATCCCTCGCCGGATCTGGCTCGTTCTCCGGGGTGACTCGGACGTGATCCCTGACCTGATTCCTGACCTGCGAAAATGGGTGCCATGGCGAAGGAGCGGAGCAGTGGCGCGGGTGATCCGGCGCGGACCCTGGAGCTGCTGTGGCGGGACGGTGCGACGGTGCCGGGCAGTCGGCGCGGTCCCCGGCAGGGGCTGACCGTCGACGCGGTCGTCGACGCGGCGATCGGTCTGGCCGACGAGGGCGGGCTCGACGCGCTCACCATGCGCGCGGTCGCCCAGCGCCTCGGGGTGACCCCGATGACGCTCTACACGTACGTACCGGGCAAGGCCGAGCTGCTCGATCTGATGCTGGACGCGGTCTTCCTGCGTATGCCGAGGGCCGCCTTCGGGGCGGACGAGCCCTGGCGGGAACGGGTGACGGCGGTCGCCGACGCCAACCGCGCGCTGTATCTGCGCCACCCGTGGCTGGTGGAGCTGCGCGTCCACCGCCCGCCGCTCGGCCCGGGGGTGATGACGAAGTACGAGCATGAACTCGGCGCCTTCGAGGGCATCGGGCTCGACGACGTGGCCATGGACTCCGCGCTCACGCACGTGCTCGGTTTCGTCCAGTCCGTGGCGCGGACGGAGCTGGACGCGCGGGCCGTGGAGCGGGAGAGCGTGCTGTCCGACCACGAGTGGTGGGCCGCGCACGAGCCGCTCCTGAACCGGATGCTCGACCCGGACCGCTTCCCGCTGGCGTCACGGGTGGGGGAGGCGTCGGCGGTGGCGTACCAGGGGCTGTACGACGCCGGCCACGCGTACGCCTTCGGTCTGGCCCGCGTACTGGACGGGCTCGCGGCGCTCATCGCCCGAGGCGCAGCACCTCGTTGAGCCCTGCCTTGAGTTCGTCGGCGGAGATCTTCCGCTCGACCGACAGGTGGTGCATGAGGCTCGGCGAGAACGGCGCGAGCAGGAGGTGGGCGAGGAGCGCGCTGTTCGCCTCGGGCCGCAGCCGCGCGAGCAGCACGGCGACGTGTGTGTGCATGGCGAGGTACGCGCCGCTCGTGTAGCGCGCGCTGGGGGCGGCGGCCTGGGCCGCGAGCAGGAGTTCGCGCTGCTCGATGACCCGGTCGACCAGGGCGTCGAGGAAGGCGTGCAGCCGCTCGTCGTCGGGGGCGCCGGGACCGAGCGGGGGCGGGCCGCTCATGTACGCCTCCTGGAACTGCCGTTCCCGGTCGTCGAGGAGGGCCCAGAGGAGCTGGGACACATCGCCGAAGCGGCGGTAGACCGTGCCGACGCCGATGCCGCTGGCGTGGGCGACCTGGTTCATGGTGACGGCCTCGGGCCCCACCTCGGCGACGATCCGCGCGGCCGCGTCGAGGATCTTGCGCCGGTTCCGTGCGGCGTCGGCCCGCTCGGGGGCGGCGCGCCCGGTGGTGGGGAGCAGGGTGATGCCGGGGAGGGCCTGCCGGGCCGCGGGGCCCGGTCCTGGTCCGTCGGCGCCTGGCAGTCCCGCGGCTGGCTCTTGTCCCGGTGCGTGTCCGCCGGCGCCTGCCAGTCCCGCGGCTGGCTCATGTCCCGGTCCGGGACCGGGCGCCCCTGGCTCCAGTCCCGCGCCTGGCTTTTTCGCGCTCATCCCGCCCGCCTGCCCTTCGTCCCGAGCCTCCCCGGTCCGCCCATGACACGAGGTCCGCCCATGACACGAGCATAACGGAGCGCTATCCGGTTCCTCATGACTTCCCCTTGCGAAGTGGATCGGTATCCGTTTAGTCTCTACTCGTTGAAACGGAACGGAATCCGCTTTAAGGGGCTCGTCATGTCCGTCAAGGTTGCTGTCATCTACTACTCGGCCACGGGGAACGTGCACGAGCTCGCCCAGGCCGTCGCCGAAGGGGCCGAGAAAGCCGGTGCGGAGGTCCGACTGCGCCGTGTGCCCGAGCTCGCCCCCGACGCCGCCATCGACTCCAACCCGGCCTGGCGCGCCCATGTCGACGCCACCGGTGACATCGAGACCGCCACGCTGGACGACCTGGAGTGGGCGGACGCCTACGCCCTCGGATCGCCCACCCGGTTCGGCAACGTCGCCGCGCAGCTGAAGCAGTTCATCGACACCTCGGGCGGGCTGTGGCAGCAGGGCGTCATGGCCGACAAGCCGGCGACCGCCTTCACCAGCGCCCACAACGTGCACGGCGGCAACGAGTCGACGCTGCTCGCGCTCTACAACACCTTCCACCACTGGGGCTCGGTGATCGTCTCCCCCGGTTTCACCGACCCGTCCGTCTACGCGGCGGGCGGCAACCCCTACGGGACGGCGCACCCGGGGTCGAGCGGCGCCCCGGAGGAGAACGTCCTCCAGGCCGCGCGCTACCAGGGCGCACGGCTCACGAAGATCGCCAAGCGGCTGAACGGCCTCGCGGTCGACTGACGCCGTCCGGATCTGCGCGACGCCTGATCGACGCCTGCTCGACTTTCGGTCGATCCTCATCGCCTTCGAGAGGGCCGGGACTCCGTACGTCACGGGGTCCCGGCCCTCCTCGCGTCCACGCCGCCCCGGCCGGGGGAGCGGGCGTCCGGGGTACCGTCCTCTCCGTACGGGGGGTCCGTCGACGAGCAGAGAAGGCGCCCGCCATGAACCCTCCCCCCACGAACCCTTCGCCCCTCTCCGGTTCGCTCGACGTCGACCAGGCCCACGCCCGCCTCGGCGGCGAGGGCCTGACCGTCGTCGACGTCCGTACCCCCGCCGAGTACGCCTCCGGGCACCTGCCCGGTGCGCTGAACGTGCCGCTCGACCGGCTCGGCCGGGCCGTGTCGGCGCTCCAGGAGGCGGCGGGCCGGGGCGAGGTGCTGCTCGTCTGCCAGTCGGGGGGCCGGTCCGCCGCGGCCCGTGCGCAGCTCTCCGCGAGCGGTGTGGCCACGCTCGACCTGGCCGGCGGCACCGGCGCTTGGGTGGCGCGCGGCCATGAGCTGGTCCGTCCCGCCCGCCCGGAGGGCGGGCCGGTGAAGCCGGTCTGGGCGATGGAGCGACAGGTGCGTCTCGCCGCGGGCACGCTCGTCCTGATCGGTCTGGCCCTCGGCCTGCTCCTGCACCCCGCCTGGCAGCTGCTGTCGGCGGGGATCGCCGGCGGGCTCGTCTTCTCGGCGCTGACGAACACCTGCGGCATGGCCGTGGTGCTCGGGAAGCTCCCGTACAACCAGGGCGCGGCGGCCGGTGCCGGTCTCGACGCGACGCTGGAGCGGCTGCGCCGCGGTTAGACGCCAGGTCGCGTGCCGGTCGAAAAGACGATCCTGGCAGGTCGTGTACCGAGCGAGGAGTGGGTCGGTCCCGTCAGGTCGCGTACCGGCCGAGGAGTGGGTCGGTCCCGTCAGGTCGCGTACCGGCCGAGGAACATGTCGACCCCGTCACGTACGAGGCGCTCGGTGAGGTCCTCGCTCAGCTCGGTGCCGTACTGGTCGAAGACCATCTGCGGGAAGACCAGGAGCGAGTAGAGATGGATGACCGCGACCTCCAGGTCCGGGATCTCCAGCCGGCCGCGGTCCGCGAGGCTGCGCAGGGCGTCGGCGACGGCCGGGTGATGGCCGGCGGGGCCGTGCTCGCGCCAGGCGCGGCCCAGTTCGGGGAAGCGGTGCAGCTCGGCCGCGACGAGCGTGCGCAGCGCGCGGACCTCGTCGTTCTCGCGGACGGCCCGGACCCAGGCGTGGGCCGCGTGGACGAACGCGGCGCGCAGGTCGTCGGCGTCGGCCAGGCCCGCGAGGTCCGGTCCGGTGTCGTCGGCGCCCGGCCGTAGCGGCTCGTCGAGCGCCCCCGCGACGACGGCGGTGAAGAGCGCTTCCTTGCTGCCGAAGTGGTTGTAGACGGTCACCTTCGAGACGCCCGCCTCGGCGGCGATGGCGTCCATGCCCACCCCGAAGCCCTCGCGGAGGAAAAGCCCGCGGGCCGCGTGCACGATGGCCTCCCGCTTGCGGGCGGCGCGGGGTCCGGCGGGGGCGGGCTTGGAGGTCCGGTCGCTCATGATCCGACCCTATCGACATACCTGTACCGTTGAGTTCATCTGAACTGAACAGTACAGTTCATCTATGACTCATGCCGAGACCCGCGCGCACCACCACCCTCCCGCCCCCGCGCTCCCTCGTCGCTGGACGGCCCTCGCGCTGATCTGCGTGGCCCAGTTCATGCTGATCCTCGACGTCACCGTGGTGAACGTCGCGCTCCCGCGGATGGCCGCCGACCTGAACCTCGCCCGCACCTCCCTGACCTGGGTGGTCACCGCGTACACCCTCTGCTTCGGCGGGCTCATGCTGCTCGGCGGCCGGCTCTCGGACGCCCTCGGCGCCCGCCGCACCCTGCTCGCCGGGCTCGCCGTGTTCACCGCCGCGTCCCTGGTGTCCGGCCTGGCCGTGAACGCCCCGATGCTCATCGGCGGGAGGATCGCCCAGGGCGTCGGCGCCGCGCTGCTCTCCCCGGCCGCGCTCGCGCTGGTCACGACCTCCTTCCACGGCGCCGAACGTGCCAGGGCCCTCGGTGTGTGGGCCGCCGTCGGCGGCACCGGCTCCGCCGTCGGCGTCCTGCTCGGCGGCGCGCTGACCGACGGACCGGGCTGGCCCTGGATCTTCTACGTCAACGTCCCCGTCGGCCTCGCCCTGCTGGCCACCCTCCCGGTGATCGTCCCCGCCTCGGTCCGTACGCCCGCCCGCCTCGACGTCCCGGGCGCGCTGCTCGTCACGGCCGCGACCGGCTCCCTCATCTACGGCCTGGTGCAGGCGGGCGACACCGGCTGGACCTCCCCGGCCACGCTGCTGCCCCTGCTCGGCTCGCTCCTTCTGTACGGGATCTTCGCGGCGGTCGAACGGGCGAGCCGCGCCCCGCTGATGGACCTGCGCATGTTCACCCGGCGCCCGGTCCTCGCGGGCTCGTTCCTGATGCTCGTCGCGACCGCGCTGCTGATCGCCTTCTTCTTCCTCGGCTCGGTCCAGCTCCAGCGGCTCCACGGGTTCAGCGCCTTCCGCACGGGCCTGGTCTTCCTCCCGGTGGCCGTCACCACGGCCGTCGGCGCGCACCTCGCCTCCCGCCTGGTGGGCTCGGCCGGTCCTCGCGCCTGCGCGACCGCCGGCATGACGATCGCGGCCCTCGGCTGCCTCCCCCTGGCCCTCGTCACCCCGGGCACCCACGCCTGGGCCACGCTCCTCCCGGCCCTCTCACTGGCCTCGCTCGGCCTTGGCGCGGTCTTCGTCACGGCCACCACCACGGCCCTGGGCCTGATCGCCCCGCACGAGGCCGGCCTCGCCTCGGGCATCGTCAACACCTCCCACGAGGTGGGCGGTTCGATCGGCGTGGCCCTGGTCTCCACCCTCGCGGCGGCGAGCATCCAGGGCCCACCCGGCACGACGACCGGCTTCACGGCGGCCTTCACCCTCTGCACGGCCCTCGCCACGGCGGCAGCCCTGGCCGCCCCGGCCCTGATCCCCCACGGCAAGCCCCGCCCGACGGGCGGACCGCACGTTCACTGACGTTCGCTGACGTCCAGTGACGTCCGGTTACGTCCGGTTACGTCCGCCGACGTTCAACGACCGAGCCGGGACGCCCTCGTGCGCAGGTAGTGGCGTTCCGGGATGCTGAGGGTGAGGCGGGCCGCCTCCTCGTAGGCCGTGCGGGCCTCTTCCGTCGCGCCCGTGCGTTCGAGGAGGTGGGCGCGGACCGCCTCGAGGCGGTGGTGGTGTTTCAGGCGGGGTTCCAGCGCCGCGAGTTCGGTGAGGCCCGCCTCCGGGCCGTGGACCATCGCGACGGCCACCGCGCGGCCGAGTTCCGCCATCGGGTCGGGGGCCTGGGCGACCAGGAGGTCGTAGAGGGCCAGGATCTGCGGCCAGTCCGTGTCCTCGGGGCGCGCCGCCTCGTCGTGGAGGGCCGCGATCGCCGCCTGGAGCTGGTACGGGCCGGGCGGTCCCTCCGTCAGGGCCTCCTCGACCAGGGCCGTGCCCTCCGTGATCGCGGCGGAGTCCCAGAGCGTGCGGTCCTGCTCGTCCAGGGGGATCAGCTCGCCGTGGCGGCCGGTGCGGGCCGCGCTGCGGGCCTCCGTCAGCAGCATCAGCGCCAGCAGACCGGTCACCGCGCCCTCGCGGGGCAGCAGGCGGCGCACGGCCCGGGTCAGCCGGATCGCCTCGCGCGCCAGGTCCGCCCGGTGGAGGGTGGGGCCCGAGGTGGCGGTGTAGCCCTCGTTGAAGATCAGGTAGAGCACCTGCAGAACCGTGGCCAGGCGGGCGTCCCGGTCCTCCGGGCCCGGAGGGCGGAACGGGTGGTCCCGGAGCTTCGCCTTCGCCCGGCTGATCCGCTGCGCGATCGTCGCCTCCGGTACGAGATGGGCCCGGGCGATCTCCGCGGTCGTGAGACCACCCACCGCGCGCAGGGTCAGCGCGATCCGCGCGGTGGGCGCGAGCGTCGGGTCGCAGCAGAGGAAGAGGAGCGTCAGGGTGTCGTCGTCGGACGGCGCGGCCCGGGTCTCGCGGAGCTCCAGCCGCGCCGCCGTCGCCTCCCGCCGGGCCCGCGCATCGTCCGCCCGCAGCTGGTCGGTCAGCCGCCGCGAGGCCACCCGGATCAGCCAGCCGCGCGGATTGGCGGGCGTCCCCGCCTCGGGCCACTGGCGTGCGGCGGCCAGCAGGGCCTCCTGTACGGCGTCCTCGGCGGCGTCGAAGTGCCCGTACCGGCGTACGAGCGCGCCGAGGACCTGCGGCGCGTGCCGGCGCAGCAGCTCCTCGACGGTCTCTTCGACGGTGTCGGCGCGCATCGTCGCGGTCTCTTCGACGGTCTCCGCGAACACTGTCGCGGTGTCCTCGACGGTCTCCTCGGACATCGTCGCGGTGTCCTCGACGGTGTCCTCGACGGCCTCCTCCGCGCTCCCGTCGCTCATGCTCAGGAGGTGAAGAGCTCGGACTCGGGGCGCTCGTCGATCTGCCGGATCACCACCGGGTACTCGGGCGCTCCGGCCGGCTGCGGACACCGGGCCACGCGCGCCGCGATCTCGGTGACCCGCTCCAGGCTCGGGCAGTCGAGCACCCAGTACCCGGCCAGCAGCTCCTTCGTCTCCCCGTACGGCCCGTCCGTGACCACCGGCCGGCCGTCCTTGTCGACGCTCACGAACCGGGTCCGCGCCGGCTCGACGAGCCCCTGGGCGTCGACGAGCTCACCCGACTCGGCGAGGTCGTTGTTGATCGCCTCCATGTGCTCGAACATCGCCTTCAGGTCCTGCTCGCTCCAGACGGGGCTCTGCGCGGAACCCTTGCCGCTCATGGCCTCGTAGTCGACCTGAGCGCCCTGCACCATGACGAGGTACTTCATGACGTCCTCCGTGGTTCGTGGTTTCCGATTCCAGGCTTCCGATTCCAGGTTTCCGCTCTCACGTTTCCGGGTTCTCGGTTGCCTTTCACAGGGGACGTCGGAGCCGGGCGCCGATTCTCGACACCTCGCGGGGACCGATCCGAATTCTTCGCGGATTCCACCCACGCGCACCACGGCCGAGCCCGCACGCCCTGCTCTTCAGGGGCGCAGGAAGCGGCGGTCCCGTTCCGTCACGTCGCCCAGCGGACCGGCCGCGCGCAGGACGACGTCCAGGACGCCGTCGGGATCGGCCGCGTAGCTGTGCGCGAACCATGGCATGTTCGCCTCCACCACCGCCCACCGCTCCAGGCCGGTGTTCGGGTCCTTGGCCGGTCCGACGTCGACCGCGACCGCGCTCGGCAGCGACGCCCCGGCCGCGGTCAGAAGACGTTCGCCGAAGCGCCGGGCCCCGGCCGTGAGGGGCCCGGGGTCCAGACGGCCGTACACGGCGTACCGGCTCCCCGTGACGATCCGGCCGTCGAGTGCGAACAACCGGTACTCGGCGGCGAAGCTCACCACGTCCGAGACGAGGACCGCGGTGTCCGGCGGCAGCCGTCCCGGCTCCCCTTGTGCGAGCCTCCCGCCGTCCGCGTACACGGCGGGCGGGAACGACTTGTCGCCCGGCGGCTTCACGAACGCGGGGCGCCGCAGACTCGTCCGGGCGTCGCCCAGGGTCGTCAGGGTGACGCGACGGGCGGTGAACTCCTCGGGGAGGTCAGCGAGCCACGCGTCCGCCGGTTCGAGCAAGCCCAGGCCGAACGGTGCGGCGATCCGGTCGGCCAGCAGCGGCCCGCCGTACCAGTGGTGCGCCGGCCGCCCGGGCGCGAACGGCTCGGGCGGACCGTCGAGACCGTCCAGGACCCGTACCCCCATGCCCCGGCGCGCGGCCGCCTCGGACAGCAGGAGCGTCGTGGAGGTGCGCTGCGGCGAGGTGAGCAGGACCGCCGTCTCACCCATGGGCGGCGTCCGCGGCCAGGCCCTCGGCACCCTGCGGGGCCGTGCCCCCGGTCGCCAGTTCCTTCTCCAGCGGGGCGCGGAAACGGGGCGTCACCCGCACGTCGCCGACCCAGCCCGCCAACCGCTCCGTCTCCGCCGCGACCGCCGCCCTGCCCTCCGCGCCCACGTCCGACAGCAGCCGGTGGACGATCTCGCCGTCCGGGCGCTGGGCCCACATACCGACGACCCGGCCGTTCCACCACACCGTCGGGCCGATGTTCCCGCTGCGGTCGTACAGCAGCGGCTTGTGGGCCGGGTCGACGTACCAGTCGCGGTGCAGCCAGCCCATCGCCGTCGGGTCCAGGGCGGGCAGCAGCGCCGCCCACGGCTCCGCATCCGGTACGGGCACGGTGTCGTCCGGCAGGACGTAGCCCGTGCCCTCGGTCAGCTCCACCGCCTCCGCGCCGAGCGCGGCCAGTGCCTTGCGGACGTCGGAGACCTTCCAGCCGGTCCACCACTTCAGGTCGGCCTCGGTCGCCGGCCCGAACGCCGCCAGCCACCGCCGTACGAGCTCGGCGTGGGCGTCGGCGTCACCCGGGTCGGGGCGTTGCGGGGTCAGCGTCCAGCGGAAGCGGCTGGAGGTCCAGGTGCCCTGCGGCCGGCCGCGCGCGATCCGGCCCTCCATGCCGAGGACGCGGAGCAGCCGGCTGGAGAGCGGCTGGTTCCCCTCCTGGCGCGTGCCGACCCCGTAGAGGTACTGGACGCGCAACCGCGGGACGGCCTGGCCCAGCTCGGCGCCGGTGGCCTCGCCCCTGGCCGCCAGCTCCGCGACGAGCAGGCGCTCGGTCTCCGCCAGCCACTCCTCGTCGTACGCGCTGCCCTTGCGCAGGTCCTTGAGCAGCGTGGCGCGCTCGCGGGTGGCGACGTCACGCGTGGTGGAGGCGTGCACGGCCGGCACGAGGTCGGTCGGGAAGACGAAGATCGTGTGCCGCATCCCGTGCATCCGGGTCAGCGTCCGGTCCTCGTACAGGGCCCGTTCCAGCTCCCGTACCGGCCCTTCGACGCCCGCCTTCCCGCTCAGCCGGGCTCCCACGGAGAGGAACACGCTGGCGGGGTCGGTCGCGTGCAGGGCCACCAGCGCCTCCGCCACCTCTTCCACGCTCGCGGCCCGTGCGGCCCCTGCCAGCCGATGTCGCACGGCGAGCCGGGCCCTGCGCTCCTCGGCCCCGATACGGCGAACGGTCCCCGTAGGGGCCGTGGCGGTCCCCGTGCGTGGCTTGGTCGTGCCCGTACGGGGCTTGGCGTCACTCAGGGACGTGGCGGTCCCCGTACGGGGCTTGGCCGTCTCCCCACGGGGCTTGGCCGTCTCCCCAGGGGGCTTGGTCGTGCCCGTAGGGGCCGTGGCGACCCCCGTGAGGGCCCTACCGGTCTCTGCTTCCGCCGTGCCGTGTCCCGTAAGGGCCTTGCCCGTCCCCCTCCGTGGCTTGTCGTCTGCCGTGCCGGCCTTGTCGGTACCCGTACGGGTGGCCTTGTCGATCCCCATGCGGCAAGCATGGACCAGCGGCGGGGCCGACAAGCCGGTTTCGGCCCGCCCTCGGTTCCCGGCCCACCGGTGGGAAGCTCCTCAATGGCTCCAGCCCGTCACGGTTCCACCCCGTCACGGTTCCAGCACCTCAACGGCTCCAGCCCCACACCGATGCAGCCGCCGGGCTCCCACGCGCCTAACCCGCCGCGCGGTCCGTGACCGGGCGGCGCCGCAGTGTCGCGTCGTCGAGGGACGGCGGGCGCCAGACGCCGTCCGGCTGGTAGAGGTTCGTGCCGGGCGGGACGATCTCGTCGATGCGGTCGAGGACCTTGTCCTCGAGGACGAGCGGGGCGCCCTTCAGCAGCGTCTCCAACTGTTCCCCCGTCCGAGGGCCGATGATCACCGAGGTCACTGCCGGGTGCGCGGCCGCGAAGGCGAGCGCCAGCTCGGGCAGCGAGCAGCCGATCTCCTCCGCGAGCGTGACGAGTTGCTCGACGGCGTCGAGCTTGGCGGCGTTGCCGGGGATCGTCGGGTCGAAGCGGTGCGGGGTGAGCGCGGCGCGCCCGCTGGTGAGGTCGATCGGCCGGTCCTTGCGGTACTTCCCGCTGAGGAACCCGGACGCCAGCGGACTCCAGGTCAGCACCCCCATTCCGTACCGCTGCGCCACCGGCAGCACCGAGCCCTCGACGCCCCGCGCGAGGATCGAGTACGGCGGCTGCTCGGTGCGGAACCGGCGCAGACCGCGCCGCTCGGCGACGTGGTGCGATTCGGCGATCTCCTCGGCGGGGAAGGTGGAACAGCCGAACGCCCGGATCTTGCCCTGGGTCTGGAGGTCGCCGAGGACGGCGAGCGTCTCCTCGATGTCCGTGCGGTGGTCGGGCCGGTGGACCTGGTAGAGGTCGATCCAGTCGGTGCCGAGCCGCCGCAGGCTCTCCTCCACGGCCCGAATGATCCAGTGGCGCGAGTTCCCGCTGCGGTTGCGGCCCTCGCCCATCGGGAAGTGCACCTTGGTGGCGAGGACGGTGTCCTGCCGCCGACGGGGGTCGCGCAGCGCCTTGCCGACGATCTCCTCGGACTCGCCCGCGGAGTACATGTCGGCGGTGTCGACGAAGTTGATGCCCTGGTCGAGGGCGGCGTGGATGATCCGTACGGAGTCGTCGTGATCCGGGTTGCCGACGGCGCCGAACATCATGGTGCCGAGGCAGTACGCACTCACTTCGATGCCGGTCCCGCCGAGTACGCGATAGCGCATGTAGACCTCCTTCTCGGCGCGTGACTCTAGGAGTTGGAGTGCGCTCCAGCGCAAGGCCGGCCGGGCACGCACGAGGCGAGGAAGTCCACGAGCAGGCGGTGGAGGGCGTCGGGCCGTTCCAGATGGACGTCGTGCCCGGTGCCGGGGACGCTCGCCGACCGGATGCCGGGGCGGCGCAGGACCATGCCGTCGAACTCGGCGGGCGTGACGATCCCGTTCTGCGCGATCACCGCGAGCGTCGGGCAGTCGACCGCCTCCCACTCCGCCCGGAAGGCGCGGGTGACGTTCTCGGCGAGCGAGCGCACCATCACCTCGGGATCGAACCGAGGCCACAGTCCGCCGTCCCGTTCCTCCAGGCCGTCCGCCCACCCTTCCCCTACGGGCCCGCCCCCGAGGAAGCGGACCGCCGCCTCCCGCGAGGCGAAGGGCACCGGCCAGGAGGCCAGCCACCCACCGGTCTCGGCGGTGAGGCCCTCGTCCGCCCTGGCGGGGCCGGCGTCGACCAGCACGAGGCCGCTCAGCCGGCCGGGATGCGCGGCAGCGGTGAGCAGGGCGGTGTGGCCGCCGAGCGACTGTCCGACCAACACCGGTCGCTGGAGGTCGAGTCGGTCGAGTACGGCCACGACATCGGCGACGTACGCGGCCCGCGAGGTGTCCTCGGGGAGCCGCTCGCTGTGCCCGTGCCCGCGCTGGTCCACGGCGACGACCCGGTGCCCGTCCGCGTGGAGCCGCTCCGCCACCGCGTCCCACTCACCGGCATGGCCGGCGAGCCCGTGCAGCAGGACCACGGCGGGGCCCGAACCGCCCCGGTCACGGCAGGACAGCCGTACCCCGTCGCGGACCACCACCCGCTCCGACCAGGCCGTACGGGCGCCCCTACGGGTGCTGCCGGCGGTCGCAGGGGCGCCCCTACGGGTGCTGCTCACGGTCCCGGTCCCGGGGGTGCTGCTCGCGGTCCCGCCGGCGGGCGTACGGGTGCTCTCGGCGGTCATGCGGGCGCTCCCGACGGGGTGAGGAGGGCGTCCGCGACCGAGGTGCGGGCGTAGAGGACGGACCGGCCGCTGCGGTGCGCGGTCACGAGGCCCGCGTTGCGCAGCGCCATCAGGTGCTGGGAGACGCCGGCGGCCGACAGCCCGCACCGGCCGGCGAGTTGGGTGGTGGAGGCGGGAGTGTCGAGCTCGGTGAGGAGCAGCGTGCGGGAGCGGCCGAGGACGGCGGCGACCGCGTCCGTCGCGTCGGTCGGGCGCGGCTCCCAGAGGTTGCCGATCCCCCGCGCTGGATAGGCCAGTTGGGGCGGATCCGGCGCCACCGCGCGGGTCAGGACGCGGGGCCACGCGAACGCCGAGGGGACGAGCAGCAGCCCGGAACCGACCTGGTCGCGGGTCACCAGCGCGCAGTGGCGGCGGACCAGGTGGAGGGTGTCGTCGTCCCACCGAACGGTCTCGTGGAGTTCGCTCAGGACGCGCGCCGAACCGTGTTCGGCGACCTGCCGGGCGCGGTGGAAGAGATCGGCTTCGAGGAGCCGGCGGATACGGGCCCAGTAGGGGGCGAGGGCGAGTTCCCAGTACGTCTCGATCTCGGCGGCGACCTTTTCCAGGGCCTCCTCGGGGGCCTCGCGCAGCAGGCGGAGCCGGGGCGAGGGGCGGTGCCCGGCAGGCTTCTCGGCCTCGAGGGCGTCCAGGTCCTCGCGTACCCGCGCGGGCGGGGACGCGCGCATCGCGTCCAGCTCGGCGGCGAGGGTGGGGAAGGAGGTGGCGGGGGTCGGGTTGAGGAAGTCGGCGAGATGGCCGCGACCCGGGATCAACTCAGCCAGCCACCCGTCACCGAGCCCCGCCCGCGCGAGCCGGGGCCGTACCTGCGCGGCCCAACGCCGGTGCGGCGGCGGTTCGGAGGGGTGCCGGAGCATCCGGAAGCTGGTGACGACCTCCCACATGGGGGAGACGGCGAACCGGGTCTGCGCCAGGTCGGCCGCCGAGAACGTGAGTCCGGCTTCCATACACCCCCCCTTCCCCAAAGATCGATTCGGTCTGAGCTTAATCAATGGATCGTCATGGCGTCTCGGCCGCAGTCTCCTCGCATGCCCTCCTCCTCTTCCTCGCCGTTCTCCTCCTTCCGGGAACTGCCGTCCACCGTGTGGACCGTCTTCGCCGGCACGGTCATCAACCGCCTCGGCTTCATGGTCACGCCCTTCCTCGTCTTCTTCCTCGCCGCGCGTGGTGTCGTGGGGCCCGAGACCGCGTACGTCCTCGGTGCCCTGGGCGCCGGCAATCTGCTGGGCCCGGCGGTGGGCGGCGTCCTGGCCGACCGCGTCGGCCGGCGCCCGACCATGCTGATCGGGCTGCTGGGCTCGGCCGCGGCGCAGGGCGCGCTCTTCGTGGCGCCGGGCGTGTGGACGATGGCCGCGGCAGCGCTGCTGATCAGCGCGACGGGCGCGATGGTCGGCCCGGCCGCGTACGCGCTGATGGCCGACGCGGTCGACGCGGAACGCAGGCAGGGCGCGTACGCCCTGCTCGGTTGGGGCGTGAACATCGGTACGGCGGTGGCGGGTGTCCTGGGCGGCTTCCTGGCCGCGCACGGCTACTGGCTGCTGTTCGCGGTCGACGCCGCGACGATGATCGTCTACGCCGTCGTCGTCGCGACCCGGCTGAACGAGCCACCGCGCACGAAGGCCGCGCACGAAGACCGCTCGGACGCCGACTCGGGCACCCGGTCCGATGACGGCGCGCGGGACGGTTGGGGCGACAGGGCACGGGACGGGATCGGTTACGGCGTGGTGTTCCGGGACCGGTTGGCCCTCGCCCTCCTGCCTCTCTTCGGCATTCAGCTCTTCGTCTACTCCCTCACCGAGGTCGCCCTGCCGCTCGCCGTCCACGACAGCGGCCTCTCTCCGGCGGTGTACGGGGCGATGGCGGCGGTCAACGCCATCCTGGTGGTCGCCCTCCAGCCCTTCGTCACGGCCCGGCTCGCCCACCTTCCCCAGCTGCGGGTCCAGTGCGCGGGCAGCGTGCTGATCGCCGTCGGCGTGGCGCTGACGGGTCTCGCCGAGGGCATCGTCGGGTTCACGGTGTCCGTGGTCGTGTGGTCCCTGGGCGAGGTGTGCGTGGCGGGCATCGCGGCCACGGTCGTCGCCAACCTGGCCCCGGCCCACGCGCGTGGCCGCTATCAGGGGGCGTTCGGCTGGACCTGGGGCGTCGCCCGGTTCGGCGCGCTCACCCTGGGCGTCTCCCTCTACACGGGTCTCGGCCCGGCGGTCCTCTGGTGGACGGCCCTGGCCCTGGGGAGCCTCACGGCGGCACTGACCCTCGCCCTGACGGGCCGGGTCGGCCGCCGCACGGCCCACGCCCTGGCGGCATGACGTGGGACGGACAACGAAGAAGGGCCCCGCAGCAAGCTGCGGGGCCCTTCGACATCGTGCCCGGTGAGGCACTGGCGGAGGATACGAGATTCGAACTCGTGAGGGGTTGCCCCCAACACGCTTTCCAAGCGTGCGCCCTAGGCCACTAGGCGAATCCTCCGCCGCAAACAATACAAGACGTTGAGGGGTGCTCGCGAACGTGATCCACAACGGTTCACCGAGACCCGTCCCGGGGGACGGAGTGGTCTCCGGAATCGGGTACCCTGGGCGCAGCCCCTCACGTGGCGCTATCTGACTGAACTCCCCCAGGGCCGGAAGGCAGCAAGGGTAGGTCGGCTCTGGCGGGTGCGTGGGGGGCGCTTGCGTTTCCGGGCATGCCCGGGTTGTCGGTGGGCGCCTATAACCTCGTATACGTGTCGTCTCTCGCGCTGTACCGCCGCTATCGCCCCGAGTCCTTCGCCGAGGTCATCGGGCAGGAGCATGTCACCGACCCGTTGCAGCAGGCCCTGCGGAACAACCGGGTCAATCACGCGTACCTGTTCAGCGGGCCCCGTGGGTGCGGAAAGACGACCAGTGCGCGCATCCTGGCGCGCTGTCTGAACTGTGAGCAGGGTCCCACTCCCACCCCCTGCGGGGAGTGCCAGTCCTGCCGTGACCTGGCGCGGAACGGGCCGGGTTCGATCGATGTCATCGAGATCGACGCGGCCTCGCACGGTGGTGTGGACGACGCCCGTGACCTGCGCGAAAAGGCGTTCTTCGGCCCCGCTTCGAGCCGGTACAAGATCTACATCATCGACGAGGCGCACATGGTCACCTCGGCGGGTTTCAACGCCCTGCTGAAGGTGGTCGAGGAGCCGCCGGAGCACCTCAAGTTCATCTTCGCCACCACCGAGCCCGAGAAGGTCATCGGGACGATCCGGTCCCGGACGCACCACTACCCCTTCCGGCTCGTGCCCCCCGGCACCCTGCGGGACTATCTGGGCGAGGTCTGCGGCCGCGAGGGCATCCCCGTCGAGGAGGGCGTGCTGCCGCTCGTGGTCCGGGCCGGCGCCGGGTCCGTGCGTGACTCGATGTCCGTGATGGACCAGCTGCTGGCCGGAGCCGCCGCGGACGGTGTGACATACGCCATGGCGACCTCTCTCCTCGGGTATACGGACGGGTCGCTGCTCGACTCGGTGGTGGACGCCTTCGCCGCCGGTGACGGTGCGGCCGCGTTCGAGGTCGTGGACCGGGTTGTCGAGGGCGGCAACGACCCGCGCCGCTTCGTCGCCGACCTTCTGGAGCGGCTGCGGGACCTGGTGATCCTGGCCGCCGTGCCCGACGCCGCCGAGAAGGGGCTCATCGACGCGCCCGTGGACGTCGTGGAGCGCATGCAGGCGCAGGCGTCCGTGTTCGGCGCGGCCGAGCTGAGCCGGGCGGCCGACCTCGTCAACACCGGCCTGACCGAGATGCGGGGGGCCACCTCGCCGCGCCTGCAGCTGGAGCTGATCTGCGCGCGCGTGCTGCTGCCCGCCGCCTTCGACGACGAGCGCTCGATCCAGGCACGGATCGAGCGACTCGAGCGCGGGGCCGCCTCGGGCCCGGCGCCGGTCTTCACCACCGGCGGGCCCGCCCCCGCCATGGGTTACGTCCCCGGACCCGAGGCCCACGCCCCGACGGCACCGGTGCAGCAGGCCCCCGCACCGGTGCAGCAGGCTCCGGCGCCCTCCCAGCAGGCTCCCGCCCCCGTCCAGCAAGCCCCCGCACCCGCCCCGGCCGCCGCTCAGCAGCCCGCTCCGGCCGCCGAAGGCCCGCGCCCCGGTGCCTGGCCCGGAGCCGCCACCCCGGCCGGCCCCGCCGCGCCGAGCGCCCCCGCCCCCGGCGCCTGGCCGGGGGCCTCCTCGCCCGCTCCCCAGCGGGCGCCCGCCCCGGCCGCCCCCGCGGCCCCCGCTCCGGCACCGGCTGCCGGCGGTGACATGGCCCAGGGCGCCGCGCAGGTGCGGAACATGTGGCAGCCGATCCTCGACGCCGTGAAGAACCGGCGGCGCTTCACCTGGATCCTGCTCAGCCAGAACGCCCAGGTCGCCGGGTTCGACGGCACGACCCTCCAGCTCGGCTTCCTCAACGCCGGTGCCCGCGACAACTTCGCGAGCAGCGGCAGCGAGGACGTGCTGCGGCAGGTCCTGGCCGAGCAGTTCAACGTGCAGTGGAAGATCGAGGCGATCATCGATCCCTCGGGCGGTGTCACCCCGCCCCCGGCCGCGGCCAACTTCGGCGGTGGCCGCCCGGCCCAGACCTCCGCTCCCGCCGCGCCCCCGCAGCAGCAGTGGGCTCCTCAGCAGCAGGCTCAGCCGACCCAGCAGGCCGCGTCGTACGGGCAGTCCCAGCAGGCGCCGTCCACCCCGCCCGCGCAACAGCACCAGCAGGCGTCCGCCCCCGCCTCCGTACCGCAGAACCGGCCTTCGGCCCCCACGACCGTCCACCACGCGCCGCCGCCCGTCGCGCCCGAGGACGACGTGCCGGAGGAGGACGATCCCGACCTCGTCGACTCCGCCCTCTCCGGCCACGAGCTGATCGTTCGCGAGCTCGGAGCCACGGTTGTGGAGGAATACACGAACGAGTAGGGCCGTCTCGCTCGGTGGCCCGCACAAGGGACATCCGGCCACGCGGGCTACCCTGGCTGGCGTGAAGGTCCTCGTCATCGGCGGCGGCGCCCGCGAACACGCCCTGTGCCGCTCTCTCTCCCTCGATCCCGACGTCACCGCTCTGCACTGCGCGCCCGGCAACGCCGGAATCGCGGAGGTCGCCGAGCTGCATCCCGTCGACCAGCTGGACGGCGACGCCGTCGCACGGCTCGCCACCGGCCTGGAGGCCGACCTGGTGGTCGTCGGCCCGGAGGCCCCGCTCGTCGCGGGCGTCGCCGACGCCGTCCGCGCGGCCGGCATCCCCTGCTTCGGCCCGTCCGAGCAGGCGGCGCAGCTGGAGGGCTCCAAGGCGTTCGCCAAGGACGTCATGGCCGGGGCCAGCGTCCCGACCGCCCGCAGCTACGTCTGCACCACCCCCGAGGAGATCGACGAGGCGCTCGACGCCTTCGGCGCTCCGTACGTCGTCAAGGACGACGGTCTGGCGGCCGGCAAGGGCGTCGTGGTCACCTCCGACCTGGAGGAGGCCAGGGCCCACGCGCTCTCATGCGACCGGGTCGTCATCGAGGAGTTCCTGGACGGCCCCGAGGTCTCCCTCTTCGCGATCACCGACGGCACCACCGTCCTCCCGCTCACCCCCGCGCAGGACTTCAAGCGCGCGCTCGACGGCGACGAGGGCCCGAACACCGGCGGCATGGGCGCTTACTCCCCGCTGCCCTGGGCCGACCCCAAGCTGGTCGACGAGGTCATGGACACCGTCCTGCAGCCGACCGTCGACGAGCTGCGCCGCCGTGGCACGCCGTTCCAGGGCCTGCTGTACGCGGGTCTGGCGATCACCAGCCGCGGCGTACGGGTCATCGAGTTCAACGCCCGCTTCGGCGACCCGGAGACCCAGGTCGTCCTGGCCCGCCTGAGGACTCCGCTGGCGGGCGTCCTGCTGAACGCGGCCAACGGCACCCTCGACAACGAGCCGCCGCTGAACTGGCGCGAGGACGCGGCCGTCACCGTCGTCATCGCCTCGCACAACTACCCCGGCACCCCGCGCACGGGCGACCCGATCCACGGCCTCGGCGAGGTCGCGGAGCAGGATGCCCCGCACGCGTACGTCCTGCACGCCGGGACGAAGCGGGACGGCGACGCGGTCGTGAGCGCCGGCGGCCGCGTGCTATCGGTCACGGCGACCGGCGAGGACCTGGCGCAGGCCCGTGAGCGGGCGTACGCGGCGGTCGGCCGGATCCGGCTGGACGGCTCGCAGCACCGAACGGACATCGCTCGCAAGGCCGCCGGGGAGTGACCCCTCCGCGTGCCGGGGGAGTGAACCCCTCGGCACGCCCGACCGTCATCACCTTTACCCAAAGCCATTCCATCGAGTGACGACTGGGCCATCCGGATGACGCCCGCCGCACCCCCAACTAGGGTGCGGCGCAGGCGTTCCGGCACTTGGCCCACCGGCATTGCGATGTCAGTGGCGGGTGCCACAGTGGGGGAGTGACCAACACCGCCACGGGCAGTCCCGACGAGGACAGGAGGGGGTGATGTACGGCGTGTCCGGTACCGGTTCCGTTGTCGGCGAGGAGATGGGTGCGCGCGCCGCGCGCTCCAGGGCCCTCGCGGTCCTCCGGGTCCGCGGCAGGGCGCTGGCCGTCGCGCTGCTCCCGGCCGCCGCGGCCGTGATCCTGTACGCGGGAGGGGTCACCGGCCATTTCACTGGGCCCGGCTGGGACGCCGCCCGCTGGGTGACCACGGTGTTCGCGCTGGTCGTCCTGCTCGCCACGGCGGCCGTCGCGCTGGTGATCGCCCGCTCCCGGCCCGCCGTCACCCCGACCGTGGAGCTCGCCGAGACCGCGGCCCCCGATCTCTACCGGATGGTTCGGGACCTGGCCGACCGGCTCGGCGTCCCCGCGCCCTCCGCGATAGCCCTGACGCCGGACTGCGACAGCTGGCTCGAGGACCGTACGCATCCGGCCCACGGCCCCGGGCGGACGACCGGGCTCCGGCGCTCCACCGACGCGCCCGTCCTGGTCATTGGTTCGCCCTTCCTGTGGTGGATGCGCGTCGGTGAGCTCCGGGCGGTCCTCGCCCCGGTCGTCGCCGGTACGGCTCCGGCCGCGCACCCCGACATAGCCGCGGCCCGACGCTTCGTCCAGGGACTCGACGCCGCCGTCGCCGCGCCCCGCCGCAGCGGGCTCGACCCGGTCAGCAGGCTCGGCGCCCACGGCGTCGGGCGCGTCGCCCGGGTCCTGCTGCGCCTGTGCCGCGGACACGCCGCCGAGATGGAACGGGGCGTCGCCGTGGCCGGCTCGGAGCGTGCCCAGGCGGTGGACTACGGCGTCCGGATCGTCGCCCAGGAGCAGGTGGGTCTCGCCTACGCGGGCTGGGACCGGCTCCTCACACGGGTCGCGCTGCCCGCCTGGCGGATGGGCCGCTGGCCCGCGCGCCTGGACGTGGGCGTGGTCTCCGCCCTCACCGAACTGTCCCGCCGGGACCGCCTCGCCGAGGGCTTCACCTCCCGGCTCGGTGAGCGCCCGGCCTGTGATCTGCTCGAAGAGCCCGGGGCCGTCGACGAGGCCGCCTCCCTGCTGGCCGCCCGCCTCTTCCACGGCGGCCCGGCGGAGTCCGGCCCCGACTGGTCCCCGGTGGACTGGGATCAGTACCCGGAAGAGGTCGTCGACCGTAAGTGGCGCGCCGACGCGGCCCGTCTCCACCAGGTCCTCGACGAGCTGGGTGTGCTCCCCGCGGGTGCGGGGACCGGTTCGGCGGTCGCCGACGGCCCGACCCTGACCCGGGTGATGTCCCACCTCTCGGCCCCGACGAGGGACGCGTCGACCACTCCCGACCGGCCGGAGCCCCCGACGGAGCCCGCGCCCACCGACGGCCTTCACGCCGCCGAACCCGCCACCGATCTCGAGCCGACGGAGCCGGAGCCGACGGAGCCCCAGCTCACCAAGCCCCAGCCCACCGAGCCGGAGCCGACGGAGCCCGACCCCGCCGAACCTCAGGCCACCACCGCCGACGACCTGGACGCCGCCGAACCTCAGGCCACCACCGCCGACGACCTGGACGCCGCCGAACCTCAGGCCACCACCGCCGACGACCTGGACGCCGCCGAGCCCACCGCCCGCAACCCGGCCGCCGACGCGCTCGCCGCCGTCCTCACCGCCCATGTCGCCCGCGAGGAGGCGGCCAGGCCCGCCGCCCCCGCACCGGCGCCGCACACCGCCGCCCCGGGCGCGGACACGCTCCCGCTCTTCCCGCTCCAGCCGCCGCGGACCGGACGGGACCTGCTGGCCGACCATGTGACGGCGATGGTCTGCTGTGCCGCCGTCGACACCGCCGGCGCCGCCCCCGGACTCGACTGGCTCGACGGGCCCGCGCTCCTCGTCGGCGGCGAGCGGAACACCGATCTCACAGCCCGGGTCCTCGCCCTCGTCGAGGAGGGCGACGCCGAGCCCCTCCGGTCCTGGCTCACCGAGACGGGCGTGCGCCCCGAGAAGCCCGTCCGTCTCGTGTAGAACGCCGGCACCGGAAGCCCGGCTTCCGTTCACGTCAATTCGCGACGAACGGTGACGGAGTGCGTGCGTTATGTGATGTGCTGGGGACCGGCACTGACAGCAGCACATGACAGCTCATGAACGGCAGACGACGCGCGGGGGAGTCGAGGGAGGGGTGCGGCATGGGGGCGGAGCAGATCAGGCGGTGGGAATCGGGGGCGCTCGCCCACGCCGTCTCGGACCCCTTCGGCCAAGGGCCACTGCCCTGGCTGCGCGGTTCGGAGAACTACTTCGACGACACGGGGCAGGTCGTTCCCTGGTACGCCGACGAGACGCTGGCCCGGGGTGGCGGCGGCGGCCCCCGTACCGCCGACGACGTCCGCAGCCAGATCAAGGGCTTTGCCTCCAACGGGGCCGTCGCTCCCGGTGAGGCGATCGACTTCCACATCACGGTGGACCCACCGCAGCAGTTCTCGGTCGACATCTACCGGATCGGGCACTACGCGGGCGACGGCGCCGCCAAGATCACCACCAGCCCGCGCCTCTCCGGCATCGTCCAGCCCGCTCCGCTCACCGCCGACCGGACCGTCTCCTGCCACCACTGGTGGCAGTCCTGGCGGCTGCAGGTCCCGTCGCTCTGGTCGATCGGCGCGTACGTCGCCGTGCTCACCACTGCCGACGGCTACCGCTCGCACATCCCCTTCACCGTCCGCGACAACCACCCCGCCGACCTCCTCCTCGTCCTGCCGGACGTGACCTGGCAGGCGTACAACCTCTACCCGGAGGACGGCCGCACCGGCGCGAGCCTCTACCACGCCTGGGACGAGGAGGGCCGGCTCCTCGGCGAGGAGGACGCGGCCATCACCGTCTCCTTCGACCGCCCCTACGCGGGTGCCGGCCTGCCGCTGCACGTCGGCCACGCGTACGACTTCATCCGCTGGGCCGAGCGGTACGGCTACGACCTGGCCTACGCCGAGACGCGCGATCTGCACGCCGGCCGTGTGGACCCGACGCGCTACCGCGGTCTGGTCTTCCCGGGCCACGACGAGTACTGGTCCGTCCCCATGCGCCGGACCGTCGAACTCGCCCGCGAGCAGGGCACGTCCCTGGTCTTCCTCTCCGCCAACACCCTGTACTGGCAGGTCGAGCTCGGGCCCTCCCCGTCCGGGGTCCCCGACCGTCTCCTCACCTGCCGCAAGCGCCGCGGTCCCGGCCGCCCCGCCCTCTGGCGCGAGATCGACCGCCCCGAGCAGCAACTGCTGGGCATCCAGTACGCGGGCCGGGTCCCCGAGCCACACCCCCTGGTCGTACGGAACGCGGAGCACTGGCTCTGGGAGGCGACCGGGGCCGGGGACGGGGACGAGATCCCCGGTCTGGTCGCGGGGGAGGCCGACCGCTACTTCCCGCGCACCGCGCTCCCCGAGCACGAGGGCCGCATCCTGCTCGCCCACTCGCCCTACCAGGACAGCGACGGCGCACTGCGCCACCAGGAGACCTCCCTCTACCGGGCGCCGTCCGGGGCCTGGGTCTTCGCCTCCGGAACCTTCGCCTGGTCACCCGCCCTGGACCGGCCGGGCCACGTCGATCCGAGGATCCAGCGCGCCACCGCGAATCTCCTCGACCGGATCTGTAAGAGGGACTGACCAGGACGTCCGAGGGGCCGCTCGCCGAGCGGCTCGCACGGTGCGAGAGAATCGGACCGCTCCTGGATCAACCTACGCGGAGGAACCGTGTCCGGATTCGTAGAAAAGCCCGAGCCTGTTCAGGTCCCGGGCCTGACCCACCTCCACACGGGCAAGGTGCGTGAGCTCTACCAGAACGAGGCGGGCGAGCTCGTGATGGTGGCCAGCGACCGCATGTCCGCGTACGACTGGGTGCTGCCGACCGAGATCCCCGACAAGGGGCGGGTCCTCACCAAGCTCTCCCTGTGGTGGTTCGACCGGCTCAGTGACCTGGTCCCCAACCATGTGATCTCCACCGACGTCCCGGCCGGCGCCCCCGCCGACTGGGAGGGCCGCACCCTCGTCTGCAAGTCACTGAAGATGGTGCCGGTCGAGTGCGTGGCCCGCGGCTATCTGACCGGCTCCGGTCTGGCCGAGTACAACGCGTCCCGTACCGTCTGCGGCCTCGCGCTCCCCGAGGGGCTCACCGACGGCTCCGAGCTGCCCGCGCCGATCTTCACGCCCGCCACCAAGGCCGCGGTCGGCGACCACGACGAGAACGTGAGCTACGAGCAGGTCGCCCGCCAGGTCGGCGCCGAGACCGCCGCCATGCTGCGCCAGACGACCCTCGCCGTCTACAGCCGGGCCCGGGACATCGCCCGCGAGCGCGGGATCATCCTGGCCGACACGAAGTTCGAGTTCGGCTTCGAGTCCACGGAGAGCGGCGACGCCCTCTACATCGCCGACGAGGTGCTGACCCCGGACTCCTCCCGCTTCTGGCCGGCCGCGAGCTGGGAGCCGGGCCGCGCGCAGCCCTCGTACGACAAGCAGTTCGTGCGTGACTGGCTGACCTCGCCGGCCTCCGGCTGGGACCGCACGAGCGAACAGCCCCCGCCGGCGCTTCCGCAGGAGATCGTGGACGCGACCCGCGCCAAGTACATCGAGGCGTACGAGCTGCTGACCGGCCACGCCTGGGCGTGACGCCGGGACCCGGAACACGAAGAAGCCCCCGGTCGGAGCGACCGGGGGCTTCTTCCATGGAGCGGACGACGAGATTCGAACTCGCGACCCTCACCTTGGCAAGGTGATGCTCTACCAACTGAGCCACGTCCGCGTGCGCCGTAGCGCGGAGCCAACTATACCCAACCTTTCTCCCGCGCGAGACGCACCGCGGTGTGACGGTTCTCGGCACCGAGCTTCGCGGCGGCCGAGGAGAGGTAGTTCCGGACCGTTCCCTGGGACAGCGAGGCCCGCTCGGCGATCTCCGCGACGGGCGCACCGTCGGCCGCGAGTTCCAGGACCTCGGCCTCGCGCGCGGTGAGCGGGGAGTTTCCGGCGGCGATCGCGTCGGCCGCCAACTCCGGGTCCACGTAACGGTTTCCGGCGTGGACGGAACGGATGAGCTCGGCCAGCCGCTGGGCGCTGACGGTCTTGGGCACGAAGCCCCGCACCCCGGCCGCGAGGGCCCGCTTGAGGTGCCCGGGGCGGCCGTGACTGGTCACGATCATGGTCCTGCAGTCGGGGAGTTCGTCCCGCAGGGCTGTGGCGACCCTCACACCGTCGAGGCCGGGCATCTGCAGATCGAGGACGGCGACATCGGGCCGGTGGGCGCGGGCCATGGCGAGCGCCTCGGGACCGGTGGCGGCCTGGGCGACGACGGCGAGGTCGTCCTCCAGGGCCAGGAGCGCGGCGAGGGCGCCCCGGATCAGGTGCTCGTCGTCGGCGAGCAGGACGCGGACGGTCACAGCACGCCTCCCCCGACCGGTACGCGGACGCGCGCAGTCACCAGGAAGGTGCCGCCGTCGCCCGGTCCCGCCTCCAGGGTTCCGTCCACCGCCGACAGCCGTTCGCGCAGGCCCGCGAGGCCGGAGCCGCCGACCCGGGGGCCGGGAACGTCCCGTACGCCGTCGTTCTCCACGGTCAGCAGCACCGCACCGTCCTTCTTCCGCAGTGAGATCACGCAGCGCGAGGCGTCCCCGTGCCGCAGTACGTTCGTCGTGGTCTCCCGGACGACCCAGCCGAGCGCCGACTGCACCTCAGCGGGCAGGTCGACGTCCGCCGAGTCCATGGCGCAGGTGATTCCGGCCGCGCTCAGCACGCCGCGCGCGCCCTCCAGCTCGACCCGCAGATCCGCCTCCCGGTAGCCGCGCACCACGTCGCGGACCTCCCGCTGGGACTCCTGCGCGATCCGCTGCACCTCGATCATCTGGTCGACGGCCTCCGGGCGTTCGCGCCGGGCGAGCTGGACGGCCAGTTCGCTCTTGAGCGCGATGACCGCCAGGTTGCGGCCCATGACGTCGTGGAGGTCGCGCCCGAAGCGCAGCCGCTCCTCGGCGACGGCGAGGCGGGCCTTCAGGTCCTTTGACCGCTCCAGCTCCCAGACCGTCTTCATCAGCCAGGCGGAGAACCCGCATGCGCCCACGAGCCCGCCGCCGCCGAGCAGGATGCCCACCGCGTACCCGAGGGCCTCGCCCGTCCCGACGCCCATCGCCGCGACGGCGGTGCCGGTCGCGAGGGCGGCGAGCGGTGCGGCGTACAGCATGTGCCGCACCCGGTTCAGGCACATGACCAGGCTGCCGAGGGTGAAGGTGATCGTGCCGGTGACGACGCCGGCGGCGACCGCTCCGTCGGCGAGGACGCCGGTGGCCCGCAGGGCGACGACGGTGAGCGCGCCGACGGTGGTGAGGGAGATCAGCACCGCGGCGAGCCGGACCGGCCGCTCGCGCCGGTCGAGGACCCAGTCGAGGGCGCGGGAGGAGAGGACGCCGTTCAGGACGGCATGGGTGCAGACGAAGAGGGCGAGGGCGGCCACCAGCGGCAGACCGACCGGGCTGCCGCCGTGCTGCCCGATGGGCAGGCCGCCGATGGAGGCGATCTCGACCAGCACGAAGAAGTGGAAGGTCCACCGGGTGTACAGCTCGATCTTGCCCGCCGTGCTGCGGCGGGCCCACCACCCCGTCAGCCTGGACATCCGCCCGGGCCCCCTCTCTAGCGCCGCGGTTCCCAGCGGAACCACCGACGGACAGCAAACACGGTGATCACGCCCCAGGCCAGCGTGTTGAGCACGGCGGTCAGCAGGTCCTTCGTGTCGCCGACCCCGAGCCAGCCGGCGCGGACGAGTTCCATGACCCCGCTGAGCGGAAGCAGCCGGCAGAGGTCGGCGACGAGGTCCGGCAGGAGGTCGCTGGGGATCATCAGTCCCGAGCCCATGGCGGAGACGAGGAAGAACGGGAGGGTGGTGAGGCCCGCGCTCTCGACGTTGCGGGTGATGGCCGTGGTGGCGGCGGCCAGCCCGGCGAGCAGGACGACGGCGGCGAGCAGTCCGAGCACGAGCAGGTCGGGCCGGCGCGGCGCGGGTACGTCGAGGGCGACGGCGCCGCCGACGGTCAGCACGGCGCACTGGACCAGGGCGATGGCCCCGGAGGGGAGCGCGGCGCCGGCCAGGATCTCCAGGTCCCTCGCCTCGCCGGTACGGAGCCGCTTGAGGACCAGTTCCTCGCGCCGGGCCACGAGTGCCGACACCAGCCCCATGTAGACCACGAGGACGAGGACCATGCCGGTCCCGCCGATGAGGGTGGCACCCGCCATGCCCAGGGGCAGCTCGTCCGGGCCCATCTGCGCGAGCGAGGACCGCAGCACGAAGATCATCAGCAGCGGCATCAGGAGGGCGATGAAGAGGTTGTTCTTGTTCCGCCCGAGGAGGGTGAGTTCGGCCCGCCCCAGCGAGCCCATCCGGCGTGCGGTCGCGTTCATCGGGCGGTCTCCAGCGTGTCGTCGGTACGGGGGTCGTCGGCACGGAGGTCGTCGGTACGGGAGGCGATCTCCAGGAACGCCTCCTCGAGGGAGGCCGAGCGGGCGTCGAGCCCTTCCAGCCGTACGCCGGCCTCGGCGGCCCAGGTGAGCAGTTCGCCGAGCGCGTCCTGGAGTTCGTGCGTACGGACCTCCACGCGCCGCCCGTCCGCAGCGGCCTTCAGCCCGAGCGGTAGCCGGCCGGGCGTGACGCCCTCGGGGAGGACGAAGCGGATGCGGGCGGGCCGGGCGGCGGTGACCTCGGCGGGCGTGCCCGAGAGCACGATCCGGCCCCGGTTCATGATGGCGAGCCGGTCGGCCAGGGACTCGGCCTCCTCCAGGTAGTGCGTGGTGAGGACGACGGTCGTACCGCCGTCCCGCAGGGCCCGCACCAGCGCCCAGGTGTCGCGCCGGCCCTCGGCGTCGAGTCCGGTGGTCGGCTCGTCCAGGAAGAGGACCTCGGGGCGGCCGAGGAGCGCGAGCGCGAGATCGAGGCGGCGCCGCTCGCCGCCGGAGAGCTGCTTGATCCGCACCCCGGCGCGGGAGCCGAGGCCGACCTGGTCCAGCGCCTCGGCGGTCGGCCGCGCGCCGCTGGTGCAGCCCGCCCACATGCGGACGGTCTCGGCGACGGTCAGGTCCGAGGGGAAGCCGCCCTCCTGAAGCATCACGCCGATCCGGGGCCGGACGACGGCCCGTTCCCGGTACGGGTCGTGGCCGAGGACCCGGACGCTGCCGCCGCTCGGCGCGGTGAGGCCCTCCAGGAGCTCGACGGTGGAGGTCTTGCCGGCCCCGTTGGTGCCGAGCAGGGCGAAGATCTCGCCCCGCGGGACGGCGAAGGAGATCCCGTTGACGGCTTCGAAGCCGCCGGAGTACGTCCGGCGCAGGCCCTCGGCCTCGATCACGTTGGTCATGGCTTCAGCTTCCCGGCGGACGGAGCCGGTCGGCAGTGCGCGCTGTCATCGCTGCTCATGACAAATGTCAGAACGGCCCCGGCCGGGCCGGGGGACACACGACAAAGGCCCCGGTTCCGTAGAACCGGGGCCTTCATTCTCTGAGCGGACGACGAGATTCGAACTCGCGACCCTCACCTTGGCAAGGTGATGCTCTACCAACTGAGCCACGTCCGCATTGCTCCCGACCGACTCTCATCGGGCGGTGCGAGCACCACTGTACCTGATCCTTCGGAGCGATCGGTAATGCGATGCAGAGCGGGTGACAGGAATTGCACACTGCGCCTTCCCCCTGGAAGGGGGATGTTCTACTACTGAACTACACCCGCACGCTGCGTGAGGTCCGGCCCTGCGGCCTCGCCCCTCGGCGTGATCCAGACTCTAGCGGATCAGCGGGGGTGCAGTGCAACTCGACTTCTGGCGGCGGGTCGGCCCGCCGGCTCAACTGGCCTCGCGGAAGGCTTCGTAGACCCGCTTGGGGATGCGTCCGCGGGCGGGCACGTCCATCTTGTGGGACTGCGCCCAGGCGCGGACCGCCGCCGGGTCGGGTTCCAGCGCGGTGTGCTTGTACGAAGCCACGGAGGCGGGCGACCCTCCCGCGCGGGCGGCCGCGGCCCGGCCCGTCAGCTTCCGGCCGGCCGCGAGGTAAGGAGCCAGGGCCTTGCGCAGTTTCTTTGCATTGGCGGGATTCAGGTCGATCTCGTACGTCTTCCCGTCCAGGCCGAACGCCACCGTTTCCGCCGCTTCTCCGCCGTCGATGTCGTCGGAGAGAGTGACCACCACACGCTGAGCCACGGATATCGGTCCTTTCCTGCGGTCCGCCGTGTCGTCTGGGCGCGAGTAACGCCTCTGACGTGGGGCGACACCGGCTTTACGGCTGTCCCGGGGCAATGCTTCTTTCCTGTGTATTCCTTTGTACAGCGAGGGGCGTCGCATTGTGAAGCCCAGCCAATTGCATCAGCGTGTCCCACCGCAATGGGCGGCGCAATATTTCACTTGAATTTTTCGTGAGGGTCTTTGGTGCCCTTTGTAGGGTCCTCCAGACTTCTACCCGCGTAGAATTTGGAGGCAGGTACGCTGAGGGAACCGCCCACGCAACACACCACCGGGAGTGCCAGTGGCACGCGTCGTAGTCGACGTCATGCTCAAGCCGGAGATCCTCGACCCCCAGGGGCAGGCGGTGCAGCGTGCACTGCCCCGCCTGGGATTCGCCGGAATCGCCGATGTCCGCCAGGGAAAGCGCTTCGAGCTGGAGGTGGAGGGACCGGTCGACGAGGCCGCCCTCGCCCGCATCCGTGAGATGGCCGAAACCTTCCTTGCCAACACCGTGATCGAAGACTTCACCGTGAAGGTGGAGTCGTGACCGCACGCATCGGCGTCGTCACGTTCCCCGGAACGCTCGACGACCAGGACGCGCTGCGCGCCGCCCGCCTCGCGGGGGCCGAGCCCGTCCCGCTCTGGCACCGCGACAAGGACCTGAAGCAGGTCGACGCCGTGGTCCTGGCCGGCGGCTTCTCCTACGGCGACTACCTGCGGGCCGGAGCCATCTCCCGCTTCTCGCCGGTGATGGAGACGATCATCGAGCAGGCGAAGGCGGGCATGCCCGTCCTCGGTATCTGCAACGGCTTCCAGATCCTCACCGAGGCCCATCTGCTGCCGGGCGCGATGCTGCGCAACAACCACCTGCACTTCATCTGCCGCGACCAGAAGCTGCGGGTGGAGAACGCCGGCACCGCGTGGACCGTGGACTACGAGCAGGGCCAGGAGATCCAGGTCCCGCTCAAGAACATGGACGGCCGGTACGTCGCCGACGAGCGCGTGCTCGACGAGCTGGAGGCCGAGGGCCGGGTCGCGTTCCGCTACCTGGACATGAACCCCAACGGCTCGCTCCGTGACATCGCGGGCATCACCAACGCCGCCGGCAACGTCGTCGGCCTGATGCCGCACCCCGAGCACGCCGTCGAGCCGCTGGTCGGTACGGGTCGTACCGACGGCCTCGGATTCTTCACCTCGATCCTGAAGAAGCTGGTCACCGCATGACTCTCGACACCGTCAAGCACGCGGGTGAGACGCCCGACAGCGAGCAGCCGTGGAAGGAGCTCGGCCTCAAGGAGGACGAGTACGCCCGCATCCGCGAGATCCTCGGCCGCCGTCCCACCGGCGCCGAGCTCGCCATGTACTCCGTCATGTGGTCCGAGCACTGCTCGTACAAGAGCAGCAAGGTCCACCTGAAGCAGTTCGGCGAGAAGACCCCCGAGAACGACGCCATGCTCGTCGGCATCGGCGAGAACGCGGGCGTCGTCGACGTCGGCCAGGGGTACGCGGTCACCTTCAAGGTCGAGTCGCACAACCACCCGTCGTACATCGAGCCCTACCAGGGCGCGGCCACCGGCGTCGGCGGCATCGTCCGCGACATCCTCGCCATGGGCGCCCGCCCCGTCGCGGTCGTCGACCCGCTGCGCTTCGGCGCGGCCGACCATCCCGACACCAGGCGCGTGCTCCCCGGTGTCGTCGCCGGCATCGGCGGCTACGGCAACTGCCTCGGCCTGCCGAACATCGGCGGCGAGGTCGTCTTCGACGAGTGCTACCAGGGCAACCCGCTGGTCAACGCCGGCTGCATCGGCGTGATGAAGCACGAGGACATCCACCTCGCCAAGGCCTCCGGCCCCGGCAACAAGGTGATCCTCTACGGCGCCCGTACCGGCGGCGACGGCATCGGCGGCGTCTCGGTCCTCGCGTCCGAGACCTTCGACGACACCAAGCCGACGAAGCGCCCCGCGGTCCAGGTCGGCGACCCCTTCCAGGAGAAGCTCCTCATCGAGTGCACCCTGGAGATCTTCAAGGAGAAGCTGGTCGCGGGCATCCAGGACCTGGGTGGCGCCGGACTCTCCTGCGCGACGAGCGAACTCGCGAGCGCCGGTTCCGGCGGCATGCGCGTCGAGCTCGACCGGGTCCACCTGCGTGACGCGACGCTCTCGCCCGAGGAGATCCTCATGAGCGAGTCGCAGGAGCGCATGTGCGCGATCGTGGAGCCCGAGCACGTCGACCGCTTCCTGGAGATCTGCGAGAAGTGGGACGTCATCGCCACCGTCATCGGTGAGGTGACCGACGGCGAGCGCCTGGAGATCTTCTGGCACGGCGAGCAGATCGTCGACGTACCGCCGCGCACGGTCGCGCACGAGGGCCCGGTCTACCACCGGCCCTACGCCCGCCCCGAGTGGCAGGACGCGCTCCAGGCCGACGACGCGAACAAGCTGCCCCGGCCGCAGACCGGCGAGGAGCTGAAGGACCAGGTCCTGAAGCTGGTCTCCTCCCCGAACCAGGCGTCGAAGTCCTGGATCACGGACCAGTACGACCGGTTCGTGCAGGGCAACACGGTCCTCGCGCAGCCCGAGGACGCGGGCATGGTCCGGATCGACGCGGAGACCAACCTCGGCGTCGCGATGGCGACCGACGGCAACGGACGCTACGCGAAGCTCGACCCGTACACGGGCGCGCAGCTCGCGCTGGCGGAGGCGTACCGCAATGTCGCCGCCTCCGGTGCCAAGCCGCTGGCGATCTCGGACTGCCTGAACTTCGGTTCGCCCGAGGACCCGGCCGTGATGTGGCAGTTCGCCGAGGCCACCCGTGGTCTCGCGGACGGCTGCCTCCAGCTCGGCACGCCGGTCACCGGCGGCAACGTGTCGCTGTACAACCAGACCGGTGAGGTCGCCATCCACCCGACGCCGGTGGTGGCCGTGCTCGGTGTGATCGACGACGTCAACCGCCGTACGCCGATCGCCTTCGCGGAAGAGGGCCAGCTCCTCTACCTGCTCGGCGACACGCGTGAGGAGTTCGGCGGCTCGGCCTGGTCCGAGGTCATCCACCGGCACCTCGGCGGCATGCCGCCGGCCGTGGACCTCGACCGGGAGAAGCTGCTCGGCGAGATCCTGATCTCCGCCTCCCGCGACGGCATGATCGACGCGGCGCACGACCTGTCGGACGGGGGTCTGGTCCAGGCGGTCGTCGAGTCCTGCCTGCGCGGCGGGACGGGCGCGCGCCTGATC
The DNA here is from genome assembly GCF_055564335.1 of Streptomyces sp. NPDC029139. Taxonomy (NCBI): domain Bacteria; kingdom Bacillati; phylum Actinomycetota; class Actinomycetes; order Kitasatosporales; family Streptomycetaceae; genus Streptomyces; species Streptomyces sp. NPDC029139. The sequence goes on along the minus strand of NZ_JBVHWN010000004.1, from coordinate 43,719 downwards.
GTCCCGGACGGTCTGGACGCCTTCACCTTCCTCTTCAGCGAGTCGGCCGGCCGTGCGGTCGTCGCCGTCCCGCGCAGCGAGGAACTCCGCTTCACCGACATGTGCGGCGCGCGGGGGCTTCCCGCGACCCGGATCGGTGTCGTGGACGGCCAGGAGATCGATGTGCAGGGCCAGTTCAGCATCGCGCTGAGCGAGCTGCGCACGGCGCACGAGGCGACGATCCCGGGTCTGCTGGCCTGATCCGAGGCGGTACGTGAGGCGGCCCCCGGTCCTCGGACCGGGGGCCGTCCCGTTCTCAGTCGGCCTGCCCCCAGAAGGCGTCCGACTCGTCGATGTCCGCGACGCACTCGTCCACGTCGGTCATCTTGCCGCCGACGATGGTGAAGAACAGCCCGCCTTCCATCTCGATGCCACGGTTCCCGCGGTCGGCGTGCCACTTGTGCACCGCCATGACATGGCCGCGGCCGTCCGGGTACACGCCCTTCAGCTCGACCCGGAAGGTGCCACCGGTGAGTTCCATGAGCTTGCCGTAGTGGGCGAGGACGTTGTCCGCGCCCTTGAAGTGCCCGGACATCTGACTGGACCCCGGTGAGTGATGGGTGGCGTCCGAGGTCATCAGCGACCGCATGGTCTCCATGTCTCCTTGGGAGAACGCTTCGTAGCCCCGGCGGACCAAGGCGCTGTCAGGGTGTTCGGCCATGGCTGTCCGACCCCTCTCCTACGGATAGGTGTACTGGAAGCCCTCCCCCTCCAGTCTCCGACTACCCTCGCCCCCATGCCACCGGCCAAGAAGCGCACCCGCAGCTACGACTCCGCCAAGATCCGGGCCGCTGTGCTCACCCAGTTCGGGCACGTGCGGGAGGCGGTGGCGGCGCTCGGTCCGGAGCAGCTCGACGGGCCGACCCGGCTGGGCGAGTGGACCGTACGGGATCTGGCGGGGCACATCACGATGGTGCTCGGCTCGGTCGTGCGCAAGCTCTCGGAGCCGGAGCCGCCGAGGCTCGAACTCGCTCTGCCCGACTGGCCCGCGGCGACCGCCACCGCCGCCGCGACGATCGACGAGGACACCCGGGCGATCGACACGGGCGACCTGCCCGGCCTGTACGCACGGACGGCGGAGCGTTTCGAGGAGCGGATCGCCGGCGTGCCGGACGAGCGCCTCGTGCCGACGCGCTTCGGCGTGATGCGCCTCGGCGACCACCTGGTCACCCGCACCGTCGAGCTGATCGTCCACACCGACGACCTGAACGCGGCGACCGGTCTGGACGTCCCGTACGACCGGCAGGCCCTGGCCGCCTGCACCCGTCTGCTCGCCGACGCGCTCGCCGTGAAGGCCCCGGGCGGGGCGGTGGAGGTGCGGGTCCCGCCCTTCGCGGTCGTCCAGTGCGTGGAGGGCCCCCGGCACACCCGGGGCACCCCGCCCAACGTCGTCGAGACGGACCCGCTGACCTGGATCCGGCTGGCGACCGGCCGGACGCGGTGGGCGCGGGAGCTGGAGGCGGCCCGGGTCCGCGCGAGCGGCGAGCGGGCGGACCTCGCCGCCCTGCTCCCGGTCATGGGCTGACGGCCGGCCGCCGCGTCGGTCGGCGGCCGACCGGGGGGCGAAGGGGGCGAACGGAACCGTCCGTCCCGCCCGTCCGTCCCATCGTCATGCAGACGCCGCGCATCACCGCAGCCACCGCAGCCGTGGCCTCGCTCCTGGTCCTCGCCGCCTGTGGCACCGAGAAGTCCGGGTCGGATCCCGGCGCGGGCACGCTCGCCCCGGACGTGCCGGTCACCGGTGTCCACTGGTCCGTGGACAGCCTGACCGTCGACGGCAGGAAGACCCCGGCCCCCGCCGGCACCTATGTCGAGATCGACAAGTCCGGCAAGGCCAAGGGCAACTCCGGGTGCAACCACTTCGGAGGCACCGTCGCCGTCGAGGGCGACACCCTCGAGGTCGCGCTCGGGGAGTCCACCGAGATGGCGTGCGACGCCATGGACTTCGAGACGGCCTTCCACAAGGCGTTCACCGGGAAGCTCAAGGCCAAGCTCGCCGGGGACGCGCTCACGCTCACCGCCCCCGGCGGCGCGACGGTCCTCACCCTGTCGAGCGTTCCGCCCGCCGCCCTGAACGGCACCACCTGGAAGGTGGACTCCCTCCTCGCCGGCGACACCACCGCCTCCCTGCCGAAGGGCACGGAGGGCAAGGCGCACTTCGTCATGGACAAGGACGGCAAGGTCAGGGGCAGCCTAGGCTGCAACAGGTTCTCCACCACGGCGGAGATCTCGGGCCGGACGGTGACCTTCGGCCAGATCACCACCACCCGCATGATGTGCTCCGGCCCGGAGATGGACCTGGAGACGCAGCTGTACGAGGTCTTCGGCGGCTCGGCGACGTACGAGCTGCGCCACCGCACCCTGTCGCTGGTGAACGCCGAGGGCAAAGGCTTCTCCGCGACCGCGAAGGCACCGGCAGAGAAGGCCCCGGCCCCCCAGTAGTCCCGGCCCGCCGCCACGATGGCACCGCCCTCGGCCCCTGACGTCCGCTAGCTCCCGTAGGGGAGCAGACCGGCGTCCGTACGCTCCCACGCCGTGCGCAACTCGGCGAGCAGCTCCTTCTCGTACGGAGCCCGGTCGGCCTGCTCGCGGACGTCCTGCGAGAGGTGGAAGAGCTGGTCACGGCCGCCCTTGCCCCGGTAGTACTTCCAGTCGCCGCGGCGCAGCGCCCGCTCGCCCCGTACCCGCCAGAACAGGTCCCGCTCGCCGACCTCCTCGCCCCGCAGCAGGTGCCCGGCCAGACTGGTGCCGTCGAGCGGGTACGCCGGGTGGGGGCGGGCGCCGGCGAGCTCGAGCGGGGTCGCCGTCCAGTCGGGGGTGAAGACGGGCAGGTGGCTGACCTGGCCGCCGTCGATCCGGGCGGGCCGGCGCAGGATGGACGGCACTCGGATGCCGCCCTCCGGGAGGGAGCCCGCGCGTGCACCTGCCTACGGGGTTCCGTCACCTGGGACGGTCTCCCGGAGGCCGGCTTCATGAGGGCTCCGTCACACCTGAGGTCCCCGATTCCCTCCCTACCCACCGGTAGGTCGCCGATCGGCCCGGAGTTCCCGGGCTCCGGAACCCGCCTGGCCCTTGGGATCGGACGCCTCGCCGCCTCCGCGGCGGGGCCTCGTGGATCAGCTCGTACGATCACACCATCCGAGGACCCTGTCAGTTTCCTCAATTCGGACCAGTGGTCGACCTCCCCTACACTCGGAGACGTGCCACGTGGTGACGGTCGACTCAATCACGATCTGCTTCCCGGCGAGAAGGGCCCCCAGGACGCTTGCGGCGTCTTCGGTGTCTGGGCTCCGGGTGAAGAGGTCGCAAAGCTCACGTACTTCGGGCTCTACGCCCTCCAGCATCGGGGCCAGGAATCCGCGGGAATCGCGGTCAGCAACGGCTCCCAGATCCTCGTCTTCAAGGACATGGGCCTTGTGTCCCAGGTCTTCGACGAGACCTCTCTCGGTTCCCTCCAAGGTCATATCGCGGTCGGTCACGCCCGCTACTCGACCACCGGTGCCTCCGTGTGGGAGAACGCGCAGCCGACGTTCCGGGCGACCGCCCACGGCTCCATCGCGCTCGGCCACAACGGCAACCTGGTGAACACGGCGCAGCTCGCCGAGATGGTCGCCGACCTGCCGAAGCAGGAAGGCCGGACCACTCGCGTGGCGGCCACCAACGACACCGACCTCCTGACGGCGCTTCTCGCGGCCCAGGTCGACGAGGACGGCAAGCCGCTCACCATCGAGCAGGGCGCCGCGAAGATCCTCCCCGAGGTCCGGGGGGCGTTCTCCCTCGTCTTCATGGACGAGCACACGCTCTACGCGGCCCGCGACCCGCAGGGCATCCGCCCGCTGGTCCTCGGCCGTCTCGAGCGCGGCTGGGTCGTCGCCTCCGAGTCCGCCGCCCTCGACATCTGCGGCGCCAGCTTCGTCCGCGAGGTCGAGCCGGGCGAGATGATCGCGATCGACGAGAACGGCATCCGCACCTCGCGATTCGCGGAAGCGAAGCCCAAGGGCTGTGTCTTCGAGTACGTGTACCTGGCCCGCCCGGACACGGACATCGCCGGCCGCAACGTCTACCTCTCCCGTGTGGAGATGGGCCGTCGCCTCGCCAAGGAGGCCCCGGTCGAGGCGGACCTCGTCATAGCGACGCCGGAGTCCGGCACCCCGGCCGCGATCGGCTACGCCGAGGCGAGCGGCATCCCCTTCGGCGCGGGCCTGGTGAAGAACGCGTACGTAGGACGCACCTTCATCCAGCCCTCCCAGACCATCCGCCAGCTGGGCATCCGGCTGAAGTTGAACCCCCTGAAGGAAGTCATCAAGGGGAAGAAGCTCGTGGTCGTCGACGACTCGATCGTCCGCGGCAACACCCAGCGCGCCCTCGTCCGGATGCTCCGCGAGGCGGGCGCCGCCGAGGTCCACATCCGGATCTCCTCCCCGCCGGTGAAGTGGCCCTGCTTCTTCGGCATCGACTTCGCCACCCGCGCGGAGCTGATCGCCAACGGCATGACGGTCGACGAGATCGGCAAGTCGCTCGGCGCGGACTCGCTCTCGTACATCTCGATCGACGGGATGATCGAGGCCACCACGATCCAGAAGCCGAACCTCTGCCGGGCCTGCTTCGACGGTGAGTACCCGATGGAACTCCCCGACCCCGAGCTGCTCGGCAAGCAGCTGCTGGAGACCGAGCTGGCCGCCGGCCCCGCCGCCACCGCGGCCGCCGACGCCCTGCGCCGCCCGTAAGACCCCGCTGCACACACCGCAGTACGACACGAAAGCTCTGAACCCATGTCTCAGAACCCCAGTGCCGAAGGCGGCGCCAGCTACGCGAGCGCGGGCGTCGACATCGAAGCGGGCGACCGCGCAGTCGAGCTCATGAAGAAGTGGGTGAAGAAGACCCAGCGCGCGGAGGTCGCGGGCCTCGGCGGCCTCGGCGGCTTCGCCGGTCTCTTCGACGCCTCCGCCTTCAAGCGCTACGAGCGTCCCCTGCTCGCCTCCGCCACGGACGGTGTGGGCACGAAGGTCGACATCGCCCGCCAGATGGGCGTGTACGACACCATCGGCCACGACCTGGTCGCGATGGTCATGGACGACATCGTCGTCTGCGGCGCCGAGCCGCTCTTCATGACCGACTACATCTGTGTCGGCAAGGTCCACCCCGAGCGGGTCGCCTCGATCGTCAAGGGCATCGCCGAGGGCTGCGTCCTGGCCGGCTGCGCCCTGGTCGGCGGCGAGACCGCCGAGCACCCCGGCCTGCTGGGCCCCGACGACTTCGATGTCGCCGGCGCCGGTACGGGCGTGGTGGAGGCGGACCGTCTGCTCGGCCCGGATCGCATCCGTACGGGTGACGCCGTGATCGCGATGGAGTCCTCCGGCCTTCACTCCAACGGGTACTCGCTCGTCCGGCACGTGGTCTTCGACCGCGCCGGCATGACCCTCGACCAGCGTGTCGAGGAGCTCGGCCGGACCCTGGGCGAGGAGCTCCTCGAGCCCACCAAGATCTACTCGCTGGACTGCCTGGCGCTCACCCGGACCGCCGAGGTGCACGCGTTCAGCCACATCACCGGTGGCGGCCTCGCCGCCAACCTGGCCCGAGTGATCCCGGACGGGCTGCACGCCACGGTCGACCGGTCGACCTGGACCCCGGGCGCGATCTTCGACCTGGTCGGCAAGGCCGGACGGGTCGAGCGGCTGGAGCTGGAGAAGACCCTGAACATGGGCGTCGGCATGATGGCCGTCGTGCCGGCCGAGTCCGTGGACGTCGCCCTGGCGACCCTGCGGGACCGGGGCGTCGAGTCCTGGGTCGCCGGCGAGATCACCGAGCGCGGCGAGCACACGACCGGCGCGGAGCTGGTCGGCGACTACGCGGTCTGATCCGACACGGTGGGCGGGCTCCGGCCCGCCCACCGTGTCGCGCGGTGCCCGAGCACGCACAGAAACCCGGTCCGGGTACCCCGGACCGGGTTCAGCGCTGAGTATGCGTCTTGTTAAGAGGTCAAGCGCGACGCCGGGACGACGCGCCAGGACCGGACTCGTCGTCCTCGTCCTCGTCGTCCGTGTTGTAGAGATCCGCGTACTGCGCGTACGGGTCGTCTTCCTCGTCGTCGTCCTCGAACGGCTCGCCATTCGGCGGCTGACTCGAAGTCGAAGCGCCCAGCTCGCTGGCCAGACGCGACAGGTCAGTCCCGCCGCTGCTGTACTTCAGCTGGCGGGCGACCTTCGTCTGCTTGGCCTTTGCCCGGCCGCGCCCCATGGCTCGACCCCCTCGGTGACGGGGCTCGACGGCCCCAGAGTCTTGACACGCGTTCATGGTTCGGAACGGGCTCTCGGTGGAGAGACCGGTCCGTAGGGCTTCAACGGTACCTGCTTCCGTGGCCATACGGTACGCCGCACGCATCACATGCCCCGGTACAGAACCATAGAGGAGCCCCGTCCTCGCTGGTCAATCGCGATTTTAACCTCTTCTTGAGGGCCGACCCGCCGACCGGGGTGAGTCATCTCTCGATTGGGGTGAACCTACAAAGTCCACCCCAGGGGAGCGCCCGGCGGGCCGGCCCCGCGGGAATCAGCCTCGGCGCGCCTCGGCCATCCGCTGCTCGGCGATCCGGTCGGCGGCGGCCGCCGGCGGGATGCCGTCCGACTTCGCACGAGCGAAGATCTCGAGCGTCGTGTCGAAGATCTTCGTGGCCTTCGCCTTGCACCGGTCGAAGTCGAAGCCGTGCAGCTCGTCGGCGACCTGGATCACGCCGCCGGCGTTGACCACGTAGTCGGGCGCGTAGAGGATCCCGCGGTCCGCGAGGTCCTTCTCCACACCGGGGTGCGCGAGCTGGTTGTTGGCCGCGCCGCAGACGATCTTCGCGGTGAGGGCCGGCACGGTGTCGTCGTCGAGGGCGCCGCCGAGCGCGCACGGGGCGTAGATGTCCAGGCCCTCCACGCGGATCAGGGCGTCGGTGTCGGCGACGACCGTGACCTGCGGGAACCGGTCCGTGATCCGCCGCACCGACTCCTCGCGCACATCGGTGATGTACACCTGCGCGCCGTCCGACAGGAGGTGCTCGACGAGGTAGTGGCCGACCTTGCCGACACCCGCGACACCGACCTTGCGGTCGCGCAGCGTGGGGTCGCCCCAGAGGGTCTGCGCGGAGGCGCGCATGCCCTGGAAGACGCCGAAGGCGGTGAGGACCGACGAGTCGCCGGCGCCGCCGTTCTCCGGGGAGCGGCCGGTGGTCCACCGGTTGGTGCGGGCCACGACGTCCATGTCGGCGACGTACGTGCCGACGTCGCAGGCCGTGACGTAGCGGCCGCCGAGGGAGGCCACCATGCGCCCGTAGGCGAGCAGCAGTTCCTCCGTCTTGATCTTGTCGGGGTCGCCGATGATCACGGCCTTGCCGCCGCCGTGGTCGAGGCCGGCCATGGCGTTCTTGTACGACATGCCCCGGGAGAGGTTCAGCGCGTCGGCGACGGCCTCGGCCTCGGAGGCGTACGGGTAGAACCGGGTGCCGCCGAGGGCGGGGCCCAGGGCGGTGGAGTGGAGGGCGATGACGGCCTTGAGGCCGGAGGCACGGTCCTGGCACAGCACGACTTGCTCGTGGCCACCCTGCTCCGAGTGGAACAGGGTGTGTAGCACGTCAGCAGGAACGACAGGAACGCCGGTCACATCGGTCACGGTGGTGACTCCCAAGTACGAAGCGGCGGTTATACCGGTCCCCCCTGCGGGTGGTGGCGGGACCGGTTCGGCAAGAGAGTAAGTCCTACGCGTGCGTAGATCCGCAGCAGTGCGCAGGATCACCCCCTCCCGGAGTACGCGCGTGGAAGGATTTGCGACATGTCGGTCGCCTCTTCGGTCCTCGTCCCGTACGCCTCCTATCTGCGGGTCTACGAGCCGCTGGGGGCCTTCCCCGAGCCGGAACGGGGGCACTGGGAGCGGTACGCGCGCCGGAAGGACATCCCGAGCGCCCAGGACGAGCTGCGCCGCTCGCTGGCGGACCTGCTGCCGACGCCGCCGGTCCCGGTGCCGGTCCACGAGAGCGGCGACGCCTTCGTGGCCCGCCTGGACGGGGTGGTCGTGGTCTGCCCGTGGCGGACCCGCCTGCGGGGCTGGCTGGCCCTGGAGGAGCTGGGGCGGGCTGGGGAGACCTGGCCGGAGCGGGCGCTGCCGGGTCCCGTGCTCGACGTGATGCTGCCGCCGGTGGTGCGGGCCCAGGTGGCGGCGGACCACGAGCGCTGGCGGGAGCGGAACCCGGACGCGCGCCCGTGGATCCGGTCGGCGGTCTGGCAGGTGCCGGTGCGCTGGTTCACCCTCTTCGCGGACGAGGAGAGGGAGTACGTCCCCGGGGGCGAGGGGGCTCCGCCGGTGTTCCGGTACCGGACGCCGATGGTGCAGGCGCGCCGGCGGCTGGCCCGGGCACTGCGGGCGCTGCGGGAGTCGATCGACGAGGGACCGCTGACCGAGGGTCTGGTCGAGGTGGGCCGGTGGCTGGAGGAGTTCCATCCGAGGGCGCTGGTGGAGCTGGACTACGGGGGTCTGGTGCACGCGCTGTCGCCGGAGCGGCTTGCCGGGGACCGGTCGGCGGCGGACGTGGCCGAGGGGATCGCGGCGCTGCGGGACGGCGACGGGGAGGGTGCGAGCGAGGCGTACGGCCGGCTCGCGGAGCGGTGGCGGGAGATCCGGAACCTGCAGTTCGCCAATTGATCATCGACAGGACGCCCCCCGCCGATGAAAATGATCATCGAGCGCCGCGAGGCTCGGCGGGTCCTTGGGGGGACGTCGGTGAGTCCGCGGGGGGACGTAGGTCCCGATCCGGGCCTTTGGCTCAAGCGTGACGGACAGCACTTACCGCGCTCTTGCGTCCATCACCCATCCTCGTGCCAAAATAGGACAAGGAGTCCGGGGAGGGTTCCTTCCGTCCATCTATGGGCGGAACGCTCAGCATTGCACTCTATGGGGGGTCTGAGGACTCCTGATCGCTCTGTGACTGATCGTCACAGTGGCGTGACTGTCCGTTATGGCATGGTCCATCGACTTCCGCCGCTGATGAACACCTGCGAGGGCAATTCCATCGGTTTGGCCGACGTGGCTGGACGGATGGTGTAGTTGTAGTGCCGAGGACAAGCCGTTCGTCCTATAACCGACTCGGCTCGCGTCCGCCATTTCGGGCAACGCGGGTCAAGGTGCAGAATTTAGAGGAAAGAACCGAGAAGGTTCGGTTCTCCCGAGGAGGCCGCTCATGACCGCTCGCACCCCTGATGCCGAGCCGCTGCTGACCCCCGCCGAGGTTGCCACGATGTTCCGTGTGGACCCGAAGACGGTGACCCGTTGGGCGAAGGCAGGAAAGCTCACGTCCATCCGCACGCTGGGTGGACACCGCCGGTACCGCGAGGCTGAGGTCCGCGCACTGCTGGCGGGCATTCCGCAGCAGCGCAGCGAGGCCTGAGGTACGCGCAACACCCCGCTCCACCGGGCATTTCCGGGTCCCCCAACCTGGATCGCCCACCCCAAGCTCTGCCGACGGGCGCCTGCCCCAACAGGCTCTTCGTCATCGATCGCGCTGGACTCCGCCGGGTCCAGCGCGATCTTTTTTGTGTCCGGCCGCCCGCCCCGCAGGGCGGTGCAATTGCACATATTAAATGGGGAGCATGTAGGGAGGGGTTAAGTACGCCACTCTGAAAAACCCGTTCGGTGACTCCCGTCACACTGGCCATCTCTTGCCAAGGACCAGCCTGCCACTCCTGGGACGGACCCCAACCCGCCGTTGGTCACGGGTCGCTGGGCCTTTCGTCCTCCAGGCGCTCCAGCTCGATGGCGAGCGCCAGGAGGCGGTGACAGACGGAACAGCGCCGGGTGAGGTGCCCGTAGCGGCTCGCGGCCGCCAGATGGGCGCGCAGCAGGGCGCGTATCTCGTGTCTCGACTCACGTGCTGCGGATGCCGCGGCCATGCGCGACCACCTCCTGTGGGCCCCCGGGTCCCCTGATGCCTGGGTACCTGGGGCCGGCGGGCGGCGTCAATACACGGGAACGCAACGAAGAAGGCCCGCACCGATCGGTGCGGGCCTTCTGAGAGCGATCCTGACGGGACTTGAACCCGCGACCTCCACCTTGACAGGGTGGCGAGCTAACCAACTGCTCCACAGGACCATGCTCGCAGCCCTGCGTGGGGCTGCAAAGAAGACTGTACAGCAGGTCAGAGGGTCAGGTCGAACCGGCGCAAGGCGACGCCCCGCGGGAGGTCCCCGCTACGGCGCCGCGGCGTCGATCGCCTTCACGATCCGCTTGTCCGAGACGGGGTACGCCGTGCCCAGAGCGTGCGCGAAATAGCTGACCCGGAGCTCCTCGATCATCCAGCGGATCTCGGTGACCTCCGTCGGCACCGGGTGGCCCTTGGGGAGCTGTTCGAGCAGCCAGGCGTACTCGTCCTGCATCTCGTGGACCTTCTCCATGCGCGTGGTGTCCCGCTGGACACCCGTCGGCATCTGCTGCAGCCGCCGGTCCACCGCCACCAGGTAGCGCATCAGGTCGGGCAGGCGCCGCAGCCCGGTCTTCGTGACGAAGCCGGCCGGCACCAGCCACGCCAGCTGCGCGCGGACGTCCGCCAGATTGTTGATCAGGGCCAGGCTGTTGGTGGCCTTCAGGCGCCGCTCACACGCCTGCCAGGCCGCCAGGATCTGCTGGACCTGGCCCACGGTCCGTACGGTCGTGTCGACGAGGTCCGCGCGGACCTTGTCGTACAGCTTCCGGAACGACTCCTCGTCCCAGGCCGGACCGCCGTGATCGGCGATCAGCTTGTCCGCCGCCGCGGTCGCGCAGTCGTCGAAGAGCGCCTGGATCGAGCCGTGCGGATTACGGGACAGGGCCAGCTTCTGCTGGTTGGTCAGCTTGTCCGAGGCGAACTTCGCCGGGTTCACCGGGATGTTCAGCAGGATCAGCTTCCGCGTTCCCCGCCACATCGCCTGCGCCTGCTCGGCCTCCGTGTCGAAGAGGCGTACGGCCACGCTGTCGCCCTCGTCGACGAGCGCCGGGTACGCCTTGACCGGCTGGCCGGCCCGCCGGGTCTCGAAGACCTTCGTCAGCGTGCCGATCGTCCACTCCGTGAGCCCTGTGCGCTCCAGCGACTGCCCGGAGCCGTCCGGGCCCGTCGTGGCCGCCGCGGCGGCCTTGGAGAGGGCCTGGCGGGCCTTGGGGCGCAGCGAGAGCTTCAGCGCCTCCAGGTCCTTGTCCTCGGCGAGCTTGCGGCGCCGCTCGTCGACGATCCGGAAGGTGATCTTCAGGTGCTCGGGGATGCGGGAGAGGTCGAAGTCGTCCGGGGAGACCGGGACCCCGCCCATCCGGTGCAGCTCACGCGCGAGCGTGACCGGCAGCGGCTCCTGCCGGGGAACGGCCGAATCCAGGAAGCGGGTCGCGAAGTTGGGGGCGGGCACGTAGTTGCGGCGGATCGGCTTGGGCAGCGACCGGATCAACTCCGTGACGACCTCCTCCCGCAGGCCCGGGATCTGCCAGTCGAAGCCCTCGTCCGTGACCTGGTTGAGGACCTGGAGCGGGATGTGGACGGTCACGCCGTCGGCGTCCGCGCCCGGCTCGAACTGGTACGTCACCCGGAACTTCAGCGGCCCCTGCCGCCAGGAGTCCGGATAGTCGTCCTTCGTGACCCCGGCGGCCTTCTCGTTGATGAGCATCTCGCGCTCGAAATCGAGGAACTCCGGTTCCTCACGGCGCTTGTGCTTCCACCAGGAGTCGAAGTGGGCGCCCGAGACGACGTGTTCGGGCACCCGCTTGTCGTAGAAGTCGAAGAGCGTCTCGTCGTCGACGAGGATGTCCCGGCGCCGGGCGCGGTGCTCCAGCTCCTCTACCTCGGTGAGGAGTTTGCGGTTGTCGGCGAAGAACTTGTGGTGCGTGCGCCAGTCGCCCTCGACGAGCGCGTTGCGGATGAACAGGTCGCGCGAGGCCTCGGGGTCGATCCGGCCGTAGTTCACCTTGCGGTCGGTCACGATCGGGACGCCGTACAGCGTCACCTTCTCGATCGCCATGACCGCCGCCTGGTCCTTCTCCCAGTGCGGCTCGCTGTACGTCTTCTTGATCAGGTGCTGCGCGAGCGGCTCGATCCACTCTGGCTCGATCTTCGCGTTGACCCGGGCCCACAGGCGCGAGGTCTCCACCAGCTCGGCGGACATGATGAAGCGCGGGGGCTTCTTGAAGAGCGCGGAGCCGGGGAAGATCGCGAACTTCGCGCTGCGGGCGCCCAGGTACTCGTTCTTCGCGCCCTCCTTCACGTCCTTCATGCCGATGTGGCTGAGGAGTCCGGCGAGGAGCGAGGTGTGCACGGACTGCTCGGGCGCGTCCTCCTCGTTGAGGTGGATGCCCATCTGCTTGGCGACCGTGCGCAGCTGCGCGTAGATGTCCTGCCACTCGCGGATCCGCAGGAAGTTGAGGTACTCCTGCTTGCACATCCGGCGGAAGGAGCTGGAACCGCGCTCCTTCTGCTGCTCACGGATGTACCGCCAGAGATTGAGGTACGCGAGGAAGTCGCTGGTCTCGTCCTTGAAGCGGGCGTGCTGCTGGTCGGCCTGGGCCTGCTTCTCGGCGGGGCGCTCGCGCGGGTCCTGGATGGAGAGCGCGGCCGCGATCACCATGACCTCGCGGACACAGCCGTTCTTGTCGGCCTCCAGGACCATGCGGGCCAGGCGGGGGTCGACGGGCAGCTGGGAGAGCTTGCGGCCCAGCGGGGTGAGCTGCTGACCCTTCTTCCCGTCCTGGGGGGCCTTCGCACTCGGCTCGATCGCGCCGAGCTCCTGGAGGAGCTGCACGCCGTCGCGGATGTTGCGGTGGTCCGGCGGGTCGATGAAGGGGAACTTCTCGATCTCGCCCAGGCCGGCCGCGGTCATCTGCAGGATGACGGAGGCCAGGTTCGTACGGAGGATCTCGGCGTCCGTGAACTCCGGTCGCGTGAGGAAGTCGTCCTCGGAGTAGAGCCGGATGCAGATGCCGTCGGACGTACGGCCGCAGCGGCCCTTGCGCTGGTTGGCGCTGGCCTGGCTGACCGGCTCGATCGGCAGCCGCTGGACCTTGGTGCGGTGGGAGTAGCGCGAGATGCGGGCGGTGCCCGGATCGATCACGTACTTGATGCCGGGGACGGTCAGGGAGGTCTCGGCCACGTTCGTGGCGAGGACGATCCGGCGGCCGCTGTGCGCCTGGAAGACGCGGTGCTGCTCGGCATGGCTCAGGCGCGCGTAGAGGGGCAGGACCTCGGTGTTGCGGAGCTGCTTCTTGATCAGCGCGTCGGCGGTGTCGCGGATCTCGCGCTCGCCGGAGAGGAAGACGAGGATGTCGCCCGGTCCCTCGGACTGGAGCTCGTCGACGGCGTCGCAGATCGCGGTGATCTGGTCCCGGTCGGACTCTTCGCTGTCCTCTTCGAGGAGGGGACGGTAGCGGACCTCGACCGGGTACGTCCGGCCGGAGACCTCGACGATCGGCGCGTCGCCGAAGTGGCGGGAGAAGCGCTCGGGGTCGATGGTCGCGGAGGTGATCACGACCTTGAGGTCGGGGCGCTTGGGCAGCAGCTGGGCCAGATACCCGAGCAGGAAGTCGATGTTGAGGGACCGCTCGTGGGCCTCGTCGATGATGATCGTGTCGTAGGCCCGCAGCTCGCGGTCCGTCTGGATCTCGGCCAGCAGGATGCCGTCCGTCATCAGCTTCACGAAGGTCGCGTCCGGGTTCACCTGGTCGGTGAAGCGGACCTTCCAGCCGACCGCCTCGCCCAGCGGGGTCTTCAGCTCGTCGGCGACCCGCTCGGCGACCGTGCGGGCGGCGATCCGGCGCGGCTGCGTGTGGCCGATCATGCCCCGGACGCCCCGGCCGAGCTCCAGACAGATCTTGGGGATCTGCGTGGTCTTTCCGGAGCCCGTCTCACCGGCGACGATCACGACCTGGTGGTCACGTATCGCCTCCAGGATCACGTCCTTCTTCTGCGAGACGGGCAGCTGCTCGGGGTACGTGATCGCGGGCACGCGTGCGGCGCGCCCGTCGACGCGCTCCTTGGCCTTGCCGGCCTCGGCGGCGATCTCGTCCAGGACGGCCTCACGGGCCTCGGGCTTGCGGATGCGGCGGGCGCCCTCGAGGCGGCGGCCGAGCCGGTGGGCGTCCCGCAGCGAGACCTCGGCCAGGACGGACTGGAGGGCGGCGAAGGAAGTAGACATACGGAATCCAGGATCGCACCCCGGGCCGAGAACGGGCGAACCGATTTCCCTGAGGTGCGACCCGTAATATTTCGGGCACGTCGAGCCGAGAGGTGTCCGCCCATGTCCCGCACCGTCCGCGCCCTCGCGGTGCTCGCCGCGCTGGCGGGTGTGGTGCTCGGGTTCCTGGCGTGCGGCGCGAGCCCGGCGACGGCGGCGTCGTCCCCCCTCGTCGTGGCCGGCGCGGCGCCGGGCTGCGGTCAGGGGCACCCCGGGGACGAGGGAGCGGCGGGCCCCGTCGTACCGCCCCGGCCGAACGGTTTCGCTGCGCTGCTGCCGGCCCTGGCGGGCGAGCGAGCCGCCGGTGGGGACGGGTGCGCGGACGCCGGCGTGACGGACCCGGCGCCCGGCCCGGAGCCGCCGGAGCTCGTACCGCCGTCCCCTGTCGAGCTGTCGATCCTGCGCGTGTAGCGGGCCGAGCGCCGTCGCCGTCCGACCCCTCTTCCTCCACGTCCAGGAGCGTTTCCGCATGTCCAAGTCCAAGCCGATCATGATCGTCTCCGGGGTGGCCCTCGCCGCCGCGCTGCTCGGAGTCGTCTCGTACACCGCGACCAAGCCCGCGTCCGGATCCTCCGGCGCGTCGTCCGTCGCGGAGGTCTCCGCCGACCCGTCCGCCGGTGTCTACCCCGAGCTGGAGGCGTACGCCCGCCGTGACCCCTCGGACAAGCTCGCCCTGGGGCGGGCCGACGCGCCCGTCGTGCTGATCGAGTACGCCGACTTCAAGTGCGGTTACTGCGGGAAGTTCGCCCGCGACACCGAGCCCGAACTGGTGGAGAAGTACGTCCGTGACGGCACCCTGCGCATCGAGTGGCGGAACTTCCCGATCTTCGGGGAGGAGTCGGAGGCCGTGGCCAGGGCGTCGTGGGCGGCGGGGCAGCAGGGCCGCTTCTGGGAGTTCCACAAGGCGGCGTACGCCGAGGGCGCGAAGGACGAGGGCTTCGGCAAGGAGCGTCTGACCGCGCTCGCCGAGGAGGCGGGCGTTCCCGACCTCGGGCGGTTCGCGAAGGACACGGAGGGCGCGGCGGCCCGGGCGGCGGTGAGCAAGGACCAGGAGCAGGGGTACTCGCTGGGGGCGACCTCGACGCCGTCCTTCCTGGTCAACGGCCGGCCGATCGCCGGCGCGCAGCCGATGGAGACCTTCACGGAGGCGATCGAGGCGGCGGCGAAGGCGGCGAAGGCGTCCGGAGCCGGGTCGTCCGGGGCGGCCGGGTCGGGGAAGGACGGCCGATGACCTCCGACATCGGCTATCTGGCGGCCCTTCTCGGCGGCCTCCTCGCCCTGCTCAGCCCGTGCAGCGCCCTGCTCCTTCCGGCCTTCTTCGCGTACTCGATCGACTCGACGAGCCGGCTCCTGGCCCGTACCGGAATCTTCTACGCCGGTCTGGCCACCACCCTCGTCCCGCTCGGCGCGGCCGGGTCGTACGCCGGGCGGTTGTTCTACGGGCACCGGGATCTGCTCGTGACCCTCGGCGGCTGGGTGATCATCGTGCTCGGGGTGCTCCAGATCCTCGGGATGGGCTTCGCCTCCCGCCGTATCGCCGAGGTCAGCGGCCGGATCCGCCCGACGACGGCGGTCTCCGTGTTCGCCCTCGGTCTCGTCTACGGCCTCGCCGGCTTCTGCGCGGGCCCGATCCTCGGCAGCGTCCTGACGGTGGCGGCGCTGAGCGGAAGTCCGGCGTACGGCGGGCTGCTCCTCGCGGTGTACGCGCTGGGGATGGCGGTGCCGCTCTTCCTGCTGGCGCTGCTCTGGGAGCGGTACGAGCTGGGCCGGCGCCGCTGGCTGCGTGGCCGGACGCTCCGGGCCGGCCGCTTCGAGCTGCACACGACCTCGCTGCTGTCCGGGCTCTTCTTCGTCCTGCTGGGAACGCTCTTCCTGGTCTTCGACGGCACGACGGCCCTGCCCGGGCTCCTGTCGGTGGACGGTTCGTTCGCGGTGGAGGAGCGGGTGGCCTCGGTGAGCCGGTCGGTGCCCGACTGGGCGCTGCTGGTGGTGGTGGTCGCCGTGGTGTCGGTGGTGCTCGCGGTACGGGGGTGGCGGGGCCGCCGCCGTACGGCCTGAGGGCGGCGAGGGCGCCCGGTTCCGCCGACCGGGTGCCCCACGCCGCTTGAGCGCGGGGGTCCCAGGGGCTTTTCCGTACGGAACGAAAAAGGCCCCGTCCGAGGGACGGGGCCTTTTCTCTGTGGCTGGGGCCGGGGTCGAACCGGCGACCTATCGCTTTTCAGGCGATCGCTCGTACCAACTGAGCTACCCAGCCACGAGATCATTTCTGACCTCAGCGATCCTGACGGGACTTGAACCCGCGACCTCCACCTTGACAGGGTGGCGAGCTAACCAACTGCTCCACAGGACCTTGCGATGTGCGAACACTAGTCTCGCACAGATGTTGCGTGCCCCCAACGGGATTCGAACCCGTGCTACCGCCTTGAAAGGGCGGCGTCCTGGGCCACTAGACGATGAGGGCTAGAGGCTCACCTGCGCGCTTCTCAGCGCGTCGGGGACGTGAGAAGCATATGGGATGGCGGCCGCTATCGCCAAAACGGTTTCACCTGGGGGGACAATGGCCGGGTGCTGGAGATGACGCGCGAGGAGTTCGAGGAGCTTGTCGCCGAGGCCCTGGACCGGATCCCGCCGGAGCTGACGCGGCTGATGGACAACGTCGCGGTGTTCGTCGAGGACGAGCCGCCGCCGGACGACCCCGAGCTGCTCGGGTTGTACGAAGGGACTCCGCTGACCGACCGGGGCGAGTGGTACGCGGGGGTGCTGCCGGACCGGATCACGATCTACCGGGGGCCGACCCTGCGGATGTGCGAGTCGCGCGAGGACGTGGTCGCCGAGACGGAGATCACCGTCGTGCACGAGATCGCGCACCACTTCGGCATCGACGACGAACGGCTGCACGCGCTGGGTTACGGCTGACGGCTGACGGACGGGGGGCTGACGGACGGGGGGCGGTCGCCGGGCGCGACGGGAGGGCGCGAGAGCGTGAGGGGGCCGGGAAGACCGGGCGGTCCGGCGCGAGGACCGGGCGGGCCGGCGGGCTCGGGCCGGCCGTGGGCGTGTCCCTCGTGGGGCAAAGGGAGTTGGGCAGCGAAACGCTTTCCCTTCCCGGCTTCCCCGCCCCTTGTGTCCTGGAGGTGCCCTCCGTGCGCCCTTTGCCCACCCGTGTGAGAGCCGCTGCCGCCGCCGCGCTCGCGGTCGCCGCCTGTGCCGGCCTGAGCGGCTGTATGAGTGTGAGTGACGAGGGTGCGAAGCCGGCGCCCAGCAAGTCCGCGGGGAAGCGGGGCGTGGCGGCCGAGTCGGACGGTGGGGTCGGGGCGTCGGGCCGGCACGGCGGGAGCGCCGGGGGCTCGGCCGGGAGGGGCGGGCCGGACGCGGACGCCGCCGGCTCGGCCTCGCCGGTGCCGAGCGGGTCCGCGTCGCCCTCCGGGAAGCCTCCGGCGGACGCGCCCCCGGGCCCGGGGAGCCGTCCCAAGCCCGACCAGGAGCCCGGTGGGGCGGGCGGGGCGGGTGGTCCCAGTGCGCCGGGCGGGGAGGTCACCCCGCCGGTGGATCCGCCGGAGCCGACGCCCACGCCGACCCCGGAGCCGACCCCGACCCCGGAGCCCACCGCCGAGCCCACGGACAAGCCGACCGACCCGCCGACCTCGACGCCGGGAGCGGACACCCATATGGGTGCCATGAAGGCGGCGGACCGGCCGGGCGGGCAGGCGGAGCCGGAGGCATCACCGCAGGTGGGGCCTGCGTGAGGGACCCCGGTTTGCCATAGGTGGGGGAGGGTGCGTATGGTGGTAGATCGTTTGATCCCATTGC
The DNA here is from genome assembly GCF_055564335.1 of Streptomyces sp. NPDC029139. Taxonomy (NCBI): domain Bacteria; kingdom Bacillati; phylum Actinomycetota; class Actinomycetes; order Kitasatosporales; family Streptomycetaceae; genus Streptomyces; species Streptomyces sp. NPDC029139. The sequence goes on along the minus strand of NZ_JBVHWN010000004.1, from coordinate 25,660 downwards.
CCGGCGCCGACACAGAAGAGCGCCGCGTGGCGCGTACTCTCCCTAGCCGTGGCTGGACCGCATTGAGGCGGTCGATTTGCGAATTTCACGGAGTTGACGGGCGCGTGCCGAGACTCCGGAAGGTTTCGCATTTCGCATGTCCATTTTCAGTTCTGACCACGCCGTCATGCCCGAGAACGACGAGATCGTCGAGGCCGTAGAGGCCACCGAGACCGTCGCCACCGAGGCTTCCGACGTGACCGAGGCCGCTCAGGCCACCGAGGCCGAGTCCTCCGAGCCCACCATCACCTTCGCCGACCTGGGCCTGCCCGAGGGCGTCGTGCGCAAGCTCGCGCAGAACGGCGTGACCACCCCCTTCCCGATCCAGGCGGCGACCATCCCGGACGCCCTGGCCGGCAAGGACATCCTCGGCCGCGGCCGTACCGGCTCCGGCAAGACCCTCTCCTTCGGTCTGCCGACCCTGGCGCAGCTCGCCGGCGGCCACACCGAGAAGAAGAAGCCCCGCGCGGTCATCCTCACCCCGACCCGTGAGCTCGCGATGCAGGTCGCGGACGCCCTCCAGCCGTACGGCGACGTGCTCGGCCTGAAGATCAAGGTCGTCTGCGGCGGTACGTCCATGGGCAACCAGATCTACGCCCTCGAGCGCGGCGTCGACATCCTCGTCGCCACCCCGGGCCGTCTGCGCGACATCATCAACCGCGGCGCCTGCTCCCTGGAGAACGTCCAGGTCGCGGTCCTCGACGAGGCCGACCAGATGTCCGACCTGGGCTTCCTGCCCGAGGTCACCGAGCTGTTCGACCAGATCCCGGTCGGCGGACAGCGCATGCTCTTCTCCGCGACCATGGAGAACGAGATCGGCACGCTGGTCAAGCGCTACCTGAACAACCCCGTCACGCACGAGGTCGACAGCGCGCAGGGCAACGTCACGACCATGACCCACCACGTCCTCGTCGTGAAGCCGAAGGACAAGGCGCCGGTCACGGCCGCGATCGCCGCCCGCAAGGGCCGCACGATCATCTTCGTACGGACGCAGCTGGGCGCCGACCGGATCGCCGAGCAGCTCGTCGAGGCGGGCGTGAAGGCGGACGCGCTGCACGGCGGCATGACGCAGGGTGCCCGTACCCGCGTCCTCGCCGACTTCAAGGACGGTTACGTCAACGCGCTGGTCGCCACCGACGTCGCCGCCCGCGGCATCCACGTCGACGGCATCGACCTGGTCCTGAACGTGGACCCGGCCGGTGACCACAAGGACTACCTGCACCGCTCGGGCCGTACGGCTCGCGCCGGCCGCTCGGGTGTCGTGGTCTCCCTGGCCCTCCCGCACCAGCGCCGCCAGATCTTCCGTCTGATGGAGGACGCGGGCGTCGACGCCTCGCGTCACATCGTGGGCGGCGCGGGCGCGTTCGACCCGGAGGTCGCCGAGATCACCGGTGCGCGTTCGCTCACCGAGGTCCAGGCGGACTCCGCGAACAACGCCGCCAAGCAGGCCGAGCGCGAGGTCGCCGACCTCACCAAGCAGCTGGAGCGTCTGACGCGCCGCGCCGTCGAGCTCCGCGAGGAGGCCGACCGTCTGGTCGCCCGTTCCGCGCGCGAGCGGGGCGAGGACCCGGAGGCCGCCGTCGCCGAGGTGACGGAGGCCGCCGAGGCCGAGGTCGCCGCCGCCGTGGTGGCGTCCGAGCCGGTGGCCCAGGAGCGTCGCGAGGAGCGCACGCCGGCGTTCCGCGACGAGCGGGGCAACTACGAGCGTCGTGACCGTGGTGGCGACCGCGGTGGTGACCGTGGTGGCTTCCGCCGTGACGACCGCGGTGGGGACCGTGGCGGCTTCCGCCGCGACGACCGCCGTGACGACCGCGGTGGCCGTTCCTTCGAGCGCCGTGACAACGACCGTCCGTCCGGTGGCTTCCGTCGCGACGACCGCCCCTCGGGTGGGTTCCGTCGGGACAACGACCGTCCGTCCGGTGGCTTCCGCCGTGACGACCGCCCGTCGGGCGGCTTCAACCGTGACGACCGCGGTGGCCGTTCCTTCGAGCGCCGTGACAACGACCGTCCGTCCGGTGGCTTCCGTCGCGACGACCGCCCCTCGGGTGGCTTCCGTCGGGACAACGACCGTCCGTCCGGCGGCTTCCGCCGTGACGACCGCCCCTCGGGTGGCTTCAACCGCGACGACCGCCCGACCGGCGGCCACCGTGGCAGCGACCGCCCCTCGGGTGGCTTCAACCGCGACGACCGCCCGACCGGCGGCCACCGTGGCAGCGACCGCCCGTTCAACCGCGACCGTCGCGACGACCGCCCCGCGGGCGGCTTCCGCGCCGGCGGCGGCGACCGCCCGTACGGCCGTCGTGACGACCACCGTGGCGGCGACCACCGCGGCACCGGCTCGACGGGCGGCTCCTTCGGTCGCCGCGACGACAAGCCGCGCTGGAAGCGCAACGGCTGACACCGTGTGACCTGACGCGAAAGGGCCCGTACGACACAGGAGTGTCGTACGGGCCCTTCGTTCGGACGGGGCCGTGTCGGATACCCGATCGGTTCCGGGGATCTATGCGGCTATGCTCGGGGGTGACCTGCCGAGGGCCGTTAGCTCAATTGGCAGAGCAGCGGACTTTTAATCCGTTGGTTGTGGGTTCGAGTCCCACACGGCCTACCTCCACCGAAGCGCCTCACCCGGTCCCACCGGGGCGGGGCGCTTCGTCTTCGCTCGAGAAGCCTCCGAGCGAGTCCCGGGTCTGGCTACGCTCGCCGGGTGAGCTTCAACAACCTGGCGCGGAAGGTCCGCGACGTGACGCTTCCTCACGGTCACCGCGTGGCGCAGCTCCGCTGTTGCGTGCAGTTGTACCGGCCGATCGGCTTCCACGCGACGCTGAGCCTCCTCGAAGCGAAGGCCGGCCCCTTCAGCAGGGACGAGGGTGCCCTGCTGCGCGCGTTGGGTGTGCTGGAGGGGAGCAGGGCCGCCTGGCACGCGGAACTCCGGGCGTACGACGTGGCGCGCGGGCTCGCGAAGACGCGGGGGGCACGCCGACCGCGTCGGGTCGAGCGGAATCCGTATCGGGAGATGCGGTGGTGGGGAGCTCCCCAGGAGGGAGCGCTGCATGCTCTGTCGTTCCTGCTCGACCGTCGACGGATCCCGCAGGCCGTCGGCGACCCGGTTGCCGCAGACCTGCATCGTTGTGTCGTCGCCTGCCTCGCATCCGGTGGGCGACTGGCGCCGGAGGAGCGCCGCCTGCTGGCGGAGTGCGTCAGCGGGCTCGGGAAGCGACGGAACCCTGCCGCCTGGGAGAGCGACAGGATGGGCTATTTCCGTACCCTCGATCTGCTCCGGGCCGCCCGTCACGTGGAGATCGCGGCGGTCGGCTGCGAGAGCGATGTGTGAGCGGAGGCCCCGGGGGTGACGCGGGCGGACCCGGAGGGGGCACCACGGCGGCGCTCAGCCCTGGGTGCCGTCGTCGCGTGACTGGGTGATCCGCCAGAGGCGCCGGGGGAGTTCGCCCTCCTCGAAGGCGTGGATCTCATGGAGGATCCAGCCCTCGGCCAGGGCCTCGACGAGGGAGCGCGAGAAGAAGTGGACGGCGAAGCCGCCGTGCTCGTGGATGTCGTCGCCGCGGGCGGTGCCGGTGCCGTAATGCGCGTCGCCGGTGTGGCGGACCGTGTAGACGAAGACGCCGCCCGGCCGCAGGACCCGCCGGACCTCGCGTACCAGCGTGTGGATCTCCGGGGTGGACAGCGCCATGCACATCAGCATGTGGGCGAACACGGCGTCGACGGACGTGTCCGGGGCCTCCAGCGGCTCCCGGACGTCCTGGACGGCGGTGGTGACCCGGTCCGCCACCCCCTGCGCGTGCGCCGCCTCCCGCAGCCGGGCGAGTCCCGCCGTGCTGAAGTCGGTGGCCCGGACCGTGAAGCCTCGGCGGGCGAAGTGGAGCGTGTCACGGCCGTGGCCGGCGCCGAGTTCCAGTACGTCGCGGGCGCCGCGCCGGCGGAAGACCTCGGCCGCGTGGACGGCGGCGGCCGAGGGCTCCTCCCCGTACATCTCAGGATGCGCGGTGTACGTCTTCTGCCAGTGGCGGCGCTGCTCCTCCGCCGGCTCCCCGTCGGCCCCGTCGTCCCGCGTGGTCATGGGCCGACGATACTGCCGGGCGCGCCGCCCCCGCCTCACACGTTCGGATCAGCCGCCCGGCCGGCCCGAGGGTCTCCAGCACCACGACCAGCGCGCGTCCTCGGCCTCTTTCCGGTGCCGCACCCGTCCGGTGCGTGAGATCCCGTTCCGCCCCCTCCGAACGCCCGGATATCCCCGGCCGATCGGCCCCCGCGCCGGGAAATGCCCCTTCAGCGTCGTGATCTTCGACCGTAGATTTTCATGCATGACGACAACCGCGCAGGTCAACGCCGTACTTCGTACCCCGCCCGCCACCCCGTCCGCCGCGGCCGCCTACTTCTCGGCCGGACTCGCCTTCCACGCCGACGTCTCCGATGTCGCGAGCGCCCTCGCCGCCGACGGCGACCCCGGCTTCGTGGTCCTCGACTCGCGTTCCACCGCGTCCTGGGACCAGGGCCACGTCCCCGGCGCGATCCACCTGCCGACCGCGCTCATCGCCGAGCAGGCCGAGCAGCTGCTCGACAGGTCCGTGCCCGTGGTCACGTACTGCTGGGGCCCCGGCTGCAACGGCGCCACGCGCGCCGCGCTCGCCCTGGCCCTGCTGGGATACCAGGTGAAGGAGATGCTCGGCGGCTTCGAGTACTGGGTGCGCGAGGGCTTCCCGTACGAGACCTGGGAAGGCCCCGCGCGGAAGGAGGCGGACCCGCTGACGGCCCCCGTCGATGCCGAGGACTGCGGGTGCTGAGCCGGCCGTGAGCCCGGTGCCGGGAAAACCGATTAGGGGATCGGCGGCCCATGCCGTAAGGTCATATTCACCGACGCGGGGTGGAGCAGCTCGGTAGCTCGCTGGGCTCATAACCCAGAGGTCGCAGGTTCAAATCCTGTCCCCGCTACTCAGTAGCAACGAAGGCCCGGATCCAGTCACTGGATCCGGGCCTTCGTCGTACCGCCCGCCCCCCGGTGCCGTGGCCGCATTGCCGGAAAAACTCCGCTTGACCTTTACGCGACGTCAAGATTTAGCGTTTTCCCCATGGAGTGGTCGATCCAGGAGATCGCCAAGAAGGCGGGCACCACCAGCCGCACCCTCCGGCACTACGGAGAGCGCGGACTGCTGGAGCCCAGCCGGATCGGCGCCAACGGTTACCGGTACTACGACCAGGCGGCGCTCGTGCGGCTGCAGCGCATTCTGCTGCTGCGCGAGCTCGGGCTCTCCCTGCCCGCCATCGCCGAGGTCCTGAAAGGACAGCGGGACACATCCGCCGCCCTGCACACCCATCTCCTCCTGCTGGAGCAGGAGCGGGAGCGGATCGGCCGGCAGATCGAGGCCGTGCGGACCACTCTCCACAAGACGGAGAACGGAGAGGAACTCATGGCGGAAGAAGTGTTCGACGGATTCGATCACACGCGGTACGAGGAGGAGGTCACCGCTCGCTGGGGCCGCGAGGCGTACGAGCGGGGCGACCGCTGGTGGCGCTCGCTCGGCGCCGAGCAGAAGCAGGCCTTCAAGGACGAGCAGGCCGGCATCGCCCGCGACTTCGGACAGGCGGCACGCGACGGCCTCGCCGCCGACAGCGAGGAGGTCCAGGCGATCGCGCGGCGCCACGTCGCGTGGCTGTCGACCACGACCACGCCGTCGAAGGAGTACGTGATCGGCCTGGGCCGGATGTACGTGGACGACCCGCGCTTCGGCAAGCACTACGACGAGCACGGCGAGGGTTCCGCCCTCCTCGTCCGGGACGCGCTGAAGGTGTACGCGGAGCGGAACATGTAGGTGCGTCCCGACGCCCGGGCTCGTACGGCCCGTACGGCCCGTACGAAGCCGAACGAAGGCCGGGCGGCGCGCGGGTCACCCACTCGGCCGAGCGGGGGTCGCCGCGCGGCGCGGCTCCCGCCACCCTGGGAAGGGCGCGGTACCGTCCGTCGCCGTGTACGGACCGGGCAGGAGAGCACAGGTGGGGCAGGGGCAGGGGCAGCTGGAGGTCGGTGGCCAGGGGAACGGGCGTGCCCGGCGGCGCGGCGAGAGGGCCCGCCGGTTCATCCGCGCCCTTCCCCCGCTCATCATCCTCGGTGGCGTCGCCTTCGACCTCTCCACCCCGCCCGCGTACACGGCGGCCCCGATGTTCTCGGCCGCGCCGCTGATCGCCGCCCCGTTCTTCTCGATGCTGACGACGCTGCTCACCGGCATCGCCGCGATCCTCGCCAGTGTCGGGCTGCACCTCTACAACGGCACCGCGTCCGATGTCCCGTCCCTCACCGAGACGTTCACCGTCGTCACCGTGGCCGCTCTCGCCCTGCTCGTGAACCGGGTGGTCCGGCGCAGCGGCGAGCGGCTCGCCTCCGCCCGCGTGATCGCGGAGACCGCCCAGAAGGCGGTCCTTCCGACACCGGCCGAGCGGATCGGCGGACTGCAGGTGGCGGCACGTTATGAGGCCGCTCAGGCGGACGCGTTCATCGGCGGCGACCTGTTCGCCGTGCAGGACACGCCGCACGGGGTACGGCTCGTGGTCGGTGACGTACGGGGGAAGGGGCTCGACGCGGTCGAGGCCGTCGCCGTCGTCATCGGCGCCTTCCGGGAGGCGGCGGAGCAGGAGGCGTCGCTGGAGGGCGTCGCGCAGCGACTGGAGCGGGCTCTGGCCCGTGAGGGGACCCGCCGTGACGGCCTGGACGCCTTCGAGGGGTTCACCACCGCCGTCCTGGCCGAGATCCCGCGCGGGGACGGCCTCGTACGGGTGGTGAACCGTGGTCATCCCGAGCCGCTGCTGCTGTACGCGGACGGGGGCGTGACCTTGCTGGAGCCGACCGAACCGGCGCTGCCGCTGGGCATGGGCGAGTTGGCCGCCTGGCCGGACCGGGCCGACGAGTCCGCGTACCCGCCGGGCGCGACGCTGCTCCTCTACACCGACGGGCTCTCCGAGGCGCGCAACGCCTCCGGGGATTTCTACGATCCCGCCGAGCGGCTCTCCGGGCGGATCTTCCCGGGGCCCGAGGAACTCCTGGACGCGCTCGTCGACGACGTCCGCCGGTACACGGGCGGGGGCGCGACGGACGACATGGCGCTGCTCGCGGTGAGCCGTCCGGCGGTGGGGCAGCCGGAGCGGCGGCGCACGATGCCGGTGGTGCCGTGACCATGCGTAGTGGTGGCGTACCGCTCCGATAACAATTGATGTGACGTCAGTTTGCCGGAGTTCGACGGGTGTTCGCTGATGCGGGAGCAAAACGGTCGGTACCGGCTCAATCCTCTGAACGATCACCCGGAACAGCTTGGAATCCGGCCCTCGTGTCTATTAACGTTCGATAACGCAGCGCGGTCGTTCCAGCCGTCGCAAGAGACGGCACCGCGCGCACGCGCCGAATCCTGAAAAGGAACCGGGGAACCACCACTTGGGGTGAATCGGGCACTTTCGCACCTGTGCGACCGTGCCGGTAGGAGACCTTCCTGCTCCGAACCCGTCAGCTAACCCGGTAGGCGGTAAGGAAGGAAAGGAGTGCGCCTCCGTGGCGTCCAACACCCCTGCCCCCGAAGACACTTTTGACGGGTTCCAAGCGTTCGGCGCGCCGGGTACCGCCGGTTCCGACGACGACGCGGCGACCTGGGGGGAGTGGAACCCCACCGAGGAGTCACTCCGTCAGCAGTCCCGCTCCGGTGGCCGCCACCGGGTCGTGAAGCAGCGATCGGGCTTCGCCCGCTCGTCCACGGTCCTCGGCGTCGGTGTCATCGCGGCGGTCGGCGCGGGTGGCATGGCCACCGCCCAGGACAAGCCCGCGGTCTCCATATCCCTTCCCGACCTGAACCTCCCGGACGCCTCCGAACTGCCGGGCGTCGGCGAGCTCCTCTCCGACGGGGACGCGCAGGAGACGGGGTCCGGGACGAACAACCCGCAGCCGCTCACCGCCTCCCTCAGCGTCGCGGCCGACGCGAACGACGCGGCCACGAAGACCGACGCCGGTTCCGCGTCCGCGGCCACCGCCGATGCCGGCGAGGCGCTGCGCGCCCGCATCCTCCAGCAGGCCGAGCAGCAGCAGGCGTCGGCCGACGCCGCGGCGAAGGCCGAGGCGGAGAGGCTGGCGGTCGAGAAGGCCGCGGCCGAGGCGGCGGTGAAGGCCGATGCCGCGGAGAAGGCGGCGGCCGAGGCGAAGCGGAAGGCCGAGGAGGAAGCGGCGGCCAAGGCCGAGGCGGAGCGCCTGGCCAAGCTCGCCGCGAGCTACGCCCTGCCGACCTCCTCGTACACCCTCACCTCCACGTACGGCCAGTCCGGCTCCATGTGGTCCTCCGGCTACCACACCGGCCTCGACTTCGCGGCGCCCACCGGCACCCCGGTCAAGGCGGTGCACGGCGGCACCATCACGTCGGCGGGCTGGTCCGGCTCCTACGGCTACCGGATCGTCCTGGAGCTGGAGGACGGTTCGGAGGTCTGGTACGCGCACCTGTCCTCGATGACGGTGAACGTGGGCCAGTCCGTGGGCACCGGCGAGACGATCGGTCGCGTCGGCGCGACCGGCAACGTGACCGGCCCGCACCTGCACCTGGAGGTCCACACCGCGGGTGGCGACGGCATCGACCCGGCGGCCTGGCTGCGGGACAAGGGCCTGTCGGTCTGAGTCGCTGACGGTCTGACGACGCCCCGGGACGCTTCGCGCTCCGGGGCGTTCCGCGTTCTGGGGCGTTCCGCGTTCCGGGCGGTCGGGCCGCCTGGCGTGCGTCTCAACTGCGGTACGGGTTGTAGCCGCCGTAGTCCAGGTACTGCGGCGGAGCCCAGACCCGGCCGGTCGCCCGCGCCGCGTACGTCAGCGCCGGCGAGGCGACCGCCTTGCGCTGCCAGAGGTGGTGGAGCAGCTCCTGCTCTCGGGCCGTGAAGTCCGGGCCCGCGGCGCCGCGCTCGGCGCGGTGGCGCAGAAAGGCGAGGGTCGTCGCGAAGGCCTCGTACTCCCCGACCGCGGTGGCCGCCGGCGGGCCGTACGTCCGGCGGGCGAAGTCGCGGGCGAGGGAACGGGCTCGCATCGACGACAGCGCGAGGGGCTCGGCCGGGGAGAGCCATCCGGCCGCCGCGTACGCCGGGAGCTGCCCGGATATGGTGCGCAGCTCCCGCTGCCTGCTCGATATCGCCAGCCAGGTCAGCAGACCGAAGGCGGGCACCATGAACATGCCGTACACAACGAAGAAGCCGAACGGTCCGAGGACCGACGCCGAGCTGTTCCACAGCGCGTGCACGCCCATCGCCAGGACGAGGCCGGTCACCGGCAGCAGGACGCGCCGCACGCGCTGACGCCGGGTGGCGAGCGCGGCGAAGCCGAACCCGAGGCCGGTGAGCACGGTGAAGAGCGGATGCGCGAACGGCGACATCACGATCCGTACGAAGAAGGTCCCGGCGGTCACCGAGCCGAGGCCGGACGCGCCGATCTCCTGGTCCTCTCCGAAGGCCCGGCCCAGGTAGAGGATGTTCTCGGTGAAGGCGAAGCCGGTGGCGGTGAGGCCGGCGATCACGACCCCGTCGACGAGACCGGTGAACTCGCGGCGGCGCAGCAGGAAGATCAGCAGCACGGCGGCCGCCTTGGCGCTCTCCTCCACCACCGGCGCCACGACCGTGGCGCCGAGAGTGTCGGCGGAGGCCGGGTCGGCGGTGGCGGTCGCTATCCAGCGGACGGCGAAGGAGTTCGCCAGGATCGCGACGAGCGCGGCGGCGAAGGCACCCCAGCAGAACGCGAAGATCAGGTTCCGCCAGGGGCCGGGCTCGACGCGGTCGAGCCAGCGGAAGGCGGCGACGAGCAGGGGGACGGGCAGGACGGCCAGGCCCAGGCCGACGAGGAAACCCTCGGTGCCGGTCTGCTCCCGCACCATCGCGAGGATCACCAGCGCGCAGATCGCGAGCAGCGTGCCCACGGCGACGACCCGGACCACCTTGCTGCGCCAGAAGGCGCGACGGGGCCGGTAGCGCCACTGGGCGCGGTCCGGCACGGCCGCGAAGTCCGGCTCCTCGGTGTCCCGGGCCGGGACGGGAACGTGGTTCGACACGTGAGCGACCCTAACGAGGTGGACTGACACCCCGCGAGGGAGTTCCGCTCCCGCGTTCTAATTCCTGGCGAAGAGCAGGTCGTGCACGACATGGCCCTTGGTCAGGCCCTGACCCTCGAAGCGGGTGAGGGGACGGTAGGCGGGGCGGGGCGCGTAGCCGCCGTCGGCCCGGGTGTTCTCGAAGTCGGGGTGGGCGGAGAGGACCTCGAGCATCTGCTCGGCGTACTCCTCCCAGTCGGTCGCGCAGTGCAGGACGGCGCCGGGCTTCATCCGGGTCGCGAGCAGGGTGAGGAACTCGGGCTGGATGAGGCGCCGCTTGTGGTGGCGCTTCTTGGGCCAGGGGTCCGGGAAGTACACGCGGCAACCGTCGAGGGCGTCGGGGCCGAGCATCTCGCGGAGCAGGATGATCGCGTCGCCGTTGGCGACGCGGATGTTCTCCAGGCCGTTGCGGTCGGCGAGACCGAGGAGATTGCCCTGGCCGGGGGTGTGGACGTCCACGGCGAGGATGCCGGTGCCGGGGTCGGCGGCGGCCATCTGGGCCGTGGCCTCGCCCATGCCGAAGCCGATCTCCAGGACGACGGGCAGACCGCCGAACATCTCCTTCAGATCGAGGACCCGCTTGCCGTCGATGTCCAGGCCCCAGTCCGGCCACCGCTTGAGCAGCGCCTCGGCCTGACCCGCGGTGACGCGGCTGCGACGGGGCTGGAAGCTGCGGATGCGCCGCTCGTGGTGCGAGCCGGCGGGGTCGGGCAGGGGCCCTTCGCCCGCGGCGAACCTCTGGCTGCCCCGCTGGAAGACGACGGGCGCGGCGGAGGGCTCGGCGACGGGCTGCGTGGCGGTTTCTCGGGACTCAGACACAATGCGCCAATTCTACGGGGCCCGGAACCGGTGCCGACGGCTGCTCCCATGCCTGCCTGACGCGGCCGGGGAGCGGCAGGACCATCCTCGGGAGCGGACCCCGGCCGGGGGAGATCAAGGATCACGGCGGGGGAGACCAATGACCACGGCGGGAGAGATCAAGGGCCACGGTGGGGAAGCGCGAGGACCACGGTGGGAGGGAGCGAGGGCCACGGCCGGTCAGAGGAGCGCCAGGGCCCTGGACGCGACCTCTCTCCCGATCGGGAGGGACGCCGTCGCCGCCGGGCTGGGCGCGTTCAGGACATGGACCGTCCTCGGGGCCTCCCGGATCAGGAAGTCGTCCAGGAGCGTGCCGTCCCGGAGCACCGCCTGTGCCCGCACTCCGGCCGGAGCCCGCCGCAGATCCGTTTCCTCCACCATCGGAAGCAGCCTGCGCACCGCCTCCGTGAAGGCCCGCTTCGACAGCGACCGGCGCAGCTCACCCGCTCCGTACCGCCAGTGCTCCCGGGCGATCTGCCAGGAGCCCGGCCAGGCGAGCGTCCCCGCCAGGTCGCCCGGCCGCACGACCGACCAGCCGTATCCCTCCCGGGCCAGCGCCGGCACCGCGTTCGGCCCCACGTGCACGCCGCCGTCGACGCCCCGCGTGAGATGGACCCCGAGGAAGGGGAAGGCCGGGTCCGGAACCGGGTACACCAGACCACGGACCAGCGAGGGGTCCGCCAGCTCGTAGTACTCCCCACGGAAGGGGATGATCCGCATCCCCGGCTCGTCGCCGGCCATCCGGGCCACCCGGTCGCAGTGCAGCCCCGCGCAGTTCACCAGGACCCTGCCGCGCACCACCGTCCCGGCCGCCGTGCGGACGGCCACGCCCCAGGGCCGCCGGTCGACGGCGGTGACCTCGGAGCCGTACAGGACGCGCGCCCCGGAGGACTCGGCGAGCTGCGCCGCCACCGCTCCGTAGTCGCAGATGCCGGTGGTGCCGACATGGATCGCCGCGAGGCCCCGCACCCGCGGCTCGTACGCGCTGATCTGCGCCGGCCCGAGCTCGCGCACCGGAATGCCGTTCTCCCGGCCGCGCTGCACGAGCGCGTGCAGCCGGGGCAGCTCGTCGCGCCCCGTCGCGACGATGAGCTTGCCGGTGACCTCGTACGGCAGGCCGTACTCCGCGCAGAACTTGACCATCTCGGCCGCGCCCGCGACCGCGAACCGTGCCTTCAGGGATCCCGGGCGGTAGTAGATCCCGCTGTGGATCACCCCGCTGTTCCGTCCGGTCTGGTGGCGGGCCGGGCCGTGCTCCTTCTCCAGGACCGTGACACGGGTGCCGGGCGCGGCGCGGGTCAGGGCGTACGCCGTCGACAGACCGACGATTCCGCCGCCGATCACGAGCACGTCACAGTCGAGCACCTGCGCCACCTCCCACCCCGATAGTGCACTGGCCCACTGACAATGCCGTTAAACCCGGTGGGACACGCGTCACGTCGGAGAGGCGCGAAGATCACGCCGGGGCCATCAGCAGCGGACGTGCCCGCTCCCGCAGCTCCATGACCCTCGGCTCGTCACCGTACGGCTCCAGCCGGTGCAGCAGGTCCCGTACGTACTCCGTGGTCCGGGCGGACGAGATCCGGCCCGCCACCTCCACCGCGCGCGTGCCCGCCGCGCAGGCCGCGTCCAGATTGCCCGATTCGAGCTCGGCGACCGCCGAGACGACGAGCCGCAGCCCGTGCGAGCGGACGAACTCCTCCGTCGGCCGGGAGAGCGCCTGCTCGGTGAAGCGGCGCACCTGGCGCGGCGCCTTCAGGTCCCGGTAGCACTCGGCGGCGTCCGCGCAGAACCGGTCGTACGAGTAGAAGCCCAGCCAGGTGGGGTCGGCGTCGCCCTCCCGCGAGCGCTCCAGCCAGCCCTCCGCCGCCTTCAGCGCGGCCGCCGCCGCCATTCCGTCGTTGGCCTTGGCGTGGGCGCGGGCCTCCACGAGCCGGAAGAAGGACATGGTGCGGGCGGTGGCGAGCCCGCGGTTGCGCTCCAGGGCGGCCTGGGCGAGGTCCACGCCCTCGTCGGCGAAGCCCCGGTAGGTGGCCTGGAGGGACATCGAGGCGAGGACGTACCCGCCGAGCGGGACGTCGGCGGCGGCGCGCGCCAGGCGCAGCGCCTGGATGTAGTAGCGCTGGGCCGCCTCCTGCTGGCCGGTGTCGAAGGCCATCCAGCCGGCCAGCCGGGTCAGCTCCGCCGTCGCCCCGAACAGGGCGCGGCCGACCTCGTCCGAGTACGAGCCGAGCAGCAGCGGGGCGGCGTCGACGCGTAAGCACTCCGGGACCATCGAGGAGCGCCAGTCGCCGCCCCCGTACTTGGAGTCCCAGCGGCGGGCGTCCTCGGCGGCCTCGCGGAGCTTGGCGACATCGCTGTGCCCCACGCGCGCGTGGGGCCCGGTCTCGGGGCCTTCGGGCGCCGGCCCGCCGGCGGGGTCCGGCAGCCGCTCCACGGAGGAGTCGGCGGGCGTTATCAGCCATCGGGAGGCGGGGGTCGCGTAGGCGCTGACCGCGAAGGATCCAGCCAGCGACTGCCAGATCCCGCCGCCGCCCGCCCGCCGGCCCGCGAGGTCCAGCCGGTACAGCTCCGTCGCCGAGCGGACCGCCTCCCCGACGTCGCGCGGGAAGGCGAGACCCACCTCCGGCGCCGGGTCGGCGTCGGCGAGGCCGATCTCGTGCAGCGGCACCGGCCGGCCGAGCTTCTGGCCGATCGCGGCGGCGATCAGATGCGGCGCGGCGCCCTGCGGCACCATGCCCTTCGACACCCACCGGGCCACCGACGTCTTGTCGTAGCGAAGCGTCAGCCCCCGCTGCGCACCGAGGTCGTTGACGCGCCGGGCGAGGCCGGCGTTGCTGATTCCCGCGAGGGCGAGAACCGTGCCGAGCTTTTCGTTCGGCCCGCGTTGCTCCCTGGACATGACGCCACCCCTCGACACCCAAGACGGCCGCCACGACGCCGGGCATAGGCGTGCGGCATTCGTAAACACAGCGTAGTTCGCCGCATCCCTACCGTTAAGGGGCGGAGTTCCGTATGGCGGGATTGTTGTGTGAACAGACGGATGGGGGCCGGATGGCGTAGTGCCGTCGGCGCGGGGAGCCCCGGGTGGCGCTTGTGGGGCGCCGCCCGGCGCGTGCTCCGGTGGTGTGGCCGTGCGCCCGGCCGTGCGCTCTCGCCCGGTCGGCGGGGGAGCGCTTCCATGAGTGCTGCGTGGGTCGGCCCACCGGCTGTGGACCGGTGGGCTGGGGGACACCGTCGCCCCATTCCCCGCGGGCGGCGGACGGCTCCGGGAGGCGAACAGCGCCTCCCGGACTGCCGGACGGTTTCTGCACCGCCGAGAATGGCCGAATGCCGACGGTGGGCGAACCGGCCACAACTGTCCCATGCCAGGGGCGCATTCGCCTTTGCGCGCGCGACCCCGGACCCCCTCCTGTGCGCCGTTGTCGTGGCAGCATGTTCCTCCACTGAACCGACGTGGAGGCGCCGATGCGATGGCTGGTGGGCTGGAGCAGTGTCGCCGCGACCTTCGGCCCGACGGGTACGGCCGGAGCCGTGGGGGGCACGGCGTCCGAGGGGCGCACGATCCAGCCGGTGGGCGCACAACTCCTCTGGGCCGACCCCGATCCGCTGTGGGCGGTCGGCGACTGGCGCCCGGACGAGGTGCGGCTGATCGATGTCGACGCGCACACCCGCCTCGCGGTACTGGGATGTTGCGCCGCGAGCGACGAGGAGCTGAGGGTCGGCCTGCTCACCGCGCGCGGGGGCGCGCTGCGCCACCTCACCGCCTGGCCCGGCAGCTACACCGCCGTCGTACGGGTCGGCGGCCGGATCACCGTCACGGGTGATCTGGCGGGCGCGCGGCCGGTGTTCCACACCCCGTGGGCGAAGGGCACCGCGTACGCGACGGCCGCCCTCCCCCTCGCGGACCTCATCGAGGCCCAGCTCGACATCGGGCACCTGGCCGCACTGCTCGCCTGCCCCGAGACACCGGAGGCGCTGCGCGACTCCACCCCGTACGAAGGGGTGAAGCGGGTGCCGCCCGGGCACGCGCTGATCCTGCGCGAGGGTTCGCGTGAGATCACCGGCTACGAGCCGGTGGCCTCCCTCGCGGTGGCCGCCGCCGAGATCGAGCCGCGCCGGGCGGTGGAGGGCGTACGGGACGCACTGGTCGACGCCGTACGGGCCCGGCTCACCGCCCCCCGGCACGCGCCGGAGGCTCCCCTGCCGGACCCCGGTCCTGTCCCCGGCATGGGGCCCGCCGAGCGGCGGGCCGCCCGGGGCGGCGGCCCCGCGCCCGGGATCGGCGCGGACCTCTCCGGGGGCAGCGCGTCCGGGACGCTCGCCCTGCTGGCCGCCGGTCTGCCCGGCGTCCCGGGCACGATCCTCGGCCATGGCACGGGCGCCGGGGAGCGGCTGCTGGCCGTCACCTTCAACGACCTGGCGACCGGCGGCTCCCCCAGCCGGGAGGACGAGCTGGAGCGCGCACGGGCGATCGCCGCGAACCCGCGGCTGCACCATGTGGTCGTGGCGGCGGGCGAGGAGGCGCTGCCCTACGCGGAGCTGGACGGCCCGCTGACCGACGAACCGGGCCCCTCCCTCGTCGTGGCCGGCCGGCACCGTCGGCGCCTCGCGGGCGGCAGCGCCGACCACTTCACGGGCCTGGGGGCCCGCCAGGTCCTGGACGCCCACCCCGCGCGCCTCGCCGACCTGTTGCTGGACCGGCGCCGCAGATCGCTGGTGCGTCCGGTGACGGCGCTCGCCAAGGCCACGGGCCCGTCGGCGGGTTCGCTGCTCGTGCCGCTGACGGTCTACCGGGCGGCGCGCCGGCTCGCCCGTACCCCCTACCGGTCCGGTCTGGAGGCGGCCGCGGCCGGCCTGCTGGAGGCGAACCGTCCGGGTCCCGGGGCATTCGGCCCCCTGGAGGCGTCCCTCTCCGCCCTGACCTGGTCGCGTCCCGGCCCGGCTGCGCGCTGGCTCACGGGCGAGGCGTTGGCCGAAGTATCGGTTCGCCTGACCCGGGCGGCGACGCTGCCCACGTCGGTGCAGCGACCGGGAGAGGCACGCGCGCGTGCGGCGCTCGCCCGGGCGGCGGCGGACCACCGGGTGCTCGAACAGGCGGCGGAGATCCGCAGCCAGCGTCTCCACGCCCCGTTCCTCGACAACCAGGTGGTACGGGCCTGCCGCGCCCTTCCCGAATCGCTGCGGGTCCAGCCCGGCGCCCGGGCGGCCGTCCTGCGCACGGTTCTCGCGGGGGCGGGCGTCCATGACCTCCCGCCGGGCTGGGGCACGCCGAACCCCGCCGTCCCGGCCTCGGCCGTCCGCGCGGGCCTGCGCGCCGCGCTCCCCGACCTCATGGAACTCTTCGCCGCCCCGCTCCTCGCCGACGCGGGCCTGATCGAGGCGCGGGTGGTCCGCAAGGCCCTGCGGGCGGCCTCCGAGGGCGAGCCGGTCCCCCTGGACGGCCTCGCCGACCTGGTCTCCACCGAACTCTGGCTGCACCGCCTGCTCGCCCGCCGCGGCACCTGCTGGACGGGCACCGCGGCGCCCCCGCGGCAGCGTGCGGTGGTGGGACCGCTGGTGCCGTCGACGAGGTCCTTGACGGCCTGAGGTTCCGGGCGCGGAAGGCGACTCGTACGGCGCGGGTCCCTCCACAGGCCGGGGACGAGTCGGCAGCTTCCGCACCGGGGGCGCGGCCTGGCGGGCTTGTGGCGGCCTGGAGGGCTTGCTGCGGTCCTGGCGGAAGTCGTACGCGACGGGCGGCCGCCGCCCGCTCAGACGCAGCTGATCCGGGACCGGGCCCAGTCCGCGACCGCCACCATGCCGAACGGTGTGTGTTCCTCCACCACCAGACGGAGCGTCCTGCGGCCGGCGAGCCCGACGTGGACCGGGATCGCCGGGTCACCGGGCCGGACCACGTCGGAGCGCCAGAGCCGTTCCCCGTCCGCGTGGACGGAGAAGCGGACGCCGCCGACGCCGAAGGGCGCGCTCAGGTCGTCGATGCCGACGACCGCGTCATAACTGGTGCACCGGCGGTTGAGGTCGATGGTGAGGGAGGACGGCGCGTGCACGCTCACACCGTGCGCGTACCGCGTGCCGCCGATCGACAGGTCCTCGCGCTGCCACATCCAGCTGCCGGCGCCGAGCCGTACCTCCGGCTCGGTGCCGTCGCCGGCGATGCCGTAGTCCAGTCGGTTGAGCTGGTAGACGGCGGGCGGGGCCGGCGGCGGGGGCTGGGGAGCGGGCGGCTTCGGTCTGGGCTTCGCGGGGGCCGGCTTCGGAGGGGTCGGCTTCGGGGGCGGCTCGGGGCTGGGCTCGGGAGGGGTCGGCTTCGGCGGCGGGGTCGGCTCCGGGGCGTGCACGGGGACGACCGGCGGCGGAGTGGGCCTGGGCGCCGGCTTGGGCGGCGGGGGCGGCTCCGACGGTACGAGGGGGGCGACGGCCGGCGGCGACGGTGCGGGCTTCGCGACCGGCTGCGGGTCGCCCGACAGCGCCCACACCAGACCGGCGGTCGCCGCGACGGCCACGGCCGCCGCGATACCGGCCTTGGCGGGGGCGCCGAGCCCCTCGGCCACGACGGCGGAGGACGCCCCGGCCGTGGTCGACGAACCGGCTCCCGCGGCTGCGGCGGCCGCTCCGGCACCGGCCGCGCCCGCCGCTCCGCCGGCCACGACACCCGCGGCCTTGAGCGAGAACCCGGCGGCGAACCAGCCGATGACGGCGATCGGCAGCAGCGCGGGGATCCCGGCGTTGACATGCGCCAGTTCGCCGGCCGCGAGCCGGCACTTGGCGCACTCCTCCAGGTGCTTGCGCAGCCCGCGTTCGGCCCGCATCCGCAGCCCGCCGCGCGCGTAGGCACCGAGCCGGTCGGCGTAGCGGGCGCAGTCCCCGCCGGACGTGAGGGACTGGCTGACATGGGCCTGGAGATAGGCCTGCTTGAGGCCCTCGCGGGCCCTGCCGGCGAGGACGGCGGTGGCGTTGGCGGTCAGGCCGAACAGCGGCGCGACCTCGCTCGGCGACTCCTCCTCGACGGTGGTGTGCCAGAGCACGGCCTGCCAGCGTTCGGGCAGCGAGCGGAACGCCTGGAGGGCCAGGGACTGCTCGGCCTCGTGCATGGCCAGGACGTCCGCCCCGAGATCGAGCGTGTCCGTGTCGGAGACCTCGGAACCGCGAGCGGCCTGCGCGGCGAAGACGGCGAAGTCCTCGACCAGATGCTCCCGCTTCTGCGTCCGCGTCCAGTTCGCGGCCACCCGCCGGACCGTCGTCAGGAGGTAGGCGCGCACGGCCTGCTCGGGCCCGGCGCCGCCCCGCACCGCCTGGAGCGTCCGGGCGAACACCTCCGCCGTCAGGTCGTCGGCGGTGTGCGCGTCACGGCAGCAGGTCCGGGCATAGCGCCGTACGGCCTCGGAGTGCCGGCGGAACAGCTCTTCGTACGCGCTGTCGTCGCCGTCCCGCATCAGCTGGACGAGATCGGCGTCGGACGGCGGGAGTTCGAGCGGCGGCGGCAGTACGGTGCCGGGCTCGTCGTCGCTGTCGAGAGCCGCGTACGCCCTGCCCTCACGCTGGTGCGGCACACTCGGGTCGTCGGCTCCCGCCACCGAGCCGGCCCCCGCCATGGAGCCGAACGCCGGCGCGGAACCGGATCCCGGGACCGAACCGGTCGCCGGTACGGAACCGGGCATGGCGGCCGGTGCACCCGCGGGCGCGCCCGAGGAGCCTCCCGGCCCGCCCTGGCTCGGCACCTGCCGGGACGAAAGGCCCCCGGTCTCCGTGGCGCCGCCGCTGCCCAGCGGCTCGTCCCGACCGTCACCGCTCATCGCTGAAGCCCCCGTACGCACGCTCAGACGCGAACACCGGGCCAGACTGCCACAGAGCGGAGGCGCGCCGAACCCGCGCGTCCACTTACCACTCGTCCGGGGCGACTTCCTGTATCCCGGCGTAACCGCTCACCCGTTCGGGGCATGCTCAACGGTCCGCCCGGACCACTCGACGACCCGACCGGCGCGCGCTATCGCGAGCGCAGGCCCTCCAGAAGGATGTCCAGGAGCCGGGTCGAGGCCGCCGCCTGCTGCGCCGCGTCCGGCAGCGCCGGCGCCGCCGTGGCGATGACGAGGAGGACGTCCGCCACGGTCACGTCCGCACGCAGCTCGCCCGCCTCGCGGGCCCGGTCGACCAGACGTCCGACGACCTCCAGGAGCTCCGCCGCTCCGGTGTCGCCCTGCTCGGAGTCGGGCGCCGTGCGCGGTCCGACGACCCGCGGCTCGGCCTGGTCGGCGAAACCCCGCTGGTGCGGCACCCGCGCCCCGTCCCCCGCCGCCTGCGCCGGCAGCAGAAGCTCGTCCGCGTCCACGCCCACCCGCAGGATCTGCGGCGGCAGCAGACGTCCCGCGCCCGACGCCACCGAGGTCCGCAGGAACCGGGAGAGCGCCGACCAGGGCTCGTCCTCCTGTCCGAGGGCCGTACGGGCCTGCTCGGTCAGCCGGGCGGTCTCCTCCTCGGCTATCCGGCGCACCAGGACGTCCTTGCTGGGGAAGCGGCGGTAGACCGTCCCCACGCCGACCCGGGCGCGGCGCGCCACGTCCTCCATCGGAGCGCCGTAGCCGAGCTCGCCGAAGACCTCGCGCGCGGCGCGCAGGACGTGCTCGAGGTTGCGCTGCGCGTCCACGCGCAGCGGTGCCGAGCGGCCGACCTGCGCCGTCGCCCCCATCCGTCCGTTGGCCGAGCCGTCCGTCGCCCCGACGACGGCCTGCCAACGCGCATCCTGCATGTGCATAAGCGTTCCCCCGCTCATGATGTCTCCCCCCGGAGACTCCCCGCCCTGACACGGGATCTCCGGACCGTCCCACGCTCTGGTCCACGCGCTGCGATCCGACACCCCGATGAGGTACGAACATAGTTGAGTCCGGGTCAATTCAGAAGGGGGAGTTCCGTACGGTGCGCCCCCCGATCGGAGCAAGGGCCTGAACTCTCCCGATTCTGACCCCCGGAACCACCCCTCACGCCCGCTCTGACCTGCGTACTCGGCGCTGTACCCACCCCGTGCGCCACCCCGCGCCCCCACGACCCGCCGGTCACACAATGTGCCGGGCCTGTGGACAAACCCCGGACGGCGTTGCGTCATGGGACAGTGACCGAACCTGTGCGCATTCTCGTTGTCGGCGGTGGCTACGTCGGGATGTACACCGCGCTGCGCCTCCAGCGGCAGCTCAAGGCCGAGCTCAGAAGCGGTGCGGTCGAGATCACGGTGGTCACGCCCGACCCGTACATGACGTACCAGCCGTTCCTCCCCGAGGCGGCGGCCGGCTCCATCTCCCCGCGCCATGTCGTCGTCCCGCTCCGCCGCGTCCTCGACAGGTGTCGGATCCTCATCGGAGAGGTCCACGCAGTCGACCACGCGAAGCGGACCGCGACGCTCTCCACCCTCGCCACCGAGGAGGAGGGCACCGGAAGCGTGCAACTGACGTACGACGAACTGGTCATCGCCCCCGGCTCGATCTCCCGCACACTCCCGGTCCCCGGTCTCGCCGACTTCGGCATCGGCTTCAAGACCGTCGAGGAGGCCATCGGGCTGCGCAACCACGTCATCGAGCAGATGGACATCGCCTCCTCCACCCGCGACCCGGGTCTGCGTGACGCCGCCCTCACCTTCGTCTTCGTCGGTGGCGGCTACGCGGGCGTGGAGGCCCTCGCGGAGCTGGAGGACATGGCCCGCTACACCGCGCGGTACTACCACAACATCAAGCCGGAGGACCTGAAGTGGGTCCTGGTCGAGGCGTCGAACCGGATCCTGCCCGAGGTCGGCGAGAAGATGGGCAAGTACGCGATCCGCGAGCTGCGCGGCCGCAACATCGACGTACGTCTGGAGACCCGCCTCGAGTCCTGCGAGGACAGGGTCGCCGTCCTGAGCGACGGCACGCGCCTCCCGACCCGTACGGTCGTCTGGACGGCCGGCGTCAAACCCGCCCCGGTCCTGACCGCCACCGACCTGCCGCTCGACGGCCGCGGCCGGATCACCTGCACGGCACGGCTCACCGTCGACGGCGTGGAACACGCCTGGGCGGCGGGAGACGCGGCGGCCGTCCCCGACATCACGGCGGACGAGCCGGGCGCCCAGTGCGCGCCGAACGCCCAGCACGCCGTGCGCCAGACCAAGGTGCTCGCCGAGAACATCGCCGCCTCCCTGCGCGGACAGCCGCTCAAGGACTACGCCCACTCGTACGCGGGTTCGGTCGCCTCCCTCGGCCTCCACAAGGGCGTGGCACACGTCTACGGCCGCAAACTCAAGGGTTACCCGGCCTGGTTCATGCACCGCGCGTACCACCTCAGCCGTATCCCGACCTTCAACCGGAAGGCCCGCGTCCTGGCCGAGTGGACCCTGTCCGGCCTGTTCAAACGGGAGATCGTCTCGCTCGGCTCGCTGGAACACCCGCGCGCCGAGTTCGAACTCGCCGCCGCGCCCCCGCCCCCGAAGAACGGCCCGAAGAACGGTCCCGAGAACGGCCCGAAGCCGGGCTGACACCGATGTCAGTGCGGTCGGTCACACTGGACGTGTGACCATAGGTGGGCTCACACCTGCACAGAGTGACTCAGCACGGCCAACGACACCCCGAGGCATACGAATCCGTGAACTTCACCCGTTGGAGCGCCCGACTCCCCGGCACGCAGCGCCGCACGGCGGCGCGGGGGACCGAGGGCTCCGTGCCCGCCGCCCGCGGGGAGTACGAGCAGCGGCCTGAGCACCTCCCCGGCGAGGTCCCCGCCTTGGAGGACTTCTCCGTACGCGAGATCATCGGCCGCCTCCCCGGCCTGGTCGCGCTCGTGCACGGCCCCGAGCACCGCATCGCGTACGTCAACGACGCCTACGCCGCCGCGTTCGGCCCCCGCCCCGCCGGGGCGACCGTCGCCGACGCCTGCCCCGAGGTCCACGAGCTCGGTCTGCTGCCGCTGATGGACCAGGTCCTGCGCAGCGGAAAGCCGCGCACGGTCAAGTCCCGCAAGACCCAGGAAGGCGGCTCGTACACGGTCACCTGCCTGCCCGTGGACTCGCCGCGCTTCGAGGGCGGCGCCGTCCTCGTCCACGCGGCCGACGTCACCGACCACGCCGAGGCCGCCGAGCGGCTGCGCGCCAGCGAGCGCCGGCACCGCGAGACCGCCGTCACGCTCCAGCGCTCCCTGCTCCCGCAGGAGCTGGAGCAGCCCGACGACCTGAGGATCGCCGCCACGTACCAGCCCGGCGGCACGGACGCGGCGGTCGGCGGCGACTGGTACGACGTCATCACCCTCGGCGCGGGCCGCACCGCCCTGGTCATCGGCGACGTCATGGGCCGCGGCGTGCGCGCCGCCGCCGTCATGGGCCAGCTCCGCACGGCCGTCCGCGCCTACGCCCGGCTCGACCTCCCCCCGCACGAGGTGCTCCAGCTGCTCGACGGCCTCGCCGCCGAGATCGACGCCAGCCAGATCGCCACCTGCGTGTACGCGGTCCACGACCCCAACGAGGGCAAGCTCGTGTACGCCTCCGCCGGCCACCTCCCGATCCTCGTCAGGGACGAGGACGGCACGGTCCGCCGCGCCGAGGACCCCACCGGGCCCCCGCTCGGCACCGGTGGCTGGCTGCACACCTCCGGCACGATCGCCCTGCCCCCGGCTCCACCGCCGTCCTCTATACGGACGGTCTCGTCGAGCGCCGTCGCGAGGACATCGACGAAGGCGTGGCCGCGCTTGAGCGCGCCCTGTCCGGCGCGCTCGGCACCCCGCAGGTGGTCTGCGACCGGCTGCTGCGCTCGCTCGGCGTCACCGCCGAGCACGACGACGACGTCGCCGTCCTGGTCGTCCAGCACCCGTCCCGCAAGGGACCGGACGCGGAGCTGTTCCACAACGCCGCTCTGGAGCTCCTCGGCGGAGTGGAGGCGGCCCCCCGCGCGCGTGCCTTCGCCTCGGGCGTCCTCTCCAGCTGGCGCTTCCCGGTCGAACTGCGCGACCTCGGCGTCCTCGCCACCAGCGAGCTGGTGGCGAACTCCCTCAAGCACGGCACCCCGCCGATGCGCCTGCGGCTGCGCCGCACCGACCGGCGCCTGATCATCGAGGTCACGGACGGAGACGACCATCTGCCGCGCCGCCGCAGGGCGGAGACGGAGGACGAGGCGGGTCGCGGGATCTCGATCATCGCGACGATCGCCTCGTCCTGGGGAAGCCGCCGTACGCCCGGGGGCGGCAAAGCGGTCTGGTGCGAGTTCGCCCTGCCGGACTAGAGCGTTGTGGCGAAAGGAACGCCGTCCGGCCGCCGGGCCCGGCGGGATTTTCGCCCCACGCCCTAGACGGCGGCGGACTCCTTCTCGGGCTGGTGCCGCGCGACGACGCGTGAGGTCTTCGCGGCGAGCGAGGGCTGGTCCTGCACCGGCGTGAGCTGCCTGCCGAGCCGCAGCGCCAGGAAC
The DNA here is from genome assembly GCF_055564335.1 of Streptomyces sp. NPDC029139. Lineage (NCBI taxonomy): Bacteria > Bacillati > Actinomycetota > Actinomycetes > Kitasatosporales > Streptomycetaceae > Streptomyces > Streptomyces sp. NPDC029139. The sequence goes on along the minus strand of NZ_JBVHWN010000004.1, from coordinate 2,250 downwards.
GTGATCCCGAGCGAGAAGAGCACGAAGGTCACGATGTACGGCCCGTGCAGCGCGGCCCCCATGGGCCCGCCCACGGCCGGCCCGACGGCCAGCGCGAGCTGCTTGACCAGAGCGAACGCCGAGTTGTACTGCCCGACCATCGACTCCGGTGCCAGGTCGGCCACCAGCGGCGCCACGGTCGGCGACAGCATCGCCTCGCCGAGCCCGAAGAGGGCGTACGTGGAGACGAAGGCCGCGGTCGCCATGGTCTGGCTGCCGTGGCCGAGCCCCGCGTACCCGGCGATCACCCACGCGAGGGTCCAGATCAGACCGACGGCCGCGATCACCCGCGTACGGCGACGACGCTCGACGAACCTCAGCACCACGAACTGCGCGACGACGATGACGGCCGTGTTGGCGGCCAGCGCGATCCCGAGCGTCGACGGCTGAATGCCCGCGGCCTCCGTGCCGTACGCCGCGAGACCCGACTCGAACTGCCCGTAGCAGGCGAAGAACAGCACGAAGCCGAGGACGCACAGCTGGACCATGGCCTTGTGCCCGAGCAGGGCTCGCAGCCCGCCGCCCTTGGCGCCGGCCGGACGGGTGCTCTGCAGGGCGGGGGAGCCCGGCATTCGCACGGTCAGCACGATCCCGGCGAGTACGAGGAACATCACCGCCTCGATCGAGAAGAGGAGGAGGAAACTGTCCGGCCGGCTCTCGTCGACGAGCTGGCCACCGATCAGGCCACCCACGCCGAGGCCCAGGTTCTGCAGGAAGAACTGCATGGCGAAGGACCGCGTACGGGTCGACGGGTCCGAGCACCAGACGATCATCGTCGCGAGCGCCGGCTGCATCACGGCGGTACCGGCACCGAGCAGCGCGGCCGATCCGACGGCGGCCGGCACGCTCTGCGACAGCCCCATGCCCAGAGCGCCGAGGGACGCGAGGACGGCGGCGACCAGCAGCACGGGGACGGGACCACGCCGGTCGACGGCGCGTCCGCTGAAGGGCAGGACCACGAGGGCGGCCATGGCGAAGACGGCGAGCACGACGCCCGCCGTGGACGCGCCCAGATCCCGCACCTGAGCGACATACACATAGAGGTACGGAACGGTGAAGCCGAGTCCGAACGCGCTCAGCGCGCCGCCTGCCTGGATCCGGCGCATCGCTGCACCCATCGCCTTGGTCACACTCACCCACTTCAAGAGGAGGGCTTAGCCCTGTAGGACTGAACCCTGAAGACTTCAACACTAAAGTTCGATCCTTAACAGTACACATGGAAGGACTTCAATGCCAACGGCAGCCGTGGGATACTCCCCGCATGTCCGAGACCCCCGAGCCGAGCCTCGACGAACAGATCGCGGCCTATCAGCGCGAGTACCGCGAGCTCGACCCCCAGGTCGAGAAGGTGGTCTCCGCCCTCGGCCGGCTGAACCGACGGATGAACGTGGCGTACGGCCGCCAGCTGGCCGACCTCGGCATCAGCAACGCCGAGTGGGAGGTCCTCAAGACCCTCGTCCTGGCCGGCGCCCCCTATCGCCTGGGTCCCGGAGAGCTGGCCAAGCGCCTCGGTCTCACGCCGGCCGCGATGACGCACCGCATCGACCGCATGGCGGGCGAGGGGCTGGTCACCCGTGACCGCGACGAGAGCAACCGGGTGCGGGTGATCGTGGAGCTGACGGACGAGGGCCGCTCGAAGTGGCTCGAGGCGATGCGCATGGCGACGGGCTTCGAGGAGGAGCTTCTCCAGGACCTGACGAGCGAGGAGCGCGGCGGCCTGGGCGAGATGCTGATCCGCCTGCTCCGCAGGGTCGAGCACGCCCAGCCCGACGCGGGCGGCCGGCTCACGGACCTCGACTGAGAGGCCCTGCACGCGGCACGGCGGAGCGGGGTTGACACGCCCCTGCCGTATCCGTAGTGTTCTCCGAGTTGTCACGGGGCCGGAACGGTTCTGCGACAGCCACTCCCGCCGCTGATGCGGCAACTCAACTCAGCACGATCTCCCACTCGGGACGAATTTCGGCATGCCGAAATTCAATTCGATTGACTCGATTATGAGTCGCCCGGGAAATCCGCTAGAGTTTGAGCGTCGGAACGGCCCAACAGCCGCGAAGACAACTCCCGCTGACTGGGAATCAGGCCCGAAAGGATCTGATAGAGTCGGAAACGCAGGAACGCCGAAACGGGAAACCGAAGAAGCCGGAAAGCACCGAGGAAATCGGATCGGAAAGATCTGATAGAGTCGGAAACGCAAGACCGAAGGGAAAAGCC